>JAZRPZ010000025.1:0-44564 GCA_045649485.1 Clostridia bacterium
GACATGGCTACGATCCGACTTATCCCTTTGGAGGCGGTATGATGCTGCAATGGCTTTTTAATCTCTTGGGTGATGTATGGCTGCTGGCACTGCATCTTGCAGGTAAATCATCTTTCCCCAAGCCGCTAAGTGCCAAAGAAGAGGCAGAACTGCTCAAAAAACATGCGGCAGGAGATTCGGCGGCGCGCGAGAAACTGATTGTACACAACCTGCGGCTTGCTGCACATATAGCGAAGAAATATACCTCCACAGACGGGGATCAGGATGATCTTGTGTCTGTGGGCACGATCGGACTTATCAAGGCGGTGAACACATTTCGTCCCGAGGCAGGCAGGCTGAATGCCTATGCTTCGCGCTGTATTGAAAATGAGATACTTATGCACTTGCGCGCCGCAAAGAAAAACCGGGCTGCAGTATCGCTGGATGATCCGATTGGCTCCGACAGCGATGGCAACGAGGTAAGGTTAATGGATCTGCTGAGCTCGGATGAGGAGGGGATACCTGAACGTGTCGAGCTGAATGTAGAGTCTGCAAGAGCGCTGCGCATGCTTGACAGAGTGCTTGATAAGAGAGAGAAGCAGGTGATAGCGTTGAGATACGGTATAGTGGATGGTTTGCAGCGTCCGCAGCATGATGTTGCGCGGATAATGGGTATATCGCGAAGTTATGTTTCAAGAATAGAGAAGCATGCGCTTGGAAAGCTGAAAAAGGCGATGGAATAGTAGACAGATCAGGGTATATGTGTTAGAATATACCATCAAATTTTGGAATGTACAGCAGAAAAGAGGGAAGTATATATGGCATACGAAAGGGCACTGGAACAGCTCAAAAAATACGGATTTGCTGACAGAGTAACGCTTTTTGATGTATCCAGTGCTACAGTGGAACTGGCCGCACAGGCGGTGGGATGTGACCCTGCTATGATAGCAAAAACATTGTCGTTTGATGTTCAGGGAAAAGCTGTGCTTATTCTTGCGGCGGGAGATGCACGCATTGATAACCAGAAATATAAGGCGATGTTTGGCTGCAAGGCGAAAATGCTCACCCATGAAGAAGCGGAGACACGCATAGGGCATGCAGTCGGTGGCGTATGCCCATTTGGCGTGAACGAAGGGGTAGCTGTTTACCTTGATGTATCTCTGAAGCGTTTTGAAAAGGTATATCCTGCATGCGGCACGTCCAACAGTGCTGTGGAACTTACGCCGGCGGAGCTTGAAGTATGCGCAGAGCCGGTCGGCTGGATAGATGTCTTCAAAAACTGGCAATGAGGAAGCAATGAGTAGATTTAGATTTACCGCCGGCAGGCTTCTCGGAGCCAAAAGGCATCTGCCCGGTGTGAGACATTATGGATTTCAGTCGATTTTTCTGCTGCTGCAGCTGGGATTGCTTGTTGGATGGTTTCTTATATCGGGAAAATATTTTGCCCATTTCTATGTGCTGTGCGAATTCGTTTCGTTCTGTGTTGTGCTGCATATAGTACGTGAAGACACCAATCCTTCACATAAGATACCGTGGATAATTATTAATCTGGCTGTACCGATATTGGGCGGTCTGTCTTATCTCATGTTCGGAAAGGTACGGTTTAGTCCCGATGAGCGCCGCAGGCTTAAAGGCATAGAATTCAGATATGCACAGGCATATCTGACCGGCTCGGAAAATATGGATAAGTTCAAACACGAGCATCCTGATATGAGCCCGCAAGTGGAGTATATTCGCAATTTCGCTACGGCACCAGTATACAGAAATACTTCCGTAGATTATTATCCCAGCGGGGAAGCGATGTTTCCCAAAATGCTGGATGCTCTGCGCAAAGCACAAAAATATATTTTCATGGAGTACTTTATAATCCATTCCGGTTTTATGTGGGATTCTATTGAGGAAATCCTCATAAGCAAAGCTGCTGAGGGAGTGGAGGTTCGTTTGCTCTATGATTCTATCGGTTCATTCGGGCTCGTGCCTCATGATTATGTGGAATATCTTACAGGCAAAGGAATAAAAGCCTGTGAATTCAACAAGCTGACAAACATATTTTCTGCCCGTTTCAACAACAGGGATCACAGAAAGATATGCGTAATTGACGGAAACATAGGATATACAGGCGGCATCAATATGGCGGATGAATACATCAATCATATTGAGCGTTTTGGATACTGGAAGGATACCGCGGTACGACTGTATGGCGCAGGCGTACGTAATCTGACGATCATGTTCCTGTCGCTGTGGGAATTTGTAACCAAGTCTGAAGATGATTACGGGAAATATATGCCCGATACAGAGGTTGATGCGGCAGGATATGTTCAGCCGTATGCAGACAGTCCTCTCGATGGTGAACATATCGGTGAGATGGTGTATCGCAACATATTATGCCGTGCAAGCAGCTATGCATATATTACTACACCATATCTCATCATTGATGATGAAATGATAACAGCCCTTACGGTGGCGGCCAAAAGCGGGATTGATGTACGCATACTTACTCCCGGAATACCTGATAAAAAGACGGCCTACATGCTTACGCGTTCCTATTATGAGGTACTGCTGCGCGCGGGAGTGAAGATATATGAATATACCCCCGGCTTCATGCACGCAAAAATGTTCGTCTCAGATGACCGCTGCGCTGTTGTGGGCACAATAAATCTTGATTACCGCAGTCTGTGCCATCATTTTGAAGATGCCGTGTGGATGTATGATACGCCGGTAATTACCGAAATAAGGGATGATATATTGGAGTGCATAGCCCAATCACGTGAGATAACGCTGGACATGTGCACAAGCAAGAATATATTGTACAGGCTTTGGCTCTCGATATTGAGATTTCTTGCACCGCTGTTTTAAATGAAAAGAACCCGACGTATTATGCGTCGGGTTCTTCTGTTTCGTACTTGTGCAGGCGGGAGATTATTTCTTGATCATCAGCGAACATGTTTAGAACAAGGTCGAATGCTTCCCTGTAGCTTGCATAAGGTACATATAGATGATACAGCTCAAAGTAGCTGCCGAAGGTCATGGAGAGCGCTGCACCGAGTGCACCGTCTCTGTAACAGGGAATTCCGCTGTCATTCAGGAAGGGTTCCAAAATGGTGGCATGCTGGAAGCGACAGCTTATCAGCAGCACCGCATCATGGTCTTCTGCTGCCTTAAGCTTGGAAGCGCTGCGTCCGCATACAGGGCAGGGACCATCCTTCATGATGACCTTGCATTTAGTACAATAAAGCATAATGATGCTCCTTTAAGAAAAGGGCCGGTGTGAAATCACACCGGCCCGGATGTTTAAATTACCTTACACACCCTTGCGCTCGTTGATGAGCTTCTGGTTGAGGGTCTGGTTGGTGGTACGTACGTGGCCCTTGAGGGGGATGATCTTAGCATCGATAGCATCGAGGATCCAAGCGGGCTGGGGGAAGAAGGACTCTTCCAGCTCGAAAGCGGGAGTGATCCAGTTCTTGGAAGCAACGACAACGGGCGGTGCATCCAGCTCGTCGAAGGCCATTTCGGTGATCTGACGGGCAACCTCAGAGGCGAAGGAGCCACGCTCGCAGGCATCGGTAACGATGACCAGACGGCCGGTCTTCTTAACGGACTCGAGGACGCAGTCATAGTCGAAGGGAACGATGGAACGGGCGTCGATAACTTCGGCTTCCATGCCATACTTTGCCTTCAGCTCGTCAGCAGCCTTCAGTGCGCGGTACAGAACTGCGCCGAAGGTCAGGATGGTGATGTCGTTACCGGCGCGCTTGATGTCAGCCTTGCCGAAGGGGATCTCGTAGTACTCTGCAGGTACGCCGCCCTCGTGGAACTGCTCGCCGATATCGTAGATACGCTGAGACTCGAAGAATACAACGGGATCGGTGCCTGCCAGAGCGGTAGCCATCATACCCTTTGCATCATAGGGAGTTGCGGGGAATGCCAGCTTCAGGCCGGGGATGTGGGCTGCCAGAGCAGACCAGTCCTGAGAATGCTGTGCGCCGTACTTGGAACCAACGGAAACACGCAGGGTCACGGGCATCTTGATGATGTCAGCGGACATTGCCTGCCACTTTGCCATCTGGTTGAAGATTTCGTCGCCTGCGCAAGCCATGAAGTCGCAGTACATGAGCTCAACCAGGGGACGGCCGCCGGCCATTGCGTAACCAACAGCGCCGCCAACGATGGCAGACTCAGAGATGGGGGAGTTGAACAGACGATGGTAGGGGATAGCTTCGGTCAGTCCACGATAAACTGCGAATGCGCCGCCCCAGTCGCGTACGTCTTCGCCCCAGGATGCCAGAGTGGAATCCTTGTAGTAGCGATCGATGATGGCCTCGAACAGACCGTCACGCAGCTGGTAAACCTTGTTCTTGGAAACGGGCTTGCCGTTCTTGTCGAAAGCAAAGCGCTCCTTGCGTGCGATGGCCTGAACGCGGGGATTCTCAGCCATGGGATGGTTTACATCGGGGGTGGTGTCGCCGCCGAAGGACTCAACATGACCGTTGGTGAACATCATGTCAGCCAGCTCGTCGGGATTCTTGTTCAGGTCCATGCGGGGGGAGATTTCCTCATCGATGGAGAGCTTGAAGTTGCGCAGGATAGCATCCTTGACGTACTTCACGATCTCATCGCACTCAGCTTCGGAAGCAACGCCGGCTTCGATCAGCTGGTTGCGGTACTCGATGATGGGATCCTGATCCCACCATGCCTGGATCTCTTCCTTCTCGCGGTAGGAGGAGGAGTCAGAGGGGGAGTGGCCGGACATACGATAGGTAACGAGGTCCAGCAGGCAGGGGCCCTTGCCTTCCAGCAGGAGAGCCTTCTTGCGCTTGTAAGCATCGATAACAGCCAGGGGGTTCCAGCCGTCTACGCGCTCAGCATGCATCTGGTCGGCGTTGAAGCCTGCGCCCAGACGAGCGGGAGCATCGTAACCCATGGTCTCGCCAACAGTCTGGCCGCCCATGGCGTACTGGTTGTTATTGATGTTGAACATTACAGGCAGGCCGCCCTTCATGTCGCCTTCCCACAGCTCGGTCATCTGACCCATGGAAGCCATGTTCAGAGCCTCGAGAACGGGGCCGCGGCCGAGGGAACCGTCGCCCAGGTTGGCAACAACGATGCCGGGCTTGCGGTTGATCTTCTTATACAGAGCAGCGCCCATGGCGATGGTGCCGGAGCCGCCTACGATAGCGTTGTTGGGGTAGATGCCGAAGGGAGTGAAGAAGGTGTGCATGGATCCGCCCAGACCACGGTTGAAACCGGTCTCGCGAGCGAAGATCTCAGCCATTGCGCCGTAGAGCAGGAAGTTGATGGCCAGCTCCTTGACGTTCTCATGGGGCTCGGTCTCGGCTACCTTCAGAGCAGCGCCGTCCAGGAAGTTCTTCATGATTTCCATGAGCTCTTCGTCGGACAGCTTCTCGATTGCGGACAGACCCTTTGCCAGAATCTCGCAGTGAGAACGGTGAGAACCGAAGATCATATCGTTTACATCCAGGGTGAAAGCTTCGCCAACAGCGGTAGCTTCCTGACCGATACCGAGATGGGCGGGGCCGGGATGGGTGTAGCCAACGCCGCAGTACTCAGAAGTGGTCTTGATGTCCTGGATCATGGTTTCGAACTCGCGGAGGAACAGCATATCACGGTAGATATTCTTGAATTCCTTCTCAGTGAAGTTGCCGAGCTCGTCCTTAACCTTCTTCTGATAGGTATTGACGGGAATGTCGGTGAAGGTGATCTTGCCAGGAGCGCGGACCACGCTAGGATCGACATAAATCTGCTTGGACATGGTAAATCTCTCCCTTAAGTTTATTTATCATACATACGCGGCGCAAATTGCCAGCGCTCTCTGCGCCGCGCAGGGGATACAAATTAGTCGTTGAACTCGAAGATAACTTCGCGGATGATCTCGCTGACGGTGGGATGGGGGAAGATGATCTCCTTTGCATCCTTAACGCGCAGCTCGTTCTCGATCATTGCAGCAGCGCCCCAGATGGCTTCGGAGCTGGAGTTGCCCAGCATGTGAACGCCGATGATGTTGCGATGCTTCTTGTTGATGATAACCTTGCAGATGCCATCCTCGCCCTCGTTCTCCGCGATGAAGCGGCCGGAGTAGCGCATGGAGAGCTTCTTTACCTCGTAGTCGATGCCCTTGGCCTTGACTTCTTCTTCGGTCATGCCGCAGGAAGCAACTTCGGGATGGGTGTAGATGACGGAAGGATTGGCGTGATAGCGCATCTTGTCCTTCTTGCCCAGCATGGTGTTGATGGCAACCTCGGCCTCACGGTATGCGGTGTGAGCCAGCATGATCTTGCCGATGCAGTCGCCGGCAGCGTAAACGCCTTCAACATTGGTGCGGCCGCAATCGTCAACTACGATAACGCCACGGTTCAGCTCAACGCCGATGGTCTCCAGGCCGATGTCGGCGGTGTTTGCACGACGGCCGATGGACAGCAGAACCTTGTCAGCGGGAACTTCGATGGTCTTGCCATCTGCTTCGCAAACAACCTTGCCGGGCTCAACAGCGACGACCTTGGTGTTCAGCTTGAAGTCAACGCCCTTCTTGGCATATTCCTTCTGCAGCATGGTGGAGATTTCGCGGTCGGTGGGACCTGCGATGTGATCCATCATTTCGATAACGGTGACCTTGGCGCCTGCTACGCAGTAGTAAGCAGCCATTTCCAGGCCGATAACGCCGCCGCCGATGATGGCCAGCTTCTCGGGAACTTCGGGCAGCTCCAGAACTTCGCGGTTGGTGAGCACGAAATCACCGATGTTCTCGCGAACGCCGGGGATCGGGGGCACCAGTGCGGAAGAACCGGTAGCGATCAGCAGCTTGGTGGCGGTGTATTCCTTATCACCGGCAACGACCTTGTAGCCGCCGTCTGCACGGCCGGCGATCTTGCCTTCTTCGGTGATAACGGTAACACCGGCACCCTTCATCTTGGCACCAACGCCTGCAACCAGGGTCTTGACGACCTTGCCGCGGCGATCTACAACGGCCTTCTGGTCCAGCTTAACATCAGCTGCGGAAATGCCGTACTTCTTGCCTTCCTTGGCGTGCTCATAGATCTTTGCGGAGTTCAGCAGAGCCTTGGAGGGGATGCAGCCCTCGTTCAGGCAAACGCCGCCCAGAGCGCGCTTTTCGATAACAGCAGTCTTCATGCCTGCGTGTGCTGCACGCTCAGCTGCCAGATAACCGGCAGGGCCGCCGCCCAGCACGATAAGATCAAACATAGCCATAAAAATCTACCTCCGATATCCGTGTTTAGTCGGCCGGAGCGATTGCGCCGGCCGACCGGGTATTTTTAATTAGCCGTTTGCCAGGAGCATGGTGAAGTGCTCGAGGTTGTAGCACAGTTCCTTCAGGAACTTGGAAGCGGGAGTGCCGTCCAGAGCCCTGTGGTCATAGGACAGGGACAGGGTCATGCACTGATAGGGCTTCAGTTCGCCGTTGACAACCTTCACGCGGGTGGTGGAGGTGCAAACGCCCAGGATACCGGTCTGGGGAGGATTGATGACGGGAGTGAAGCTCTCGATGCCCATGGAGCCTACGTTGGAAACAGTGAAGGAAGCGCCGGACAGATAGTCGGGGTTGATCTTGCCTTCGCGGCATTCCTTAGCCAGCTTCTTGGTGGTCTCGGAGATCTGCTTCAGGGTCATCTTGTCGGCGTTGAAGATGGTGGGAACCATCAGACCACGATCGGTATCGCAAGCGAAGCCGAGATGTACGCTGGGGAAGTACTTCATGGTCTTGCCGTCCTCGATCAGGTGAGCGTTCAGAGCCTTGTGCTCGACGTTCTTCAGAGTACGTGCAACTGCGAACATGATGATGTCGTTCAGGGTGATCTTGTTCATGCCCATGCCTTCGCCGTTCTCCTTGAAGCTCTTGCGCAGAGCCAGGATCTCGGTTGCATCGAAGCCGATGGTATGGGTCAGCTGTGCCATGGAGGACAGAGAAGTCATCATGGTACGTGCGATAACCTTGCGCATGTTGGTCATGGGCTCGGTGTAGCTGTCATCAACGGGCTTGCCCAGTTCAACAGCGGGTGCGGCAGCGGCTGCTGCGGGAGCTGCGGCTGCAGCGGCGGGCTTGGCTTCCAGATCGGCCAGGGTGACCTTGCCGCCGATGCCGGTGCCTGCGATACCGCCTGCATAGGAAGCGGCTGCGGCCTTGCTTACCAGCTTGCCTGCATCGATAAGGGCCTGAACGTCGCGCTCGATTACGCGGCCGTCGGGACCGGTGGGATTAACGAAGGACAGATCGGCGCCCATACGCTCGGCCAGAGCCTTAGCGCGGGGGGAGATCTTCAGTTCGCCGGCGAAAACAACGGGCTCGGCGATCTCATCAGCGGGAGCTGCTGCGGGAGCTGCTTCTGCTGCGGGAGCTGCTTCGGCGGGAGCTGCTTCGGCGGGAGCGGAGCCTTCGGGACGGAACTCGTCAACGGACTCGCCGGGGTTGCCGATAACGCATACGTTCAGAAGGCAGGGTACGTCGTCGCCTTCTTCGAAGAAGATTTCCAGAAGAGTACCGGCATCCTTGGCTTCCTCATCGAAAGCGGCCTTATCGGTCTCGTAAGAGAACAGGATATCGCCGACTGCAACGGTGTCGCCCTTCTGCTTGTTCCACTTGGTGATGATACAGCTTTCAACTGTATTGCCCTGACGGGGCATAATGACTGCAACTGCCATATGTTCCTCCTGTGATTACGTATGTTAGCATACGCGTGATTACCCTTATTACTATTTTATCAATTTATGGGCAATTGTGCAATTAAAACACGTCATTTTCACAAATAATCAATCAAACTTAACATAATTTGCTGTGAAAAACCTGAATTTCACGAAAAACTTGTAAAGCGGCGAAGAATAGTGTATAATACACTTAATATTTACTTTGGAGGCAATAGCATGGCCATACGCAATTCGGCCAAGGCGATTGTCATTGATGGCGGCAGGATACTCCTTAACCGCTGTACCTCCAGATTCGGCGAATACTACGCTCTGCCCGGCGGAGGACAGAATCCGGGCGAAACGCTTACGGAAACTGTCAAGCGTGAACTTCTGGAGGAAACCGGTTATCGGGTGAAGCCCATGAGGCTTTCGGGAATTTACGAAAGAGTGGCAGACAGACCCGGTGCGGACGGTGAAGATATCTGTCATAAGATCTATTTCATTTTCCTGTGCAAGCTCGCCAGTGACAAGCCGGAAAGGCCCACCGAACATGATCGTTTCCAGATAGGTCTGGAATGGGTCGACCTCAGTAAGATACGTACAAGCAATCTCTTTCCTCATGCGATCAGGGATAATATCAATGTACTGGTCGGCAGCGGTGAGACCATTTATATCGGTTCCGAGAAGGAAAAGGGTCTCATCAAGTGAAAAAAACAGTCATGGCAGCGTGCGGAGTATGTCCGTATGTTGCCATGACTGTTTTTGGCTCAAACCATCAATGTGAATAGAAGACGATAAAACAACACCGCAGACTGCTTATATCAACGCAGTCTGCGGTGTCGTTTTAAGGTTCACAGTTGCCGCAGGGTTTATATCCGTCTTCTATGAGTGTGTCCCTGATGCCGTGATATTCCTTTTTGTTTATATCCTTCATCTGTGCAACGCTGGGGCATGAAGGATGGTGGAATCTTTTTGAAGATGTGTTGAGTATGTAGCTGTATTCCGCGTAAGTATTTTCATCGGCCTGCGGCTCGGCCGGTGTGACTGCCGGAATGCCCGTGGTTTCTGCCGCCGGTATTACGGCAGGTTCATCTGCGGCTTCGGCTGAGTGATCGGGCATCGGTCCTGCTGAGGAGATGTCCGTGGTTCCGGTCATCGCGGAATTGGCGGCATCGTCTGCCGGGAGAGTATTCTTGACAGTATCGGCAGAGGGAGTAAGCATGACGCACGCTGCGAGCATTACGATTATAATGCCTGCCCTGATAACACGGTTGATACGACTGTTTAAGAGATCCTGCCATCTGACCGCAGGGAGACAGAATACGGCGCCTGCCAGTCCGAGGAATCCGGATAGTCCGGGAAGCCCGACGATAGCCAGCAATGCAAAAATCACAGTACCGGCAACCGTCAGAACATTGTCTGCTTCGATGCTTTCGTTTGATACACATTCCGTCCTGCCGGTCACGGCGGCTTTCAGATACATTATGCAATCGTATATCCAGCCGATACCGAATATGCCGCAGGTGAAAAGATAGATAAAGCCGAGACCGGTCTTCTTTTCTGCGAACTTGTGTACACCTGAGAAGCCGAGAAACAGGCAAAGCAGAAACCGTTTCCAGCGCATGGCAAATGCTCCTTGTGTATGGGATTACAGTCTCTTGCGCAGTATGTCGCCGGGCATAAGACCTTCGGGACAATCGATGAAATAAGTGCGGGTGGGTACGGGAGCATCTGGCAGCTTTTCGCCGTTTTCGTCGGTGATGTTGGCTACTGCAAAGCTGATATCGGCGCCGGAAGGAGTAACGGCCTCGAGAACGTCGCCTTCGCGGAACTTGTTCTTGAGTATGATCTCGGCACGGCCGCCTTCGATGGATACGATGTCTGCAGAATACTGGCAGCCCTGTACATATTCGCCGCCGTCACCGCCTACATGCTTGAGCTGACCGAAGTAGAAGCCGGTGGAGTAGGGGCGATGGCTTACGCTTTCGAGTTCGCGTCTGAGTCTGTGCAGGTCGGATTTGCGGCCTTCGAGGATATCGTCTATCCTTCTGCGGTATGCGTTTACCACGGTGGCCACATAATATTCGCTCTTCATGCGGCCTTCGATCTTGAAGGAAGCGATGCCTGCATCCATGAGCTGATCGATAAAGCCGATGCAGTTGAGGTCGTAGGAGGAGAAGATAGCCATGCCGTCGGCATCTTCCTCAACGGGGAAGAACTGTCCGGGACGCTTTTCTTCCATTACATGATACTTCCAGCGGCAAGGATGGGTGCATTCGCCGCGGTTTCCGCTGCGTCCGGTCATAAATGCGCTCATCATGCAGCGTCCGGAATAGGACATGCACATAGCGCCGTGGATAAAGGATTCGATTTCCATATCTGCAGGCAGATTTTTGCGCAGCATGCGCAGCTGCTCAAGGGACAGCTCGCGTGCAGGAACGACACGGCGCGCACCGAGGGCATAATAAGCCTTTGCGGTTGCGGAATTCATGGTATTTGCCTGAGTGCTGACGTGTATATCAACACCGGGTGCGGATTCGTTGAATATGGCCATTACGCCGGGGTCGGATATAATAGCTGCGTCAACGCCTGCTTCCTCAAGCTGACGCGCATAACCGGGAATGAGGTCGAGCTCCTCGTCGCGGGCATAGGAGTTTACGGTTACATATATCTTTTTGCCCATGGCATGGGCTTCCTTTGCGGCGGTTGCGATGTTGTCAAGAGTGAGGCCAACGCTCTTTGCGCGCAGCTGCAGCATGCTGCCGCCCATGTAAACGGCGTCAGCACCGTAGCGCATCGCAACTCTTGCGGTATTGAGATCGCCGGCAGGGGCGAGAAGTTCGAAATTCATGCGACTGTTCCTTTCATGTTCAGGCTTTTGCCTTGCGGAGACTGCGCAGACCTACGATGGCCAGCAAGGAGCAGATAAGACCGAAGGAGTGGCAGAAAGACATGGCGCTTTCAAGTCCGCTGAAGCTTTCGATAGCGCCCATTATGGGAGATGCGATGGTCTGACCGACATAAAGTGCCAGGTTCAGAATGGTGGAGCACATGAGGGTGTTCTTCAGCATGCGTCCGCAGGCGATGGAGATGGCATAGGGGAGAATGGGACCTGCGATGATGCAGGCGATGCAGGCGCATACGGCGGTGGCAACATCGGTGCCGATGAAGATGGGCAGCATCATGCAAACGAAATAGCCGATGCCGGCGACCTTGAGGAATCCCTTTTCGGGTATGGGCAGGAAGGGAGGAACGACTCGACCGATGAGCAGACCTACGAATACCATGGAAAGAGTGGTGGCGCCCAGGGTGGAGGAGTAATTCACATCAACAAAGCGAACCATCCAACCGGTCATGCCGTTGAATGCAACGCCGAAGCAGAACATGATTCCGGTGCAGGTGGCAAGTATGGGATCGGAGAAGAATTCCTTGAGTGCGGCTATGGAGAAAACAGCGCCTTCAGCTTTTCCTGAAACGGGAGTAAGACGGGCCTGCCTGAGTGCAACGGGGGTAACATAAAGGAAGATTGCAAGACCGATGCCGATGAGCACGAAGAACAGGCGATTCCATGCCATGCCGCCGGCGAGCAGGTTGCCGAACAGTGCGGGGGAAGTGATGCCGCCCACGCCGTAGCTGGCGTGAAGCATGCACATCATAAGTGCGGCGGTCTTGCCGGTATGTACCTCCGCAATGCAAGCGGATACCAGAGTATCAATAACGCCGAGGGCAACGCCGCAGAGATAGTTTGCGGCAAGGAATGCTACATAAGGCGGGCAAAAGGACTGGGGCAGCATCATGAGCATTGAAGCAGCAATTGCGGTTATCAGCATATACTGCTTGCGCACGCGGCCGTTCAGGGCAATGGCGATGAACATCGAAGTCATGGAGCCCAGCGTGGAGAGTGCGGTGGGAACGCCCTGAGCGGAGGAAGTAAGTCCGTAGAATTCAATGACGGAGCTGAGCTGAGTGGAGCGCAGCTGATGGGACATTGCCAGGAATACCATGGAGATGAGTATGGCCGCGGTATAGAGCCATTTCTGTCTGTTGCTCATATGAAGAAACCTCCGATGTGTCTTTTTTATTCAAGCATACTCTGGGGAGTAGTTGCTGTGATGGTGATGACGGAAATTTCCGGGCTGTTCAGCATTCGGAAAGGCATCAGGGGAGTATCGCCGCTGGTTGAAAGACCTGCGGTGACATATATCTGTGCATCATCTATCTCGCGAATGCCGTTTACCCTGTCCTGAGATGGGAACCAGCCGTATCTGTCAAGCGAAGAATCCGGCACATAAAATGCGCCGAGGAGAGGGATGTTCCACACGCCGCCGCAGTAGTGTCCTGCAAGCACGATATCGGGCGCGGAAAGATATTTGCCGTCTATCTGCGTCTGGTTGCATGCGGCTTCAATGAAATCATCTGCCGGAGGAACGTGGGAAAGCACGATGTGTATATCACTGTCCGCCATGCTGTTGCAGGCTGCCAGATGGTTTTCAGACAGCAGATAGCGATAATTGGTGAAGGGAAGAGAATTTATATCGGCGCCGATGCCTGCCAGATAACCGCTTTCTTCCTGCGAGGTCTGGTCTTTCCACAGAATAACGGATTCGGATGCGTTTATGTTCAGCATGTCTGCGGGAGAGAGCCATATGCTGACATTGTCAAGCGGTATCTCAATGGGGGAATCAACATAAATTGCGCCGCGGGCAGTTGCGCCAAGTATCCATTCTTCCAGAACCAGATCGGCAAGCGGAGCTACTTCATTTCGCATGGTCTTACGGTAAGGACCGGGATCGGAATCTCCGCAAATGAAATATACCTTCTTGCTTTTTGGCAGGCCTTCAAGCAGTTCGTAGAACGGCTCCGGATCGCCGTCTTCGCCGACCATATCGCCGAGACAGACGATGATGTCATAATCAAGGGAGTTGATTTCTCGGAGCAAGGTGGACTGATCGTCACCGAAGCGTTTGCCGTTCAGATCGGACAGTACAAGTATGCGATAGCCTTCCGCATCGGGGGAGAGCGCCAGAAGGGTTACGGGCTGCTCTTCGATGGTAAGGTTTGCGCTGTTGAGGAAAAGCGCAAGTATCATAAGCACGGCTATCAGGCAAATGAACATGGGCCAAAAAGACAGCTTGCGGCCCATGATGGTAACATCCTCGGGAGATTCGCCCTCACGTATTTCCTTACCCGAAGAGAAGAGCCTGCTCAGCAGTCCCTTCTTTTTCTTGTGGGATTTGCTGCGGCTGCTTTTGTGGTGAAGGTCGTTGTCGCTGTCGCTTTCGATATCTTCACCGTATACGCGCTTTTTCTTATGAGGTTTATGCTGACTGCGTGATTCCGGAATATCGGATCCGGTTTCGGGATCCGCGCTTTCGCTGCCGGAATCCTCGCCGGATGCAAACGAGCGCATCTCATCAACTGCGTCGCTCATGGTGTGTATTTTGCGGCGCGGTTTTTCTGCATCGATATCTTCCGGTATATCCTGTACCTCATCGGAATCGCTGTTGAAATTGATAAGCTCATCCACAGCGTCAGCCATGGAGCGTATTTCTTTTTTATCCTGTTCTTCGGTTCTGCGTCTCTTATCCGGCATTGCAATATGCCTCCAGTTTAGATTATCCTATGTATTATAGAACAAATATAGTGATATTTCAACCGCTGGCGTATTAACTGCATATGTGTTATAATATGAAGAAATGATTCTTTTGTTATGGGGTGCTTTATGGCAAAGGCAAAGACGATGTTCGTATGCAATCAGTGCGGCTATGAAACAGCCCGCTGGCTGGGAAAATGTCCCGACTGCGGCAGCTGGAACAGCTTCACCGAAGAGATAAAGGAAACTGAAAAACTGGTTGCCGAGAAAAAGCTGAAGCGTGCCCCCGGGCTTGGTGCAGAGGCGCTCAGAGTGGATAATATTCCGGATGAAGCCATGAGCAGGCTTACCACGGGAATAGGCGAACTGGACAGAGTTCTCGGCGGCGGAGTCGTAGAAGGTTCCATGGTGCTTGTCGGCGGCGACCCGGGCGTTGGAAAATCCACTCTGCTTACGCAGATGTGTGCCAATATTGCTCAGAGCGGACGCACAGTGCTGTATGTTTCCGGAGAAGAATCCGCAAGGCAGATAAAGATACGCGCCAATCGTCTCGGGGCATCAGGTTCAGGCTTCTATGTGCTTTCGGAAAATGATATGAACACAGTGGAAAAGCGCATGGAGGAACTTAAGCCGGATATCATGGTGGTCGATTCCGTACAGACCATGTATCTGCCCGAAATGGCAAGCGCTCCCGGCAGTGTGTCCCAGGTGCGCGAATGCGCTTCTCTGATGATGAAACTGGCGAAGTCTGCCGGAATAAGCGTATTTTTGGTAGGTCATGTTACCAAGGAAGGCTCTATTGCCGGTCCCCGTGTGCTTGAGCATATGGTGGACGCAGTGCTTTATTTTGAAGGAGACCGTGAAAATCATTACAGACTGCTTAGGGCGGTCAAGAACAGATTCGGTTCCGTAAATGAACTGGGAATGTTTGAAATGGCCGAAGCGGGAATGATAGAGATAACCAATGCATCCGAGGCGCTGCTGTCCGAACGCGCACATAATGCCAGCGGCTCTGTGGTCATGTGTACCATGGAAGGCACAAGACCGCTGCTCACCGATGTGCAGGCGCTTGTATCCAATACGGTATTCGGAAATCCCCGTCGCATGGCCAGCGGCATAGATCAGGGAAGATTGTCGCTTTTGCTCGCGGTTCTTGAAAAACGCGTGGGAATCAGGCTGTATGATCAGGATGTCTACATCAATATTGCCGGCGGTATGAATCTGACAGAGCCCGCAGCCGACCTTGCGCTGTGTGCGGCCGTGGCTTCTTCGAGACACAATAAGCCGATACCGCAAGGCTGGGCGGTAATGGGCGAAGTTGGTCTTGCGGGTGAGCTGAGAAGCATATCACATATCGAACGCAGGCTTTCCGAATGCGCAAGATTGGGCTTCAAGACCGTGGTGGTACCAAAACTGGCCCTCAAAGGAGTGCGCATACCCGAAGGCATGGAAGTGCATGGCCTGGATACAGTGACCGAAGCGCTGGGTCTGGTGTTCGGATGGGGCAGAGGTGGTCCCGGAAGGGAATAATGACAAAAAACAGACCGGAGTTATCGAAATGAACTCCGGTCTGTTTTTGTTATGGGCGGCGGCGTACCGCTATCATAAGGGGCGGCTGATTGGGCTGATTGAGATACTGCTTCAGCATTACGTCGAAAACGGTATGGGGGAGCGTTGATGCCCATTCGAGCAGTGCGTGTTTTTCGCGTGTGCCCTCATCATGACCGGGATATACGCAAATGGTCATGATTCCGCCGGGAGCCAGCAATCCAGATGCAGCTTCGACTGCCTGCAGAGTGGTCCGGGTGAGGGTGGTGACGGCTTTATCACCGCTGGGCAGCCAGCCGAGGTTGAATACGATGGCGTCTACGGGCTCGTTTACATATTCTGCCATAAGCTGATGACCTGCATGAATGAGCGTGGCACGCTGTGAAAGATTGGCAGACTGAAGTCTGTTTGCGGTGCTTTCCACGGCCTGCTGCTGTATGTCAAAAGCATAGACATGACCTTCTTCGCCCGCAAGCTCACAAAGCCATTTTGTATCGTGACCGTTGCCCATCGTGGCATCTATGGCACGGGCAGAGGGATACATTGCATTTTCTATAAGCTCGCGTGCCCAATGGCGGGCGCTTCTGAAATCATCGGACATTTCTGTTTCCTCCGGAATGTGGTTTGTTGAATATTGTATGTGTACAATGTTACCTTGCTATTACTTGCATTATAAATATTGGTGCTGTTGAGGGTATAAACATTTGACATCGGAGCAAATAGGATATACAATAGTAATAATTCTATATACTTAGGAGGGTATGCCTGTGAAAAAGCTGCTTGCCATAATCATCAGCCTTATTCTGGTGCTTGGCTGCACCGCGCATGCCGAAAGCGGAAAATATCTGTTTGTACAGACTGAAGAAGGCATTTATATCAGTGGTTATGAGGGAAACGAGACCGTGCTGAAATTGCCTGAAAGCTTTAAGAATGAACCTGTTGTGGGCATCGGTGAAGGTGCTTTCAAGGGAAACCGAAATATAAAAGAAGTGTTTATTCCGGATTCCTACCGGATCATCGGCGTTGAAGCCTTTGCCGGCTGTACCTCTCTCAGAGATGTGTATATCGGAAACGGAGTCGAATTTATAGACGAACGTGCATTTACCGGCTGTGTTGATCTGCTGAGCATTTCGATAGTACAGTACAATTTTGAAGTTGCACCCAATGCTTTTGATGTTGATAAATCTGATATTCCGTACAATGGTGCTGATGTGCAGACCCACCTTGCCAACAATACCGGAAAAGACTACAATCTGCTGTACATTGCCGCATGCGACATGATGAGCAGGGGCGAATTTGAGGAAGCAAGGAATGTATTCCTTTCCCTGTACGGCTATGAACTCAGCGCCGATTATTATTTCTACTGTTCTGCAAGGCTGTATGAGCAGAGAGGCGATATAGAGTCGGCACTGGCAATTTACGCACTTATTCCCGATCTGAACGATTGTCAGGCACGTATCGATTACTATAAGGGTGAAAATGAAGTTGGTTCCTTCTTCAACTGCCCTGAGTACACCTTGTATTATAACTATTATTTCAACGAAAACGGCAGATACAACGCGTGGCTGGAATATTCCGATACGGAAAGCGAAACGGTTATAGGCGGCGCTGATGCTCCTACGGACATCATTGTAGGTGACGGCATTGCTCAGCCCGAAGCCACCGAGGCACCTGCGGTCGAGGAGCCTGTGGCAGAAGAACCTGAGGAAATACAGGTCAGCGCAACAGTTGAACCCAATCCTGCACTGATGAGTTATCATGATTTCTCCGGTCAGATGCCCTATTCCTATGATAACCGCAGCAATTCCGATGGCTATTATGCACTGTATTTCTATTATGATGATGTACAGACGATACATGATTATGCTGCACTGTTTGAAGCCGAAGGCTGGGAGGTAATGCAGGAGACAGACAGCGACGGCTGGATCTACATTTATCTGATGGATTCCGCAAGCGGAGCATATTTCATGATGGGCTATACCGAGGCGGAAGGCCTGCTGGTGATCATGTATGAATCCGGTTTGCCCTTTGCATTTGACCCTGTAAACGGACTTTGATACAGATTTTTTCGGAGATACCCCTGCGAGGGTATCTCCGGATTTTTTTATATAAAAAAACGGAAGTCCTTGCGGACTTCCAAGAAGGTTCCCGTAGATGCCGTTCGCCTTTGCTTTATCACCCGCCTCTCGGCAGGGCGGAGACCTGCGGCCGCTTATTGTCTTCCACTGCAAACGGAGGCTTGACAGCTGCGAACCGACCCGGAATCCTTTTTGTGATATGTGGGTAAAAGCATCAGCGTGACGCACAACACAGGATGTTTTTCTGTCTGTGAATATTATATCCCCGTGCAGACTATCTGTCAACAGAAAAATTGACCTATTCCTTAACAAATGCGCGGTCAGATGAATTCCAGCAGATGTACCTTGGGACGAGCACCGAAACGTATCGGCAGCTTGCTTACTCCAATGCCCGGAGAGATAAAAAGCTGTGTGCCGCCCTTTAGTGTATGCAGCCCGCGTACCTTGCATACCAGGCCTTTTTCGTATCCTATACTGTACGCATTCAAGCCGAAGAGATATATCTGACCTCCGTGGGTATGGCCCGAAAGCATCAGATCAGGACGGGCACCGGTGAATTTTTCGGGCAGCCACGGAAAGTGGGACAGCAGTATGGAATATCCTTCAGCGTCATGGGGAAGTAAGTGTGCGGCGTCGCTTGTTCCGTGTTTGATCTCATCCGTGCCGCCGATATGGAGATTGCCGCCGTTCACGCATATTGCGGTTGCTTCGTTTGAAAGAAATGTTCCCGGGAATATGCGGCGAAGTTGAGTGTAATCGCCTTCATAAGCTTCGGAATCATTGTTCCCCGGAGAGCCGAAAATACCCAGCGGGAATTTCTGAGAATCCAGTGCTGCCAGAAATCTGCGGGTATCATCCGTGGTTTCGCCGAAATCTCCGCTGAGTATCAGCATATCAGCATTTTCAGATTCGAGCATATGCGCGATATCCGCAATATATTTGTCGGAAGCGTATTCGCGAATGTGAATATCGGAAGCAAACATTATGCGCACTCCGTGCATAAAGCGGGGGGCGCCTTTTATTGATATGTGTTCGCACACGGGATACGGATGCCATCCCAAATGCATGTAGAAATCTATTTTAATTACATCCTTTCATAAGCGTTCATAGATCCCAGAGGCTTTCATCGCTTACCGAAACAGCCAGCGCGCCGGCGTCCAGTGCAGCGATTATCTCGCTCTTTTCGGATATCATGCCGCCTGCTATAACGGGCTTTTCAAGAGCCTGACAAAGCTGACGCACGGCCTTTGGAGCAATGCCGGGCAATACTTCGGCCATGTCCGGGGGAGTATTGCGCAGCAGCTTTTTACCGTGCTCGAAGGAAGTTGAGTCCATAAGAAACAACCTCTGTATAGTGAGCATGCCGAATTCGGATGCCTTCCTCAGAAGCTGCGGACGGGTAGAGATAAGTCCATCGGCTTTTGCGATGTTCGCGCACCATTCCACGGCAGTGTCATCGCGACCGATACCTTCGGCAAGATCGATATGCACAAAAGCATATTTTCCTGCCGCATGCACGGTGTTCACGATTTCGGGCAGCGTGAATATGCTGCCGCCGAGTATGAACACGGCGGCAACATTGCTTGCGGCGGCCCGCTTTGCTGCTTCAAGGGTGCGTACAGCGGCGATGACCGGATGCTGGGAGAGTATGTCGGTTATATTGATCATAACTCGTCGGCATGCTCCTTGCAGAATTCACGATAGAACTTAAGCTGTGCGGGAAGCGTCTCATAGGGCTTGAGGCCGTAGGGGCACTTGGTTGCGCACTTGCCGCAATTGATGCAGTCATCGATCTTTTCCATGCCTGCACGCCATTCGGGAGTTATCCAGTTCTTGTAGGGAGAACGGGTGATGAGCTCCTTCATGCGGTTTGCATTGTTGATCGGGATGCCGACGGGGCAGGGCATGCAGTATCCGCAGCTGCGGCAGAATGCACCGGCCAGCTCTGCGCGATCCCTGGCGATCTCTTCCTGCATCTCGGCAGTTATTTCGGTAAAGGAATTCTCAAGTTCGATGAACTCTTCGATCTCGCTCATGCGCTGTACGCCCCAGATCGGCACTGCGTTTTCATACTGACGGATGAAAGCAAAGGGGATGCGTGCATTGGAGATAAGACCGCCGCTCATGCCCTTCATGCAGATGAAGCCTACATTTTTTTCGGCACACAGCTTTACGAGTTCGATCTCTTTATCGGTGGAAAGATGGTTGAAGGGATACTGCAGGGTCTCGTAAAGACCGGATTCAACTGCCTTGAATGCGGATTCCATGGAATGGCAGGTGATTCCGATGTGACGGACCTTGCCTGCTGCCTTGAGAGCCATTGCGGCATCATAACGTCCGTCAGCGCCGCCGGGCTGAGGCAGGTCATTTGCGTTGTGGAACTGCAGAATGTCGATGTAATCGGTCTTAAGGCTGATAAGAGAATTTTCAACATGTGCAGTAAGCTCTGCACCGGTCTTGCCGCCGGATTTGGTGGAGATGATGATATTCTCGCGAACATCGGAAAGGGCATAGCCGATCTTCTTTTCGGAATCGGAATATGCATTGGCGGTATCGAAGAAATTGATGCCGGCTTCATATGCGCGGCGCAGTATGGCCTTGGCGGTGTCAAAATCAACGCGCTGGATGGGCAGGCAGCCCATAGCGGTGCGGGTGACCATGAGACCGGTTCGGCCAAGCATTACCTTTTTCATTTTATGAACCTCCGTGTTCTACTATTCTTGCAAAAAACGCGCCGTGCTCAGCACGACACGTTTCAAATACTGTATTTAAGGAACAAGCAGTGCGGCGCCGATCATACCGGTATTGTCACCGAGCTCGGCAAGGAGGAAATGAGCGGGATAGCGCATCTCCATCTGGGAATAACGGCGATAGGAAGCGATGACCATGTCCTTGAATCGCTCGCCCAGCTTCATAACACCGCCGCCGCATACGAATACATTGATATCGAATATCTGATAGAGAGACTGGAACATGCGTCCCAGATATTCTGCGCCGCGTTCGGCAACCTCGGTGGCCAGGGCATCGTTTTCGGCGAAAGCTCTGCCGACGGCGACCATGTCGATGCGGGAAAGAGTGCCTGCGTAGCGCATGATGCTGCTCTCTTCGCCTTCCTTGATACGGTTCATGGCATATTTGGCCATATTGGGACCGGAAGAGATGGACTGAACGCAGCCGGTAACGCCGCAGCCGCAGGGATAGCCGAGAGAATCGGAAACAAACATATGACCGATTTCGCCGGCAGCACCGTGGATGCCGCGGTAGATATCGCCGTTCAGCACAAGACCGCCGCCGATACCGGTGGATATATCAACATAGATCATATCGCGGTGTCCGCGGCCGGCACCGATGCGGTGTTCGGCAAGGGCCTTTACGTTGCAGTCGTTATCGATCACAACGGGAAGACCAAGGCGCTTTTCAAGCATTTCGCGTACGGGGATATTATTGAGCTGAGGGATATCGCAGGTCTCGATGATGACGCCGCGGTTGAAATCGATGTGGGAGGGGAAAGCCGCACCCACGCCGCGCACTTCATCTGCGGTGATGCCTGCGCCGCGCATGAGTTCATTTACATGGGCGGTCATCTGATCCATCATCTGTTCGGCGGAGAATTCCTGGTCGGTGGAACGCTGTATCACGCGGACCAGGTTCATTCTGTCGTCAAAGACACCGTACATAGTTTTAGTGCCACCAACGTCAATACCTATTACGTATTTCTTCATGCACGTTTACCTCCGGCGTCAATGAAAATTATTTATATTATTGTATCAGATGAAATTGTTAATTTCAACACGTGAATATAAAAAACATCATGATTATGCTATAATATTCGCGAGGTGATTGTACGATGAAAATCATGTTTATTGGTACGGCTGCGGCAACTTCCTGTCCGCTGGCATTCTGCAATTGCGCTGCCTGCAAAGAAGGCAGAAAGCGCGGAGGAAAGGACCTGCGCCGCAGATCAAGCGTACTCATTGATGATAAACTGCTTATCGATATGGGACCCGATATGATGAACGCGTCTTTCGAATACGGATTTGACACCGCAGCTATCGAATACCTGCTGCAGACCCATTCCCATTCCGACCATTTCGACGCAGGTCATTTTATTACCCGTATGGCGGATTACGCCACCGAGGGTCTTACTCACATGACCGTATGTGCTTCCGAAAAGTGCGCAGTCCATATGTCCGAAAAGCTGGACAGGGAAGAGGGCGGAGCTACCCTTATGGAGGAAGGATGGCGCGACAGGCTGGGAGTAGACCTGAAGCTGATGAAGCACGGCGACAGGATCAATATCGGCGAATATGAGATAATCGCAGTGGAATCCGCGCATGATGTAAATGACGATTCCCTTATGTACATTATTAAATGCGGCGATTCCGCATTCATGTACGCCTGCGATACTCCTCTCGTAACCGAAAAGGCATGGCAGCTCATCGAATCCCTTGAATTCGATATCGCGGTTGCCGCCTGCGACCAGACTTACGGTCCCGACACTCCCGGCGGCGGACACATGCACGCAAATCAGACCGCCGATTTCGCCGCAAGGATGAAGCAGATGAAGGGCACCAAGGTGTATGCCACCCACATCTCCCACGAAGGCACTCCGCCTCATGCCGAGCTTGAAAAGTGGACTCAGGCAAGGGGCTACGAAGTAGCGTACGACGGACTGATTCTCAATATCTGATATCAAAACGTTTTTCTCCTCAAACGGTACATCGGAAAAAGGAGGGTATTCGGTCATGAACATTTCTGTGGAATTTGATAAGCTTAAGGGAAAAATCAAACCTATTCACAGCGTGGGCAACGGTCCCGTTACAAGCAGATTCACTGTTGATAAAACTGAGGAATTCCGCAACGCCCGCATTCCGTATTCGAGGCTTCACGATACGGAAGGAACGTTGGGCAGCGGTGAATTCGTGAATATTCATTGCATTTTCAAGAATTTTGATGCAGATGTCAACGACCCAGCATCCTACAATTTCCAAAATACCGATATCTATCTGAATAAAATACTTGAAGCGGGAACACAGGTATTCTACAGGTTGGGCGAGACCATAGAAAATAAATGTATGGTCGTCAGAAACCATACGTTTGTTCCGAAGGATTTCAAGAAATGGGCAGAGATATGCGAGCATATCATCCGTCATTATAATGAGGGATGGGCAGACGGCTATCATATGGGTATCGAGTACTGGGAAATCTGGGACGAGCCCGAAGGCGCGCCCGACCATAATCCCAATTGGAGCGGAACAAGTGAAGAATATTATGAGTTGTACAGAGTAACGGCGAATCATCTGAAAAAGTGCTTCCCGCATCTGAAGATTGGCGGCTTTGCTTCCACGGGCTTTTATGAAATGGGCGAGGAGGGGATACCTGCGGGTGCAAGCACTATCCCCACGGATAAGTTACGTGCAGGACAGCCCAATCATACGCTCAAGTTCATAAAGGGATTCTTTGAATATATTACTGCCGAGGAAACCAAAGCGCCAATCGATTTCTTCTCGTGGCATTTCTACGGTACTTCCGTGGAAAGGGCAAAGTTTGAAATAGAATGCGCACAGAGAACGCTTGAAACTTACGGTCTCGGGCACATCGAAAACATACTGGACGAGTGGAATTATATGGAATGCTGGCATCCGCGTGAGGGCAGGATACGCAAGACCAATGTGGGTGCTGCGTTTATTTCCGCTATGCATACCATGATGCAGAAGAGTGCGCTTTCCAAGTCAATGTATTACGATGCGGAACCGCATCGCGCCCAATTCTGCGGTCTGTTCAACGAATATGAGTATTATCCCGAAAAACCGTACTATCAGTTCCTTGCCTTCGGTCATCTCTACGGACTCGGCAGCGAGGTCCGGGTTTCCGATGACAGAGACGGCATATACACCCTTGCTGCGACCGACGGAAATGCGGGCGGTATCATCGTTACCAACTATCATGGTGAGGATACCGAGTGCGATCTGCAGATAAACGGTCTGCAGGGCAGACGTAAATGCGAAGTATACATGACGGATGCCGGCCGTATGCACGAAAAGGTATGTGAGTTTACTGCGGATAACATCGGCAGTATCAAACTTACGATGAAGACAGACAGCTTTGCGTTTATCAGAATCGAATAAATCATAAAAATATCCCCCGTGCATCCAAAGGCACGGGGGATTATATTTTTATCAATCGAGTTCAAATTCAACGAACATATCCTGACCGATGCCGCCAAGGCGCCATGCGGTGGTGAACCCTGCGGCGCGCAGATATTCGGGCATCTCGTCGAATGCATAGTCGAGCTGGGGGGCATTGTGGCAGTCAGAGCCAACGATTATCCGGCCGCCTATCTCATGCCAGCGCTTGAGATAGATAAGGTCGGGATAAGCGGTAGGCTGTGCGCTGCGTGCCATGCCGCCGGTGTTTACTTCCAGCAGTGCGCCGGATTCCTTTATCATATCGAGAGCCTGGAAAGCGGCGTCGATGATATGCTTGTTTTCGGGGTCATAGATCTCATGCTGCTTGTTGTGCTTTTTGATAAGATCGAAATGACCGAAGATTTCGGGACGGTATTCAAGGGCGTACTGACCGCTGCCGAGGTAGAAATCGGATACCATCTTTGCGGCATCTCCGCCGTACTGCTCTGCCTTGAAATTGTGTATGGGACCGGGCTGACCGTCGGCTGCGCAGAGCACACCGTCCTTCTTCATGTAATGGAAGGAACCCAGTACATATTCGTAATCCTCACGCTTTGCGAGAGAATAGTAATCGCGTTCAATACCCAGATACAGGCGGATGCGGTCCGCATATTTCTGCTGCAGCTGTTTTACTTCGGCGATGTAGGGCTCTACCTGATGATGTTTGAGGGAAGAGCCGGAATCTATGCTCTGTTCGCCATGTTCGGAAAGACCGAGAGAAACAAAGCCCTTTTCTATTGCGGTGAGCACCATTTCTTCCGGAGATTGCTTTCCGTCGCAGTATGTGGTATGTGCATGGGGGGTAGAGAGGATCTTCATATTATATTGCCTCCTCCGAACTTAATACATTGTATGATATCACGAATTGTTCATAAATTCAATAACATGAATTCACAGATTTTGCCGTAAATCATTGACTGCTGTGAAATATTAAGATATAATAGAATACTGTTATGATAGACGCATTGTGGCATTAATGTGCCACAGCAGGGAGGACATCCGGAATGAAAATCAAGAACCTGATCAAAATTGCGGTCGTTGCTGTACTGATCGCGCTGGTCGCATCTGTTGCGATCAACGGTGTGAAGCTCGGCGATACCAAGTACAGGGTTAAGTCCGTTGGC
The DNA here is from genome assembly GCA_045649485.1 of Clostridia bacterium. Lineage (GTDB taxonomy): Bacteria > Bacillota > Clostridia > Christensenellales > Aristaeellaceae > RUG11247. Next base: position 25,169 of record JAZRPZ010000025.1, read on the forward strand.
GAATCCATCAGCCTTGGTCTTGACCTTAAGGGCGGTATTTCTACTGTATATATCGCCAAGGACACCTCTGTTGAGAATTTCGATACGCTGATGGACAACACTGTTGCCGCACTGCGTACCCGTCTGACAAATGCCGGCTACACCGAGGCCACTGTTGCCCGTCAGGGTGATGACGCTATCCGCGTTGAGATCCCCGATGTTGAAGATCCTCAGGAAGTCGTTGAGATCATCGGTAAGCCCGCTCATCTGGAGTTCCGCGATGCAAGCGGCAATGTGATCCTCGAAGGCGCTAACATCGAAGAGTGCTTCGTTACCACCAACGAAGTTACTATGCTCTACGAAGTTGCTTTCAAGCTGGATGATGTAGGCGCAGACGCTTTTGCCGCTGCCACCGCAGCCAGCATCGGCAGCACCATCGGCATCTATCTGGATGGTGAAATGATCTCTTCTCCCACCGTAAACGAAGCTATTACCGGCGGTTCCGGCAGCATCTCCTTCAGCTATATGACTGCTGAAGAGAGCTGGGAAGCAGCCAGCAATCTGGTAATGCTGATCCAGTCCGGCGCACTGCCTCTGGATATCGAAGAGTCTGAGACCCGTGCTATCTCCGCCACCCTGGGCTTCGAAGCCATCGACGGCGCAGTTATCGCCGGTATCGTTGGTCTGGCTCTGGTAGTTCTGTTCATGATCATCATGTACCGTCTGCCCGGCATCGCAGCAAGCATGGCGCTGGCTATCTACTGCCTGATCGTGTTCTACGTGCTGGCTCTCACCGAAGCACAGCTGACCCTGCAGGGCATCGCAGGTATCCTGCTGGGTATCGGTATGGCTGTTGACGCCAATGTTATCATCTTTGAGCGTTTCCGTGAGGAAGTCAAGCTGGGCCGCACCATGCAGAATGCTGTTAAGTTCGGCTTCAAGAACGCTTTCTCTTCCATCCTTGACTCCAACGTAACCACCGTTATCGCTTCCGTAGTTCTGCTGGTATTCGGCACCGGTTCCATCAAGGGCTTCGCAATGACTCTGCTCATCAGTGTTCTTGTGTCCTTCTTCACCGCTACCGTTGTTACCCGCTGGCTGCTGAAGGCTTTCGTGGCACTTGGCTTCAAGAAGAACTGGCTCTATACCCGCTAAAGGAGGATACACAAAATGAAGAGAACTTTTACCGGTAAGAACCGTATCTTCCTGGCTGTTTCCGGAATCATCATCGCTGTTGCGCTGATCATGCAGATCTGCGGCGCAGGCATCAATCTGGGCATCGACTTCACCGGCGGCTCTCTGCTGACCTATTCTGTCGGCGAGAATTTTGATGTTGATGATGTAGCCACCATCCTTGAGGCAGCAGGTTACACCGATTATCAGATCACCAAGACCGAGCCTTCCGAGGCTTCTCAGAATCTGCGTGCCGAAATGGCAGCCGAAGAAGCTGAGCTGACCGAAGAGACCACTGAGGAGACCACCGAAGAGGTTACTGAGGAAGTTGCCGAAGAGACCGTTGAGACTGAGGAAGAGACCGAAGTCGCTATGCTGAACATGGACAAGTCCGGCATCGAAGAGGATGGTCTGACCGATCTTCAGATCCGTCTTGACCTGACCGATGAGACTGCCGAGCTGGATACCGATCTGACTGCTGCTGTTGAGACTGCAGTTCCCGGCGCAGCTTTCGTAAGCTTTGATAACGTTACCAACATCATGGTAAACGAGATGGACTATGATTCCGCTTTCGCAGGCGGCTACGTTGCCGAGTTTGCCATCGAGACCGAGTTTGATGCAGAAGCTGCCGCAGCTGCTGTTGAAACTGCTCTCAACGAGAAGGGCTACTCTGTAAATAACGTTGCTGTGCTGGCTGTGGTAAACGAAGAAGAAGCAGTTACCGGCATGACCGTTCTGGTTTCCATCGACGATCAGACCACTCAGGTCCGTTCCATGATCGAGACTGAAATGGCACGCAAGTATCCCGATTTCGTATTCGTAACCATCGATCACGTAAGCGCTACCGCAGGTAAGGATCTTATCAGCAACGCTGTTAAGGCACTGGTCATCGCTTTCGTATGCATGCTGATCTACATCGCCATCCGCTTTGACTTCTACTCCGGCGTTGTTGCTCTGGGCGCCCTGATCCACGACGTGCTCATTATGTGCGCATTCATGGTATTCTTTGGCTTCATGTTCCAGGCCAACTCTCCCTTCATCGCGGCTGTACTGACCATCGTCGGTTACTCCATCAACAACACCATCATCGTGTTTGACCGTATCCGCGAAAACGCAAAGAAGCCCGGTCAGACCGCTATGAAGAAGATCGATATCGTGGAGATGTCCGTAAAGCAGACCCTGAGCCGTACTGCAAATACCACCATCACCACCATGATCACTCTGGTCTGCCTGTACATCTTCGGTGTGGATTCCATCCGCGAATTCGCATTCCCGCTGATCGTCGGCATGATCGCCGGTACCTACTCTTCCATCTTCCTGAGCGGTCAGGTATGGGCAGCATGGGTAGATCACCGCATTGCCAAGAAGGCTGAAAAGGCTTAATAGGTCTATGACTTAAAAGAATTAGGAATCTGGCTGCGAAAGCAGCGAGGTTCCTAATTCGCATTTATACAACGAATAATTTTTCAGAGGTGCGATATGCGCATATTCAGACAGAAAGAACAGCTGGGACAGGGATTTGAAAGGCCTGCAGATATGCCGGAGGCGCTTTACAGGCTGCTTGTAAGGCGAGGTATATCTTCGGCTGAGGAAGCGGCTGCCTTCCTTAAGCCCGATGTGAATATGCTCAATGACCCGCATCTGCTGCCCGGGGTCACTCAGGCCGTGAGCATCATAAAAGAGGCCGTAGAAAACAAAAAGAGAATATGCGTATACGGTGATTATGATGTTGACGGGGTGAGTGCGTCCGCCATAATGACGCTCTGTCTCAGACGCATGGGTGCGGATATGGATGTGTATCTGCCGTCCCGCCATGAGGAAGGCTATGGTCTGAACGAGAACGCGCTGCGTGAGGTCGCCGAAAATTATGATCTCATGATTACTGTAGACTGCGGCATTACTTCCGTTGAACTTATAGACATTGCGAACGAACTTGGTCTTACCACCATAGTAACCGACCATCACCGTCCCGGTGAAAAATTGCCGGATACAACTGTGATAAATCCTCTCGTGGGCGATTATCCCGATCATTATCTCTGCGGCGGCGGAGTTGCGTTCAAGCTTTGTGAGGCGCTGATAGGCAGGGAAGCCGCGCTGGATTACATAGACATCGCTGCGCTTGCCACCGTTGCCGATCTTGTAACGCTCACGGGCGAAAACAGGGTCATAACCAAACTTGGTCTGGACAGTATGAACAGATCGCCCCGCCCGGGAATCGCCGCGCTGCGCGATGTTGCGGGAATGGGGGATAAACCGTTTTCTTCCGGAATGTTGGGTTTTCAGATAGGCCCGAGACTGAATGCATCCGGCAGACTCGGTTCCGCGCGGAGAGCATATGAATTGCTCATAAGCGACACACCTGCGAAAGCAAGGGAGACGGCAATTGAGCTGAATGCAGAAAATGAGCTGCGCAGACAGATAGAGACGGAAATATCCACTGCCGCAGTAAAGCAGCTGGAGAATTTTGATTTCATTAAACACCGCGCGATCGTTATTGCAGGGGAGGGCTGGAACAGCGGCGTTATCGGTCTTGCGGCATCGCGCATCGTAGAGATGTATCATTATCCCACAATACTCATTTCGATGAATGGTGATGTTGGCGTTGGTTCCTGCCGAAGCATTGAAGGTGTGGATATCCACAAGGCGCTTACTGCCGTTGCTCACAGAATGGTGAAATTCGGCGGACATTCGCAGGCAGCGGGACTTACCATAAACCGCAGTGAGCTTGAGGCTTTCAAAGACGAACTGGACGAATATCTCAGAGAGAATATTCCTTCGGAAACATATATTCCTGTAAGCGAATACGATACGGATATCGCATTCAATGAAATGGATACACGCTTTGTAACGCTGATGGAAGCATTCGCACCTACCGGAATGGGCAACCCCGCGCCGCTTTTCCACAACAGGGTCAGGATTTCAGAAGGCCGCAGGATAGGAAAGGACAGTACGCATCTCAGCCTGCGCGTAACAGACGGCACGACCTATCTGCGCGGCGTTGCGTGGAGGGAAGGACATCGCCTTGATGAGCTTACAAATGAAGTGGAAACCGTGTTTGTGCCAAAAATAAATGAGTTCAACGGGCGCACCTCGGTGGATATTGAGTTCAAGACAATAGAGTCTGTTCCCGGTGCCGAGAGGCTCAGCAATGGCGATAAAAATGAATTTCTTGCGTCATTCTTAACACAGGTGTTGTATAATAGACCAAATACAACCGTAAACGCCAAACGCATCGGCATTGATGAACTCAACGAAATTCTGGCGCATAATGTGCAGGGAAATCTTATAATTGCGGCAGACAGAAAATCAGCCGGGGACATAAAGAATTGCGATATATTCACCGGCCGTTTTCCCAATGACCGCAGGGCTTTCAATGCAGTCTGCATCATGCCGGAAGGTGATATTCCGGATGTATACAAGAATATCTTCTATGCGGGAATTCCTGCACCGGAAGGCTGTGTGCAGATCGATATTCCAAAGGCTGAATGGCTGAAGAATATGCCCGGTATAGAGGAATTGCGCAAAGCCTATGTGGCGGTGAAGAAGATGCTTTCGGGCGGCGCCGAAGCAGAATCTCTTATGGGATATGCTGAAATTGCCGCAGCTGCAAGCGGACTCGATGCCGTGTGCCTTATGGCATGTATACTTATTTTTATTGATATGGGACTTGTAGTAAATACCGGCGGCTGCAGGCTGGAGATGGGGGAATTCAGAAAACTCGACCCCGAGTCTTCAAAAGCCTACAGAGCCGCGCAGATACTGAAGGAGGTATGACGCTTGAGTAATTCCGATAATGTGGCACTTCCCTATATTTCATCGGATGAGCTTGTTGACCGAATTCGCCGTTATCATCCCGATGACGATATGGACCTTGTGCGCCGTGCCTATGATTTCAGCAGGGAGGCGTTCAAGGACAAAAAACGTCTTTCCGGCGAACCTTATTTCGTGCACCCCGTTGCGGTCAGCGTTATTCTTACAGACCTTATGCTGGATGCTACGACTATCGCAGCAGGTCTTCTGCATGACTGCATAGAGGATATAGACGGCGTTACCGTGCAGAGCGTAGAGGCGGAGTTTGGCTCCGATGTAGCTCTGCTTGTTGACGGCGTTACCAAGCTGCGTAAATTGGATTTCTCTTCCCGTGAGGAGGCGCAGGCAGAAACGCTGCGCAAGATGTTCCTTGCCATGGCGAAGGATATCCGCGTGGTTCTTATAAAGCTGGCCGACAGGCTGCATAATATGCGTACCCTGAAGACCCAGAAGCCTGAGCGTCAGGTGCCTATTGCCCGCGAAACGCTGGATATCTATGCGCCGCTGGCACACCGCCTTGGTGTTTATACCATAAAGTGGGAACTGGAAGACCTTTCGCTGCGCTATATCGATCCTCAGGGATATTATGACCTTGTGCAGAAGGTAGGTATGAAGCGCGCCGAACGCGAAAAGCTCATTGCGCAGGTTACCCAGCAGCTCAGCGCTCAGCTGAGAATCTCCGGAATAAAGTGCGAAATCGACGGTCGTCCCAAGCACTTCTATTCTATTTATCGCAAGATGAAGACCCAGAATAAGACGTTTGACCAGATAAACGATCTTATTGCCATAAGGGTAATCGTAAATACACTGCAGGACTGCTACTTCGCGCTGGGCGTGGTACACACACTGTGGCCGCAGGTGCCGGGCAGATTCAAGGATTATATCTCCGTGCCCAAAGCAAATATGTATCAGTCGCTGCATACCACCGTTGTAAATGCGGGCAAGCCTTTCGAAGTACAGATTCGTACCTTCGAAATGCACCGCACCGCAGAATACGGTATAGCCGCCCATTGGCGCTATAAGGAAGGCTCTCAGGCAGGTGCGCTGGATGATAAGCTTACCTGGCTCAGACGCATACTTGATTGGCAGAAGGAAGCCAGCGATTCCAATGATTTCGGCGAGCTGCTGAAATTCGACCTGTTTGCTGACGAGGTTTTCGTATTCACTCCCAAGGGCGATGTCGTAACCCTGCCCACCGGCGCAACTCCGCTGGATTTTGCTTACCGCATCCATTCGGCTGTTGGCAACCGCTGCATCGGTTCAAAGGTAAATGGTCGTATAGTGCCGCTTTCCACTGCCCTCAACACAGGTGATTTTGTTGAGGTAATGACCTCGCAGTCCTCACGCGGTCCGTCCCGTGACTGGCTCAATATCGTAAAGACCAGTGAGGCAAAGGCAAAGATACGCGCATGGCTCAAGAGGGAAGGTAAGGAAGAAAACGTAATCAAGGGCAAGGAAATGTTCGAGCATGAAGTGAAGCGTCTGGGTTATACACCTTCGCAGCTTCTGAAGAACGAATACCTTGAAGTACTGTTCAAACGCTACACCTTCCATGACCTTGAGGATATGTATTCGGCACTGGGCTTCGGCGGACTTTCCACCGTGCAGGCTGTTAACAGGCTTATTGAAGAATACCGCAAGGAACATAAGGCAGAGGTGCCTGAACTCAAGCTGCCCAGCTTTGAACAGCATGCGGAAGAGCGTAAAAAGGTGCCTACCAGCAGTTCCAACGGCGTTATAGTAAAGGGCGAAAGCGGTATGCTTGTACGCTTTGCCCATTGCTGCACACCGCTGCCCGGCGATTCTATCGTTGGCTATATTACCCGCGGACGCGGCGTTTCCGTACACAAGGCCAGCTGTCAGAATCTGAAGGATTCCGGTGTTGAGAAAGAACGCATGATAGATGTCGAGTGGGAAGGCCAGGAAGGCGGATCCTACGACGCAGATATAAGGATAAATGTCTACAACCGTTCCGGTCTGCTGGCAGAACTTGCGCTGTACTTTGCTTCCGTGAATATAAATGTACAGGCGGTCAGCGCCCATCAGATCAAGAACAGAAGCGGTATGGCGGTAGTAAACATGACTATCACCATCAAAAATACCCAGCAGCTGGATAAGGTTATACGCGATCTGCAGAATAAGCCCGACATAGTGGAAGTATTCCGCGTAAACCACTGATGCTGAAAGAGGAAATATGAGAATTGTTATTCAGAAAGTTAATCACGCATCCGTTACCGTGGGAGATGAGCCGGTAAGCTCTATAGGCCCCGGATTCATGGTGCTTGTGGGTTCCGAGGAAGGCGACGGCGATGCAGATGTGAAGTTCATTGCCGGAAAGATCGCCGGAATGCGCATTTTTGAGGATGCGGACGATAAGCTGAACCTCTCCATCAAGGATGTGGGCGGTGAAGTGCTGCTGGTAAGTCAGTTCACTCTGCTTGGAGATGCACGCAAAGGCCGCAGGCCCAGCTTCTCTCATGCGGCGACTCCCGATATCGCGGAGCCTCTCGTAGAAAAACTGCGTGACGAGCTTTTGGCAGAGGGCATACCCACCAAAACGGGACGTTTCCGCACACATATGAAGGTGCTGCTTGAAAATGACGGTCCCACCACAATACTGCTGGACAGCCGCAAGCTTTTCTGAGGAATTGAAGATGGATATCAAACGAGTTGTCTGCGGTATGTACGCCGCGAATGCCTATGTGATAAACGATGAGCTGGTCATTGACCCGGGTGACGATATTGCAAAGCTGAAAAGAGCGATCTCTGTCCCCAAGGCTATACTGCTCACTCACGGACATTTCGACCATATGCTTGGTGCGGAGCCTCTTCAGAAGGACAGCGGCGCCGATGTATATCTCCATGAAGCTGATGGGGGAATGCTTACTGATGCAAGGCTTTCCGCCTATAATCCGGATGCGTCAATGCTGCCGCAGCCCGAAAACATAGTGCGCAGCGATTATCCCGAAGAGATATTCGGCTTCAGGGTACTGCACACTCCGGGACATACCCCGGGTTGCGTATGCCTTTACAATGAGGAAGAAAAGGTGCTGTTTTCCGGAGATACTCTCTTCAGAGCGGGATTCGGACGCTATGACCTGCCCGGCGGAGATATGCATAAGCTGATGGCTTCTCTCAGGATGCTCCTCAGCCTTCCGGATGATGTAAAGGTATACCCGGGTCACGGCGAAATGACTACTATACTTGAAGAACGCAGGAGGTACGGAAGGTGACCGTAAAATCCGTAAAGCTTACTACTCCGCTTACCGTGTTTTTCAACGATCTCTGCGATGTTATCCGCCTGTTCTGGGGCGATGTGGAGATCAGCGAGACCGAAGGCGAAGTTGAAATAACCTGTCAGTGCGCAGAGGGCGGCGGACATTACTTCGATCTGTGGGGCTGCGGAGATGAAACCTATGCCTATCACAAGCAGATAATGGCCGGTAATCAGCTGGTGTACAAGCGCCTGCGCAAGCGCATGGCCAAAATGGGTCTGTACGGTCTGCTCAAGCAGATGACCGGCACGCAGTTGCCCTGGGGCTCTCTTACCGGTATCCGTCCCACCAGATTGCTGTATGAGCAGATCGAAAAGGGTCTGCCCACCAGAAATGCTGTCACAAAGGTGATGATGGAATACGACGTCACCCGTGACCGTGCCGAACTTCTCGGCGAGATCTGCGATATGCAGCGCGGAATCAGGGATGTTGAGGAGGATCAGTTTGATCTTTATATCGGCATTCCTTTCTGCACTACCCGCTGCTCCTATTGCTCTTTCTCCGCAGGCGAGATAGGAAAGGGCAAGCTGGTTGCGCCTTATGTAGAGGCGCTGCTTAAGGAAATTGCACTCTGCGGTGATATGATGCGCCGTGCGGGACGCACCGTGCGCGCCGCATATATCGGCGGCGGCACTCCCACTTCGATTCCCTGCGATGCACTTGCAAGCATCATTGATGCGGCGCAGAAGGAATTCCCCGGCGCCATCGAATGGACTGTTGAAGCGGGTCGTCCCGATACCATTACCGAAGAGAAACTGGCAATGCTCAGAAGCAGGGGAATAACCCGAATCTCCGTAAATCCCCAGTCTTTCTCCGATGAGACCCTGAAGCGCGTGGGCCGTGCCCATACCGCAGAGGATACTATCCGTGCTTACAGGCAGGCGAGGGAAGCGGGCTTCACCGACATCAATATGGATCTCATTGCAGGTCTGCCCGGTGAGGATATCGCGACATTCAAGAATACCCTTTCCAAGGTCATTGAACTCGACCCCGAGTCCGTTACCGTGCATTCGCTGGCCATCAAGCGTTCCAGCAAGCTTCACGAGCAGCTTCATGTGAATGAAGGCAGCCATACTATGGTAAATGAGGCCGATGTCGAAAAGATGATCGATGAGGCGCGCAGAATGCTGGGCGAAGGCGGCTGGAAGCCTTACTATCTCTATCGTCAGAAGTACATGGCGGGTAACCTTGAGAACGTAGGTTACGCAAAGCCCGGCAAGGCATGCCTTTATAACATCGGCAACATGGAGGAGACCGCAAGCGTACTGGCCCTGGGTGCCGGCGCTATCTCCAAGTGGGTGTTCGACAGAGAGAGGCGCATTGAGCGAGCTCCCAACGTAAAGAACATCGAAGAATACATTGCACGCGTTGATGAGATGTACAGACGCAAGCTTGAACTCATCATTCCGGAAGAGGGTAAAAAGTGATGAGGCGTATCATAACGGCAGTACTTTTGGTAATAATGGCGCTTGCAGTAACCGGCTGCGGCAGAAAAAGCCCGTATGCCGATGTTCCGAATCCCGTTGCCACCATTACGCTTGAAGACGGAAGGCAGATGCGGTTTGAACTGTATGTCCAAAAGGCGCCCAATACCGTTGCAAACTTTGTAAAGCTTGCCAATTCGGGCTTTTACGATGGTCTGCCTTTTTACAGAGTTCTGCCCGGATGCCTTGTGCAGACTGGTGACAATGCCGGAGACGGCACCGGTACTCCCGGGTATCGCATAAAGGGCGAATTTGCCGAAAATGGATTTGAAGGCAACGACATATCCCATGTCCGCGGCACTATATCCATGGCAAGGCAGGAAGACTACGATTCGGCCGGCAGTCAGTTCTTCATACTGCAGGGCAGCTACCCGCAGTATGACGGAAAGTATGCCGGATTCGGATTTGCGATGGATCAGGATACGCTCGACGTACTTGATTCCATTGCGAATGTTCATGTAGATGTGCATCAAAGGCCGCTTGAGCAGGTGCATATCGATACTATACGGGTGGATACAAAAGGATTTGACTATACCCCCGTAATAATAGAGGAGGATAAAAATGGCGAAGAATAACGTTGATACCAGCAAGATGACCCGCAAGCAGCGCGAGGCATACGAAGCACAGCAGAAGATGAAGAAGCTCATCATCATCGCAGTTGTTGCGGTTGTTGCTGTGATTGCTGTATTTGGTGCAATTTACGCACTCACGAATATTGATTTCAAGAAGAATAATACTGAGATCGCAGCCGGCAATACCGACAACAACGTGGCCACCGATATCGAAGCAGCCAGCACTTCCGAATTTGCACGCGAGAACGACCCCATCGTTACCATCACCATGACCGATGGCAGCCAGATCGTGCTGCAGCTGTTCCCCTCCGTAGCGCCCAATACTGTTGCCAATTTTGTTGAACTGGCAGCTTCCGGCTACTACGATGGCCTGATCTTCCATCGCGTTATCCCCGGCTTCATGATCCAGGGCGGCGATCCTCTCGGCACCGGCATGGGAGGCCCCGGCTACTCCATCAAGGGCGAGTTCTCTTCCAATAACGTTCAGAACGACCTGTCCCACACACGCGGCGTTATCTCCATGGCACGTTCCGGAGATCCCGATTCCGCAGGCAGCCAGTTCTTCATCATGCACGCAGACGCGAATTATCTCGACGGTCAGTACGCCGCCTTCGGCGAAGTTATCTCCGGCATCGAGACCGTAGACACTATCGCAGCAGTGGCTACCAATGCCAGCGATAAGCCCCTGACCGACGTGGTTATCGAATCCATTACCGTTGATACCAAGGGCGTTGAATACAACGCAGAGAAGATCCAGTGATAAATTTCAAAAATATATTCAGGAGGAAAAACACAATGCAGAATCCCATTGTAACCATCGAAATGGAAAACGGCGACGTTTTCAAGGCAGAACTCTATCCCGAGACCGCTCCCAACACCGTTGCAAACTTTGTTAATCTGGTTGAGTCCGGCTTTTATAACGGCCTGATCTTCCATCGCGTAATCCCCGGCTTCATGATCCAGGGCGGCGACCCCACCGGCACCGGCATGGGTGGCCCCGGCTACTCCATCAAGGGTGAGTTCGCTTCCAATGGCGTTAAGAATCCCCTGCGTCATACCCGCGGCGTTCTGTCCATGGCCCGCGCCATGTCTCCCAACTCTGCAGGCAGCCAGTTCTTCGTAATGCACGCAGATGCTCCTTATCTTGATGGCCAGTATGCCGCTTTCGGCAAGGTTATCGAGGGCATCGAGGCTGTTGACCATGTAGCCGAGACCAAGACCGGCTTCCAGGACAGGCCCGTATTCGATCAGAAGATCAAGCAGGCAACTGTTGAGACCTTCGGCGAGAAGTACGAAGTAAAGAAAATCTGATATGAAAGCCGTAAGAAAGCTTTTGATTCTTGCAATGGCCTGCGCACTTTTCTGTGCGCAGGGCATTGCCGTATCTGAGACTGCTCCGACTGTGCCGCCTTTGAGGCATATACTGGATATAAGCCTTGCTGTATCACCGGACGAATTGATAAGCAGCGGTGAAGTAAGCCTTGCATTCACCATTACAAATGATTCTCAGTTTGTTGCCGGAAATATTTATCTGGAATCGGCTGACGGACATCATTCCGAATCACTCGGACAGCTGCTTCCGGGTGAGACGCAGGTGTATTCGCGTACATATGCCGTTTCGGAAGCTGAATTGGATGCCGGAAAGCTGAGTTTCATTATCAGCCATGATGATATAATTTCAAGCGGCGGCGAGGACGTCACTTACACGGTTGCTGCACAGGTGACCCGCACGGAACCTGAAGCAGATGCAGAATTCACAAGGCAGATATCATCCCGTCAGGTGTCCGCGGATACTGTCGTAATGATAACTTACAGGGTGAAGAATACCGGAAATGTACCCCTTGTGAATGTAAAAGTACAGGATGAACTGGGCAGTTTTACAGGTCACGCAGAAACGCTGAATCCCGGCGAAACCAAGATATTCACCAACAGGATATCGATCACTAAAGGAGTTTCTTCCGCTGCGAAGGTCAGCTTCGGAGCACCCTCTGTCAGTGAGGAAATCTATCAGATAAGCCTTGATGATGCGGAGATAAGCGTGGTCGAGTCTTCGGTATCGGTCGGCCTTACCCTTGACAGACAGTCTGCGGCTTACGGTGATGTTGTAAACGGTGTTGTGACTATCGCGGCAGAAGGCGCGGGACTGACTGATGTCACTGTGTTCGATGATGTGAACAATACCATAATAGCTGATACCATATCTGTCAATGCAGGGGAGACGGCGACGATTACCTGCAGCTGGCCGGTGCGCGGCATAGCTGATTACAGAGTGCGCATTGAGGGTATAAATACAGCGGGTGAATATGTTACGGAGTATTCCGGCACCACAGCGCTTAAGCTTGACGGTGAATTTGCGCACAGCGACCTCAGTATAACGGCCAATGTGCAGACGCCAAAAATAAAGCGCAAGGGCAGCGCTCGCATTTCTGTTGCAATAGTCAACAGCGGAAATACCACTGCCAGAGATGTTGTACTTTCCGAGGCAGCGCTGGGTGAACTTCACAGGTTTGAATTTGTTCCTGCAGGTGACCCGACTGTTACCTCACTGCTTGTAGAAGTAGATGATGATACGGAATACGTATTCAGCATTACTTATACCGCCGCAGACGGCAGCACGGTTATCTGCGAAAGCGAGCCGGTAAGCATAGTGATTGCAGCCGATGGCGAAGAACCTGTGCAAAACGACGGCGATAAGTCTGCCGAGGTTTACGAGATACGCAGTGAAGGATTCTACTATTGGATGATAGGCGCAGGCGGCTTTATTCTGCTGGTGCTCATAATCCTGCTTATAGTAAGCCATGACCGCGAGCGCAGAGAGCGCAAGCTGCGCCAGCAGATGCTGGGCAAACAGCGTCGCAAGGAACATTCCCGCAGCATAAAGAACCCGAAATAATGACCGTAATGCCCGGAGGTATACATGTTTCAGGGATTTACCGATGAGACCTTTGAGTTTTTCATGGCAATAAAATTCAATAACAACATGGAATTCTTCCATTCCAATCACGATTGGTACATGCGCGCCGTGCGCAAGCCTTGCATAGAACTTGCAGCCGCGCTTTCTGATGTTATTGAAAAGATGGATGACGACCTTGAACGTCGTCCCAACAAGGTTGTATCACGCATCAACAGAGATATCCGTTTTTCAAACGATAAGTCGCCCTACCGTGATCATATCTGGCTTGGTTTCAAAAAGCCAGGTGAGCGAAACGGCACCGCTGTGGGCATTTATTTCGAGATAAGTGCAACCGGCGGAGCATACGGAATGGGCTTCTATGATGAGAACAGGCCCCTGATGAATGCGCTGAGAAACGATCTTACGAATGATCCCGGAACATTTCTTGAGATTTGGGACGAGGTGAAAAAGCATTATACGCTTTATCCCAAGTCCTACAAGCGCATGAAAATTCCGGAAAGCATTCCCGAAGAGGCCCGAGTGTGGTATAATCTAAAGGGCTTCTATGTTGAGCGTGAGATAAAGGATTTCAATCTTCTTAAGTCTCACGAACTGGTGAATGAGATAATCGCCGGATATGAGAAGCTGATCCCCATGTACAGATATTTCTGCAATATCGCCCCTGATGAAGGAGAAGAAGAATGATTTCTGACTGGAGAAAACTGCTGAGCGGTACCGGAATACGCGGCTGCGACGAGGACCTTACCGACGAGTTCGCCGCAAAATTCGGTTATGCATTTGCCCAGTGGCTTGCAAAAGAACTTGATACTACTACAGACCTGCTCACAATTGCCGTGGGCCGCGATTCCCGTGCTTCGGGCAGAAGGCTTTCCAAGGCTATTATAAAAGGCTTTGCGGCTGCAGACTGTGATATACTTGACTGCGGCGTAAGCGCTTCGCCTGCGGTATTCATGACTTTGAATCGCGATCTCCGCAGGGCTGATGGCGCCGTCATGGTAACAGGCGGTCATCTTCCGGGAAATGTTAACGGATTCAAGCTGGGCGCGCGTACCGATGCGCCCGATGGTGAAGAGATAGCCGCTATGATAGAAGCGGCGCTGCAGCTGCGTCTGCCTGAGCGTCTCGTTTCTTACGAACGTCCCATGGAGCCCTATATTGAATATCTCGGTGCGTGCGCCCGCGAATTCCTGCAGGATGATGCCCTGCGTCCGCTTATCGGCCTGCATGTTATCGTAGACGCCTCCAACGGCGCAGGCGGTGCCTTCACTGGCTTCCTTGAGGAGCTCGGTGTTGATGTAACCGGCAGCTACAATCAGCAGCCTGACGGCCGCTATCCCGACCATGCGCCCGATATCGCTGCACCCGGTGCTCTGGAAGCGCTGGCGAAGAAGGTAGTGGAAGAAGAAGCCGACCTGGGCGTTATGTTTGATGCGGATTGCGAAAGAGCGGCAATAGTTGACGGAAACGGCACCATAATTACCGGCAACCGTCTCATTGCGCTGCTCAGCGCAAAGCTGCTTGACGATCAGCCCGGCGCTACGATTGTTACCGATTCTGTTACATCTTCCGGTCTTACCAGATTTATAAACGAATGGGGCGGTGTGCATTACCGCTTCAAGCGCGGCAACCGTAATGTGATAGAAGAAGCCCGCAGGCTGGTGGGAGAGGGGATAGACTGCCCTCTGGCGATCGAGACCAGCGGTCACGCCGCATTCAGGGACAATGATTTCCTTGATGACGGCATGTATCTTGCAACGCTGCTGGTGTGCTATGCTTATGACCTCAAGCGGTCCGACAAGACTCTCTCTATGCTGATCGGCGACCTGAGCGAGCCTGTCGAATCCACCGAAATAAGATTCAGGATGGATTCTGATGACATCAAGCAGGCCGCGCGCGATATCATCGAGGTTGTACTTTCCAATACTCTCGCGAATCCCGAATGGCGTCTTGCCACCGACAGCCGTGAAGGCGTAAGAATATTGTTTAATCTCGAGGGCGGAGTGGAGAATGCCTGGATCCAGCTGCGCATGTCCGTACACGATCCGGCGGTGATGGTACTCAATGCCGAGAGTGATGTTGAGGGCGGAATCAAGTGGATGCTTACCGAATTCCGCAAGCTTTTGGTGGAAACCGAGTGCGAACTTGACATTACTCCCATTGAAGATGCTATTAACTGAGCAATGTTTTGAAAAGATTGGGAAAAACGTATTTGTAAATAAGCCAATATGTGATATAATATAGTCACCATTTTATGGCAAAATGCTAAGGAGATGTTTGAAATGAACAAGTTGGTTGTTAATGCCATTCGTATCCTGTCCGCTGAAGCCGTTCAGAAGGCAAACTCCGGCCATCCCGGCATGCCCATGGGCGCTGCCGCTATGGCATACGCTGTTTGGGGAAACCAGATGAAGCACAATCCCGCAGATCCTAAGTGGATCGATCGTGACCGCTTCGTTCTGTCCTCCGGCCACGGCTCCATGCTGATGTACTCCCTGCTGCACCTGTACGGCTACGGCCTGACCATCGAGGATCTGAAGCAGTTCCGTCAGTACGGCTCCAAGACCCCCGGTCATCCCGAGTACATGCACACCACCGGCGTAGAGACCACCACCGGTCCTCTGGGTCAGGGTATTGCCAACGCTGTTGGTATGGCTATTGCTGAAAAGCATCTGGCTGCTAAGTTCAACAAGGAAGGCTACAACGTAGTCGACCACTACACCTACTGCATCCTGGGCGACGGCTGCATGATGGAAGGCATCTCTCACGAAGCATGCTCTCTGGCAGGCACCCTCAAGCTGAACAAGCTGATCGCTCTGTACGATGACAACGAGATCTCCATCGAAGGCGACACCGACATCGCTTTCACCGAGGATGTTCCCGCTCGCTTCCGTGCATATGGCTGGAACGTTATCGATGTTGCAGACGCTAACTGCGCTCTGAACGTAAACGCTGCTATCACCCTGGCCAAGAAGTCCGACATGCCCACCCTGATCGTTTGCCACACCGACATCGGTTTCGGCTCTCCCAAGCAGGGCATGGCTTCTTCTCACGGCGAACCTCTGGGCGCAGACAACCTGGAAGCCACCAAGAAGGCACTGGGCTGGCCCTGCACCGAGCCTTTCGCAGTACCCGCCGAGGTTTACGAAGACACCGCTGCTACCGCCGCTAAGGGCGCCGCTGCTCAGGCTGCATGGAACGAGAAGCTGGAAGCTTACTTCAATGCATATCCCGAGATGAAGGCCGAGTGGGAGAAGTGGTTCTCCGACGAGCTGCCTGTTGACCTCATGAACGACGAGGACTTCTGGGCATTCGAAGGCAAGTCCGCTACCCGTAACTCTTCCGGCGTTATCATCAACCGCCTGGCTGAGCGCATCCCCAACATGATCGGCGGCTCCGCTGACCTGGCTCCCTCCAACAAGACCAACATGAAGGGCAAGGGCGACTTCTCTGCTGAGACTCCCTGCGGCGCCAACATGCACTTCGGCGTTCGCGAGCACGCCATGGCTGCTATCTGCAACGGCATGAAGCTGCACGGCGGCGTACGTCCCTACTGCGCAACCTTCTTCGTATTCTCTGACTACATGAAGAATGCAATGCGTATGTCCTCCATCATGAACCTGGGCGTGCCCTACGTTCTGACCCACGACTCCATCGGCGTTGGCGAAGACGGCCCCACCCATCAGCCCACCGAGCATCTGGCTGGCCTGCGCTCCATCCCCGGCCTCATCGTCTTCCGTCCTGCTGACAGCAAGGAAGTTGCCGCCGGTTGGGTTGCTGCAATGACCGAGAACCATCCCGTTGCTCTGGTTCTGACCCGTCAGGATCTGCCCCTGTACGAGAAGTCCGGCAAGGACGCTCTCAAGGGAGGCTACATCATCTCCGATTCCGAGAAGGCTACCCCCGACTGCCTGCTGATGGCTTCCGGTTCCGAAGTCGAGCAGTGCGTTGAGGCTCAGGCTGCTCTGAAGGCCGAGGGTATCGACGCCCGCGTCATCTCCATGCCTTCCTTCGAGCTGTTCGAGGCTCAGTCCGAGGAGTACAAGGAGTCCGTAATGCCCAAGGCTGTTCGCGCCCGCGTTGCTGTTGAGGCCGCTGCTACCTTCGGCTGGCACAAGTACGTTGGTCTGGACGGAGAGGTTATCGGTCTGGATCACTTCGGCGCTTCCGCTCCCTACAAGGTACTGTTCAAGGAGTTCGGCTTCACCGCAGAAAACGTTGCAGCCACCGCCAAGAAGGTACTGGGCAACAAGTGCTGCTAATAGCATAATTGCTTCATCAGAGTCCCCGATTTATTTCGGGGGCTCTTTTTTATTGCTTGGGACTGCATGCCAATATAGATAGAGTGATTTTTCGATGATTTAGAGGTGAAACATAGCGGAGTATAAAAAGGCACGGGATTACATTGCAAATTATATAAAGACCAACGGTACGGCGTATTATATAGTATTTGTAGTTGAATAATGCAGATCAAGCAGCGTTTATCCCTGGCATACCGGAAGGCATGTAGCACTACTTATTCAACATATTTGCAGGGAAATAATGTATATGTTGTATAATTATTGACAGAGAACAGTTAATGTGGTATTATACCTGTAATTTGATATTTTAAACCGTTGATGCGGAGATAACGGCGATTATGCCATCACAGAGAGCCCGTGATGCTGAGAGTCGGGTATGAAACAGTTCGTCAAATGGACCGCGGAGGGTGCAATGAAATGCTTCGGCAGAGTATAATGCAACGTGTGGGCATACGTAAGTTGCCGGGGATATGCAGGTATCCCGCAAGCGCACGGCTCAATACCGTGAAACAGGGTGGCGCCGCGGATATGTTTATTCGCCCCTGACAGGAGGATTATCTCTGTCAGGGGCTTTATTTATTACATTGGAGGAAATCAAAGTGAAGTTCAATAACGTAGATTTCGATACCTATTTCAAAAATTATCCCGATGAAAACGGCTATTTCGGCAAGTACGGCGGCTGCTATATCTCCGCAGAGCTGAAGCAGGCGATGGAGGAGATCACCGAGGCTTATTTCACCATCTGCAAGTCCAGCAAGTTCATCAGCGAACTGCGCCGCATCCGCAGGGAATTCCAGGGCAGACCTACTCCCGTGTCCTATCTGGAGCGCCTGTCCGGCTCTCTGGGCAATGTGCAGCTGTATGTAAAGCGTGAAGACCTTAACCACACCGGCGCTCATAAGCTTAACCACTGCATGGGCGAGGCGCTGCTTGCCAAGTACATGGGCAAGAAGAAGGTTATCGCCGAGACCGGCGCCGGCCAGCACGGCGTTGCGCTGGCTACTGCCGCCGCATATTTCGGCCTTGAGTGTGATATCTATATGGGCGAGGTCGACATCGCAAAGCAGGCTCCCAACGTAGCGCGCATGAAGATACTGGGCGCGAACGTTGTTCCGGTAAAGGAAGGTCTTGCAACCCTGAAGGAGGCGGTCGACGCTGCCTTCTCCGCATACGCCAATGAGTATAAGGACGCCATCTATTGCATCGGCTCCGTGCTTGGTCCTCATCCTTTCCCCATGATGGTTCGCGATTTCCAGAGCGTTGTGGGCATCGAAGCCCGTTCTCAGTTCCTTGAGATGACCGGCGAACTGCCGGACGCCGTTGTAGCCTGCGTGGGCGGCGGCTCCAATGCAATGGGTATGTTCTCCGGTTTCCTCAACGATCCCGTTGATATCTACGGCGTAGAACCTCTGGGCCGCGGTGAAAAGCTGGGCGACCACGCCGCCAGCCTCAAGTACGGCACCGAGGGCATCATGCATGGTTTCAACAGCATCATGCTGAAGGACGAAAACGGCGATCCTGCTCCCGTTTATTCCGTGGCAAGCGGTTTGGATTATCCTTCCTCCGGCCCCGAACACGCATTCCTGCACGACCTGGGCAGGGTAAAGTATGATGTTGTAAATGACGAAGAGACCATCGACGCATTCTTCAAGCTTTCCCGCATGGAAGGTATTATACCCGCAATCGAAAGCTCTCACGCAGTTGCATACGGCATGAAGCTGGCAAAGAAGATGGGTAAGGGCTCCATCCTCATCTGCCTCTCCGGCCGCGGCGATAAGGATATGGACTACGTTCTCGAAAACTTCGGTCTGCGCTAACGAAAGCATAGTCCGCTCAGCAGCATAACACGACACACAAAAAGGACGCATCACAATGAAGTCGGAGGCCAAGC
>JAZRPZ010000026.1:0-41892 GCA_045649485.1 Clostridia bacterium
CAGAAGATCCAGCAGTGCGTTATCATCAACGATGACATCGCAAACGTTCCCACCGGCGGTATCGGCATCTCCTGGGACTTCGCAATCCCCCAGATGTTCTACAACAACCCCGAGGAGCATCTGCACTAATTAATTAATGCAGAACCTAAAAACTAATATCTGAATTTTTGCCAGGACATAAATTCTAATATATAGTTTCCGGACCCCCGCTTATGCGGGGGTCCTTTTTATGCATTGTTTTCATCACTTCCGAAAAAATATTTCTCCTTGCTAAAAATTTTTTCAATGAACAGGAATAAAATTACCTGATATATTTTGCCGCAGCAGCAATTTCCGGCAAAATATCGCACCGTAAAGCCACGCATCTGTTATACACATCAGAATCTTTTTGTATGATAAAACCGCCGAAAACGCTCAAAAACCCCTGTTTTTTGCGAAAAAACCGCCCTTGAAAAATAATTCAAAGAAATTTGAAAAAAGGTGTTGACATTTGTACCGCAATGGTATATAATACATTTCGTTGCCGACGCAATAGAACAAACCAAGAGAGCAACGGTACAGATGCTGGCGTAGCTCAATTGGCAGAGCAGCTGATTTGTAATCAGCAGGTTGCGGGTTCAAGTCCCTTCGCCAGCTCCATTCTATTGCTTACAACTTAATATGGGTAGGTTCCCGAGTGGCCAAAGGGAGCAGACTGTAAATCTGCCGTCACAGACTTCGGTGGTTCGAATCCACCCCTGCCCACCAAAGTCCTTTCACTGGACTCCAGCGAAAGGCATTCTGCGGGAATGGCGGAATTGGCAGACGCGCATGATTCAGGTTCATGTGTTCATTCGGACATGCAGGTTCAAGTCCTGTTTCCCGCACCAAAGCCTCAAGTCGAAAGACTTGAGGCTTTTACTTATAATTCCGCATCGGAGGTAAAAGCCATGTCCAGATATCTCATGATAAATGCTGACGATTTCGGTTCCTTTCACAGCGCGAACACCGCTGTCATGGAACTGCTGAAAAATCCCGAAAGCCCCCTCACCTCATCAACCGTCATGCCCTGCTGTGCATGGGCCCCCGAAGCCTGCCGCTTTGCCGCACAGAATCCCGAATTGGCAATAGGCGTACACCTTACCTTCACCTGTGAATGGAGCACCTGCCGCTGGGCGCCCGTCAGTCAGGGCGACACCTCTTCTCTGCGCGATGAAGAGGGCTATATGTGGCATCCGGTGGCAGACGTAGAAAAACACGCCGACATAAAGCAGGTAGCGCAGGAGATATATGCTCAGATAGCGCGCTGCAAGGCCCTTGGAATGGTCAATCCTTCGCACATGGACAATCACATGGGTTCTCTCTACGGCATCGCTACAGGTCGCTGGGAGCTTCTCACGACCACCATCGCCATCGCCGCCGAGCATAAGCTGCCTTTCCGCCTGCCCGCCTCTATCGCACAGGTAGATTTCAATAACACAATGCTCGGCATCGGTACCGCCGCAGAGGAGACCATCGCCGCCGCAGGTCAGGTGATCGAATTCTGCAAGGCAAACGGCGTAGTGCTGCCCGACCACCTCATCCCCAATGAATGGAGCGGTCCTCAGGACAATGATTACGAGACCTTCCGCGAATATCTCTACGACCTGTATGCGAATATTCCGGAGGGCGTTACCGAAACTTACCTGCACCCCGCCCATGAAAGCGACGAGCTGAAGGCGGCTGTCGGTCCGTGGCACCGCCGCGTATGGGAGCACCGCGTAATGAGTGACCCGAATACGAAGCAGCACATCGAAGCCCACGGCATAAAGCTTATCAACTATCGTCAGCTGGCGGAAATGCGCCGGTAACGCGTACTTTTGCAGAATTTACGGACGCATCCACAAAGGCGCATAATATTCTGCTATAATATCAGCTGACAAATCTACAGGAGAAATAAATGTGAAACAGCAAAGCAGCAGGATGACGTATTTCTTCGTCGTTATGTTCATCTTCAACATGGCGGCAAACTTCGTACATCCCGTAACCCCCACCATCATTCAGAACCTGAACCTGAACGACTACATGTTCGGTCTGGCGCTTGCCGCCATGATGGCTTTCAACTTCCTGTTCTCACCCTTCTGGGGCAAAATGGCAGGCTATATATCCAGCAAGACCGCAATGCTTATCTGCGGCGCAGGCTACGCCCTGGGACAGGTATTCTTCGGCCTTGCACAGACCGAAATGCAGTTCCTGCTCGCCCGAATGTTCGCAGGAGCCTTCTGCGGCGGTTCCTACGTGGTTTTCATGACATATACAGTAAACCTGTCCACCGACGAAAACCGCGGCAGAAACCTTGCTATAAACGCTACAGTGACCGCCGTCTCATCATCCTTCGGTTATTTCATAGGCGGCATGGTGGGCGAACTGAACGTATATTATTCCGTATGGCTGCAGGTGGCTACGCTCATCGCGACTTCCCTGCTGCATTACTTCGGATGCCGCGATGACAGGCAGCAGGATATCCGCACCCTCACCGGAAAGCAGCTCGTAAGGGAATGCAATCCCTTCGCCGCCATCGTGCAGTGCCGCCGTTTCATGACGAAGCTGCTGGCATTCCTGTTCATTTCCTACGGACTTGCCAATCTGGGCTACATCGCCTTCGAGCAGTGCTTCAACTACTATCTGCGCGATCAGTTCGGCCTTACCTCCGGCTACAACGGAATCATAAAGGCCGCTCTCGGCGTTATATCCCTCGTGGCTAACGGCACCATATGCATGTGGATACTGAAAAAGCCCTCCACGTCCCGCTATATGGTGGGCGTCATGTGCATCTGCGCCGCTTCGATGATCGGAGTAATCGTCTTCTCCAATCTTATCCCCTTCATCGCCGTGAACGTGGTGTTCTTCGCGTTTTACTTCATCTCCCTGCCGCTGGCGCAGAATCGCGTGGCGACCCTCGGCAAGGGCAGCGACAGCAACCTGGTAATGGGTTCCTTCAACGCAGTAAAATCCTTCGGCAGCATATTCGGCTCCGCTCTTGCCGGCTTTATCTATGAGATAAACGCCAAGCTGCCCTTCGTATTCGGATTTGCCGCATTCGCCGCAGCCACCGCCCTCATGGCAATGTTCTGCCGCGAGGAGCGCAGGCAGGGCATACAATAAACCACCGAGGAGGCAACACAATGTACGGATGCAAACTGGGCATGGCATTGCATAAGGATATCGGCATTCCTTTCGCCGACCAGATACGTCTTTTCAAGCAGACCGGTTTTGAGGGATTTTTCGCATACTGGGAACCCGGCATGGATATAGCTTCCCTCAAAAAGACCGCCGATGAAGAGGGCATGATATTCCAGTCCCTCCACGCACCTTCCGGCGACGGCGCGCGCTGGCTGTGGTATCAGCACGAGACCACCGAAGAGCACCTGCGTATCTTCACCGAATGTCTGCGTGACTGCGCTGCAAACAACATCCCGATAATGATACTGCACTCCTTCTACGGCTTCGACCTGCACGAACCCACCGAGCTGGGTCTCAAAAATTACGGCATTCTCGTTGAAGAAGCCCGCAGACTGGGCGTAAAGATAGCCATCGAAAACCTCGAAGGCGAAGAATATCTGGCAGCGCTGCTGGAGCATTTCAAGGATGACCCCAATGTGGGCTATTGCTGGGATTCCGGTCACGAAGCCTGCTACACCCACCGCGACCTGCTTGCCGAACCCCATCACGGTACCAAGCTCATCGCCACCCACCTGAACGACAACCTTGGCACCCGCGATTTCGGCGGCGAGCTCACCGGTCTGGACGATCTGCACCTGCTGCCCTTCGACGGCATAATCGACTGGCAGGATGCTGCACGCAAGCTGGCAAAATACGGCTTTGATGACATACTCATGTTCGAGCTGAAGCCCAAGGGACAGCCCGGCAGACACGAATCCGACGCATACATCCGCATGACCCCCGAAGAATTCGTGACAAATGCATATATGCGCTGCTGCCGCGTGACCGCCATGTTCATCGCAGAGAAAAATCGCAAATAAATTAAGGGACCGACCCATATGGGCCGGTCCTGTGTTATAATATAGAAAAACCATCGAAGCGAGGTATCGCCTATGTCAGACGGATTCAGCCCCGAAAGAAAGCTTGCCCGCAGATATGACACCCCTTACCGCAGCCGTGTAATCACCGACCAGGTGTATCAGGGTGAAGTGCCCGCCGAAGAGCGTGCCGAAATAGTCAAAAATTTCTATGCCTACATAACCAAATTCTTCCCCGAAGCCCCCGAGTACAATATCTACTTCGGCGAGCTGCACGGACACAGCCGCCTTTCCGACGGCAGACCCGATCCCGACGAATATTACCGCCACCTGCGCGACGTGGCAAAATTTGATTTCGGCACCCTTACCGACCATACCCACGGCGGCGTAGGCAAGGAGACCCTGCTGGGCGAAAAATTCGAAGAACTGCGCGAAGCCGCAATAAAATACAACGACCCCGGCAAATTCTCCACCATACTCGCCTATGAAATAGAGTGCTATCCCTATTACAACAACATGGTGGTATACCATAAAAACTTCACCGACCCGGTAATCGGCAGCGAAGTGCCGGGCGATTTCACCGCCGGGGAAATGAAGGCCATGCTTGCCCGCGAGGATCTCATCGCCATACCCCACGATACCTATCACCTCGAAGCAGGCGCGGACCTCAGCACTATGCCGGAAGAGCTGTTCACTCCCCTTATACAGCTTTATTCCCGCGGCAACAGCGCCGAATACATGGGCAACCCCCAGTTTGACTGGTTTGATTCCATGCAGTGCGAGGGCGGCTTCTGGCACGATGCACTGAAGCGCGGCGCAAGGATGGGCTGCATCGGCGCATCCGATGACCACAGCCTCACCAACGGCATGGTAGACGAGCGCATCGAAGGTCTTGGCAAATATCCCGGCATCACCGGCGTACTTGCCAGGGAAAACAACACCGAAGCCATATTCGAAGCAATCAAGGCCCGCCGCTGCTACTGCTTCATGGGCGGCAGGATACGCATGGATTTCCGCATAAACGGACATTACATGGGCGAGGAATTCACCGACGGCGGCGACCGCAGCATCTACTTCAAGGTGGAGGCGGACGGCGATATCGACCACGTCACCCTCATCAAAAACTGCCGCGAATACATGCTCACTAAAAAGACCGAGTACCTCATGCTGGATTACAAGCAGGAGAACGACACGGACTTCTACTACCTGCGCGTGCATCTGAAGGACGGCCGCGTAGGCTGGACCAGCCCCATCTGGATAAACAGACCCTGAAAACACTCAAGAAGGAGATACGCATATGTCAGGACTCGTAAAAGGCGCCGCCTACCACGGAAACCGCATGCTTACCCATGTGCGCGATGATATGCGCGAGCTTGCCGGCACCGGCTTCAACGCCGTACTGCATACCTATTCCCACAATGACCTGGACCGCAACAGGCGTACCATGAAGGACATATTCGATACCACCTTTGAATACGGACTCGATGTATGGGCGGATAACTGGGGTCTGGGAGGCCCTCCCGGCGATAAATCCCACTTCCTGTCCTACCATCCCGAAGCGCATCAGATCTTTTCCGACGGCACCCCCGATCCCGTGCGCGTGTGCTACAACAGCCCCGCATTCGTGCAGTTTACCAAGGATTGGATAGATGCGGTATACGAGGCCGGCGCCCGCAGGATATTCTGGGATGAACCCCACCTTGCCGATGTGCGCGAAAACGGCATGCGCAGGCAGACCTGCCATTGCGAAAACTGCCGCCGTCTTTTCGAGGAGCGCTATGCAAAGCCCATGCCCGCCATAATAACCACCGAAACAGACGCATTCCGCAAATGGACCATCACCAATTACTTCAGCACCGTTGCCGCATACGCCAAGGCAAAGGGCATGTACAATTCCATCTGCGTCATGTTCGCCGAAGGCGAAAATGCGCCCGACCACGGCGTTGATCTTGATACCATCTGCACCACTCCCGAACTGGATAACATCGGCTCCGACCCCTACTGGCTGGGCAACTGCACAGGCGGCTACGAGGCGGTCTACGAATATGTCTACACCCGCACCCGCCACAATCTGGAGCTGTGCGAGAAGGTGGGCAAGGATCACAATCTGTGGCTGCAGACCTTCTCCAACCCCGCAGAAAACGAAGACGAGATAATCGCCGCCGCAGATGCGCTCTACGATGCCGGCGCCCGCACCATCTTCTGCTGGGGGTTCCGCGGCTCCGATTCCACGGACTACCGCGCCAAGGCACCCGAGCGCACATGGTACGCCACGAAGGCCGCTTTTGAGAGGATATCCCAGCGCTACAGGGACGAACTTCGCGCAAATGCACGTAAGACCCTCAATCTCAACAAATAATGAATTGAAATAATGCACAAAAATAGTTATACTTATAGCATGACTACGAAATGCACGAAGAGAGGCTCCTACGAATGAAAAAACTCACCGGCCTTCTGACTCTCCGCAATCTCAAGGAGATAGCCGTTATATCCATCGGCACTGCCATCGCCGCAGCCGCCGTATACTTCTTCATGCTGCCCAGCAATCTGGCGGTCGGCAGCGCATCCGCTCTGGCGATGGTAATCAGCGAATTCGTACCCCTGCCCATATCCGCCATCACCTTCATCCTCAACGCAGTGCTGCTGATAATCGGCTTCCTGCTCATCGGTCCGGAATTCGGCGCGAAGACCATCTACACCTCCATACTGCTGCCCGCAGTAATGCGCGTGTATGAAGTTGCCTTCCCCAACGTGCAGTCCATCACCGGCGACCCCTTCCAGGATATGGTATGCTACATCCTGCTGGTCGGCGTTGGTCTGGCAATGCTGTTCTCCGCAAATGCCTCCTCCGGCGGACTTGACATCGTTTCCAAACTGATGAACAAGTATCTGCGCATGGATCTGGGCAAGGCCATGTCCCTTTCCGGCATGCTGGTGGCACTCTCCGCATCCTTCTGTTACGATGCGAAGACCGTCGTGCTCTCCCTTGCGGGCACCTACCTGGGCGGCCTGGCTATCGACCACTTCATCTTCGGCATGAACATCAAGCGCAGGGTGTGCATCCTCTCCGCAAAATATGAGGAGATCACCCAGTGGATCCTTCACGATCTGAAGAGCGGCGCCACCATCTACGAAAGCATGGGCGCATACGACCGCACCATGCACAAGGAGATAATCGCCATCGTTGACAATAACGAATACAAACGCCTTATGGACTACATGAAGAAGACCGATCCCACCGCCTTCATCACCGTGTATTCCATAAACGAAGTATCCTATCAGCCCAAGAATATCAAGAAGTAATTCCGAGATCACCCCTGAGCAGCCCTGCTCCGGGGTGATCTTTTTATCTGTCACCCGCATAAAAAATTTCGCATATATTCCCGATTAGCCCTTCCCTTTTCCGACAATATGTGATATAATATCTCCTGTTCGCGGGAATGGCGGAATTGGCAGACGCGCATGATTCAGGTTCATGTGTTCATCCGGACATGCAGGTTCAAGTCCTGTTTCCCGCACCAAACCAGAATAATCCGAACCTTTTGCTGATTGGCGAAACGGTCGGGTTATTCTTTTTTATTCCGAAAAACCAAAAATGACGAAACGGCGGAGAACAAACTATCTTGCTCTCCGCCGTTTCTTTTTCCATATATTTTATCTCTCCCTCAGTGAAATTTTCCGCAGCGCAAAATGCAATACATTTATCCGCTATACATTTCGAAAAGCAGCATCTGTAATTTATACTGAAAGTTGCTCTAACCATACGCTGTTCCACATCCGGCATCTTGGCAAGAAGAGCTTGAGTAAAATCAAGACCTCTGGACAGCATTATAAGACATGACGTATTGATTAGAGTCATTTTTCTCCTTACAAATTCTTGATTTTCTTCTGATTGCGTTTTTTCCTAAGATTTGCAATATCAGGACATTATTGAGATTCGATTCTGACTTTATAGCCGTAAAATGATCTCGAAATCAAATAAAGGAGAAAAGAAAATGAAACTGAGAAAAACACTGGCTCTTATTTGTGTCTTCATTCTGGCGCTGAGCGGAATCTCCGCAATGGCAGAAGAAACGGCAACTGCTCCCAAGTACGTATTCATGTTCATCGGAGACGGAATGGGCAACCCGCAGGTGGCAGCTACCCAGTATTACCTCGGCACGCTGCAGAACCCCGATTCTGAAGTTCCGGTTCCTGCCGACCTGTCCTTTACCAACTTCCCCTACCTTGGTATGGTAACCACCTACGACAGCAGCTCTTTCTGCCCGGATTCCGCATCCACCGCCACCTCTATGGCCTCCGGCGAGAAGACCCTGTCGGGCGTCATCAACTATGACGAAACCCTGACCACGCCCTTCAAGCTCATCACCGAGTATGCCAAGGAGTCTGGCAAGAAGATTGGCGTCATCTCCTCGGTTTCTGTGGATCACGCCACTCCGGCAGCCTACTATGCCAAGCAGCCCAGCCGAAACGATTATTATGACATCGCTCTGCAGGCTGTAACCGGCGATACTGTGGATTACCTGGCAGGCGGCGGCTCCAAGAAGCCGGATGGCGACGGCACTCAGGACAACCTGCTGGATCTGGCTGCCGAAAACGGCTGGACCATCACCACCACCGCCGAAGAGGTCCGCGCCCTGAACGCTGAATCCGGTCGCGTACTGGCCACCAACCCCGTACTGCAGGATTCCGCTTCCATCCTGTACGAGATCGACCGTATCCAGAAGGCTGAGGCCGGCGAGGATGTCCTGTCCCTGGCAGATTTCGTGCGCTCCGGCATTAACGTTCTGGACAACGAAAACGGCTTCTTCATGATGTGCGAAGGCGGCAAGATTGACTGGGCGGGCCACGCCAACGACGCTGCTACCTCCATCTACGATACCATTGCACTGTCTGATGCCGTACAGGTTGCCATCGACTTCGCTGCCGAGCATCCTGACGAGACGCTGATCATTGTAACCGCTGACCACGAGACCGGCGGCATGACCATTGGCTTTGCCACCACCGGCTACGACACTCACTTTGACTATCTGGCCAACCAGAAGACCTCTTTCACCAACTTTGATGAGATTATCGCCGAGATGAAGGAGAACGGCACTTCTTTCGAGGATGCGCTGAAGACTGTTGAGGAGTACTACGGCCTGACCACCAGGGCGGATCAGCCGCTGAGCCTGACCGAAGCGGAGATCGAATCTCTGCGCACCGCTTACGAGTGGGCAACTG
The DNA here is from genome assembly GCA_045649485.1 of Clostridia bacterium. Lineage (GTDB taxonomy): Bacteria > Bacillota > Clostridia > Christensenellales > Aristaeellaceae > RUG11247. The sequence goes on from JAZRPZ010000026.1 coordinate 9,222, forward strand.
TAAAGGATGCCTCCGAGATGGGCGAGGAAGAAGCGCTGCTCTATGGTGGATATAACCCCTTCTCCATGGCCATCAGCCACATCATCAACAACAAGGCCGGTCTGTCCTACACCTCTTACGCGCACACCGGTCTGCAGATTCCCGTATACGCCATGGGCGTTGGCGCAGAGAAGCTCTCCGGCCTGTATGACAACACCGATATCTTCGATCGCACCATGGAAATCATGGATCTGACTGCTGAATAACCACAAACATCTGCAGGTCATCCGCCAAATGGAGGATGACCTGTTTTTTTAAGGAGCCGCAGCTATGAAGCAAAATAACAACCGAAAGAATTGGATCATTTGCCTTGTGATGATGGCGATCTGCCTGTTGCTGTGCCTGATCCCAAACGAATACGAAAACATCACCGGAAGCTTTCCCCGCGAAAAGGTACGCATCGACAGCGTGGATAACAGCATGCTGGATGCTGTCGGCATTGTGTACAACGGCGTTCAAACCTGCCAGATCACAATAATGAGCGGCGATCATGCGGGAGAAACATCTACTTCCTATAATTATCTGAATTCGGCGTTGGACAAGGACAAACTCTTTCAGCCCGGTGAAACGGCCTGGGCAATGTTGCAGCAAAACGAAGGCAAGCTGATCGTCACGCTGGTAGACCATTATCGTGTGGGCATCGAAGCTGGCGTCATGTTCCTGCTGGCTGCGTTGCTGATCGTGTTCGGTGGTGTAGTTGGCTGTGGTGCGATCGTTTCCCTTGCCGCCAGCGCGGTAATCATCTGGAAACTGCTGATCCCGCTGCTTCTGAAAGGCATCGATCCGATCTTCGCCTCATTCTGTACGGTTGCGGTGCTGACGGTCATCATCGACGTACTGGTGGCCGGATTTAGCAAGCGGTGTCTGGTGGCTCTGCTTGGTTCCCTTGCCGGAACGCTGGTCACCTGTATCGCCGCGTATGTGCTCACTTATATGCTGAAGCTGGACGGTGGCGACGTGCCTTATGTGGTTCCGCTGATTGCGCAGTCCTCTATGCAGATCGATACGCGCTTGCTGTATATCGGCATGATTTTCCTCGCCAATTCCGGCGCACTGATGGATCTGTCCATGGATATTTCGGTCTCTATGGAAGAAATCTGCTATCATAAGCCGACGATTCGTCGCGTGGAGTTGATGAAATCCGGCCTGAAGGTTGGACGCAGCGTTCTTGGCACGATGACTACGACGCTGATGCTCGCTTATTCGGGCAGCTATCTCTCTATGATGATGTATTTTGTTGGACAGGGCACACCCATCATGGATATTCTTAATTTGAAGTATGTTTCATCCCAGCTCCTAAATACGCTGGTCGGTTCCTTTGGTCTGGTTGCAGCCGCACCATTGTCTGCGCTCGTTGCATGTTGGATATATTTGAGAAAGAACCGATAATTCTGACCTTCAAAATACCCTTTACAGATTCTGAAACGGCTTTACTGCGCTGTACAGGATGATACAAAAATATTGAATTTAAGTTCTGTTTCCCGACCAAACCAGAATAATCTGAACCTTTTGCTGATTGGCGAGACGGTCGGGTTATTCTTTTTTATTCCGAAAAGCCAAAAATGAAGAAACGGCGGAGAGCATGTATGTTTGCTCTCCGCCGCTTTCTCATTCTGAATTTGATATAGACCAACTCTTCCGTCATCTATACAAACTTCGCAATAAGTTGCGAAAATTATTGATTTTATGATTATTTTAGCTTATAATATACGAAAGAGCATTCTATATAGGGGTGTATGCATGGGAATCAGCTATAAAAAATTATGGATATTGCTTATCGAAAAGTCCATCTCCCCAGCTACGCTGAGGAAAGATCTGAATATTGCAACCGGAACCATGACAAAGATGCGTCGGAATGAGGAAGTTGCGTTGTCTGTGCTGTTACGGATATGTGGATATTTGAATTGTGATATCGGAGATATTTGCGAAGCTGTCAAGGGTACAAATGAATTGAATTTCGGGAGATGAACACCATGTCTTTTTGTCTTCACTGTGGGAAACAACTTCCTGATGATGCAAAATTCTGCTCTGAATGCGGAACACCTGTCGGCAGTGCGAAAACGGGGTACGAAAGTAACCGTCAACAGGTATATGCTGGAAAAGTTATAAAGTGTCCCTCTTGCGGCACTGAGATCCCCAGTTTCACGGCAATATGCCCCGGTTGTGGTCATGAAATCAATTCATCTCGTGTTTCTGAATCATTGAACGCTTTTGTAGAGAAACTGGATGAATTGGATCGGAGAATATCATCTGTGCCCAAGGCTGCAAAAGAGGGATGGGCTTCATGGAAAGCCGGACAGCGTTTCTGGTGGATCGTTCTGAACATTTTCACATACTGTATTCCGCTTGTTATTTATCTGATTCTTCCTCTGATGAAATTCAACAGAACTCCAAAGCTCACTCCGGAAGAAGAGCAAAAAGCCTCGTTTATTGAGAATTATGCTTTCGCAAATGAACGTGAGGCAATACTTGAAGCTTTGCTGTTTGTTGAATCCAAGGTTTCATTCATAGCCACGCAACACGTTGATCGCAAGGTGATGTATTGGGCGCGCCTATGGTCAACGAAGGGCAAGCAGCTTTATAAAAAGGCTGATCTTCTGCTTAAAGGTGAAAAGGCTGCGGAAGATGCTTACGAAAATATCCTTTCTCATACTAAGGCTATTCGGCAAGCCTACAGGAAGCCGCTACGTACAGGAGGGTATATTCTGATCACAAGCGGCGTTCTAATGATTGCCAGTTATCTGTTTGTTGTCAGCCCGTTCATCAAGACAGGAGGATTCTCTTCTATCGGAGGCAATAAACCTTTTCTTGGCATTTTCTATAAATGGCCTGTGGAGGGTATTGGTAGTCTATTACCTAAACCATCTTCTATACGAGGAACAATCATCGAAAACTCAAATATTGCTTTTCGAGCTGAAATCGATGGCATTTCTGATAGAGAATTTGATGATTACGTCGGAGCTTGTCGAGAAGACGGCTTCTATGTATGCAGTGAATATGGCTATATAGGAAAAAATCCCATCGATGATAGTTCTGTATGGATTGACTATTCCGCATACAATGCAGAAGGATATTACTTAGTTCTTACGGATTCCTTTGATATGGAAATAACTCTGGTCGCTCCTGGTACCTCATCTGAGATCGCTTGGGAAGAGCTGTTTTTGATGGAAGTATTGCCCATCCCCGAAAGCAATGCCGGAAATATTGAAACAAATTCCGAAGAAGAGATGACGGTTCATGTTGCCAATATCTCTGCGAATCAATATGCTGACTATATAAATGCTTGTAAGGAACATGGCTTCACCCTTGATGTGACTACAAGAAATGATACATTTGAAGCATTTCTAGCGGATGGTCATAAGCTGAACCTTGAGTATGAAGAAGGCCGAAGAACGATGAGTGTTGAAGTGGAAGCGCCTATGCCCCTCGAAACACTGCAGTGGCCTAAAAAGGGCATTGCAAAACTTCTGCCGAAGCCAGAAGCCACAACTGGCAAGATAAGAAGCCATGACAGCGATTATTTCTCCGTATATGTTGGCGAAACATCAAGGGATGTGTTTGAGGCATATATCAATCAGTGTTTGGATGAAGGCTTCGACAGGGACTATCATATGTCAGAAACTCCTTCTACGGCGATAACAAAAAAGGGTACCATGTTTCCGTTACTTATGAAGGTGGAAATGTCATGTACATTTCCATCGATGCGCCCGACGATTGATTTGACTGAAAACATCGTATGTTCAGAAAGGAGATATTCATGGGATTGTTTGACAGAAGCAAAAAGAATGGCGGCTTAATGGATGAAATCCGTTGCGACGAACCGTCGTATCTGATTTGGAAATGGCATCCGGCAGGAGCGCAGCCGAATAACAATCGTGAAAATGCAATCCGCTGGGGATCTTCGCTGCGTGTAAAGGATGGCGAAGTTGCTGTCTTTGTCTACAAGCAAAAGAATGGCATCGTGCAGGACTGCATCGAAGGGCCGTATGATCAGATCATCAAGACAGCAAACTTCCCGGTACTTGCAAGCATTGTCGGTCTTGCCTACGAAGGTGGAACGCCCTTCCAAGCAGAAGTCTATTTCATCAATCTGGCACAGATTATTCAAGTGAAATTCGCTGTGCCGTTCTTTGATGTGTACGATCCTCGCTTCCTTGATTTCGGTGTTCCTGTTGCTGTCAGAGGAACGATCAGTTTCAGAATCGGTGATTACAGGGAATTTATCAAGCTGCACAGGCTCAGTACCTTCAATCTTGATGATTTCCAGCATCAAATCCGCGATACGGTCAGCCGATATGTGAAGGATGTAGTTGCTAACACCCCATCTACTCACAATATTCCCGTTGTTCAGATTGAAAGCAAGACGGCACAAATCAACGATGTGGTGGAGTTTGACCTTGGCGAGCGCTTGAAGGAATCTTTCGGTGTTTCTGTATCCGGCATTGATATCGGAGCAATAGAGATTGACAAATCCAGTGACGGATTCCGCCAACTTATGAGCGTAACCAGAGATCTTGCCAATACGGTTTCAAAAGCCGAGACCGAAGCGCGAATCAAAGACATTGCAGACAAGCAGCGTATTGAGTCTGAACATTACGAAGGCACCCTTCGCATTCAACGTGAAGAAGGACAATACGCTCAGCGTATGCAAACGCGTAGTGCAAACTTCGGCGCATATCAGGTTGAGAAGCAGGCTGAAGTTGGCGTCGCCGGAGCCAATGCGCTTGGTCAGATGGGTGCAAATGGCGCTGGTGATGTAAGCATGGGAAATGGTGGATTCAACATGGCTGCAATGATGGCAAGTATGGCTGTCGGCGGCGCAGTCGGTCAGAATATCGCCGGAACGATGAGCAATATGATGAGCGGCATCAACCAGCAGACATCATCATGTGTTGTACCTTCCCCGATTCCTACTGTGGCATATCATGTAGCAGTCAACGGACAAGCAACTGGCCCGCTTGAGATCTCCGTATTGGCACATATGGCAACAACAGGTCAGCTTACTGTCGATAGTTTGGTCTGGAAAAATGGAATGGCGCAATGGGAAAAGGCCGGAATGGTTGATGAGCTGAAAAATCTGTTTGCAAATCTGATGCCTCCTATCCCGCCGATTGAATGAGGTGAACTGATGGCTATTGATGGACTTTATGTATCCGGTTATTTTACGGACGATGATCGTCCCATGCTCGACACCTATGCAGAGGTCTTCAGTGAAAAAGGCATTTGTCTCAGCGTCAGAAATCTCACTGGTACTATTATGCAGGCTGCCCCGGATTTTATGGATACAGAGCTGATTGCAATAGGATACGGAGTGTTGCAGCAATTTATCCTAAACGGTGGGTACGATATAACAAAGTACTTATTCATAAAATTGTGGCACGACATCACAAAAGGTCACAAGAGCAATGCTCCCTTTACGATTACTATAGACGGTATACCGACTGCGAATGGCCCTGAAACCATAAAGTGCAAAGTACAAGGTCGACTGTCTGCCAAAGGAAAGGATAAGGTGATAGACAAAGCTTTTACGTTGGCATCTCAAGTTGAGAACCACCAATACATACTGAGACAGAAAAATCAGTATTATAATGCTTTGAATGGACATCTATTCAGCTACAATTCAGTTGATGAACAATTGCACGAAATTGATATTGAGGCTGAACTAAGAAAACGAGCTGATAAGAAATAATTCGTCCAATATACCGGTTCATTTGGATGGTTTTATTATATCACAAGCATCGTCGCCAACAAAATTGTTCGTTTCATATATCTGATCCAAATAACAATCCCTCGAAATCTCGGTGAGTATTTCGAGGGATTGTCTATGTAGGCTTATCGTTGGTTACTCATCGCATGTATTCAGCTTTACCATTTCACGCTCCTTCTTCCACTCCTCGAATTCTTTCTGCCCCTCCTCACTATTGTAGAACGCAAGAATGTCCGGGAACAAGCAGCGGGCGATCTTTTCGATTTCGTGTTCGGGAATATTGGTTTTATTGACGAATTTCTTTTTTCTGGTCAAGCGGACCTCCATGAAGATTTGACGTGTGTTTCGACCTGTATTCTTCTGGTAAACGGTCCTCCTGTTTTGTTTGAAAGCGCGTTGCGCTGGGTTAGAAAGTTCCTCCGTTATATTCGAATATTTGTGTTCATCGGTCGAAATCGCCGTGGATCATGCGCAGTGCTTCACGCCGGGCGGAATCGTAGTCCTTCCGCGTTTGTTCCGGCATGTATTTCACATACTGCCGCATGCTGTTGAGCTGTGCCAGCAGATCCATGTATTTGTCACGCATTTCGTCCATCTGCTGATGGGCTTCCCGGCTACTGCGCTTGGCTTCGTCGGCTTCTCTTTGCCAATGAGCAATGCCTATCTTGGACGAGGCAATCTGTGCCGACAATACCTGCGTTTTCTTGAGCCACGCAGGGAACTGTGTTTCGATTTCCTCTTTCACCTTGGGCATATTCAATCTGTTCATGCTGGCGAACAGATCGGCAATTTTCTGACCATCTTTTTCCAGTTCAGTGGTTCGCTTCAGCATCCATGTAGGAATGTGCTGGCGACCTGTTTCCCTGGCAGGCCTGCCGCGCTCCAAAGCAGGAAATTCCTTCGCCATGAAGGAATGATAGCGATTCTGCCAGCGGCAGAGTTTTTGTCTGTCTCCGATGATTTTCTTAGCAGACAAATGACCATCCGGCGTAAGCGGCACAAAGCACAGATGCATGTGTGGCGTTTTCTCATCCATGTGGACTATGGCGGAAAAGATGTTCTCTCTGCCGATTTCTTTTTCGAAGAATTGCGTAGCAAGCCGGAAAAATTTCTTCTGATCTTCAGCCGGTAAGCTCTTCATGAACTCCGGTGAGGCAGTCAGCACAGTTTCTATCATCAGCACACTGTCCTTGCGGATGCGGCAGTCGGCAGTAGAGATTTTCCCCTTGAGAATGGCTCGATAGGGCTTGTCAGGTCTGATAATGTGGTAGTTATCCTTAGTGCGAGCGGGGTCAATGTCCGGGTTGCTTTTGTATATGGTTTTTTCACGTTCGTTGTGCTTCTGAGCCGGAGCAATTCCCCCGGTTCCAGTCTTCTTGAATCTCATGATTGCGTAGGGCATGTATCATCCTCCAGTGCAGGTTGTATGAGCTGTGACGGGGCTGGGTTACGCTATACCGCCCAAGCCTCAGTAAACGAAAAAGCATCGCCTGCAACGGCAATGCTTTTCGTTCAGTCCCATGCGAACCAACGCTGCCCGTGATGGCGGCAGGCTGCTTCGCGTGGTCCCCGGCTTGTACGGTATAACGCACTAGACTTTGCAAGCAAAGTCGTGCGCCAAGGAGCTGCGCCCCTTTGGAATCCCGCTAGGCGCGCAGGGCAGTGTTGCGCGCGCCCCGGTACGCAAAAGAGCATTTTGCACGCTCTTTTGCGTACATGAAAAGCGTCCTGAAAGTACAGTTTTCAGGACGCTTTTCAATGGGTTACGACTCCGGTTTTCAGGTTTCAGTCCGACGAGGTTTCTTCTTCTGACTGTTCTGCATTCCTGCAATGGAATACACGCCTTCCTGCGATTGAACGATCAGGTGAAACTCAATCAGCAGCTGCATACAAGATTCAATCGCTTTCTCTGTTTTGTAGAGCAGGCGGGCGATGGTTGCGTCATCCAAGGGGATGTTATCGTACAGCATCAGCTTTCCATCGCGATCCTGTTTGACAGCCCTGCAGTACAACTGCAGGTAAACGATGAGCGCTTCTTCACACCCTTTCTTCATGCACAGGGCGCGGACGTTTCCGGTTTCAAAGAAATCGGTGGGCAGGGTTACAACGGGTTTTCTCGGCATAGGGGCATCAACCTTTCTCAAAATATGATCGCATTTTCCAATACGTCATATTATGACGGAGTAGCACTATATAAAATGTTCCTATATCTGCAGGAAAATATTTTTCTTTGAAGAATAATACTATAATATAACCCTATCAAGGTATATAAAGAGATGAAAATAGATGGCCAACGCAGTAACCGATAAAAATCCCGCACCGGCAGTGAACCAGATCTTCCTGCTTCCGCTGTTCTATACTTTTCCTGCTGAAGTCGTGGGCAAAAGTGAATTCCGTGATCTTCCCCGGAATATGCACACTGCGCTCACAGATGCGGAATCCTTGGAGCGCATCGAAAGCAAGCAATTTCTCAAAGATATGGCCAACATGACCGCTGCAATGGTATGGATGCATTTAGGCCATAAGGGTTGGATGGAGGTCTACAGCGGCTACTCTCCGGCGTATGTATTCGCGCACATGCTGCGCCATTGGCGGAACCTTTTCTGTACCGTTTACCGCGAAGTAAACCCCATCGAACTGTTCCAAATCGGAACCACTTTCGACTGGCTTTCATTGGAGGAATCAAAAGAAGTCTGGGCGCGGATCGTCGCCTTTTCGGACGAACATTTTTCTATCGTGCGCAAAGTTATCGGGGTAGAAAAAGAGCTGCCCTGCTTCGAGGATTTCGATCTCAAAAGCGGAACAGCAAGGCACAGCCGGGCGTATTACGACTTCCTCAGAAAGTGGTATCACACGAAAACCAAGCATCCCATCATGCTGACGGACAGGATTCCGCACAAGATAGGCATCTGGACAAATTCGGCAGATTTCCGGCTGGATTGGGAGAGCTTTGTGAAATCGCTTGAACCGGCTGAAAGGAAGATTATGGAGCTGAAGCTGCAAGGTAAAACGCAGAAGGAAATTGCAGAGATCATGGGATATAAAACACACAGCGCGGTACAGAAGAAACTGGTAAAGATTCGCAAATCATATGATCTATGGTTCAATACCGTTGAATAGCAATCACATTGATATCTCCCAAACGAAGAGGGGCAGAAATCCAAATATTGGTTTTCTGTCCCTCTTCTCAGTCGTTGTATCAGTGACCATTGATGATGGTTCTTTCAAAGGTATCAGGATTGATGATTACGATCTCTTTGCCCTTCTTCCGGGCATAGTTTACGGTATATGCTGTTCCACCCTTGGGATCTCCATTGAATATCGCAATCAGTACATCGCTGTTGTCTACCATGTAGCGATTTCGGGCGTGATAGCATCCTCTCTGGTACGAATCACACACCTGTACAATACGGTCTGATTGCCTCAAAAGTTCGTAGTATTGGAGTTTTTCCATCGGATTCCAACTTCTGGCCTGCTCCCTGAAAGGAACTGCACAGACCAGTTTCAAATCAGAATGACCAGTCTCTTTCTCAGCAAGTAGGATTTCCCCACACATCATATCGGCTCCGCGGGCTGCTCCGCAATAAAAGGTATAATAACCGGCGTTTATGTATCTTAGAATTTCTTTCCAGACAGCTTTCTGCAAATCAAAATACTGATCAGAATTGAAATCATTGATATATGGAATGATTTCCGGTCGGTGTCCGGTAAAAGCAACCGCCATATATTTTTCTTCCACGCATATCCTCCTCTTGTAACGGAATACCGTTATCTTAACCGATGCAACTGGCATAGTCAACGGTATTCCGTTAATCTTTTCAAGCACATCCTGATACCATTTTAGTAACGGTATTCCGGTGGAGGGATGGAAGTATGAGGATATCCGAAGCCGTAGTAAAGCGGCTGTATCAGCTTTGCGATGAAAGAAATCTGACTGTAAATAAGATCAGTAATATATCCGGCGTCACGCAATCTACGGTAAGCGATATTGTGAACGGAATAACCACCAATGCCGGAATCGCCACGATCAAGAAACTATGTGACGGCTTTGAGATCAGCGTACGCGAATTTTTCGATTCGGATTTGTTTGATGATCTGGAACAGGAAGTAAAATAGCAAAACGAGAGCGCATCAGGATTCCCTGATGCGCTCTCGTTCTATCTATAGTTATGGAGTCATGCAGTGATCACACACAAATCAGTTCAACCTTGATGACTTCCTCCGCGCGATGTTTGATGCTGTTCATCATCTGTACCCATTCCAACTGATTGCTAGCCTTCAGTTGTTCGGTAACATCCTCAGATCTCTGCATACCTTCAATCAACTGTTCGAGCATCTCATGAGCCTGTTCATTGATGTCCAGAAGATGCTGCTTCAGCGTACCTTCCAGAATCATTATCCTATAGGCAACCGGACGATGCCGTTCCAGATAATCCTTGCGCATGCGGCCATATTTGCCAATATCTCCTGCGGGCTGCTTGGGAAAATCGATGATGGGATACAGCATATCATCTTCTGCTTCTCTGTACTGGATTTCCGGCCACTTAATCATGATAACACCTCCGAAACATATATTGACTAACTTTGACTTTCGTTCTGTAATCATTATAGATCAGCTAATTCCTGTTGTCAATAGTTCTATGCTTTATTTGAGTTGATTTTTATGCATAGATACGCTATAATGAAGATGTGAACGGAGGTGGCTCTATTGAAAATCATTGCAGACCGGCTGCGTGGCTTGCGAAATGAAATGCACTTTTCTCAGACGAACCTTGCAAAGGTTCTTGGAATCACGCAGTCTAGCATCAACCGCTATGAAAATGACGATACCTCACCTAGCTACGAAGTGCTTTTGAAATATGCCGACTATTTTGACGTGTCCCTGGATTACATCCTGGGACGCTGTGACGAACCGGAAGGCAGGTTGTACAAGCATCAACCCAAGATCGGAAGAGGCAATCCTGACATGCAGAAATTCGTTGAGATGTGCTTCGACCCCGCTTCGCCCATGAACGCCCGACTGAAAGAAACGCTTTTTAAGATGCTGGAAGAAGCTGAAGCGTAATGAAAAATATTTAGATCGTCAATCGGAATACGCAGGAGGCAACAGAATGGGAATCCTTGAATGTGCAAGTGGTGCATCCATTTGGCGAGGATATGATTATTACAAAGAGAATAAAGTCATTTGTTTTTCAGAATCATCTGCAAACCTCTTCACAGCCAAAGTCGCGGGAAGTTCGGACAAACCTTATTCTGTCGAGCTCCACATCGATCATCCACGGAAATCGAAATGCAACTGTCCCCATGCAAATGGGAAAAGGATCATCTGTAAGCATATTGTCGCCACATACTTTGCGGTTCTTCCCGAAGAAGCCGAAAGATATTATGCAGAGGCGATGGCCTACGAAGAGGACGAAGAAAAGCGGGCAGATGAACTGGCTGACAAGGTATGCAACTACGTATGGAAAATGAAAAAGAGCGAAGTGCAGCAGGCTTTACTGCAACTGTTGTTCGACGGCCCGGAATGGCAATATGACCGTTTTGTGAGAGAAAACGGTTTAGATAATGATTGGTAATGGATCGGGGGTGATTTCCCAATGAAAGCTGTCATCTATGCCCGCTATTCCTCCGACAACCAACGCGAGGAATCTATCGAGGGGCAGCTGCGCGAATGTACGGCGTTTGCAGAAAAGAACGGCATTACCGTTCTCCGGCACTACATTGATCGGGCTTTCTCCGCCAAAACGGACAATCGTCCTGAATTTCAGAGCATGATCAAGGACAGCGGCAAGAAGCTGTTTGACATGATCATCGTCTGGAAGCTGGATCGATTTTCCCGCAACCGCTACGACAGTGCTCGCTACAAGGCGATGCTGAAGAAGAACGGCGTGAAAGTTGTTTCTGCTACGGAAGTCATTTCCGAGGGAGCAGAAGGTATCATTCTGGAATCGGTACTGGAAGGCTATGCGGAATACTACTCCGCTGACCTGTCCGAAAAGGTCATTCGCGGCATGACGGAAAACGCCCTGAAATGCAAGTTCAACGGTGGCAGAAGGCCGATGGGTTATGTGATCGACGCCGATCAGTATTTCCAGATCGATCCTCTGACCGCGCCGATGATTCTTGAAGCCTACAAACGTTACGACGAGGGTTCCACCATGACGGAGATTATGGATTGGCTGAACGCGAGGGGCATGCGCAACACCCGCGGCCAGCTTTTGACCTACAACAGCGTAGAGCACATGCTGAAGAACCGCCGGTATATCGGCGAGTACAGCTACCGTGATACCGTTATCCCAGACGGTCTTCCGGCCATCGTTCCCCGAGATCTATTCGACCGAGTACAGGCAAAGATGGCGAAAAATAAAAAAGCGCCCGCGCGCCACAAGGCGGAGGACGATTACTTGCTGACCACCAAACTGTTCTGCGGCCACTGCGGCGCCTACATGTGCGGCGAAAGCGGCACCAGCCGGACCGGTGCGGTTCATCATTATTACAAATGCGTTTCCGTCAAAAAGAGGCGCGGCAACTGCCGGAAGAAGACCGTCCGCAAGGAATGGATCGAAGATCTGGTGATCAACTCGACCATGCAGATAGTCATGGACGACGCGGCGATAGAAGCTATCGTTTCCATGATGATGGATATGCAGAATCGCGAAAATACCAACCTCCCGCTGTATGAACACCAGCTTCAGGAGGTCAATGCAGGCATCCAGAACGTCCTTAACGCCATCCAGCAGGGAATCCTGACCAAGTCCACCAAGGCCCGTCTGGAAGAACTGGAAGCCGCCAGAGACGAAATCGAGAACCGCATCGCCTGCGAAAAGCTGGCGACACCGAAGATCAGCGCAGAATTCATGACCTTCTGGCTGCATCGTTTCCGCAAGCTGGATGTGACGCAGCTGTCGCACCGCAAAATGCTGATCGATACGTTCGTCAATACTATCTATCTGTACGACGATAAGATCGTGATCGGCTTCAATCACAAGGAAGGCACAAAAACCATCACCTTTGATGATGCGCAGAAGACTCTCGCAGAATCAGAAAATGGTTCGGATTTGGATTGCCTTGGTGCACCATCAAACGACCTTTGTCCTTGGACAAAGGTCGTTTTTCTTTTCAAAAATCCGTTCAAACGTCCGCAAAAACCATATGTACATCATTCGACAGTCTGCGTATCGGGCTGTCGTTTTTTGTCGGAAAACCGCGATACGAAATACCCGTCCGCAGCATGGCTTTACTTCCTGTAAAAGACGTTCATTTGCTTGAAAATTCAATGTTTTGACACAAAATACATTCTTGACGCACGCCTTTTTTTCCGTGTATAATAAAACTGGATTAAAAGACTTCATTTTGCCTTTTTCCACACATCCGGCAGTCATATTCGCAAATATATGCCGGCGGAAACCCATTCGGAATAGGGCAAGATTTACCACGACAACGCCGTGTCATCCGGCGCTTCAATACATACCCGCAGGCGGCAGGCAGCGCACACCGCTGCGGCTCCACCCTGCACGAACCCCGCAACAAAAAATCCCACGATTCCGTATCAAAGGAGCGAAAAAAATGGAAAAGAAGACCTTCCGGAAATTTATCGCATCTCTGCTGACCGTATGCATGCTCTTCAGCTGCCTCCCCGTCAGCGCATTTTCCGATGAGGCTGCCCCGCCTGCATTTGAGGATCCTCAGGATCCCGCCAATGACGGCGATGTTCCCGGTGACGACTCCGGCGATGTTCCCGGCGATGACTCCGGTGATGTTCCCGGCGACGACTCCGGCGACGTGCCCGGTGATGACTCCGGCGATGTTCCCGGCGACGACTCCGGTGATGTTCCCGGTGACGACTCCGGTGAAACCGTCATCGCAGTACAGGCGCTGATCGACGCGCTGCCCGCAGTCGACGCCCTGTCCGGCATGAACGACGAAGAACTTTCCGCTGCCCACGAGGAAACTCAGGCGGCTTATTCCGCATACCTTGCGCTCACTGCTGACGATCGGGCTGCAGTGACCGGTCTGGACAATGTCCTTGCTCTGCTTGAAGCATTCAGCTCCATGACCGCCCCTGCCGCGGAGCTCTATACCGTAACCATCATCAACATAAAAGGCTTCATCATTACCGCAGACAGGCCTCAGGCAAAAGAGGGCGAAACCATTACCCTGACCGTCGTTGCCAATGAAGACGATATCGGCGCTTTCAATCTCAATAAGATATACGTGTCCGAAGGTGACGGCTACTTTGTTACTCTTGACGAATCAATTAAAAATGCGGACGGTTCCCTCACCTGCACCTTCACCATGCCGGCAAAAGAGGTTGAGGTTTTTGCAGACATAAGCTGCGAATGGGAAATCTCAAACAATGATCTCTTGGTGAAATGCAAACTTACCGAACTGCCCGAAGGCAATTACTCTAAAATAACAATCTATTCCGGCGGCGAGCTCGCTCTGAGCGACGATGTGATCGTTAATCAAGACATCTCTCTCTCCGGCACTATTTCCGGCGGCACATATACCGGCAGCATGTTTAATGCAACTTCTATGCACTGCATCAACGGAGGTATATTTAAGGTCGAAATAAATACAAACGCGACTGCCAATATCAACGGCGGAACTTTCGAAAAAAATGTCTACTTCCCCAACGGCACAATAACCGGCGGTGTTTTTAAAGACAACGTGCGTGCCAAATACATCTCCGGCGGCACCTTCAACGGAAGCGTCACCAACGGCGGCATTATTTCCGACGGCACCTTCAACGGAAGCGTCACCAACGGCGGCATTATTTCCGGCGGCACTTTCAACGAAGGCACATTAAATAACAGAGCCTACGACAACTTCGCTGACTACTCCGGCACTATCACCGGCGGTGTATTCCATTGCATAATAGACAATCCTGACGACGGCACTATAAGCGGCGGCGAATTCCATAATGAGATCATCAACGATGCCTCCACCGAATCGTTCCATAACGTGAAACTCTGTGAAGGCGCATCCGTCACCGGAAACCAGCCGAAATCCGTTATCCACAGCAAAAACGGCGTTGATTACCCCTACCGCCTTGGAGCACCTCTGCTGGGCACCATTCTCGATACCTCCGAAGCGGGCTATGCATGGTATTGCAACGGCAGCCCCGTCGCTGCAGGCGACACCGTACCTCTCATTTACTCCACCTTCATCTTAAAGAAACCCCTGCCCATCACCATCGAAGGTACCGGTATCAGCGCTTCCGTGAGCAGCGCTGCTGAGGGCGAAGAAGTGACCGTCACCCTCGATAGCGGTTATGTTCTTGAGAGCCTGATACTTAACGGCGTAGATGTTACCTCTCAGGTAGGCGAGGACGGTACCTATACCTTCGTCATGCCCGCAGAAGGCGCTGAGATATCTGCGGAAACCAAGCGCGTATATGCCATAACCATCAACAACGAAAAAGGCTACATCATTACCGCAGACAAGACTCAGGCAGAAGCAGGCGAAACCGTTACCCTGACCGTAGTTGCCAATACAGACGATATCGGCGTTTTCTATCTCAACGAGATAAGAGTGTTCGATGATCAACGCTATTGGGTTACTCTTGACGAAGAAATTGAAAATGCTGATGGTTCCATCACCTGCACCTTCACCATGCCGGCAAAAGCGGTAGCGGTTTATGCAGACATAAGCAGCGACTGGTATATCTCAGAAGATACGCTCCATGTGGGCTGCAAACTTACCGAACTTCCCGACGGCGATTACTCTAAAATAATAGTCTATTCTGACGGTGATCTCGCTCTGAGCGACGATGTGATCGTTGATCATGACATCGAACTCAACGGCACTATTTCCGGCGGCACCTATACCGGCAGCTCGTTTGATGCATATGAAATGTGCTGCATCAACGGAGGTATATTCGAAGTCGCTATTGATTCATCCCGGCTTGATTCTTATATCAACGGCGGAACTTTCAAAAAAGAAGTCACTCTCTCCAACGGCATAATAACCGGCGGTGTTTTTGAAAGCAACGTAATTACGAGAAACATCACCGGCGGCACTTTCAACGGCACCACAGAAATCTACTTTGATACCATCTCCGGCGGCACCTTCAACGGCAACGTCGCAAACGGCGGCACGATATCCGGCGGCACTTTCAACGGAAATAAGGTAATTAACTCCGTCAGCGACAGCCACGACTATTACAACGGCACCATCACCGGCGGTGTATTCCATTGCATAATAAACAATCCTGACGGCAGCACTATAAGCGGCGGCGAATTCCATAATGAGATCAACAACAATGCCTCCACCGATTCGCTCTATAACGTGAAACTCTGTGGAGACGCATCCGTCACCGGAAACCAGCCGAAATCCGTTATCCACAGCATAAACGGTGTTGATACCGAATTAGATTACGGCATTAAGCTGGGCGATGTGCTCACTTCACCCGCATTAGGCTGCGCATGGTACTGCAATGACAGCATGATGGCAGATTATGAGTCTGCCGACGTGCCTCTCAATTACTCTGCCTTCACTTTGAAGAGGGTTCTGCCTGTCAGCATCACCTGCAGGGACTCCAATTGCCTGATCACATCTTCCGCAAGCATGGCTGCTGCGGGCGAAAAAGTGACCATCACCGTTACTCCCAGCGAAGGTTACATAGTAACATCCTTGACTCTTAATAGCGAAGACATCACTTCCCTGCTCGACGAGGACGGTACCTATACTTTCAACATGCCTGAAGACGGCGCCAATATCATCGCAGAGACAAAGAGGATCTATTACATAGATTTCTACGACGAAATAATAGGTTACACCGTGGAAGGAAAAATGACTGAGGCGGAAGAAGGCGAAGTAATCACCCTGACCTTTATTCCTCAGAACGATGAAAACGGAGAATATTATATCTATAATGCATTCGTTCAGACAGACAGTTATTACGACATAGATTCCGACTTCATCGTAAACGCAGACGGCACCTGTACCTTCACCTTCACAATGCCCGCGGATAACGTGATCATCTATGTTGATGCAACATTTTACTGGTATATCGGAGACAATACTCTCTTTGTCAACAGCCGGCTCACCGAACTGCCCGCAGGCAATTACAGCAATATATTGGTTTACATCGATGGCGAGCTCGCATTGAATGACGATTGCACCGTCGAAAAGCCTATCGTGCTTTACGGTACCATTTCCGGCGGTACTTACACCGGATCGATCACCTTGTATGACATCAGCCGCATCAACGGCGGTATAATCGATACCACCATCGAAACATGGACCTTCATGACCATCAACGGCGGTACTTTCACAAAAGAAGTCTGCATCGCCAACGGTACGATAAATGGCGGCAGCTTTGATGATACTGTTTGGGTCCGAAATATCAACGGCGGCACATTCGAATCCGAGGTAAATATCCTCGTGGGAACGGTCACCGGCGGTACTTTCTACTATATTGTTAATAACGGCGGCACGATCCAGGGAGGCACTTTCTACGGAATTTATGTTACGAACACATGCGTGGACGATATCGACAATATTTACGGATCTATCTACGGCGGCGAATTTTATTGCACCGTAAATAACGACGACAACAGTATAATCGCCGGCGGCGAATTCTATGCCAAGGTCACCAACAGAGCGCAGTCCGAAGCCTTCTACAATGCAAAGTTCTTCGAAGGCGCATCCGTCACCGGAAACCAGCCCGCAACAGTAATCCATGAAGTCGATGGCTCTGAGGTTGAACTGGCTTACGGCGGCAGCCTGATCGATGCGCTCGATGCACCCGCAGAAGGCTACGCATGGTACTGCAACGACAAGCTCGTGACCGAAGATACCACCGTTCCCCTGATCTATTCCGAGATCACTCAGAAGCAGGTCTACAATATCACAATTCCCTCCTTCGCCAACGGTACTGTCGAAATCTCGTCCGCAGTGGCTGCCGAAGGTGATAAGGTCACTCTGAAAGTCAATGCAGATGACGGTTATGACGTTCGTTACATCGACATTGAATTGCCGGACGGATCCGATATAATAGTGGATATCATCAAGAACGATGACGGCAGCTACCACTTCATAATGCCTCCGTGCGAAGTCAATATCGACATTGATGTCGAAAGGCTCTACAGTCTCATTATCAGAGTCTCCGAAGGCGGCACCGTAACTGCGGATAAGGAGAAATATTTCGCAGGCGAGACCGTATATCTGAGCGCAGCTGCCCACAACGATGCGACTGTCAGCAATGAATTCGTTTCCCTGACCGTAAAGGACGGCAGCAACAACAATAACCCCATCGAAGACCTGACCGAAGAGGGCAACGGCGTCTTCTCCTTCGTAATGCCTGAGGGAGATGTTACCGTTGAAAGCGAATTCAAGCGCCGCTGGCGTGTGTTCGATTATGATCTCATCATCTACGTCAATCTCGATGAGCTGCCCGCAGAGGCGCAGTACAGCAGCATCTACCTCTACAACGAAAATGCCGGTCTCTGCTTTGCAGAGGATGAGGTCATATCCGTTTCTGTTACCAACTTTGGCAGCATCAGCGGCGGCATATTCACTGACGTGGTAGATAACTCCGGCGTGATTACCGGCAGCGTATTTAACGGACCTGTCAATAATCACAACAAGATCTCCGGCAGCGTATTCTCCAATGTCACCTGGAATTTCGGCACCATTACCGAAGCAAAGATACTTGCAGGCACGGACTTCATGGAAAACGATCCCGAATCCGTAGTCCATTCCGTTGAAGGCGCAGAGACGGTCATGCCCTACGGTGCAGATCTGCTTGAAGAGCTGGGTGAAACTCCCACCGGCTTCGGATGGTATCATGACAATGAACGCGTCACGGCAGAAGACACCGTTCCCCTGGAGTTCACTGCGTACACCAAGCAGCAGAACATCTACACCATTACAGTTGACGAAAGCATAGTCAACGGCAGTATCACTTCCAGCGTTCCTGCAGCTGTCTATCTCGATCAAGTGGTGCTGCTTTGGGAATGCGACGAACGCTACACGCTGGGTTCCGTGACTGTAATGGCAGGCGAGACCGAGATCGAGATCGCTGATGACTACTCGTTCAAAATGCCCGCACATGATGTCACCGTCTATGCGGAATTTGTGGAGAAGCCTGTACTGAATATCGTATATCCCTCCGCTTCCAATATCGGTTACGGCAACAGCGTATACACCAGTGAACTGACCGGCGGAAGCACCGAATACGGCACGTTCTATTGGGATTCCGATGTTGTACAGTTGTGCCCCGATGCAGGACTTTACAGCTTTACCGTGAACTTCTACCCGTTTGATACCGACACCTATTACTGGCCCGAGGATCTCCTCTCCCGTAATGTTGAACTCATCGTTGAACCCCAGCTTGCTACCGTACGCCTGGATAGCAGCACGAAATACTTCGGCGAAGAGGATCCCCCTGCTGTTGTTTCGATTGGTAATTATTTCACGGGTGACGATATACGCTTTATCGTGACACGTGCCGAAGGCGAAGATGTAGGCGAATACGCTTACACCGTCACTCCGGACGAATCTTCGGAAGATTACTCCAATTACACATACGAAATATCTGCAGGCGTTCTCGCCATCATGCCCAAAGAACTCCATAAAGATGTTACCGCATCCGATATTGCTGATCAGAAATACACCGGCAGCGCCATAACACCCACGCCTGAACTCAAGCTTGGCGATTATGTACTGACCGCAGGCGAAGATTACGATGTCGAATACATCAGCAATGTCACCCCCGGCGCAGCAGCTATCAGAGTCACCGGCAAGGGCAACTTCTGCAGTGTGCTCGTAATCTATTTCAACATCATAGCCGACGACGAGTCCGGTGACAACTCCGGCGGCAGCCCCGGTTCCGGCCCCATCCCTGATCCCGGCGATGACAACACCGGCTCCGATGACAACACTGGTTCCGATGACAACACTGGTTCCGATGACAACACCGGCTCCGGCGATGACAACACCGGTTCCGGCGACAACACTGGCTCCGGCGATGACAACACCGGCTCCGATGACAACACTGGTTCCGGCGATAACACCGGTTCCGATGACAACACTGGCTCCGATGACAACACCGGTTCCGGCGACAACACTGGCTCCGGTGACAACTCCGGTTCCGGCGACAACACTGGTTCCGATGACAACACCGGTTCCGATGAAGAACCTGCAACTGTAACCGATGTTACCATTACGGACGCACTGAAGATCCTGCTTGGCGGGGAAGACGCTGCTGACGATAAGATCTTTGAGATCGTGTTCGACGCAGCAGGCCAGACTGCAAGCTACGAACTGCTGAACACCATCGTGGAAAGCGAGACTGAAGGCAACAGCCTGCTGGTATGCGCATTCCCGAACGAGGAAGGCATCATCGAGCAGCACAGCCTGATACTCACCGCAGCACAGCTTGCCAGACTGACCGATGTCAATCAGATCAAGCACCTGATCTTCGAAAACGGCAGCGCCATGGCAGTAATCGATACGGTCGATATATTCGAAGGCGACCTCACCAAGCTGATGGCAATGATCATCGAAGGCTCTGAAGAGATCACTTCCGAGACCATCGAGATCGACTGGAGCACCGTAGAGGCTGCCGAACTTACCGCTGAAGAGCTGGCAAAGTTCCGCATCGAAGTACGCATCGTTCCCGTAGAGAACAATGGCTACGAAGTATCCGTATGGCTGCTGTGGGATGATCAGGAACTGGACATCTCCGGTATGCTCCCCTCTCTGACCGTATGCATCAGCGTGGACGAAATGATCACCGAAGAGAACTTCGATACTTTCACCACCCTGTATTCCATAGCATACCGTTCTGTTGAGGCTGAAGCCCCCGTTCTGCTCGAAAGCGCCATTGCCCTTATCCCCGACGAGCTCCCCGAGCATCAGGATGATGAGACCGAGCGCTTCATGGTGACCTTCGCAGACAACGCAGAGACGACGACTTCTTACGAGACCAACGCTCTGCTGACTCCCTATCGCCATTACGTACTGGCTGTGCCCTACGCAGGCGAAGGCGTCTACAATGTGACTGAAGCAGAATAAACTCAATCCTTCAAAAGGGACACGCAAAAATGCGTGTCCCTTTCTTTATATATCCGGTCGCTGTTCAATTCGCTTTGTATGTATATTTATACTTGACATTTATATAACATTGGCATATCATATTCGTAAGTTGACGTATCAGCTTATACATTTCATAGGGGGACAACAATTATGAAATTCTGCTCTAACTGCGGCGCTCAGATCGATGACAGAGCCGTTATCTGCGTTAATTGCGGCACAGCTGTAGCAAACGTACCTGCTGTCGGCACTGCTGCTGCAAAGCCCTCCGGACTGGCCACCGCCGCAAAGGTTCTCATGATCCTGAGCTGCATCTTCATGGGTCTTTACATCATTCCCCTGGCATGGTGCCTGCCCATGACCATTTCCTACAGCCGCAAGATCAAGAACAACGAGCCCATCGGCACCGGTTTCAAGGTCTGCACCCTGCTGTTCGTAAATACCATCGCCGGCATCCTGATGCTCTGCGACAACAACAACTGATAACGCCAAAAGCCCCGATATCATCGGGGCTTTTGTTTTTTCTCCGCTTATTGTATAATATAAAAAAATCACCTTATTCCCTTAAGGAGGCGTACCCATGTCCGCAAATAATCTGCCCGTATGGTACGATGAGCTTCACACAAAGCTTGATATAATGGCGAAAGAACTGAACACCCGCGTGACCGGCTGGAAGGCCGCCGGCGCAGTATTTACCCCCGAGGAGGAAGGCTACTGCGGAGGCATCGCCACAGACGCGCTGCAGGCCGCCATAGACCACGCCGCAGAGGCAGGCGGCACTGTACTGCTCTCCGGCGGAGACTATATCACAGGCACTCTGGAGCTGCGCAGCAACGTGTGTCTCAAGATAGCCGAAGGTTCCCGCCTGCTTGCCAGCACCGATCTCAACGATTTCCCCGAGCATCCCGCAAAGCGCGTCACCGTGCAGGATACCCACATGGGCATGAATCAGGCGCTTATATTCGCCGAAGGCTGCGAAAACATCTGTCTCGCAGGTCCCGGCGAGATAGACGGACGCGGCACGCAGGATAACTTCCCCGGCGACGAGACCCAGCACGGCACCCCCGGCAGACCATTCCTTATCCGCTTTGTGGATTGCAAAGGCGTGCACGTGCATGATATCACCCTGCGCGACGCCGCCTGCTGGATGGAGAATTATTTCAACTGCGAAAATGTGCTGCTGGAAAATATCACCGTGCGCAATCAGGCCAATTACAACAACGACGGCATCGATATCGACGGCTGCCGCGGCGTGATAATCCGCGGCTGCGATGTCATAAGCGGCGACGATGCGCTGTGCTTCAAGGGCGCATCCGAGCGCGATACCGACGGCGTACTGGTGGAAAACTGCCGCCTTTACAGCTCCTGCAACGCCTTCAAGGTGGGCACCGACACTCAGGGCAGCTTCCGCCGCGTGCTCGTGCGCAACTGCGCCATAGGCGGCGTGGAAGAAGACCTGCGCGGCATCAAGCATCCCTGCTCCGATTCCGGCATTTCCCTTGAGATGGTGGACGGCGGCGTGGTGGAGGATTTCCTCATTACCGATATCGACATAAAGCGTGCATGGAGCCCCCTGTTCATGCGCCTTGAGGACCGCGGCAGGGTAAAGCCCGGTGACCCCAAGCCCGGCGTAGGCACTCTGCACCGCATCGTTATAGAAAACGTCACCGGCTGTGAAAACGGTCCCCGCGGCTCCTATTTCATCGGCATCCCCGAGATGTCCGTCAAAGACGTTATTCTGAACAACATCTCTCTTGAGCAGCTGCCTTCCGAAAAGCCTGTGCTGAATGCCGCCGATATCGGCGAGCTGCGCGGCATTTATCCCGATGCTCACATGATAGACGACCTGGGCGACGCGCCCGCCTACGCACTGTGGGCAAGGCACGTTGAAGGTCTGATCCTGAAAAACTACATGGTCACGCCCGTTTCTCCCGACCCCAGACCCGAATACGTATTCAGCGACGACAGCTCCGTCACCGTCATCTGAAAATACAAAAAAGAACCCCATTCTCCGCGTTTTGCGGGGAATGGGGTTCTTTGTATTTATCCGAGAACGACCACGCCGGTCTCATTCAGCACCAGCAGCAGCATATACAGTGCATAGATAGCCAGCAGCGCAGCGCCCTGCCACTTCTTGAATCTGCCCTGAATGATGGTGGGAACGATAGCCACAGCGCAGGCGGCGATGCATACGGGGAAATCGAATACCAGATTGATCCTTTCAACAGGCAGTGCTTCGCCGTTGATGACTGCGCACAGGGGCAGGATAAGGGTGGTATCGATGATATTCGCGCCGATGATATTGCCGACGGAGAGGGAATTCTCCTTCTTGCGGATGGCGGTGAGGGTGGTGACCAGTTCAGGCAGAGAGGTGCCCAGCGCGATTACGGTAAAGCCGATAATGGTCTCGCTGATGCCGATGCCCCTTGCGATGGTCTGTGCGGAGGATACGAGGAACTCAGCGCCGAAAACGATGGCAGCGGTGCCGATAACGAAGAAGAGGATCCTGGAGGGAACTTCCTTCTTCTCATAGACTTCGCTCTGCTCGGAAGAAGCGCTCTTCTTGCCTTCGATGAGGTTAGAGACCATGAAGATGAGGAAGATTGCCCACAGCACATATGCAGACCATACAGGCAGCGCACCGCCCAGAGAAATAAGGGTCAGACCGATGATGGCAGCCAGCAGCAGACCGCCCTTCAGAGAAAAGCTCTTGCGGCTGATAACGCCTGCCATAGCAACGAGGGAAACACCCATGATGAGGGTGGTATTTGCGGTAACGGAACCGATAGCATTGCCGATAGCCAGCTGTGCGGAGCCGTTCATGGCCGCTCTTACGGAAACCAGCAGCTCGGGCAGAGTGGTGGCAAAAGAAACGACGGTAGCGCCGACGACGAACTTCGGAATACCGAAAGCTTCCGCAAACCAGGATGCAGAATCAACGAACCAGTCGCCGCCCTTGATGATGAGCACAAGACCGATCACAAAAAGAACAGCCGCAACCGCAAGCATGGGACCTGCGGCCAGAGAACCGAAAAGGGTAAAGCCGAAAAACTCCATCTTCAATACCTCCTGATACTAAAAAAACCGAGCAGCACAAAGTCCGTACCCGGCGTCGGAGCAAAAAAATAAAGACTCCATGTACGACTTCTCTCTGCATACATGAGTCTCGCAAATTAAAACAAGCCAGACTCAAAGGTCATGATGTTGACTTGTTACGCAAAAACGCGCGTGCTACTCCCTCACAGGAATATGATAACAAATCCCGCTCCCGCAATCAAGAAAGAGAGGGTAAAAATTCATTCACTGTCCGAATATCGGCAAGCTACCGTTCATATTTCAGCAAAAGAAAAATCCCATCCGAAATCTTTTGATTCCGAATGGGATCATGGTGCGGTTGACGGGACTTGAACCCGTACCCATCTCTGGACACGCCCCTCAAACGTGCGCGTATGCCTATTCCGCCACAACCGCGAACAATGGTTATTATACCCCCAACATCACCGTTTGTCAATAGTTTTACCGGTATTTATTTTCATTTTACTTAGCTGCGGGTTTGAGTTTATGGGCAGGCTATGGTATCATATTAGGAGCATTTTGTTTTAGGGAGGCGGCGGCATTGCCACGCTTGAGCATAAAAAACTGCGTGCTGAATCTTATCGGCAGCGCGATACTGGCATTCGGACTATTCAACGTACATTCCTTTTCGGGAGTGACTGAGGGCGGCGTACTGGGGCTGACTCTGTTGCTGCATCACTGGCTGAGCATATCCCCCGCCTTTTCGGGGCTTATCATGAACGGCATATGCTATCTCATCGGCTGGCGCACCCTCGGCATGGAATTTATCAGTTATTCCATAATTGCCGGCGGCGGTTTCTCGCTCTTCTACCGTATCTGCGAGCTTATAGGGCCGCTTTTCCCGGGCATTGCGGCGCATCCGCTTATCGCGTCCGTTGTGGGCGCGCTGTTTGTGGGCATCGGCGTAGGACTCAGCGTACGTGCGGGCGGCGCACCCGGCGGCGACGACGCGCTTGCCATGAGCGTTTCGAAAATCACCGGTCTGGGCATACAGTGGGTATACCTCATCACGGATTTTTCCGTGCTGCTGCTCTCGCTTACGTACATACCCTTCGGCAGGATGATATATTCGCTGCTTACGGTCATTATATCGGGGCAGCTGGTTGGCTTTGTTCAGAATTTCGGGCGCAGAGACCGGGGCGCGCATTGACTGCCGCTGTACTTATGCTATAATTAATATACAAAAATGAATCAGATCGAGGTGTTTACATATGGAATTCGATTTCACTACTATCCTTGACCGCAAGGGCATGGATGCCATTGCCGTTGAAGCCATCCCCTTTGCCGGCGCAGAAGTCAAGGAAGGCTTTTCCCGCATTCCCATGTGGATCGCCGACATGAATTTTGTCACCGCGCCCTCCGTTGTCGAAGCTGTCAACAAGCGCATGGAGCACGGTACCTTCGGCTATTTCCCTGCCCGCGGTGAATATTATGACGGCATCATTTCCTGGCTGAAGACCCGTCACGGTCTGGAAGTTTCCAAGGAAAACATCTCCAGCGAAAATGGCGTGCTGCACTCCGTCACCGCCGCGCTGAACGCATTCACATCCCCCGGCGAAAAGGTACTTGCGCACGCTCCCTGTTATGTGGGCTTCACCGGCGCGATCACCGAAGCCGGCCGCGCCCTTGTCTACAGCGACATGTACAGGGACGAAAACGGCGTATGGCGCATGGACTACGAGGACATGGACAGGAAACTGAAGGAAAACAAGATCCACGTCGCCGTATTCTGCTCCCCCCACAACCCCACCGGACGCGTATGGGAAAAGTGGGAGATCGAAAAGGCTATGGAAGTCTACGCCGCCAACGACTGCATCGTCATTGCCGACGAGATCTGGGCCGATATCGTGCTCGAAGGTCACAAGCATATTCCCACCCAGACCATTTCCGAGGACGCAAAGAACCGCACCATCGCCTGCTATGCCATCTCCAAGACATTCAATCTGGCAGGCTTCTGCAATTCCTACCGCGTTGTATTCAACAAGTTCCTGAAGGACGGCACCGACAAGGCCAGCCACGGCAGCCTGCATGTGCTCTCCATGCACGCCACCATTGGCGCTTATACCGATGCCGGTGCACGCTGGGTGGACGAGCTGAATCATGTGCTCACCGAAAACGTGAATTACTCCTGCGAATTCATTGCCGAAAACTTCAAGGGTGTTTCCGTAGCACGTCCCGAAGGCACTTACATGATGTATCTCGACTGCACTCAGTGGCTCGCCGACCATCCCGGCATGGAACTTGACGACCTGCTGAAGCTGGGCTACTCCGTAGGCGTTATCTGGCAGGACGGCCGCGGCTTCAAGAAGCCCAACACCATCCGCATGAATCTCGCACTGCCCACCGAGCTCGTCAAGGAAGCAATGGATCGTCTGAACAAGTACGTATTCAATGCCTGATATCCTCGGAGGGGTACTCCGGGGCTGCCCCCGCCAATGGATGATCATCCCTTGGAACCCTTGCTGAAGGGGAAATATCCTGGCTATATGTTGTCCGTCATCTATTCCGGGGGCCAAACCCAGGAATAGACGAGGATATATTAAAACACCGGCAGAAGGAATCTTCTGCCGGTGTTTTTTGATCAGATGAAGTGTACGTGCTTTTCGTTATACTGGTCTCTCGGGGCGGGATTCTCTGCGGGGTGGCCGATGAAGATGATATTCAGCGGCACATGCTTATTGGGCAGAGCCAGCGTTTCGCGCACTTTCTGCTCTGCGCGCTTCTGGGGAATGACTCCGCACCAGACTGCGCCGAGATCCATATCCACGGCGCTCAGCAGGATATTCTCCGTAGCGGCGGAACAATCCTGTATCCAGTAATCCGCCATAGCCAGCGGCAGCGCACGGGAAAGATTTCCGCACACGATTATTGCCAGGGGCGCCTTGATCTTTGTGAAATGGGATGCGCCACGCAGTTCCGCCAGCTTATCCGGGTCGGTGACCACATAGAATTCCCACGGAGTTCTGTTGCATGCGCTGGGACCGCTCATGGCTGCGTGGAGCATTTCGTCGATGCATTCCTTTGACACGGGTTCATCGGTAAATTTGCGCACGCTCCTGCGCTTCAGAAGAAGTTCTTTGAAATCCATAAATACTCCCTTTTATCGAATGTCGCCCGGACAACCTCTTGCCCGGACGACACGATTTTTTTGATTATTCCTCGGTCACGCGCAGGCCGATGCCGTAGCAGCCGCAGTTCCTGCCGTAGATGGCGAGACCGTTATCAGCCTTTATGGTCAGCTCGAAGCTGCCCTTTGCGGCGATATCGGTGATAAGGCGGCTGGGTACGTTCAGGGTGACGAGCTCACCGAAGGAGCCTGCCTCGTCCAGCTTGCGGACCTCGGGCTGATAGTGCCAGGAGAGGATACCGCGTGCGTCGGCGTTATCGCCCACGAGGGTGCGCTTTGCGATCTCCACGCCGTTTACCAGCACGGTGATATTGGAAAGGAGCTTCTCCTCGTCGGTCATCCAGTAGGAATTGGGGAATGCGCCGCGGTCCACAAGATAGCCGCGCATGAAGTTCAGATCCTGGCTGCGGGCATCGGTAAGATCCTTCATATCCTTGGTCAGCACGCGCTTTGCGCCGGCTTCGAATGCGATGGAGATATCGCAGGGCTCGCCGGAAACGGGCACGGTGTAGGTAACGGAGCCTTCGCCGCCCATGCACAGCTTATCGTTGTTGATGGCGGTCCAGGTGATATCGAAGCCCTCGGTCTTGCCGGTGGTCACGTCGATATTCTTTGCGCCTGCGGGCAGTGCCGCCTGCACATCGAAGGTGGTGAAGTTGCGGGAGATAACGATATTGCCCCTCTTCAGATATACGCTGAGTATGGCGACACAGTCCTCGGCGGGCATCTTAACGGTGATGGGCTCAAGGGTATTGAGACCGGTGCGGTGCTTGCCGATGGCAAAGGAGCCCTTGTCATCGCTGACGCGTCCGTCCACAGAATCGTGCCACAGTTCCCATTCAACGGTGAGCTTGCCTGCAGCGCTGTCAAAGCTGGAAAGTGCGCAGGGGGTCTTTACCTTCTGGCCGCCCTTTACGGTACGGCAGGGCGGGCAATCCAGCGCAAGGAAATCTGCAGAGTGCATATCCTTTATCTTCATGCCGCGGCAGAAGTACTGGTAGCCGAAGTCCTTATCGCAATCATCGATGCGGTAGTAACCGTTGAACTCATTTACAACATCGTGGAATTCGGTGAAGATGAAGCCGTTCATGGCGTCATGCAGACGGAATTCGTTCAGCATATAGCGATACTGCCATGCGATATCGGAATCGCCCGCAGAGCCGTCAACGCCCCAGACCATGCCGCATTCGGAATTCATGAGAGGAGCGCCGTTCTGGCGGTTCTTGCCGGTGTAATTGAACTTGCTGCCGACGTAGGTATTCTTGCATACCTTGTCCACATGGTCCTTTACCACCTTATAGGTATTCAGATAGAAATGCCAGGTGTTGATATCGGATTCCACGTGATCATAGTTGCAGGGGGAGTTATCCTCAATAATACGGGTGGGATCGTTTTCCTTTGCGCGCTTCCATACGCTGCGCACCCATTCCTGAGTTTCGGGAAGATACTTTCTGTCTGCGCCCTTGCCGGTGAACAGACCCCAGGTCTCGTTGAACATTACCCAGGAGAAGATGCAGGGGTGGTTATAGTCCCTGTCGAATTCATGGGGCCATTCTGCCTCATAGGCTTCGCGGGCTTCTTCGTTGGGCTCGCCCCAGAAGCAGGGAATATCCTGCATGATGAGTATGCCCAGTTTGTCCATCCAGTAAAGCTTGCGGGGCTCTTCGCACTTGATGTGGATGCGTGCCATGTTGAGGCCCAGCCTCTTGAGACGCCATGCCTCGTCGCGCATATCCTTATCGGTGGGATAAGTGAAATGTCCGGCAGGATGGAAAGCCTGGTCCAGAGTGCCGTTTATATAGATGGGCTTGCCGTTCAGCAGTATGCGGCCGTTCTTCGCTTCGACTTCGCGGATACCGAAATAGGTCTCTACAGTATCGTCGCCCAGCCTGATGCAGCCTTCGTAAAGCTCGGGGGTATCGGGAGACCACAGGCGGGGCTCATCGAAGTGCATTTCCACAACAGCCCTGCCGTTTTCCACGATGCCGGTGAATTCCTTGCCATCGAAGCAGGCAGTCACAACGGCGCCGTCAGCAGCGGCGGCCTTCACATTTACGGTCACATCGCCGTTTATTTTGGTGACGATGCGGAAGGAATCGATATATTCATTGCCGCGGTTTTCGAGCCATACGGTCTGCCAGATGCCCTGTATCTCGCCGTAGCCCTGCTTGCCGTAGGTCTGGGTCTCCTTGCGGTAGTCCTCGGCACGCACGATTATCTCGTTATTGCCTGCCTGCCATACGCCGGTAACGTCTACATCGAACTGATTGTAGCCGCCCTGATGATGGCACACATGGGTTCCGTTTACATACACGTCGCAGATATAATCCACAGCACCGAAGCACAGGAAGGTCTTGCCATTTGCCTCGAATTCCACATTCCTGCGGTACCAGCCGATGCCCTTTGCGTCTTTGCCTACGCCGGAAAGGGGACTTACCCAGGAGAAGGGAACGGTTATTTCACAATCAAAACCTTCGGGAGAATCAACGCCGATTCCATCCTCAAGCAGCTTGAAATCCCACTGACCGTTGAGGTTCAGCCAGTCTGCACGCTGTCTGTCGGGACGGGGAAATTCCATCTTGGGTATCATATGATCTACCTCGCTTTCTTTGAGGCTATTGTAGCATGCCGCAATGCCAAAAGCAACACAAGATGCTTTCCCGAACGGACAAGTTCTGATATAATCTAATCAATACTTACTTAGGAGAATCTTCTGAAATGAACACGCCCCTACCCGGAAAATACATACGCGATGACGGCGAGGAATTCGAGGTAATATCTCTCGCCAAAGATGTGTCCACCGGCACGAAATGCGTCGTGTACCGCGACTCAAAGGGAAGCATGCTCGTATGCCCCCTTGCCAAATGGAAGGGCTACAGCCCGCTTGCGGATGTGGATACTGCAGATTATATACCCATACCCGAAGCTCCGCCGCCGGACATATCGTTCGCGCCCGTTCCCGTTTTTGAACCCGAACCAATACGCATTTCGTGGCAGAATCAGCCTGTATTGGACAAACACCACGTACTCAAGGAATATTTCGGCTACGACGATTTCCGCGACGGTCAGGAGACCCTCATAGATTCCATAATCTCCGGTCGCGATACCATAGGTGTAATGCCCACGGGCGCAGGCAAATCCCTGTGCTATCAGATACCCGCGCTCATGCTGCCCGGCAGCGCACTGGTCATTTCCCCGCTCATTTCCCTTATGAAGGACCAGGTAGCGGCGCTGAAGCAGGCAGGTGTCGCCGCGGCGTACATAAATTCCTCACTGACCCAGCGCCAGATGGAGCTTGCAATGGAAAATATGGCGCAGGGAAAATACAAGATAATCTATGTAACTCCCGAGCGCCTCGAAACGCAGCGCTTCATAAATCTCACCCAGCGGATGCAGATTTCACTCATCGCCGTTGACGAGGCTCACTGCATTTCCCAGTGGGGCCAGGATTTCCGCCCCAGCTACCTCGCCATACCGGATTATATCGATAAACTGCCCGTGCGTCCGAAGGTATGCGCTTTTACCGCCACTGCCACAATGCGCGTACGCGGCGATATCCGCAGCATAATGCGTCTGAAAGAGCCTTTCATGTGCGTCACAGGTTTTGACAGACCCAACCTTTATTACAGGGTGCTGCAGCCGAAATCCAAGAAAGCAGAGCTTATGGCGCTCATGAATGAATACCGCGGCAAGAGCGGCATAATATACTGCTCCACCCGCAAGGATGTGGAAGCCGTGCATGAAATGCTCATCGCGGAAGGCTACCCCGTAACCCGCTATCACGCAGGTCTTACCGATACGGAGCGCCATGACAACCAGGAAGCTTTCCAGAAGGATACCGCACCGATTATGGTGGCCACGAATGCCTTCGGCATGGGTATAGACAAAGCCGACGTGCGTTATGTCATCCACTACAGCATGCCGGGAGACCTTGAAAGCTATTATCAGGAAGCAGGACGCGCAGGCAGAGACGGCGACAACGCCGAATGCACACTGCTGTACGGCAAGAAGGACTATTTCACCCAGAACTTCTTCATTGAGCACATGGGTGAGGAATCCGAACTGACAGACGAACAGCTGCGCTCTGTGCAGCTGAATGCCCGCAGGCGGCTCAGCACCATGATGGATTACTGCGAGAGCACATCCTGCCTGAGAGCATATATACTCAATTACTTCGGCGAAGATTCCCCCGGTCGCTGCGGCGCCTGCGGCAACTGCGCCGGTGAGATACGCGAAGGCATATCCGAAGAACTCATCCCCGGGAAGGCAAAAGCAGCGCCCAAATCCCGCGCAAAATCCGCCATGGCACAGCAGCCGGTGGACGAAGGTCTTTTCGGGCACCTCAAGGAAGTGCGCAAAAAGCTGGCCATGTCTCTCAGCGTGCCAACATATGTCATATTCACCGATCCCACGCTGCGCGATATGAGCATAAAGAAGCCCCGCACAATGGACGACCTCATGAACGTATCCGGCGTAAGCGTGGCAAAACAGCGCAGCTACGGCAAGGATTTTTTGAAAGCCATAGAAAAATACGAAAACAAATAACGGAGGCAGATATATGAACACCCGCAAGGTAAGCGATTCCCGCGTCGAACAGGTGCACATGCTTATGTACGAGCACATGAACGGCTACGGCAGACTTTTCGGCGGCCGTCTCATGGAATGGATAGACGTTGTGGCGGGCGTGGTAGCCCGCAGGCACTCGGGCTGCGATGTTACCACCGCATCCGTAGACCGTCTCGAATTCATCGCTCCCGCATACATCGGCGATACCATCGTGCTGGAAGGCTGCATCACCCATGCCGGACGCACCTCCATGGAGGTACGCGTGGACACATATGTGGAAAAGCTCTCCGGCGCAAGGGAACGAATCAACCGCGCCTATCTTGTAATGGTAGCGCTTGACCCGGACGGCAAACCCACGCAGGTGCCCGCCCTTGAACCTGTCACCGACGAAGAAAGATCCGAATACGAGGCCGCACAGCGTCGCCGCCAGGCACGCAGGACCCTGTGACACACATCGCAGAACAATCATCTTCTTCGAAGACATCACCTGCACGGTGCGGTATGCTCTCTGAAGCAAGGATAGCCGATGACATGCCGCTCATTCCGGACTGCCTCATACTTAACTTCTCCATAGACTAACTGACTGCGGCGGACTTCGTTCCGCCGCTTTTTTGCATCAGATTATTGCAATCTTGCTGACAATGTAGTATAGTTTACATAAACATCACAGAATACAGGAGTGCATAAACAATGAAGATAAGAAAGCTCATCGCAGTGCTTATCTGCGCGATAATGTGCCTTGCTATGCTGCCCGCACATGCCGTCGAAGCAACTGAGGAACACTATCTGAGCGATGTGGGCATCACTCTGTCCCTGCCCGCGGAATGGTATGTTGGCGAGCGCGAGGACGGCACAGATTCCGAGTTGTTCACCGAAGCGCTCTTATCCGCAGAGGAATATGATCAATTCCTCGACAGCTCTACTCCCCTGATTTCCGTAACCGATCTGAACTACTCCGGCAGCTTCGAGGTCAGGATATACGAGAACAGCAATGACATGAGCAATATGACGGACGCCGAGCTGCAAGCGGCAGCAGACGCTTATCTGAATGCCGAATACACCGACTTCACGCTGCTCAGCTGCACATACCGCAGGACAGACAGCGCCGCCTTCCT
>JAZRPZ010000027.1:0-22999 GCA_045649485.1 Clostridia bacterium
TGGAGGGGCCGGTGATGTCCGCATCCAGAACGGCGGTCTTCAGACCGCGGCGGTTCATGGTGACGGCCATCAGGGAGGTCACCATGGACTTGCCAACGCCGCCCTTACCGGAAACGACGCCGATGACCTTCTTTACGTTGCTGCGGGGATTGGCTGCAGCCAGCATGCTCTCCTTAGCGCGGGAGGAACAGTTGGCAGAGCAGGTCTCGCAGTTATGGGTGCAATTGTCCTGATTCTGAGCCATTTTTAATCTCTCCGTTCGGTATTCTTGAACCGCTTGTGGTTTATTATCCACAATATCCACAAGCTGTTGTGTATAAGTCGTATGCTCACCCACAATATATAGGCTTCACATTCGATGCTACAGGTATATTATACCCTTTATCCGCTTTCGTCAAGCGCATTAGGATTATTTATGGTAAAGCCTTGTTTCCTCATAGCGGGGCTCGCAGCTTACATCGATGCCCAGCTTGCGGTACTGTTTCTCATCCACACTCGAGGGAATAACGCTGAAATGCGCATCACAGCCGCGCAGCTTGTCCAGCTGCTTCATGGCAAGCGCGGCAACGGGATTGGTTACAGCGGATACGCACAGTGCGATAAGCACCTCATCGGAATGGAGCTTGGGGTTATTGCTGCCAAGATGCTCGGTCTTCAGCGCGCAGATGGGGCTGATTACCTGGGGACTGATAAGGTCGATATCGTTATTGATGCCCGCAAGCACCTTCAGCGCATTCAGCAGAAGGGAGCTGGCGCAGCCCATCAGGTCGCTGGTCTTGCCGGTGACGATGGTGCCGTCGGGCAGACGCATCGCAGCCGCAGGATTGCCGGTGGCTGCTTCACGCTCGAGAGAAGCAACTACCATGGGGTGCTCATTGGGCACGATGCCGGTCTGGGAAATGAGCAGCTTCAGTTTCTGAATGGTATCCTCGCTGCCGTTGCCCTTGGCGCGGTCACACAGGGCAGTATAATAGCGGCGGATTATCTCCATGTAGGAAGCCTGATTTACGGTATCTTCCTCGGTGATGCAGAAGCCGACCATGTTTACGCCCATGTCGGTGGGAGACTGATAGGGAGACTTGCCCAGGATCTTCTCCAGCATGGCATTGAGCACGGGGAATATTTCGACATCGCGGTTGTAATTTACTGCGATCTCGCCGTAAGCCTCAAGATGGAAGGGATCGATCATGTTCACATCATTGAGGTCTGCGGTGGCTGCCTCATAAGCAAGGTTTACGGGATGCTTCAGGGGCAGATTCCAAATGGGGAAAGTTTCAAACTTCGCATAGCCTGCGCTTACGCCGCGCTTATGCTCGTGATACAGCTGGGAAAGACAGGTCGCCATCTTTCCGCTGCCTGCGCCGGAAGCGGTGACCACGACAAGAGGACGGGTGGTCTCGATATATTCGTTCTTGCCGTAGCCTTCCTCGGAAACGATCCTCTGCACGTCGGAAGGATATCCTGGAATGGTGTAGTGGCGATAGCTCTTTATGCCCTGATCGGCAAGGCGCTTCATAAACTTATCCGCAGCGGGCTGACCGGCATAGCGGGTAACTACCACGGAGCTTACATACAGACCCATGCCGCGGAAGATATCCATGAGCCTCAGCGCATCCTCAACATAGGGAATGCCCAGATTGCTGCGCACACGGTTCTTTTCGATATCCTCGGCGTTTATGACCACTACCATTTCCACCTGCTCCTTCAGCTTGAGGAGCATGCGTATCTTACTGTCGGGCTCGAAGCCGGGCAGTACGCGGGAAGCATGGTAATCATCGAACAGCTTGCCGCCGAATTCCATGTACAGCTTGCCGCCGAACTGTGCTATGCGCTCGCGGATCTTCTCAGACTGCAGAGAAAGGTATTTCGCATTGTCAAAACCGATTCCGCTCATTTTGATCCTCCGTTCACGATCAGTTCGTCCATAGTGCGCTTGGGCACTATATGATTTCCGTTTTCATCGCGGTAGTAGGCGGTGTCTCCGGCGATATCGACTATCTCTATCTTTTCGTCGGGCTTGCCCAGCGCCACAACAAGCGCTATCTTCAGATTGTCTGCAAGCTCAAGTGCGGCATGCAGTTCCTGTTTGAAGGCGCCGATCATGCAGCCGCCCAGACCCATATCGGCAGCGCCCAGCAGCATGGTCTGAGCAACGATGCCAACGTCCTTTTCGGCGGACTTAAGTATATCCTGATCCACGCAGATAACGATATATGCCATGGGCGCATGACCCTCGGGAGGCAGATGCACTTCAGGCAGCAGACCTGCCCATGCGGTATTAGGCAGTATCTTCGCATTGGTCTGCTTATCACAGGAAAGGAAATACTTCAGAGGCTGCTTGTTCACAGCTGAAGGAGTGATCCTTGCAAGGGACACCAGATATTCCAGCTCTTCGCGGGTGATTATTCTGCTCTCGTCAAAGGCGCGGTAACTGCGGTTCTTAAGTACGATGTCGTAAAAGCCCATATTACTTTACCTCCGTCAGCAGCTTATAGGTATTGAGTGCCACGCCCGCCTCTTCGTCCGCAGGAATAACATGTGCGGAAACGGGAGAATCGTCCGTGGTGATGGTGAATTCGTCGTTTGCGTTGCGCTCTTCGTCCAGCTTAATACCCATATGGGCAACCTGACGGAGTACCTCGGCGCGCAGACGTGCGTCATGCTCGCCCACGCCCGCGGTAAATGCAATGGCATCCAGTCCGCCCAGTTCGGCATAGTAGGCGCCGATATAACGCACGATACCGTTGATATATACATCGATAGCCAGCTTTGCGCGCTCGTTGCCCGCATCGGCAGCCTCGCGGATGAAGCGCATATCGCCGCTCACGCCGGAGATACCCTTCAGACCGCCGTTCTTCTCAAGGCACTTTATTACCTCAGAAAATTCCATGCCCTCGCTTACAAGGAATGGAATGATAT
Source organism: Clostridia bacterium (assembly GCA_045649485.1). Lineage (GTDB taxonomy): Bacteria > Bacillota > Clostridia > Christensenellales > Aristaeellaceae > RUG11247. The sequence continues at coordinate 2,920 of JAZRPZ010000027.1, forward strand.
AGGGGTCGATATCGCCCGCGCGGTTTGCATTCAGAATGCCTGCCTGCAGGGAAAGACCGAAGCTGTTGTCCATGCTCTTGCCGTCCAGTATGGCGCAGATGGAACCGCTGCCGCCCAGATGGCAGGAGATCACGCGCTTTTTATCAGCAAGACGGGAAGCAACATAGGAATGGGACGCGCCGTGATATCCCATGCGGTAGATGCCGAATTTTTCGGTAAGCTCATAGGGGATGCCGTACACCCTGCGCTCCATGGGGATGGTGGTATGGAACGCGGTCTCAAAAGAGCCTACAAGGGGAGTTTCGGGCATGAGCTCCTTGAATACCGAAGTTACCTCCAGATAGGCGGTATTGTGAGCAGGGGCGACAGAGAGATAATCCCTCATACCCTGCATTACATTTTCATCGATGATGTGCACTCCGGGGTAGCCCTTGGAGAGCACGGTCTTGAAGCCCACCGCATCGATGGACTTTTCGCCCAGATCGTCCATAAAGCGCTTAACGCCCGCCATATAGTTGGGCACGGACTGACCTTCGGCCTTTATATGCTTATCTTCAGAATCGAAATGATAGATAGCGTCATCGCCGCCTACGCGCTCTACCTTGCCGGTGGCAAGTACGTTGGCTGCGGGAAAATCAAAAAGCTTGAATTTGAGGGACGTGCTGCCTGCATTGCATACGAGTACGTTCATAAAACCACACCTCCAGTATAATATTATATCATTCATACGGCGAGGTGTCCACAAATGCATTGCAAAAAACCTGCATACATATTATAATGTCGACATGCAGTTTGGGAAAACCTTCTATTTATAAAGCAAATTCGGCCAATATCGACAAAATAATAAAATTCTTCACAGGAGATGTGTATCATGAATAAATCCCGTCTTTCCAGGGTCATTTCCAACATGGAAGCCATGGGTCTTTCCTGCATTCTGGTAAGCGCTCCCCATTCCGTATATTATATCACCGGCAAATTCATCGCCCCCGGCGAGCGCATGCTGGCCCTTATGATAAAGTCTGACGGCGAGGTATGCCTTTTCGCAAACCGGCTTTTCGCGCAGACCGCCGAGCCCGACCTGCCCCTTGTGGAATTTGACGATACCGATGACCCCATCGCCCTGCTTGCCGCAAAGCTGCCCGCAGGCAAAGTCGGCATAGACAAGGTATGGCCCAGCCACTTCACAATCCGTCTTATGGAAGCCCGCAGGGATATCACTCCCGTACTGGGCTCCGACCCCGTGGACAATGCAAGGCTTCTGAAGGACGCTGAAGAAATAGACCTGATGCGCAAAAGCTCCCGCATGAACGATGAGGCCCTGAGAAGGCTCATCCCCACCATACGTACCGGTGAAAGCGAACTGACCCTGTGCAACCGCTATGCAGACATCGCCCGTGAACTGGGTGCGTCCGGTCCCAGCTTCTCTCCCCTTATCTGCTTCGGCGCCGGCTGCGCAGAACCCCACCACGAATCCGACAATACCATTCTCACCATGGACAAGACCGTTATTCTCGATCTGGGTCTGTGCCTCGACCGCATGTGCAGCGACATGACCCGTACCGTGGTAATGGGCAAGGCAACCGACGAGATGAAGCGCGTGTATGACCTTGTAAAGGCCGCAAACGCCGCAGGCCGCGCCGCCGCTCGCCCCGGCATTCCCATGAGCGAGATCGACCGCGCCGCACGCAAGGTTATCGAAGACGGCGGCTACGGAAAGTACTTCATACACCGCACCGGTCACGGCATCGGTCTTGAGGTGCATGAGCCCACCGACGTAAGCTCCGCAAACCACACCATCGCACGTCCCGGCATGTGCTTCTCCGTCGAGCCCGGCATCTATCTGCCCGGCAAGTTCGGCGTGCGCATAGAGGACCTCGTAGCGCTGCATGAAGACGGCGCAGAAACCCTCAACACCCTTGAGCGTGAGCTCATCGAACTGTAAGCATGTCATCGCGTTATATCGGCATTGAAGGTGAAATGATCGCTCATGATTATCTCACCGGAACAGGCGCTCAGGTCATCGACCGCAACGTAAGCATTGCCGGCGCGGAAATAGACATTATTGCCATAATCGACGGCGTATATGCTTTCATTGAAGTAAAACGCCGCTCAAGCACCCGTTACGGCAGACCCGCCGAAGCCGTTTCTCCCGCAAAGATGCGCAATATAATCCGCGCTGCATCCATGTATCTTGCAACGCACGGGCTGTCTGACTGTCCTGTCAGGTTCGATATCATCGAGATACTGCCGGGCAGCATTAACCACATCCCATCAGCCTTTGACGGCAGCATGTGGTAAAAACGAACAAACACGGCTTCCTGTACGTCATAATTTCATGACGGCATAAACTCAGATGAAAACACGCAATATAAAATGGCTGTTCTTTGATATCGGCTCCACGCTGATCGACGAGACCGCCTGCGAAGAATACCGCCGCGCCCATAAAGGCGCGGCATGGTCCTGTCATCTGGAAAAACTGTATCCGCAGACGATATCCGTGCTGGAATACCTGCACGGAAACTATTGTCTTGGCATAATAGCAAATCAGGTGCCCGGTACTGACGAAAGACTGCGTGCATTCGGTATACGCGGATTTTTCGACATAATTGCCGCATCCGGAGAAGAAGGCGTACACAAGCCCGACCCGGAGATATTCCGCCGTGCGCTGAGCCGTGCAGGCTGCTCCCCCGGGGAATCTGTCATGATAGGCGACCGTCCGGACAACGATATGCTGCCCGCAATGAACATCGGTATGGGTACCATACTGATACATCAGGGCATCCATGCCTCGGATGACATAAACATTCTGCCCCGAAATCCCGATGCCGAAATAAACGGCATCGAAGAAATTGTAAATATACTCTAAATCAAATTCAGGAGACTCCGAAATGCGCAAAGCACTGATAATTCTTTTCTCACTGCTGCTCCTCTGCACAAATGCATTTGCTGCAGAGGCCAACCTTGTAGCAAATCCCGGCTTCGATTCCGTTGATTCCGCGCTCATGCCGGAAGGTTGGTATGCTGACATGTGGGATACCTCCACAGGCAGTTCTTATCTTGAAATGACTTCCGATGGTTTCGAAGGCAACGGCATACTTATAAAAAATGCTGCCGCCAACGATTCAAGATTCTGTCAACAGATAGCTGTGGAACCCGATACCCTCTACGAATTCCGCTGCATGGCAAAGGCCGACGGAATTTCCGAGGAGGGCAAAGGTGCAAATCTTTCAGTGCTCGGTACATTCTCCTATTCCAACATGATATATGACACGGATGGCGAATGGGTGGAGCTCATATTCTACGGTCGCACCGGCAGCGAGCAGACAGGCCTCACCCTGTGTGCTCGTCTTGGCGGTTATTCCGGCACGACCACCGGCAGCGCATGGTTCGATTCAATATCCGTGCGCAAGGTGGATTCCGTACCCGCCGGTTATTTTGAACAGGATATAAGCCCCGTAGTATTCTCATCGTCCTCGGAAAAAGAGACTGCCGTAACCGGCGAACCTGCACGATACACCGAAACATGGCTGCTTGCCGCATTCGGCATGGCGCTGGCGTTCATTGCCGTTTACCGCAAGCATGAGCGTTTCTCTTCTGATTCCGGAAAGAATGCGTTCATTTTTGCCTGTGTCCTTGCTGCCGCCTTCGTTATAAGGCTTTTCATTGCATACAGCGTATTCGGTTATCACACCGATATCAACTGCTTCTCCAGTTGGGGCGAGCGCATGCTTGCCGAAGGTCCCGCCGATTTCTATTCCGAAGGCTATTTCTGCGATTATCCGCCCGTATATATGCTGGTGCTGGGTATCGTGGCGGCGGTGCGCAATGTACTGGGCATACCCTACCATTCGGCCGCACATGTGCTGCTTATCAAGCTTATCCCCATAATGTTTGATATTCTCCTCGCCGTCATGGTGTATATCTTCACCAACAGGCGTGCCGGCACAAAGGCTGCACTGCTTTCCGGTCTTATCTGCGCGCTCAATCCCGCTGCGATAATAGATTCCGCCGCATGGGGACAGATAGATTCCGTATTCGTTCTCATGACCGTACTGGCTGCCGTGCTGATGTGCGAAAGGAAATATCACTTTGCGCTGCCGCTTATCACCATTGCCGTATTCACCAAGCCGCAGACCTTGCTTTTCGGACCTCTCGGTCTTTTCGCGATAGGTTATGACATCATCCGCGGTCTGACAAACCGTGAAGAACGCAGCGAGACCATCAAAAGCCTTATCCGCGCCTGCATCGGAATCGCCGTTTCCTGCGTGCTGCTTGCTGCCGCAGCGCTCATATTCCACATCGACGGCACAAACCCCTTCGTATGGGTCTATGACCTGTTCTTCAACACGCTCAACGGTTATTCCTACATTACCATAAATGCATTCAATCTCTACGAACTGCTTGGCCTCAACTGGGTCAAACTGGAAGTTCGCCCCGGAATCGAAACCCTCGCGTGGATATTGTTTGCCTTCTCTTATGCGTATTCCTTTGCCGTGTATGCTTTTGCAAAGCGCCGCAGTGCATTGTATCTTTCCGCAGCAACGCTGATAATGCTCATATGCACCTTCGGCCCCATGATACACGAGCGTTATGTCTATCCTGCCATCGTGCTTCTGCTGTTTGCCTATGCAGAAGAAAGGGACTGGCGGCTCATCGTATCTCTGGGCATACTGTCAGTCACCCTTTTCATGAATCAGGTATTGGTGCTGCAGGGCGGCATGACCCCGGCAAATTACGGACACCTGCAGTCTTCTGAAGCCTGGTTGAATTCCACCATGTCTGCCCTGACTGTGGCAAATGCATTGTTTATGATGTACACCTCCTTTGACATCGCATTTGTCGGTCACCGCATGCTGCACAGGGAACCTTCCCCCGCCAAATATGCGGGCAGGCCCATTATCAAAAATGAAAAATACCGTCTCGGTCTGAAGCGCGCAGACGTGCTGATAATGACCGGTGTCACGCTTGCCTATTCAGTCGTGGCCTTCACCAATCTCGGCACCCTGAATGCACCCGAAACTCAGTTCATGTTCACTCAGTCCGGAGAAAGCGTAGTGTTCGATCTGGGACAGGAGCGCACATGGCGTATGGAATACTACGGCGGCATATGCAACACCACATTTACCGTCGAGATATCTAACGACGGCGAAAACTGGACCGCTCCCGTCACCGCCGTATACGACCAGGGCGAGATATTCCGCTGGCTGTACTTCGTACCCTCTGATAACAGTCTGGCAACCATATATGCCGACGAGCCCAACATCTCCCTTGACGGCACGACGCTGACTTATGCCACCCGCGCCGACAAACATCCTTTCCAGACTTCCCGTTATGCTCGTGTGACCGCCAAGACTGCCGGACTCATACTCACCGAGATAGGCTTCGTTGACGCGGAAGCAAACGTTTATCCCGTTGAAATAGATTCCCACTTCGGATATCTTGAAGGCTATCAGCAGGATCCCGGGCTGCTTATCGACGAACAGAAAAGCGTGCCCGAAGCCCCTTCTTATCTCAACTCCACTTATTTCGACGAGATATATCACGCCCGTACTGCCTACGAACATCAGAACGGACTCAACACCTACGAATGGACTCATCCGCCACTCGGCAAGGTAATGATAATGCTGGGTATAGAGATATTCGGCATGACACCCTTCGGCTGGCGCTTCATGGGCGCGCTGGCAGGCGTACTGATGCTGCCCCTTATGTATCTCATCGCAAAGCAGCTGGGCGCAACCCGCGGAGTTTCCACGCTGGCAATGCTTCTCATGTCATTCGATTCCATGCATTTCACTCAGACCCGTATTGCCACCATCGATTCCTTCTCCGTTTTCTGGATAATGCTGATGTATCTGTTCATGTTCAGATATATCAGGATGAACTTCCGTCTGCAGCCTTTGTGGAAGACGCTCATTCCCCTGGCGCTGTGCGGAATAACAATGGGCATCGCATGGGCAACCAAATGGATAGGCATCTATGCCTCCGCAGGTCTGGTGGTGCTGTTCTTCTGGTCCTTCATCAGGCGCTATATCGAGCACCGCGCAGTGATGAAGAACCTCACCGATATAAAAGAACGCAGCCGTGAAATGGATATGTACTGGCGCAGCGCCTTTATCATCACCGGCGTGTGCATCGTATTCTTCATAATCGTGCCTGTGCTCATCTATTACTGCTCCTATTACTGGCATATGGAGGCTGAATTCGGCTTCAGCTTCAGCCGTCAGTGCATAGAGCGTGTAATCCGGATTCAGGAAAACATATTCAATTACCACTCCGGTCTGGGCGGAGACACCCATTATTTCCGATCCCCGTGGTATGAATGGCCGGTAATCGCATGGCCCATGTGGTACTACAGCGGCACCGATTACGTGGCTTCCGGCATGGTCTCCTCCATATCCTGCATGGGCAACCCCGCAGTATGGTGGACCGGTCTTGCCGCTATGGTGATAACACTGGTCCGTGCCGCATGGAAACGCCGCGCGGACAGCGTAAGTCTCTTTATCATCATCGGCTTTCTTTCCCAGTATCTGCCGTGGGTACTGGTGCCCCGCTCCACATTCATCTATCACTACTTTGCCTCGGTTCCCTTTATTATCCTTGCCACGGCATTCATGCTTGGCAGGATAGAAAAGCGCAGCAAACCTGCGTTTGCCATAACCGCAGGCGCTTTGGTCATCGCGGCAATGGTGCTGTTTGCCATGTTCTATCCTCTGGAGAGCGGACTTCCCGTCACTCAGGAATATGCATATAAACTCAGCTGGTTCGACTGGTACAATTCCACCGCATCCTCGCTGCGCAGATAAACACAAGAAACATTCGGGAGGACAGCCTATGCTTGCAAAATCGCTGAGCTACGGTCTTTCGGGAATAACCGGCTTTCAGGTCACCGTAGAGGTGAATCTCGCCTTCGGCATACCCGCCTTTGATGTGGTGGGTCTGCCGGATGCGGCGGTAAAGGAATCCCGTGAAAGGGTACGTGCCGCGCTGAAAAACAGCGGCATGGGCTTCCCCGATCAGCGCATAACCGTAAACCTCGCCCCCGCGGACCTGAAAAAAGAAGGCCCTGCCTTCGATCTGCCCATTGCGCTTACTATAATGGCCTGCATGGGCAGGATACCCGCCGATTCCCTTGACGGCATAGCCATAATAGGCGAACTTTCGCTGGACGGCGCCCTCAGACCGGTTCGAGGTGCGCTGCCCATGGTCATATCCGCCCTTGAGGCGGGCGTGAAACGCATCATGCTGCCCGAAGGCAATCTGAACGAAGTCCGCTGCGTGGAAGGCATCGAGATATACTGCGCCGCCGACCTTAAGAGCGCCGCATCCCATCTCAGCGGCAAAGCGCCCATGCAGCCCATAACCCCCGTAACTTACGAAAGCATCATCACCGGCAGAGAGAATGCCTTTGATTTCCGAAACGTCAAAGGACAGGCAGGCGCAAAACGCGCCCTTGAAATCGCCGCTGCCGGCGGTCACAATATACTGATGATCGGTCCTCCCGGCTCGGGCAAGACGCTTATGGCGCGCTGCATGCCCTCCATACTGCCGGACATGACCTTTCAGGAATCTCTGGAAGTCACCCGCATACACTCCGTTGCGGGCGCAGTACCCGAAACAGGTCTGCTTGCCGAAAGGCCTTTCCGTTCACCGCACCACACCGCATCCCATGCGGCGCTTGTGGGCGGCGGCATGAGCGCCCTGCCCGGTGAGGTATCAAAGGCCCACAACGGCGTCCTGTTCCTTGATGAATTGCCCGAATACAGCCGCGACGTGCTGGAAGCCATGCGTCAGCCCCTTGAAGACGGCGTGGTCACCGTTACCCGTGTATCCGCCCAATCCACTTATCCGGCAAGATTCATGCTGGTGTGTTCAATGAATCCCTGTCCCTGCGGATATTTCGGAAGCCGTCAGCGTGACTGCCGCTGCTCTTCCGGCGAGATAAAGCGCTATATGAGCCGTGTATCCGGTCCTCTGCTTGACAGAATAGACATGCATGTGGAAGTGGAATCCATTCCCCCGGGAGAATTGAGCAACGATTCCGAAAGCGAATGCTCTGCAGATATCCGCAGGCGCGTTCAGGCCGCAAGAGATATACAGCGCAGGCGCTATGCATCCATGAACGGCAGGATAAAATGCAATTCCCAGCTGGACGCAGGCACGCTTAACGCCGCATGTGTAATGGAAAAGGCGGCGCGGCAGCTGCTTGATATGTCCAGCGAAAGGCTTGAACTTTCCAACCGCGCCTACACCCGCATAATGAAGGTAGCCCGTACCATAGCTGACCTTGACGGCTCCGAGACTATTCTTCAGCAGCATGTTGCGGAGGCAGTGCAGTATCGCGCCGCCAACCGCAAATACTGGCGCTGATACATATACCGAGGTGAGATAGATGGAATACTCCGCTCAGGAGCAATACTGGATATGGCTTTCCTCAATAGAAGGCATAGGCCCGCGCAGGTTTTATCAGCTGCTGAGCCTTTTTCCCACGCCTCGTGCCGTCTGGGAAAACATCCGCGACAGCAAACTAAAGTGTATCGGTCCGAAAGCCCACGCGGCACTCATAAAAGCCCGTGACGAGCAATATTTCTATCAGCTGTTCGCGAAGCTTGAAACAAACGGCATAAAGGCGCTCGTCCGCAATTCGGACAGTTATCCCGACAGACTTTCACGCATCGTGGATGCGCCGCCCACGCTATATGTAAAGGGCGAAGCTGACCTCAATTCGCCCAGAATGTTCGCGATAGTAGGCTCACGCCGCTGCACGCGCGACGGTGTACGCGCCGCAACGGAATTCGCAGAGAAACTTTCCCGCGAAGACGTAACTGTGGTAAGCGGTCTTGCCGCCGGAATAGACTCCGCCGCGCATACCGGCGCAGTGAATGCCAAGGCGCCTACCATAGCGGTGCTGGGCTGCGGTCCCGACATAGTCTATCCGCCGGAGAATCTAAGGCTCTACGGCAGCATACTGGATAACGGCGGCGCTATAGTCAGCGAATATCTGCCCGGCATGCCGCCTATCTCCTCCAACTTTCCCGCCCGCAACCGTATAATAAGCGGCATGTCGAAAGGCGTATTGATAGTTGAAGGCGCCAAACGTTCCGGCGCCATGATAACCGTAGGTTACGCGGCAGACCAGGGGCGCGATGTATTCGCAGTGCCCGGCTCAATTTATTCTCCCCTTTCGGCAACGCCGAATCAGCTCATAGTAGACGGTGCAGTGCCCACGATATCCGCCTGGGATATATTGGAATACTACCGCTGGGCCGAAAGACCAGATGAAAACAGCCCGAAAAAGCCTGCTGTGGAACTGAGCGAAGACGAAAAAAAGCTGGTAGATGCGCTGCACGAACAGTCTCTTACCATGAGCGAATTGTGCAACATTACAGGTTTCAGCGCCCAACAGGCAAATTCGCTCTTGACAATCCTCGAACTTCGGGGAATAATAGAAAAGCAACCCGGTGGTGAATACAAGGCTTACGCCTGATATCACCGCAAAATGCAATATAAAAAATACTTCCACCGGCCTTTCGCCGGTGCACACATACGACCGGAGGCATTATGCAGACCAAATTGGTAATAGTCGAATCGCCTGCAAAGGCTAAGACGATAGGAAAATTTCTTGGACGCGGCTATAAAGTAGAGGCTTCTCAGGGACACGTACGTGACCTGCCCAAGTCTCAGATAGGCGTAGGTCCCGAAAATAACTTCGAACCCCGCTATATAACCATTCGCGGACGCGGCGACATACTTGCAAAGATCCGCAAGGAAGCCAAGAACGCTGCCAAAATATTCCTCGCGACAGACCCTGACCGCGAAGGCGAGGCCATTTCCTGGCATCTGGCAGGCATTCTGGGCATTGACGAGAGCAGTGCTTGCCGCATCGAATTCAACGAGGTAACTTCCAAGGCGGTAAAAGCTGCCGTAAAGAATCCCCGTCCCATCAACATGGATCTGGTAAACGCCCAGCAGGCACGCCGTGTGCTGGACAGACTGGTTGGCTACAAGATCTCTCCCCTGCTCTGGGCAAAGATCAAGAGGGGCCTCAGCGCCGGCCGCGTACAGTCCGTTGCCGCAAAGATGATCTGTGACCGTGAAAACGAGATCGAGATCTTCGAGCCTGAGGAGTACTGGACTCTTGCCGGTGAATTCACCATCGGCTCCACCAAGCTGCCCGTGCGCTACATGGCAACCGACGATTCCGGTAAGCTGCGCTCCCGCGAGGAATGCGACGCCGTTATCGAAAAGTGCGCCGCCAGCGAATTCCACGTAGGCGAAGTACGCTCCACCGAGCGCAGGAAGAACCCCGCTGCACCTTTCACCACTTCCAATCTGCAGCAGGAAGCTTCCCGTAAGCTGAACTTCACCACCCAGAAGACCATGCAGATCGCACAGCAGCTCTACGAAGGCGTTGATATTCAGGGCGAAGGCTCTCAGGGTCTTGTCACCTACATCCGTACCGACTCCACCCGCATCTCCGATGAGGCAATGGCAGCCGTGCGCGAAATGATACTTGAGACCTACGGCGAGGATTTCCTGCCCGCAGAGCCCAATGTATACAAGACCCGCAAGTCCGCTCAGGGTGCTCACGAAGCCATCCGTCCCACCGACATAAACCGCAAGCCGGACGATATAAAGGCTTCCCTGAGCCGCGATCAGTACAGGCTCTACAAGCTTATCTACAACCGCTTCGTTTCCAGCCAGATGACCTCCGCCGTATACGACACCGTATCTGCGGACATCGTTTCCGGCGACATGAAGTTCCGTTTCAGCGGCCAGAAGCTGAAGTTCCAGGGCTTCACCGCTGTATACGAGGAAATTCTTGACGATCAGCAGGAAGAGAAGAATGTGCGCGTACTGCCGGATCTGAACACCGGCGATATCGCAAAGGCCGCAGACATGGATTGCGACCAGCACTTCACTCAGCCCCCGCCAAGGTATACCGAGGCTTCCCTCGTCCGCGCACTGGAAGAAAAGGGCATCGGCCGTCCTTCCACCTACGCCCCCACCATCAGCACCATCATCACCCGCGGCTATGTATCCCGCGAGCAGAAGAGGCTGATCCCCACGGAACTGGGCAAGATCGTAAACGACGTGATGTGCAAGTCCTTCCCGGACATCGTTGACATCGCATTCACCGCAGATATGGAAGAAAAGCTGGACAGCGTCGAATCCGGTGACGCCGAATGGCATTCCATCATTTCCGAATTCTACGGACCCTTCGAGGAGACTCTGAAGGTAGCCGAGGACAGCCTCGAAAAGGTATCCATTGAAGACCAGGTATCCGACGTGCCCTGCGATAAGTGCGGCGCTATGATGGTCTACAAGATGAGCCGCTTCGGCAAGTTCCTTGCCTGCCCCAATTTCCCCGATTGCCGCAATACCATGGCGCTGCCCACCAATATCGGTGTCAAGTGCCCCAAGTGCTCCAGCGAGCTGCTTGAGCGCGTTAGCCGCAAGGGCCGCAAGTTCTTCGGCTGCGAAAAGTATCCCGAGTGCGACTTCGTATCCTGGGATCGTCCCGTAAACGCAAACTGCCCCATCTGCAATTCCTACATGGTACTCAAGCGCGGAGCAAAGGACACCCTGTTCCACGTATGCTCCAATGAGACCTGCCGCCATCGCATACAGATAGAGAACAACGGAGGAAACGATGACGAATAATTTCGTGACCATCGTGGGCGCGGGCCTTGCAGGCTCCGAAGCCGCATGGCAGCTGGCAAAGAGAGGCGTAAAGGTCAAGCTCATTGACATGAAGCCCCTCAAATATTCCCCCGCCCATCACATGCCCGGCTGCGCCGAGCTGGTGTGCTCCAACTCCCTGAAGGCGGAACACCTGGCAAACGGCTCCGGTCTTTTGAAGGCCGAGATGAAGAAGCTGGATTCCCTCATCATCTCTGCCGCAGAAAAGTGCCGCGTGCCCGCAGGCGCTGCGCTGGCCGTAGACAGGGATGAATTCTCCCGCATAATCACCGAGACCCTCAGTTCCATGGAGAACATCACCATGGAGACCGGTCTTGTTGACAAGCTGCCCGAATCTCCCTGCATCATCGCCACCGGTCCCCTTACCGACCCGGCGCTTACCGACGCCATAATGGGTCTGCCCGGCATGAAGAAGCTGAATTTCTTCGACGCAGCAGCGCCCATCGTCACCGCCGAATCCATCGACATGACCAAGGCCTTCCAGGCCTCCCGTTATGACAAGGGCTCCGATTATATCAACTGCCCCATGGACAAGGACGAATACTATGCCTTCTACGATGCGCTCATCTCCGCCGAGCTTGCCGAGGTGCACGATTTCGAAAAGAAGCTGGTATTCGAAGGCTGCCTTGCCGTGGAGATCCTGGCTTCCCGCGGCCGTGACACACTGGCATTCGGTCCTTTGAAGCCCGTAGGTCTTGTTGACCCCCGCACCGGCAAGCGTCCCTACGCCGTTGTACAGCTCAGGCAGGAGAACGCCGCAGGCACCATGTACAATCTCGTAGGCTTCCAGACCCGCCTGAAGTGGGGCGAGCAGAAGCGCGTATTCAGCATGATCCCCGGTCTTGAAAAGGCCAACTTCGTACGCTACGGCGTAATGCACAAGAATACCTACATAAACGGCCCCGAAGCACTGGATATGAACTACGCCTGGAAGAACGACCACATGGTACGTTTCGCAGGTCAGTTCTCCGGCGTCGAAGGCTATGTTGAATCCGCCGCATCCGGTCTTATCGCCGCCATCGGTCTTTATCAGGCAATGAACGGCAAGGAAGAGACCGATTTCACCGGCAAGACCATGCTCGGCTCCCTCAGCCGCCACACCTACATGCCCAACGCAAATTTCCAGCCCATGAACGCCAATTTCGGCATTCTGGAGCCCATGGAAACCCGCATCAAGGGCAAGAAGGAACGCTACGAAGCCCTGAGCGCCCGTGCCCTTCAGATCATGGACGAACTGGTCAAAGATATCTGACCCTACCCCGGAGGTATATTCAATGTTCAAAGCAACCACAATCTGTGCCGTAAGGCGCAACGGCGTGACCGCCATAGCGGGCGACGGTCAGGTGACCATGGGTGAATCCGTGATCATGAAAGGCTCCGCAAAGAAGGTAAAGCGCATTTTCGGCGGCAAGGTCGTCACCGGCTTTGCAGGCTCCGTTGCCGACGCCTTCGCTCTCAGCGAAAAATTCGAAGACAAGCTCTCTCAGTTCTCCGGCAATCTGCCCCGCGCAGCCGTTGAACTGGCTCAGGAATGGCAGACCGACCGTTCCCGCAAGCTGGAAGCAATGCTGCTGGCTGCGGACAAGGACAACCTGCTGCTCATTTCCGGCACCGGCGAGGTCATCGAACCCGACGGCGGCGTGCTCGCCATCGGCTCCGGCGGAAATTATGCGCTGGCTGCCGCAAGGGCGCTTTATCAGAATACCGATCTTTCCGCGCCCGAGATAGCCGAAAAGGCACTGCACATCGCCGCGGAGATCTGCGTATTCACCAACGACAACATCATCGTGGAAACGGTCTAAGGAGGTGCGCCGGATGCTGATGCTCACTCCCCGCGAGATAGTTCGCGAACTGGACAGATTCATCATCGGTCAGGACGACGCAAAGCGCGCCGTAGCCGTAGCACTGCGCAACCGTTACCGCCGCGCCATGCTGCCCGACGATATCCGCGATGAAGTAACCCCCAAGAATATACTCATGGTCGGACCCACAGGCGTTGGTAAGACCGAGATCGCACGCCGGCTGGCAAAGCTGGTGGACGCTCCATTCGTAAAGGTGGAAGCCACCAAGTTCACCGAGGTCGGCTATGTGGGCCGCGATGTCGAGTCCATCATCCGTGACCTTATCGAAGCTTCCATCCGCCTCGTAAAGGAACAGCACTCCTCCCGGGTACGCGTTGAAGCGCAGAACGCCGTTGAGGAAAAGCTGGCAGACCTTATCGCACGCCCCGAAAAGAAGCAGAAGAAAGTAAACCCCATCGACATACTGCTGGGCAACAAGCCCAAGGAGCCCGAACTGCCCCCGGATGAGCGCGACAAGCTGGCGATGCAGGTCGGCAGTATCCGTGAACAGCTGCGCCGCGGCGAACTGGAGCACGAGATAGTTGAGATCGAAGTCGAGGAGACCGCACCCAAGGGCGAAATTCCCGGCACCGACCTGAACATGGGCGATATGCTGGGTTCCATCATGCCCAAGCGCACCAAGCTGCGCAAGGTGGAAGTGCGTGAAGCACGCCGCATCCTGCTAGCCGAAGAAGAGCAGAAGATGATCGATATGGACGCGGTATATTCCGAAGCCATTACCCGCGCCGAACAGGACGGCATGGTATTCATCGATGAGATCGACAAGGTAGCCGGACGTACCGGCACCCACGGCGGTCCCGACGTATCCCGCGAAGGCGTACAGCGCGACATCCTGCCCATCGTGGAAGGCTCCACCGTAAACACCAAGTACGGCCCCGTAAAGACCGATCACATGCTGTTTATTGCGGCCGGCGCATTCCATGTCTCCAAGGTCACGGACCTCATTCCCGAGCTGCAGGGACGTTTCCCCGTGCGCGTGGATCTGAAGCCCCTGGCTGTGGAAGATTACGCCCGCATACTCACCCAGCCCGAAAACGCGCTTATCCGTCAGTATCAGCTGCTGCTTGGCGTTGACAACGTGACCCTCGAATTCATGGACAGCGCCATTCAGGAGATCGCCCGTTTCGCATGGCAGGCCAACGAGTCCACCGAAAACATCGGCGCCCGCAGGCTGCACACCGTGCTGGAAAAGATCCTCAGCGATATCGCCTTCAATGCCGGCGGCGGCGACGCCCCCGAAGTAAACGTGAAGGTAGACGCGGAATACGTGCGTCAGCAGCTTTCCGCCGATATCCACGCCAAGGACGTCAAAAAATATATACTGTAAAACGGCATAGAAAAAGGACAGGTCATAAGACCTGTCCTTTTTTTCATCCGCGAAACGATCAGTAGGGCAGTTCGTTTTCGGCGGTGAATGCGGTCCACTCAGCGTCATCGTAATTGAAGGTAACGAATGCTGCGTCGTAGGGATCGATGTTGGAGATGTAGTTATAGTAAGGCAGATTGATCTGCATGGAGTACATGCGCGCGTCGTTGCGGTCGAATACGGGGGTGGTGGTGTAATACATCATCAGACCCTTTTCAACTGCGGACATGAACCGGCAGCGGTTCTCGTAGGAATAATCGCCGAAATTGCCGATCTTATCGGTAATGGCGGGAATATATTCGCCGACGCCCCAGAATGCCCATTCCTGCATGGAAGCGGAGATTATCTCGCCATCGACAACGAAATCGATGGTAACTGCGGAAGTATCGAAGCCGTACTCGTACTGATTTCCTGCGCCATGGGAAGAATCGCAATAGCACATCGCGAATGCATCAAAGGGAGAGTAATCGGAACCGCCCCAGGTGGAGAATATGCAGCTCGTTACGCCGGAAGCCATAGCGCCGTAATAATCATAATCAACGGTCATGCTCATGGATACCAGGCCTTCGAAGGGAGTGCCAATGGTAGCCTCGGTGATACATGCATTGAAATAGTTGATCATGTTCACATAAGTCTCTTCGCCTTCAAGTACGCGGAACTCCAGAACGACAGGAGAAACTCCGTCCCAGATGCCTGCGTTTATTGCCTTTTCGGCTGCGGTATTGAATGCGGCGCGGGCAGCTTCCACATCATAACCGGTTACGGCTGCGTATGCATCATCCAGAGTTTCATATTCTTCGCCTTCGCCGTAAGAGATGCCGTAGATATCGCATACTACCTGCTTGCCGGCATCGGATCCACGGTAGTTTGCACCGGTGAAGGGATCATAAACATACATGCTGTTCAGTATGCCGTAGCCGGGAGTACCTGCTGCGGTATAGGAATATGCAAAGTGGCTGCGGTCGATACTCAGAGCGAAGCCCTGACGGAATTCGTCTACTGCCAGCAGCTGGGCATTGTTTCCCAGAGCAAGCAGCTTCTCATAATCGGTATTGAATGTGACCTTTGTAGTGAAGCTGGTGGGCAAATAGGTGGTGTATTCGGAAGCGGCATACTGTGCCATGTCATCGCCCTCAAGGCGCACGGCTGCCAGATCGCCGGATCTGAAAGCCATCATCTCGGTGGCATGGTCGGTAATAACGGTCACCTTATAAATATCGGTCTGATACATACCCAGGTGTTTGCCGTCGTGGTAGCCGTACCAGCTGTCGTTGCGCACCAGGGTATATTCCTTATCCAGCTCATAGGAGGCAAGCTTGTAGGGACCATAGCTGATGGTGGTCTCGAGAGTCCTGCAATAGGTGGTGGTAACAGTAGTTGCTTCCTCTTCGGTCGCCACAACATTGCCTTCTGCATCGTAGAAGGTCTTGGCGGCCTCATAGGTGGGCTCATGTACCAGCCAGTTGGTCAGCTGATAGGGTACATAGAAGGATGCGTTTGCCACGGGCTTATCGCAGATGATATCGATGGTATAGTCGTCCACCTTCACGATGCCTACATCTTCCCATGCGGCGCCTTCGATAGTATAGGAATAATATACATATTCGCCCGCCACAGCCTCAAAGGGGGCGCCGGGAGCGAGATAATTATCAAACAGGTACTTACCGGACATCCATGCCTCGGGAGAGGTCTCGTCCGCTATATTGAGGTCGCGATACAGGGTCTCATCATGTATGGACACCAGCTGAGGGCAGGGATTTCCGTCCGCATCCAGTGCGCCTTCGAGGCCCCAGGAATTCCACATATCTACATAGAGCTCGCTGCCGTCTTCCAGTGCTGCGGACACGGGGACTTCGATCCGGGCATAATCGGACTGACCGGCCATTCCGGAAAGTACATATGCGCGGGCGTTGCAGACAGAGATGCTGCCGCTGTAGAAGGTATCTGCGCGGCGGTTGAGCATCTTGGGATTCAGCAGCTGCTGCATGGAGTAGATATAGCTGTCGGCAGTAATGGGGTCTCCGTTTTCCCAGGTGGCGTTGGGATTCAACGCGATACGGAAAGCCTTGGCAGTCTCACCTTCCTGCACTCCGAAACGACCAACGTACTCGGAAGTAACATCAACAGGCAGTTCTGCAGCCATCTCGCAGGTTACGATATAGCCGTCGCGGTTCTCGTTGGGCACGAATTCATAGAAATTGGCAGTAACGAGACCGTGAATATCGAATCCGCTTTCCCACGTGTGAGGATTCCAGTCGGTCATGGCAGAAACTTCGCCCGCCACATTATAGGTATATACCTTTTCATCGGTATAATCCATGCCGGCTGCTCCCGTGTATACGCCGGTGGCAACCTGACCTTCTTCGGCATTGAAAGGCTCGAGAGTGATCTCGCCGCCAAAGAAAGCCCGCTCGCCCGCATCATAGCTATCCGCAGGCACGAAGGCAGTCTCTGCAAATGCGGAAACACCGGACAGCATGATCAGCACCGCGATCATAAGCGCCATTATTCTCTTCATATTTATTTTCTCCTCTGTATTTTTTCATATCAACACTGCAAAATGATACCATGTCATTATGTCATTGTCTATCTTTGCAGCCGCATTACAAATAATAATACATGCATGCAATAATTCCTTCAAAATTTACGGCAGTAAGCACACCTAAAACGATCGGTACTGCTTACAGGGACAGCACATATTTGCATGAAATATCGCCTTTCGGGACAGAATAACCACCGGACAGTTGTGCATATGCATAATTATCCGTTCAATAACGCCCTTGAAACAAGGGCCTTACCGGAGGTTATTTATGAAGGCGATCATAATGGCCGGCGGCGAAGGCACCCGTCTGCGTCCGCTGACCTGCGACTGTCCCAAGCCAATGATGACTGTAATGGACAGGCCTGTCATGGATCTTTCACTGGAGCTGCTTTCCATTCACGGCGTTAAGGAAGCCGCCGTAACGCTTGGCTATCTGCCCGAACGGATACGCGACCGTTTCGGTGAAGAGGCGCATGGACTGAAGCTCCGCTATTATACCGAATATCGTCCCCTCGGCACAGCAGGCGGAGTCAGGCAGGCTAAGGATTTCCTAACAGAGACATTCTGCGTGCTGTCCGGCGACGGAGTAACCGACTGCGACCTGACTGCCGCCCTTGAATATCACAAAAGCAGAGGCGCCAAAGCCACTATAGTAATAAAGCACACTCAGGACCCCACACCATATGGTTTGGTCATATCAGAATCAGACGGCAGGATAATCCGTTTCACCGAAAAGCCCGGCTGGGGCGAAGTTATTTCCGATGCTGTCAATACCGGCATATACATTCTTGAGCCTGATATCCTTGACATGATACCCGAAGGAAAATATGACTTTGGCAAGGATCTCTTCCCTGTCCTCGCCAAAGAAGGTTCACTTTACAGCTGGGCAACCGACGGATACTGGTGTGATATAGGCGATATTCCCGCCTACCTCGGCATGTGCCGCGACGCTCTTGACGGTAAGATAGCACTTCCCAGCCTTTCCGATGCTTCCGGGTTCATTTCCACGAATGCGTGTATATCGGAAGAGGCTGTGATCGAATCACCCTGCTTCATCGGCAGCGGCGCACAGATATCCCGCGGTGCAGTCATAGGTGCATATTCGGTCATAGGCGAGAATGTACGCGTCTCCGAAGGCGCATCCGTCAAACGCAGCGTAATATGGCCTGGCTCCGTATTGCGGGACGGGGCGCAGGCACGCAGCTGCGTTTTGGGAAAAAATGTTGTCCTTGCGCCCTGCGCCAGAGTATATGAAAACTGTGCACTCGGTACCGATGCAAAGGCAGGAGTCGATTCAGAGATCGCTCCCGGCGTATGCATATGGCCCGGTAAATCCGTACCGGAAGCCACTATTGCAGATCGCAACATAATATGGGGCGGCAGTACATCCACCTGTTTTCAGAACGGCATACTTCCCATAAGCGATCCTGCCGAAGCGTTGAGGGGCTCACAGGCCTGCATGACCGCTCTCAATCCTAATGAGGTGCTGCTGGGACGCACTGCTTCTCCCGTATCCGCTGCCATATGGCACAGCTGTGCCTCCGGTCTTCTGGCCCAAGGAGCCTCTGTACTGGATGCAGGCATCTGCACCGAACCGCAATTACGCTATACGATGGAGCTAATGCACGTTGACTGCGCCATACTCGCCACACATACAAGCCTTATTCCGCTGTACAAAAACGGCATACGTCTTTCACAACCGCTGCAGCGCAAAATATGCGCTTTGATAGCCCGGCAGGACATACCGCGTCCATTTACAGCCGAAACCCGTAATGTTTCCTATTCGGGACGCAGCGACAAGGCGTATACCGCTATGCTGTCGGCTGCATTTACCGCTGATCCGGCCCTTGCAATGCCCGCCGCCGTGCATTGCGAAAACCCGGTCATTCTTGACATTGCCGAACAGGCATTCAATCGGGCAGGACTCAGCGCACGCTTTGAATGGGAGGACGAGCTGATGGAACTTTTCCCCGGAGAAATAGGTATATGGCTTTCCTCAGACGGCACAAGCGCAAGGTTCTCCCATGCCGCCGGCATGCTTACTGACCCGCAAAATGAACTTTTCATCGCCTGGACCGCCCTTGAACGGGGAGAGACCGTCCTCGTCGCCGGCGATAATTCAACACGCTCCATCAGTGATATTGCAGCCCGCCACAATGCAGACCTCATACGCGGCGGAAACACCAAAACACAGCTGGAACAAGCCCTCTGCGACTATCCTCTGCAGCTGCGTCTCAATACCGACGGCATCTACTTCGCACTCAGTGCGCTGTCCGCGCTCACCGAAAATGCACTGACTCTATCCGGATGGCTCAGTACAATGCCCAAAGTTCACCGCATTGAAAGGCGCATACCCCTCAGCAACTCTCTTCGGGGACAGACCCTGCGCCGGTTCGCGGAAAACAATCGCGGGAATCTGCACATGGAGAAAGAATCATCTTTCGCATGGATAGCTCCGGACGAGAGTCTCCCCGAATGCCGCATCGTTGCCGAGTCATTCGACATGGAAGCCGCCCGTGAACTCTGCGATTTCTGTGCCGCGGAATTGAAAAATATATCCGGGGAGTAATACCTCTCCGGACAGCCGCGCGCCGCTTCGCGGCGCGCAGT
>JAZRPZ010000028.1:0-8274 GCA_045649485.1 Clostridia bacterium
AGCGGTCTTAGGAAGACAAGCTTTATAGTCAACTCCTTGGCTCACAGAACGACATGGCTACGATCCGACTTGGAGCGATTTGCGCAGAAGATGCGTGAAACGGGTTTCAAGCCTCATGACAGGCTGCGCCGCGCTGTAAATTCCGCAAATCTGGCTATTTATGACAAGGCTATGGAGAATCCTGCAATGGCGGGCATGGGAACCACGATAACCGCGCTGCTCATTGAAAACGGCGAGGCGCATATTGCCCATGTCGGCGACAGCCGCTGCTATCTGCTGAGGAACAAGGCGCTCATGCAGGTCACCAGCGATCATACGCTGGTGGAAGAATTGCTCCTGAAAGGCGCTATCAGCCCCAAGGAGGCCAGAAATCATCCAAACCGCAACGTCATAACCCGTGCACTTGGTACGGAACTTGGCGTTAAAACGGATATTCTGCGTATACATATGCAGCCGGGTGATGTGTTCCTGCTGTGTTCGGACGGTCTTTCCGGTTATGTGGAAGACAAGGATATGCAGGAGATACTCAACTCCCGTATGAAGCGCGAAAACAAGGTCGCCGCGCTGGTCGAACAGGCCATTGACGGCGGCGGACATGATAATATTACTGTACTCATGGTGACTGATGAGGAGGATCAGAAATGACGATCGGAACCGTCCTGTCCGGGCGCTACGTCGTCGAAGAGATAGTCGGCACCGGCGGTATGGCTGTGGTCTACCGCGCCTGGGACAGTAAAACCAAACGAATTGTGGCAGTAAAGGTGCTCCGCGCCGAATTCCAGCAGGACAATGAATTCCTGCGCCGTTTCAGCCGTGAGGCTGAGGCAGCGTCACAGGTGTCTCATGAGAACATCGTGAACATGTATGATGTGGGTCAGGACGGAGACACAAGATATATAGTAATGGAATTCATCGACGGAACCACGCTTAAGTCGATGATACGCCAGATGGGGCATCTCAGTCCCGACGCCGTGGTGCGCATGGGCATCCGCATACTTGCGGCAGTCGATCATGCACACAAGAACGGCATAGTCCACAGAGACATAAAGCCTCAGAACATTCTTGTAGATCCCCAGGGTGTGGTCAAAGTAGCAGATTTCGGCATAGCCCGAATGAAGGCACAGCAGACCACACGCATCGCGGATGTGAATTCCTCCGCGCTGGGCAGCGTGCATTATATCTCCCCCGAACAGGCTTCCGGTGAGGTGGCCGACGAGAAGAGCGATCTTTATTCCGTGGGCATTGTGCTCTACGAAATGCTGGTTGGTCATGTTCCTTTTGACGGAGATACCGCTGTTTCCGTAGCGCTCAAGCATGTCAGCGAGGAGCCGCGCAGCATGCGCGAGGAAGACCCCTCGATACCGCGTGCCATTGACGAAGTGGTGCTGCGCGCCCTTAACAAGAAGGCCGAGGACAGGTATCAGACGGCTGCGGAAATGGCTGCCGACCTGCGCAAGGCGCTTGGCAGGCCCGAAGGCGGATTTGTAAAGAATAAACAGCCCGATAAAAAGGCAAAGCCCCGCAGGGATACAAAGCCCCGTAAGGCGGAGCAGCGCCCTGTCGACCCGCGTCAGCGCAGAGCGGAGATAATCCGCAAGCTCAGGTATTATATCACCGGTGTGATAATTGCCTGCCTTGTGTGTATGCTTGCCGGTGCGGTATGGCTGATGGGTCATGTGCGGATGCCGGATGTGGTTGGCATGAACGGAGACGCTGCGTGCAGCGCTATGCCGGATAATGCCGTGATAATGATACGCCGCGAGTACAATAACTTTGTGCCCGAAGGCAATGTAATAGCTCAGTCGCCCGAAGCGGGAGATTTCGTTTCCAAGAAGGGTGAAGTGTATATCACCATCAGCAGCGGCTCCCGTGAGATAAGCATTGGCGATTATGCCGGATGGTATAAGGACGATGCGATGAGCAACCTTGTCTCCTGCGGTATGGAAAATGTGGAATTCGAATATGTGAAGTCGGATACACCCATAGGCACCGTAGTGGGTCAGACCCCGCCTGCGGGCATCGTGCCGAGAGATACCGTATTTACGCTGTATGTCAGCGGAGAAACGGTGCTTACTCCGCCGCTTACCGGCTATACTCTGGAAACGGCAGTGCAGCTTATCGAAGCAGAAGGTCTTGTAGTCGGCGATATATCCCAGGCCTATTCTGCCGATGCAGTTGCGGGTACTGTTATTGCCCAGTCCGTAGCGCCCAATTCCGAAGTGGTGCTTGGTTCTACTATAGATATCACCATTGCACAGAGTCAGGAGACTATGTATTATCCCGCAACGGAATTGCGTGTGGTAGTACCTCTTGATAACACCCAGGTGTATGTCACGGTTACTACACCGGGCGGAGTCGCTGTGGCGGCGTATAACGGACAGATGAGCATGGGTACTCATGTAATACCGCTCTCCTCCTCCGAAAGCGGAATGCATAGGATTATGGTATATACCGACGGCGTGCTGCTGGAGGAGATGCAGCTTACCTTTGAATGACGTTGAATGGAGATTGATCGTTTGCAGGGAAAGATACTCAAGGGAATCGGCGGTCTTTATCACGTAATGGATACCGAGGGCAACATCCATCTGCTGCGAGCCCAGGGAAAATTCCGTCGTGAACGCATAAAGCCGCTGGCAGGCGATGAGGTAGATATACAGCCCGGCGTGGGCGAGGAGGAAGGCTGGATCACGGCTATCCATCCACGACGTACCGTGTTGGTGAGACCTCCCGTTGCCAATATAGATTCCGTGCTTATTATTGCGGCGGCAGCCTCGCCCGATCCGGATCTCGCGATGATGGACAGGCTTATATTCAATGCGCGCCTTGCAGGCATAACGCCGCTCATGGCTGTTACCAAGACAGACCTTGACCGCGATATGGCCGATGAGATAGTTCGCCAGTTTTCCGGAGCGGAAGTTTCGGTCAGCACCGTATGCGTGCGCACCGGAGAAGGCATTGATGAACTGCGTGCCCTGCTGAGAGGCCGTGTGCATGCCCTTGCGGGGCAGTCAGGCGCAGGCAAGTCCACGCTTATCAATGCACTGTACGGTCTTGAACTTGAAACGGGAGAGATCTCGTATAAGATCGGCCGCGGAAAGAACACCACCCGCAGCTGCGAGCTCATCCCCGTGGAAGGCGGCGGCATGGTGCTGGATACCCCCGGATTCAGTCTGCTGGAATCTCCGCTGATTGAACCCGAAAAGGTGAAGGATTATTATCCCGAACTGCTGCCCTATGAGGGACAGTGCTTTTTCAAACCCTGTATGCACGCCCATGAGCCCCGCTGCGGGGCCCGGGACGCAGTGGCGGAAGGAAAGATCAATTCCGAACGTCACAAGAGATATGTGGAATTCCTTGAAGAAACTAAAAAAAGGTGGAATGAGAGATATGGTTAAGGTTGCACCCTCCCTGCTGGCAGGCGATTTCCTGAAGATCGGCGAAGAGATCGAGCGCATGGCTGCTGCCGGCGCAGACTATCTGCATTTTGATATCATGGACGGACGCTTTGTACCGAATATCACCTTCGGCCAGTGCATCCTGAAGGCAGCTTCCCGCTGCTCCCTGCCCCTCGATGCTCATCTGATGATCGTTGAGCCCGAGAAGTACATCGACGAATTCGCTGCTGCAGGCGCTGAGATCATCACTATCCACGCCGAGGCAACCGTACATCTGCACAGGGCTATCCAGCAGATCCACGCCGCAGGCTGCAAGGCCGGCGTTGCCCTGAATCCCGGCACCTCTCCCGAGTGCCTGAAGTACGTCATCAACGATGTTGATCTCGTGCTGGTAATGACCGTTAACCCCGGTTTCGGCGGACAGAAGCTGATCCCCGCCGCTGCCGAGAAGGTACGCGACATCAAGAAGATGATCGACGAAGCAGGCTCCAAGGCCATCATCGAAGTTGACGGCGGCGTTAACACCACCACCGCAGTCGATCTGGCAAAGAACGGCGCAACTCTGCTGGTTGCCGGCAGCGCTCTCTACGGCGCTGAGGACGCAAAGGCTTTCGTTGACGCGATCCACGCCCTGTAATTACATAACCGACGCTCCGCTGTACATTCTGCAGCGGAGCGTTTGTTTTTGTAAGGCGGCTATTGTTTATGGAAGAATATGTGATATAATGTCTGTGTAAAATAAAGTTTAACCCCGATGTCTTGCAGGGTGTAATGCGATCAAAAGGAGTGCGGACACATGATTAACGGAAAGAAAGTCGGCTTTATGGCAAACGGCAATCTGCTGGATATGCCCATGGAAAAGATGTGTGAAACTCTGAAGAATATAGGCTACGATGCTATTGAACTGAGCGCCGCCTGGCTGGATAAATATAACGACGATGAACTGAAGGCGGCTTTTAAGGCGATTGCCGATTCCGGACTCATTCTCTCTGAGGTTGGCGTACAGTTCGATTACGTCACCCATACTCCCGAGGAACACCGCCTCGCTATCGACGAGACCAAGCGTCTCATGCGCCGTATGGCTGCAGCGGGCGTGAAGGTGGTAAACGTGACCACCGGTCCCCGTCCGTGGATAGCAAACTGTGTGATCATCGGCGAGCATATTTCCGCAGGTCAGGCATGGGATATGGTATTCGATGCATTTGACGAGATCGTTCCGCTTGCCGAAGAACTTGGTATCTACCTTGCACTTGAAAACGTATGGGGTATGGTCTGCAATCAGTTCTTTGCAACTCAATACCTGATAAAGCGCTATAATTCCAAAAACTTCGGCGTGAATTTCGATCCTTCCCACGATCAGCTCTATGGAAATTCCGATATGGAATTCCTCGTGCGTCAGTGGGGCAAGGAGAATATCAAGCACATTCATATGAAGGATGCCGCAGGCAGCCAGCAGCGCGGCTGCGTGCTGTTCCCGCCGCTGGGCGCAGGCCTTATCGATTGGGCAGGCTTCAGACGCGGACTTGATGCCATCGGTTATGAAGGCGTGCTGTCTGTCGAATATGAGGCAGATCAGTATCTGAATACCTCTCTGGGCGGAGATTGGGTGCGCGCCGCAGAGGAATCCTATCGCGCGCTTGAAGTTATCCTCGGATAAACTATAATAAGGGACGGACTGTAAATATGAAGAAGCACAGCATACTTATGGTTGGCTGCGGAGTTATCTCCGTGGAATGGCTGGACGTACTGTCCAAGCGCGAAGACTGCGAAATTCTGGCGCTGGTGGATATGAACCGTGAAGCGGCAGAGAAGCGCAAGGCCGAATACGGTCTGGACTGCGCGATATATACCGATCTTGACGAGGCAATGCGCGAAGTCAAGGCGGAAATTCTCATTGACCTTGCAAACGCTCCCGCCCACTGTGATATCGCAGTGAAAGCGATGAACGCAGGTTATCATGTATTCAGCGAAAAGCCCATGTGCATGACCCGTGAAGAGGGCAGGCTGCTGCTGGATACCATGGAAAAGACCGGCCGTGTACTGAATATTATGCAGAACCGCCGCTTCCTGCCGGGTATCCGTGCACTGCGCCACGCCGTACAGAGCGGCAAGCTGGGCAAGATCTGGATGATGTGCTGCGAGATCTACGTAAACGCAGACCTCGGCGGCAGACGCAACGAGCTGGAATTCCCCATGCTGCAGGATCAGGCTATCCACAGTTTCGATTCCGCCAGGTTTATTCTGGGTGCAGATGCGAAGAATGTATACTGCCACAGCTATAATCCCGAAGGTTCCCATTACAACGGCGACGGCAGCGGCGCATGCATTTTTGAAATGTCTGACGGAACCGTGCTGGTATATAATGCCGTAATGGATACCAACGTAATGAAGACCGCGTGGCATTCCCAGTTCAGAGTGATCGGTACTGCGGGTACTGCCGTATGGAACGGTTTTGATGAAAAGCCCGAGGCAGAATTCGTGGCGAATCCCGGCGAAAAGGTGCGCATCGCGCCTCCCGAGGATTGGGACGGTATTCCCTGGTTTGAGGGCGCGATCAATGAGATGCTCTGCGCGCTTACCGAAGGCAGACCTTCCGAAAGCGTATGCACCGGCAACTACGGCAGCGTAGCCATGACCTTCAGCGCCATCGAAAGCGCGAAGTGTGGCCTGCGCGTTGATGTGAAATAAATCTGAGTATTCCGGGAAGGGAGTTGGCTCACTATGTGGATCTGTGATCCTGATTTTCTGAACAGAAAGCCGGTGCAGACCCTGCACAAGCAGTTCGGAGAAAAGGTTGAAGTGGATGAAAATCTCAAGGACAGGCATATGCTCGTGCGCTGCAGCTTTGAGGCAAAGGCAGGCGAGAAACTGAGCCTTGATATATCCGCGGATGATTTCTATAAACTCTATATCAACGGTAAGTTCATCGGCGCCGGTCCTGCACAGGCGTATCCCGACCGCTATCCCTACAATACATACGATATCTCCGAATACCTGAACGATGGCAAAAATGTCATCGCAGCTCATGTGTTCTACATCGGAACCATTACGCGCGCCTATCAGAGCGGCGATGAGCGTCAGGGCATGTGGTTTGAACTGAAGGATGCGGCAGGCTCCCTGCGCGCGGTAAGCGGTGCAGGCTGCAAGGCGCTGTGCACCAAAGCATGGCGCGATAAGGGCGTGCTGTGTAACCATCAGACCCAGTTTATTGAAGATGTATATGCCGCAAAGATTCCTTTCGGCTGGACCGAAGCGGATTTCTGTGACTGCGAATGGCCCGCTGCCTGTGAAAAGCCTGCAGACGACCACGTGCTGATACCGCAGATAACTCCCATCGTTTCGATTTATGAGCAGAAGCCCGTATCCGTCGAGCGCAGGGGAGACGTATGGTTTGCAGACATGGGCACGGAGATAGTAGGCACCGCAAAGGCTTCCATAGCTGCGGCAAGCGGCGACACCATCGAATTCCGTATGGGCGAAGAGCTCAATGACGACGGCACCGTGCGCTGGCAGGTGAGGTGCGAGTGCGATTACCGCATGTGGTGGCATCTCTCCGGACGCGAGAAGGATGAAACGGATTTCTATGACTACATGGCATTCCGTTATATTGAAATAGTCGACCCCGCCGGCTATGTTGATCCCGAATCCATCGGCGCGATGGCAAGGCATTATCCCATGGCAGCTGATGTGGGCGTATTCAAAAGCGAAAGCAAGCTGGCAGACGGCATATTCGATATCTGCCGCCGCGGCGTGATGCTGGGCGCGCAGGAGGCTTTCCTTGATTGCCCCAGCCGCGAAAAGGGACAGTATCTGGGTGACGGCACCATCACTGCACAGGCACATCTGCTGCTTACCGGCGATAAGAATATGTACCGCAAGATGCTGCTGGATTTCGCCGCAAGCGCTGTGATCTGCCCCGGTCTTATGGCGGTTGCTCCCGGCAACCTGATGCAGGAGATAGCTGACTATTCCTGTCAGTATCCAGAGCAGATAATGACCTATTACAAGCTCACCGGAGATATCGAAACCGTACGCGAACTTATGCCCGTGGTGGACGCGCTGGAGGATTATTTCGATTCCTGCCGCCGTGAACATGGTCTTATCGAATTGCTTACCGAAAAGTGGAATCTGGTAGACTGGCCCATGAATCTGCGCGACGGCTACGATTTCAAGCTTTCTCAGCCTATCGGCCCCGGCGTGCACAACGTGATAAATGCATTCTACTACGGCCTCAAGAAGGACGCTGACAGCATGCGTGCTCTGCTGGGTCTGCCCATGAGAAACGAAGCGGAGACCGTGAAGCAGAAGTTCATGGACGCATTCCGACTTGCGAACGGCCTGTACCGTGATGCTGTAGGCAGCGAGCATACAGCGCTGCACAGCGTCGTGCTGCCTCTCTATTACGGAATGACCGATGCGGCAGATATTCCCGCCGCAATCGAAAGCATCCGCGAGAAGGGCATGTGCTGCGGCGTATACATGGCATATTTCGTGCTGAAGGCATTGGCCCGCTGCGGCGAATATGACCTTATGACCGAACTGACCTTCTCCGAAGATATCCATTCCTGGGGCAATATGCTGAAGGAAGGCGCAACCTCCTGCTGGGAAGCATGGGGCAAGGAACAGAAGTGGAACACCAGTCTGTGCCATCCCTGGGCAAGCGCTCCCATCATAATAATGATCGAAGACCTTGCAGGCATAAA
The DNA here is from genome assembly GCA_045649485.1 of Clostridia bacterium. Classification (GTDB taxonomy): domain Bacteria; phylum Bacillota; class Clostridia; order Christensenellales; family Aristaeellaceae; genus RUG11247. The sequence continues at coordinate 8,099 of JAZRPZ010000028.1, forward strand.
TCCCGCAAAACCCGGCTTCGAAGAAATTTCCTTCGAACCCCGTATGCCCGAATGGCTGGGTGATATCGATATGAATTTTGCCACTGTCCGCGGCGTGATAGAAGCAAAGCGCACCGCTGGCAAATGGATCCTTACACTGAACGGAAGACCGGTATGATAAAAGAAGCGCCGCAGAC
>JAZRPZ010000029.1:0-18096 GCA_045649485.1 Clostridia bacterium
GCGTCAATGGGCGTGACCAGCATTACGGTGGAGCCCGGCGCTACCAGGTCCGAGAAGAGGGGACGTTCGCTGATATAAGTCGGAGGCCAAGGGGTCTTAGGAAGACAAGCTTTATAGTCACCTCCTTGGCGCACAGAACGACATGGCTACGATCCGACTTGATGCGTCCCTTGGGAGCAGAGGCGTCAATGGGCGTGACCAGCATTACGGTGGAGCCCGGCGCTACCAGGTCCGAGAAGAGGGGACGTTCGCTGATATCCTTGGGCTTCAGCGCGGCGATGGTGTTTTTCAGTTCGTTTATGCCTTCGCCTGTCAGTGCGCTTACGTTCATATATCCATCAACGGAGCCGGTATCGCATTTGTTGGCAATGACGATGTGGGGAAGTGAGCGCTTCTGTACTTTTTCAAGAATGGATCTTTCAAGATCACCCATACCGTGCTCGGGGGTGAGCACTATCACGGCGATGTCGGTTTTGGCCAGTACGCCCAGTGCCTTTTTTACACGCATTTCGCCCAGTTCGCCTGCATCGTCAAGACCGGGGGTATCGGTCATAACTACGGGACCGAGGGGAAGCAGTTCCATGGATTTGCTGACGGGATCAGTAGTAGTGCCGGGAGTATCGGAAACGATGGCGGTCTGCTGCGAAGTGATGGCGTTTATCAGGCTGGATTTGCCGGCATTGCGCCTGCCAAAAAGAGCGATGTGTATGCGGTTTGCGGAAGGTGTGGAATTGAGGCTCATGGTGTTACCTCCTTCAGTGCTGCATCGATTTGTGGTCGCCCCGTGCCATGGACGCACGGCGGTCTATATTTGAAAGTGCGGTTTCTATCTCACGCAGAGATTGGGCGGCTTCGCTGCCAAAGGCGCGCTTTCCGTCGTAGAGCAGATATTTTTTGCGGACTCCTGAGGGGGAAAGATTGGGCATTATTACGTTTGCGCCGGAGAGAAGTCCCATGTCCCTGCCTTCGGGGTGCAGGCTTGCCAGTGCGGTGGTGGCGGGTATAAGCGCTTCGGGCAGCATAAGCCTTGTAAGCGCTACGATGAACAGGGTGTCGTTCAGTTTGCCTGCAGGTTTGTCGCGGAACGGTGTGGCATGATGCGGAAGGAATGGACCGATGCCCACCATGTGCGGCTGCAGGGAATGCATGAATTCCATGTCGCTTGCGATGGTTTCCCAAGTCTGTCCCGGCGAACCCACCATTATGCCTGCGCCTACCTGAAAACCTATTTCTTTAAGGTCATATAGACAGCGTTTGCGCCCGGCAAGGCTCATGGAGTAGGGATGAAGTACCGAATAATGCGCTGCATCTGCGGTTTCGTGCCGCAAAAGGAAGCGGTTTGCGCCTGCGTCAAAGTATTTTTGGTAAGTCTCGCGGGATTTTTCGCCTACGGAAAGGGTTATCGCCACATCGGGATAAGCCTTGCGTACGGCAGAGACTATGTCAGTCATGCGGTCGTCATTGAACCACATATCCTCGCCGCCCTGCATTACGAATGTGCGGAAACCCAGATCGTAACCCTCGCGGCAGCAATCCAGTATTTCTTCCTTTGTAAGGCGGTAGCGTTCACAGTCACGGTTGCTGCGTCTGAGTCCGCAGTAGTGACAGTCATTTTTGCAGTAACTGGATATTTCGATCAGTCCGCGCAGATATACGTCTTTTCCGTATATGCTTTCGCAGAGCATTCGGGCCCTTTCACGGGCGTAGAGCTCGTCTTCTCCGGTGCGCTGCGAAAACAGTTTGAGCCAGTTTTCGCGGTCAAGATATCTTTCCCGTTCAAGCTTGTCTATCAGCTGTTTCATATCCGGTCAGCCCTCCGTATAAAAAATATCCGCGTCCCGGACGGAACGCGGAATGATATGGCTGTGCCTTTATAATCAAATTCCGGTCTTCCCCGAGGGAACGTATCCCGCGCCGTCAGTACCTGATATGATTATAAACACATATTGTTAAGATTAAACTTATTTGCGCAGCAGACCTGCTTTTTCCAGTGCAATCACGATGATGGGGATGATAACGATATGGCAGATGATGCCGGGCACTGCTTCGATAAATGCGCCGGCGAGGAATGCCTGCATGGTGAAAGCGCTGCCCTGTACGCCTGCCAGTATCAGATGGCCAAAGCCCCAGATAACGCGTCCGGCAAGCATGGCAGCGATGAGAGCTGCATAGGTAAAAACAGGCTTTTTCGGCATTATGCGGTACATGATGCCGGAAATGAGACCGTAAGTCAGCAGCTCAAATGCCATGGGAACATTCATGGGGAAGGGGGGCATGCCGAAAAGCGCAAAGCGGAGGAGCGGTGCGATGAAACCTACGATCGCGCCGTAAACAGGACCGCAGATGAAACCGCACAGCAGTACGGGGATGTGCATTGGGGAAAGTGCAGAGCCGATTTCTGGGATCTGTCCGGTAAGAAAGGGCAATACCATACAGAGTGCCAGCGCGAGGGCGGCATATACCATGCTGCGAATATGGTTTTTCTTCATTATTATGTACCTCATTTCACGGGCGCAGGAATGATGATATCACATGCCTCGCGTACACCGGTTTTTTCAAAATATACGTGTTCGAGGGGTATCCATTCGTTCACAAAGCGCTGCAGCATCTTTTCGCCGTTGCGCTTGAGTATGCGTGCCTGCTGTACTGTGGGGTTGCTGTCGAGGAATATCCTGAGGTCGTATATATCACGCAGGGCGGGATGCAGGCTGTAGGCGCCTTCGGTTACGTTGAGGGATTTCGGCTCGACGTGCACAGTTTCGCCCAGCGCCATTTCGGAACAATCGAAAACGCGGTAGTCAAAGGGCTTTTTGGAAACTATGCCTGCGGAGACTTCTTCGGAGAAACGCTCGTAGTCAACGTTTCCGCCGGGCTGTGCAAAGCGTTCGGGAGTGCGCTGATGGGGCTGCAGGAAGAAATCATCCATATGGAAAAGGTTGCAGTCGTATATTTCGGTGAGCAGCCAGCCGAGAGTGGTCTTTCCGGATGCGCTGCCGCCTTCTATCGCAATATTGAGACTGCCTTTTTCGGCGAGCATGCTGTCAATTTTGCAAAATACCGGCAGATACCTTGTGAAGCGTTCGCTGACAACGCGGTAAGCGGGGGAGTATTCTGCGCGGAAGGAATCGGAGTGATGGGTTGCGGGGCAGCCTGCCGCACGGTATGCTGAGATGAATTCAGAGGATTCTTCTTTGTTCAGCGGAAGAGTTCCTTCATTAATAAGTTCTTCCAGCCTGCGAAGACCTGATTCAAATACTTCCGGGTCACCTGCGGGCTCTTTGGAGGAAAGACGGAAGAGACGGAAAAGCGTTTCGGGAGAAATGCCGTATTCGGCAATCTTTGAAATATGTACGCGGCAGTAGTTTTCGCCGATAGGCTCGATCATTTCGGGATCTTTTCCGGGTATGGTGTTTTTGAGCTCATCTTCCAGATATTTTCTGCCGGCTTCGCCTACGAAATGTCCGCAGCCGAATACGCTCTGATACAGCGCCTTTACGCAGTCCTGACAGGTGAGTGTGGGATATTTTTCAAGCTGTGAGAGAAAGAGTCTGTCAAAATAGGTATGGTCCATGAGTTATCCTGCCTTTATCCAAAAATAAAACGCCGCCGTCTCTTCTGAGACTGCGGCGTCTTCATAACGTCAGATACATAATATCAGAAAATTGCTGTAGTGTCAATAGCATCTGTTTTAGCTTGACTCAGGCGGCTGAAAGAGGATATAATCTAATATGAAAAGATATGCCATTGCAGGGAGGGATCATCCGTGTACGAATCCAAAATATGGACCGAACAGACTGATATGCTGGTAAAGGCACTTCTGAGTATTGAAAACGAGGACGAATGCCGCAGGTTCATGGAAGATCTGCTCACCATGCGCGAAATACGCGATCTTTCGCAGCGCCTTGAGGTTGCGGGACTGCTCAGGCAGAAGGTGACCTATAACGATATAGTGGAGCAAACCGGTGTTTCTACGGCAACGATAGGCCGCGTGAACCGTGCGCTTACTTACGGCACAGGCGGCTATGAAATGATACTGGATAAACTCAACGAGGAAGAAAATATATGATAAACATAAATGCACTCAATGCGCCTCAGCGCGAGGCAGTGCTGCATACCGAGGGACCTCTGCTGGTGCTTGCGGGCGCAGGCAGCGGCAAGACCCGCGTGCTTACTTACAGGATAGCCTATCTTATGGAGAAGGGCGTTGCGCCATGGCATATACTGGCGATTACCTTCACCAACAAGGCTGCCAAAGAAATGCTTGACCGTGTGCGCACCCTTGCGGGTGAGGCGGCGGATGATGCGTGGATATCCACGTTCCATTCCTGCTGCGCACGCATACTCAGGCGTGATATAGAAAAACTGGGCTACAAGCGTCAGTTTGCCATATATGATGACGAAGACAAGATGACTGTCATCAAAAATATCTGCAAGCAGATGCAGCTCAGCGACAAGGAGTATCCGCCCAAAGCAATGCGCGCGGTGATATCGGATGCGAAAAATCGCATGCTTTCTCCTGCAGACTGGCTGCGGGAGGCGGGCGATGATTTCCGCAACCGCAAGATCTTCGAAGTGTACCGTGAATACGAACACAGCCTGAAAGCCAACAATGCGCTGGATTTCGATGATCTCATAATAAAGACTCTGGAACTGCTGGCTGATAATCCTCCGGTACTGGAATATTATCAGGATAAGTTCAGATATATATTGGTAGACGAATATCAGGATACCAACCTTGCACAATATGAGCTGGTAAGGCTGCTTGCGGGCGAAAGGCACAATCTGTGCGTAGTAGGTGATGACGACCAGTCCATTTACGGCTGGCGCGGCGCCGATATCCGCAATATACTGGAATTCGAAAAGGATTTCCCGGATACCCATACCATAAAGCTGGAGCAGAATTACCGCTCCACTTCCAATATACTGGACGCCGCAAATCAGGTGATAGCCCATAACAACGGCCGTAAGGAAAAGGCACTGTGGACCGAATCCGATGCGGGCGATAAGATAACCCTGTATGATGCACTGGATGAACGCGATGAGGCTGCGTACATCGCCAACATGACGCGTAAGCAGCAGCAGGACGGTATCCGACCCGGCGAGATAGCGGTTTTGTACCGCACCAACGGTCAGTCCCGTGTAATTGAAGAAGCTTTCGTGCGCATGGGTCTTACCTACCGCGTATACGGCGGCCTGAAGTTCTACGACCGCAAGGAAGTAAAGGACCTTATCGCATATATGCGCTGTCTCGTTAATCCTGATGACGATATCGCCACCCGCCGCATCATAAACGAACCCAAGCGCGGTATAGGCGACAGTACCGTCGAGATACTGATGCAGCATGCGACTGATAACGAGATGCCGCTTATCTCCGCAGTGCTGGATTACGAAAGCGTGACTCTCTCTGCCCGTGCAAAGACAGCCGTAAAAGCCTTTGCGGAACTTATGATAGACCTTACCGAGGCTATGTACGGCGGCACGCCTTCTCAGTTTATCGAGCAGATTATCGAGCGCACCGGCTATGTAAAGCAGCTGGAAGCCGTGAAAAATGAGGAAAACGAAGCACGCATAGAGAATATACGCGAACTTCAGGGCGCTGTTGCCGAATATGAGCAGAACAACCCCGAAGGTGAAGTGACCGATTTCCTTGAAAATGTTGCCCTCGTTACCGATATGGATAACGACGGTGAGACCGGCGGCGCTATAACCCTCATGACCTTGCATTCCGCAAAGGGTCTGGAATTCGACTGCGTATTCCTCGCAGGTATGGAGGAGACCATTTTCCCCATATCCCGCGCAATGTTTGAGGATAATCAGCTGGAAGAGGAGCGCAGGCTGTGCTACGTGGGCATAACCCGCGCGAAGAAACGCCTGTTCATGACTCACGCACGCACCCGCATGCTGTACAACAATCGTCAGGCAAATCAGATTTCCAGGTTTATCGGCGAGATACCTTCACGCCTTATTGCCAACGGCAGGCAGACCGCGGGTACCCGCCTGCAGCCCTCCGCTCCTTCCATGGGTATGCGCAGAGGCTACGGCAGCTATTCTCAACCTGCTCAGCCCGCGGCACCTTCAAGGCATACATCTTCCGCAGGCGCTTTCGGTATTCCCGGCGTACAAAAGGGAATGCCTCAGCAGACCGGTCAGGAATCTGCGGGACTTTTCAGCGTGGGCGACAGGGTGCTCCACAGAATGTTTGGTCCGGGCACCGTTACCGAACTTGCTGGCACCGGCTCCGCGCAGCGGGCAAGGGTAAAGTTTGATTCGGGCTCCGAAAGGATATTCGCTGTAAATGCGGCGCCCATAATGAAAATGCGCAAGTGAAACAAAGAACAGCGTTTTAGTGAATGAAGCGTTGTTTCCCATTATATCCGGAGGAACAATATATATGGAAGAAATGCGCAGCCTCATAGACAGATTGAACGAGGCTTCTTACAGTTACTATACGCTGTCCAGATCCGATATGACCGATGCCGAGTGGGACGCGCTCTATGAACAGCTTAAAAAGCTTGAGGCTGAGACCGGCGTGATACTGCCGGATTCGCCCACACGCCGTGTCGGCGCAGAGCCCCTGCCGGGCTTTGATTCACATACCCATCTTGCTCGCCTTTGGAGCATGGACAAGGCCCAGACAAAGGAAACGGTGGCTGAATGGGTGCGCCGCGCCGAAAGGCTCAGAAGCGAAGCTGTCGCCGGCGGCATGGAATTGCCGAAGGCTGATTTCATGATAGAGCATAAATTTGACGGTCTCACCATCAACCTTACCTATGAAAACGGAAATCTCGTTACCGCCGCCACCCGAGGAAACGGCGTGACGGGTGAAATGATACTGCCTCAGGTCATGACCATACGCTCCATTCCGCTTTCCGTACCCTATAAGGGCAGGTTTGAGGTACACGGCGAATGCTTCATGAAGATATCCACCTTGAATCAGCTCAACAGCCGGGGCGGCGAGCAGCTGAAAAATCCCCGCAATGCTGCCGCAGGCGCACTGCGAAACCTTGACCCTGCGGTAACGGCAGCCCGCAGGCTGGATGCTTGCTTCTATGATGTGGGCTATATCGAGGGCAGGGAATTCAGAGACCAGCAGGAGATGCTGGATTTTATCCGTGAAAACCGGTTCCCCGTATCGGAATATGCCCGTCATGCTTCCGACCTTGAGGGAATATATGCCGCTATAGATGCCGTTGAAAGTGAAAAGGGCGATCTTGACTACATGATTGACGGCGCAGTAATAAAGATAACCGATTTTGCCACCCGCGATATGATGGGCTATACCGAGAAATTCCCACGCTGGGCAGTTGCCTATAAATTCGAGGCGGAAGAACAGGTCACCACAGTTGAAAACGTGGTGTGGCAGGTGGGCCGTACCGGAAAGCTCACTCCTCTTGCGTTTGTAAGCCCCGTCGAACTTGCGGGTGCTACCGTGAAGCGCGCCACCCTCAATAATTTCGGCGATATTCAGCGCAAGCGCGTGAAGGTTGGCTCCAAGGTATGGATTCGCCGCTCCAACGAGGTAATACCGGAGATACTTGGCCGTGTTGAAGCCGCTGATGACCCCAATGAGCAGGATATCCTCAAGCCTGTGGTATGTCCCGACTGCGGCGCAGAGATAATCGAGCGCGGCGCGCATATATTCTGCGTGAATCGCGAAGGCTGCAAGCCGCAGATAGTGGCAAGGCTCAGCCATTTTGCCAGCAGGGACGCAATGGATATCGATACTTTCTCCGAAAAGACGGCAATGCAGCTGGTTGAAGCGGGTCTTGTTCATGAGGCGGACGACCTCTACGGACTTACTCAGGACAAGCTGACCGCGCTTGACCGATTCGGCGAAAAGAAGGCGGCGAATCTCATCGCCGCAATTGACAAAAGCCGAAACTGCAAACTCGATGCCTTTATATTTGCCATAGGAATTCCCAATATCGGAGCAAAGACCGCCCGTGACCTTGCTTCGCATTTCGGCGGAATGGAAGCGCTTTCCGTGGCGACTATGGAAGAACTTATCGCTATAGATGAGGTCGGCGATATCGTTGCCGAATCCGTTGTGGGCTTCTTTGCAGACGAGGCGAACAGGCGTCTTGTTGACGCGCTTATCGCTGCCGGTGTTTCTCCTCAGTGGGAGCAGAAGAAAGCAGGCGGCGTGTTCGAAGGAATGACCGTGGTCGTCACGGGCACGCTTTCTTCCATGGGCAGAAAACAGGCGGAGGAAGCGATCGTTGAGCGCGGCGGAAAGGCCGCAGGCAGCGTTTCCAAGAAGACTTCTCTCGTTGTTGCCGGAGAAAGCGCCGGCAGCAAGCTCACCAAAGCGCAGCAGCTTGGAGTAAAGGTAATTGGCGAAGAGGAATTCATCGCCATGCTGAAATGATGCATTAAATTTTGTGGGCTGTGCGCAGATGTGATAATTTTATGATATAATAATAGGGATATAAAATCGGAGGTGCGGAATATGCGCAGCATGACTGGTTACGGACGCGCGACCCGCGAAATGGACGGCAGGGAACTTACGATAGAGCTCAAGAGCGTGAATCACAGATTTCTGGATGTGAATTTCCGCATGCCGCGCTCGTTCATGTTCCTTGAAGACGAAGCACGCCGCCTTATGGGCGCATATCTTTCCCGTGGTCATGTTGATGTGTATGTGACCTACAGAAACAACCGCAGCGATGCCCGCACCGTAGCGCTTGACAGACCGCTGATGGATGCCTACATAAAGGCACTGGACGGTATCGAGGGACTTAAGGACGACCGCACTCTTATGAATGTGGCCCGTTTCCCCGATGTGCTTACCGTTACCGAGGCGGACGAAGATCAGGAAGCCCTGAAGGCACTGATGGCAGAGACCATGAAGGCAGCCCTTGAAACTCTGTGCGCAATGCGCGTACGCGAGGGCAAGGAGATCATGAAGGATCTCTCCTCTCATGTGGATCAGATCGAGCGCATCACCCTTGATATCGAAAAGCGCTATCCCGAAACTGTAGCCGAGCACACCGCAAGGCTGCGCGCCGCGATAGAGGAACTGGTCGGTCAGAATATCGACGAGACCAGGCTGCTTACCGAAGTTGCCATTATGGCTGACCGCAGCGCCATCGATGAAGAGACCGTGCGACTCAAGAGCCATGTGTCTCAGCTGCGCGAGGTTTTCAAGCTGGAAGAACCCATCGGACGCAGGGTGGATTTCATCGTGCAGGAGCTCAACCGCGAGGTAAACACCATTTCTTCCAAATCTCAGGATATACCGATCACCAATCTTGCCGTTGAAGGCAAAGCTGTGATAGAGAAGCTGCGCGAGCAGATTCAGAACATAGAATAACGGAGGATGATTGACATGGAACGTGGATCCCTGTTCGTAATCTCCGGCCCCGCAGGCGCCGGCAAAGGCACGATCGTGAAGAATCTGCTTGAAAAGCATCCCGACGTAGGCGTTTCCGTCAGCTGCACCACCCGCAATCCCCGCCCCGGCGAGGTAAACGGCGTTAACTACCACTTCGTTACCGATGAAAAGTTTGACCAGCTGGTAGCCGAAGATGCTTTCTATGAGTGGGCTCATGTACATCAGAACCGCTACGGCACTCTGAAGAGCGTCGTTGAAGAGGAACTGGCAAAGGGCCGCGATCTTATCCTTGAGATCGATGTTCAGGGCTGCAGCAAGGTCATTGCCAACAACCCCGATATCACCAGCATTTTTATCTGCCCCCCCAGCCGCGATAATCTGGCAAAGCGCCTTATCGACCGCGGCACCGAAAACCAGGAATCCCTGCGCGTACGCCTCGGCAACGTTGCAGGCGAGGTGGAGCAGGCATATAACTACGATTACGTAATCATCAATCAGGATTGGCATGTTGTTCCGGATTCTCTGGACGTTGCCACCGAAGAAGTATATTCCATTATCAAGGCAAAGCGCTGCTCCAGGAGCATGCGCAAAGAGTTCCTTGATTCTCTCACCGATTCGCTTCGTAAATAAGGAGGAAACCTACTATGATGATCAATCCCCCCATCGGCCAGCTGCTTGAGAAGGTAGACTGCCGTTATACTCTGGCTGTTGTTGCTTCCAAGCGTGCCCGCGAGATCATTGGCGGTGCAGTACCCCTCATCGATACCAAGGAAAAGGACAACACCAAGTACCTGACCACCGCTATCGAGGAGATCAACCGTGGTCTTATCACCTACTCCCGCAGGGAAGAAGACGAAAATCTGTAATTCCGGGGACACAAAATTCTGATATTTCCGGCGAGCGAAAATCATTAAGTTGGTTTTCGCTTGCTGTGGTACAATCGCGAGGGAGGTATGAACATGCTTAAGGACAGGCGTATAGTTGTAGGAGTCACCGGCGGCATCGCGGCTTACAAGGCTGCGGAGCTCATCAGCCGTCTCAGAAAGGCGGGCGCACAGGTGCGCGTGGTGATGACGGAGAACGCGACCAAGTTCATACCGCCGCTTACCCTCGAAACCCTAAGCGGCAACCGCGCTTATGTGGATCAGTTCAACCGTGAATTCGAAATAGAGCATATTGCCCTTGCTAAGTGGGCGGAGCTTTTCGTTGTCGCTCCCGCGACTGCCAATTTCCTCGGCAAGATGGCAAACGGCATAGCGGACGATCTCATGAGCACCACTGCCATGGCGGTCACCTGCCCTGTACTGCTGGCACCCGCCATGAACACCAATATGTGGAAGAATCCTGCCACTCAGGCAAATCTGGTCACGCTTATCGGCCGCGGTATAATGACCGTAGGTCCCGAAAGCGGCAAGCTTGCCTGCGGTGATGAGGATGTGGGCCGCATGTCCGAGCCCGCAGCCATAGTTGCCCGCATCGAGGAGATAATGTGCCGCGAAAAGGACCTGGAAGGCCGCACTGTTATGGTGACCGCAGGTCCCACCGTTGAGCGCATAGACCCCGTTCGCTTTATTACCAACCGTTCCACCGGAAAAATGGGCTATGCCATTGCCGAAGCGGCAAGGGACAGGGGCGCAAGGGTAATACTTGTATCCGGCCCCGTTAATCTTCCCCCCGTGCCCGGTGTTGAGATGGTGAAGGTAGTAAGCTCTGCAGAACTCTGCGAAAAGGTGCTTGCGAACGGTCCCGATTCCGATATAGTCATTCAGGCCGCCGCGCCTGCGGATTTCACTCCCGTACATGTGGCGGATAAGAAGATAAAGAAGCAGCCGGGCGAGGGCATGACCATCGAACTCAAGCCCACTACCGATATCGCTGCGGAGCTTGGCAGGCGCAAGCATGAAGGTCAGGTGCTGGTGGCATTTGCCGCAGAGACCAACGACGTCACCGAAAACGCCCGCAAGAAGCTCATCAGGAAGAATGCGGATATGATCGTTGCCAACGATGTGACCCGTCCCGGCGCAGGCTTTGGCACCGATACGAATCTTATTACCATAATAACTGCCGATGATATGCAGGAGATGCCGCTTATGACCAAGCGTGCCGCCGCAGACGCCATCATCGATGCAGCAAAGAATTTCTTCAAATGAGATATGCCAACGTAATCGTTGATATTTCGGCGGGCGAGATAGACAGGCTGTTCAGCTATGCAGTGCCTGACGGTATAGAGCTTATGCCGGGATATCAGGTGGCGGTGCCTTTCGGTCCGCGCGTGATAGAGGGATTTGTGGTATCGCTTTCAGATACCTGCAGCCTGCCGCCGGATAAGGTAAGGCGCATTATAAAGCCGGTACATGATTACCCTGTGATATTGCCGGAACTTGTGGAATTGGCGCTTTGGATGAAGGGGCGCTACCTCTGCAATCTGGTTGACGCGCTGAGACTCATGATTCCCGCAGAGATGCGCGGCTCAAGGGTACGCGAAAAGACCGTGCGCGTTGCGTCGCTTGCGGTTTCCAACGAAGCTGCCGAGGAATACATCGCGGCAAATTCCCGTGCGAAGAAACAGCACGAGGTTATCCGCGCGCTGATGAACGGCGATATGGAGACCGCTCCCCATCCCGACTGGTCACAGGTTTTCCGCATACTTTCCGAAAAGGGCATTATTACGATAAGCGAAAAGCAGGTGCGCCGCGCGCCGCATGCGCTTACCGCTGTTGAAAAAACGGTCGACCCCGAACTTATGCCTGCCCAGGCAAATGCGGTAGAGGAGATAAACCGCGCCATGGAAATGGGCGGCGGCAGATTCCTGCTGCACGGAGTCACCGGCTCGGGCAAGACGGAGGTCTATATCCGCATCGTGCGCCGTGCTCTCGAAATGGGAAGAACGGCAGTGGTGCTGGTGCCCGAAATTGCGCTTACGCCCCAGATGGTGCGCTGGTTCCACGCGCGCTTCGGCGCGGATGCGGCGGTGCTGCATTCCGGCCTTTCCAAGGGCGAAAGATATGATGAATGGCGCAGGATACGTACCGGTCAGGCGCGCGTCGTTATAGGCGCACGTTCGGCGGTGTTCGCGCCCGCTCAGAATATCGGTATTATTATAGTAGACGAAGAACACGAGACCACTTATCTTTCCGACAGCAGACCGCGCTACGACGCGCGTGAGGTTGCAAAATGGCGCGCCGAAAAGTGCGGCGCGGCGCTGGTGCTGGGAAGCGCCACGCCTTCGATTTCCACATATATGCGTTCCATGCCCGGCGTTCGTCCGGAAAATGCGCTCACTCTTGTGGAAATGACAAGGCGAGTGAAGAACCGTCCGCTGCCCAAGGTGGATATAGTGGATATGCGCTCGGAACTTCAGATGGGCAACCATTCGATGTTTTCGGGCAAGCTGCACGCAGCTATGAAGGAATGCCTTGCCAGGGGTGAACAGGCAATGCTGTTCATAAACCGCAGAGGATATTCCAATTTCGTTTCCTGCCGTGAATGCGGCAAGTCGGTGAAGTGTCATAACTGCGATGTTACCATGACATATCATCAGACGGAAAATCTCTTGAAGTGCCATTACTGCGGCGAAGTCATGCTGCCGCCCAAGACCTGCCCTTCCTGCGGAAGCAAATACATAAAGTATTTCGGCGCAGGCACCCAGAAGGTGCAGGAGGAAGTGCAGAAGCTTTTCCCGGATGCAAGGGTAGGCAGGCTGGATGTGGATACCACTCAGGTCAAGGACGCTCACGAGACCATACTCGAAGCGTTCAGGCGGGGTGATACCAACGTAATGGTGGGCACCCAGATGATAACAAAGGGTCTGGATTTTCCAAAGGTAACGCTGGTGGGCGTAATGGCGGCGGATATGTCGCTGAATCTGCCGGATTACCGCAGCACCGAACGCACATTCCAGCTGATAACTCAGGTGGCGGGGCGTGCGGGACGCGCCGATACTCCAGGCAGAGTAGTGGTGCAGACCTACGACCCGGAACATTACGCCATACAGCTGGCGGCAAAGCAGGATTACCGCGCCTTCTATACAAAGGAAAGCGCGTTCAGGCGGATGTGCCTGTATCCTCCGTTCACGCTAATTGCCCGCATAGTGTTCACAGCATCCGATGCTGCCACTGCGGAAAGCGCGGCTGTTGACGCGGAGGAGAAGCTCAACGAATTTATAGATAAGAACGGTCATCGCAGAGATGTGGTGCAGATGCGTGCTGTGGAAGCTCCCATACATCAGCTGCGCGCTCAGTGGCGGCATCAGGTTTTCCTGAAGATGTATTTCAAGGGAGATATTGAAGCTGTGACCGAAAAAATGCGGGAAATAGCAGATGCTGCGCCCGAAGGTGTGCGCGCCGAGCTGGAGATAAATCCCGTAAATATGATCTGATATATTGGCGCCGGCCCATCGCGGCGGCGACCCGGAGGTAGATATATATGGCAATCAGGAATATCCTTATCGAGGGCGAGGACGATCTGCTCAGAAAGCGTTCCCGCGTAGTTGACAAGTTTGACAAGCGTCTGTGGACTCTGCTGGATGACATGGCCGAGACCATGTACGCTGCCGACGGCGCAGGTCTTGCCGCACCTCAGGTCGGCGTGCTGAAGCGCGTTGTCGTTATGGACGTTGGCGAAGGTCTGATCGAGATGATCAATCCCGAGATCGTAAAGACCGAAGGCGCCGAGATCCGTCCCGAGGGCTGCCTTTCCGTTCCCGGAAAGCGCGGTACCGTTGAGCGTCCCGCAAAGGTTTGGGTTAAGTTCCAGGACAGAAAGGGTCATGAGTGCGCGCTGGAAGGCGATGGCATCCTGGCCGTTTGCTGCTGCCACGAGACCGACCATCTGGACGGCATCGTATATATTGACAAGATGATCGAAGACGTCACCGACCAGTTCGAGGACGATTCGGAGGACGAAGAATAATGACCAGAGTGGTTTTTATGGGCACTCCCGAATTCGCGGTGCCTTCCCTTGATGCGCTCCTTGACGCAGGTTATGAGGTCGTTGGCGCATTCACTCAGCCCGACAGACCTGTCGGCCGCGGACATAAGCTGCAGGCCTGCCCCGTGAAGCAGCGCGCCGTCGAAAGAGGCGTGCCGGTGTTCCAGTTTGAAAGGGTCAGAAAGCAGGAGGGTCTGGACGCAATGCGCGCCCTGAAGCCCGATGTGGTTGTTACCGCAGCTTTCGGTCAGATACTTTCCAAAAAGCTTCTTGAAGTGCCGAAGTACGGTACTGTGAATGTGCACGCTTCGCTGCTGCCTCAGTATCGCGGCTCCGCACCCATCAACTGGTGCATTCTGAACGGCGAAAAGGTATCCGGTGTTACCACCATGCTCACGGACGTGGGTATCGATACCGGCGATATGCTGCTCGCCAGGGAGACTCCCATCGGTGAACTTGAGACTGCCGGCGAACTGACCGAGCGTCTTTCTGTCATCGGCGCCGAGCTGCTCATAGAGACCCTTGAAAAGTACCTTAAGGGTGAGATAACCCCCGTAAAGCAGGATGAAAGCAAGATGAGCCACCAGCCCATGCTGGATAAGGAAATGGGCCGCATCGACTGGAGCCGCTCCGCAGAGGAGATAGCCTGTCAGGTGCGCGGTCTCAATCCCTGGCCCTGCGCTTTTACCACGCTGCCGGGCGGCAACCTGAAGATATATCTGGCGAAGGCCGCGGATATGGATTCCGCAGGCGCCGAGCCCGGTACCGTAATCGAGTCCTCCGCAAAGAAGGGGCTGTTTGTGGCCTGCGGCAAGGGCGTACTTGAGATAATTGAAATGCAGGCTCCCAACGCAAAGCGCATGGCCGCCAAGGTATACCTTAACGGCAAGCGCATCGACGTTGGCACGCTGCTTGGGAAAGAGGATAACTGATCATGGCATTTCGCGATAACGACGAGAAAAAGCCTTTCAGGGGAGAGCGTCCCTTCAATAACGACAGACCCCGCCGTGATGGCGACAAGCCCTTCCGCAAGGATGGCGACCGTCCCTTCCGCAAAGACGGCGATAAACCTTTCCGTAAGGACGGCGATAAACCTTTCCGTAAGGACGGCGAACGTTCCTTCAACCGTGACGGCGACAAGCCCTTCCGCAAAGACGGCGACCGTCCCTTCCGCAAGGACGGCGAGCGTTCCTTCAACCGCGACGGCGACAAGCCCTTCCGCAAGGACGGCGATAAGCCTTTCCGCCGTGATGGCGACAGGCCTCAGCGCCGTGACGGCGACAGACCCCGCGGCGGCAAGCCTGCTGCACCCGAAAAGAGCGGCGCTACCGCACGTGATGCAGCACTGAAGGCACTGGCTGATGTGGTATCCCGCGGAGCATACGCTTCTCAGGCCATTGACCGCCAGCTGACCGAGGGAAACCTGTCTCCCGAGGACCGTCGTCTTGCCACCGGCATCTTCTATGCCGCGGTGGAAAACAGGCTGAAGATAGATCATATCATCAAGCCTTTCATAAAGAATTCTCCCGCTCCTGTGGTAAAGGATATCCTTCATATCGCAGTGGCGCAGCTGCTGTATCTTGACCGCGTGCCGGATCATGCAGTTGTTGATGAGGCAGTAAAGCAGGCCCGCCGCATGAAGGGCCAGGCAGTTACCGGCTTTGTAAATGTCGTTCTGCGCAATGTCATACGCGCCAAGGAGGACGGCACTCTGGCTATGCCCGATACTGCCGATAAGGTGAAGTATCTCTCTGTCGAATATTCCGCTTCCGAGGATCTGGTCGAGACTCTTATCGAAGCTTACGGTGAGGAAGAGGCGGAGCGCATCATTGCTTTCCGTCCCAAGGAGCATACCCAGACCATCCGCGCCAATTTCATGACAACTTCCGACGAGGAGCTTGGCAAGTACCTTGCAGCCAATGAGATCGAATACACCGAGGGCAACATCCCCCGTGCATTCAGCTGCCATCGCCCCGGTGCTCTGGCAGGTCTCGAAGGCTACCGCAAGGGCGTATACTCCCTGCAGGGCGAAAGCTCCATGCTGGCAGCCTACGCAATGCAGGTGCAGTCCGGTATGAACGTACTGGATGCCTGCGCCGCACCCGGCGGCAAGAGTGCCATGATGGCAGAGCTTATGCAGGGCACCGGTCGCGTATATGCGTGGGATGTGCATGAGCATCGCGTTGAGCTTATCCGTGCCGCCGCAAAGCGACTCAGGCTGTATAACCTGCGTCCCATCGTACACGATGCAAGGCAGGAGTATGAGCCCTTTGATACTCTGATGAATGCCGTGCTGGTTGACGCTCCCTGCTCCGGTCTGGGCGTTATCTCTGATAAGCCCGATATCCGTACCCGCTTTGAGAAGAGCACTCTGGAAGAACTTATTCCCCTGCAGAGGGATATCCTCCAGAATTGCGCCAAGTTCGTAAAGGTTGGCGGTCTGCTGGTTTATTCTACCTGCACCATCGTGCCCGAAGAGAACGAAAAGCAGGTGCGCGAATTCCTGAATAACAATCCCCAGTTTGCGCCGGACACCGACGACAGCTGGCTGCCCGAAAAGTATCGTCCCCTCATGAAGGATGGTATGCTGCAGCTGCTGCAGCATCGCGACGGCATTGAAGGCTTCTTCATTGCCCGTATGAGGCGCAAGTGCTTATGATGAAGACTCAGCTTTTGTCTATGAGCCTTGAGGAGATCAAGGCTTATATGAAGCAGATAGGGGAGAGCGCCTTCCGCGGCAAGCAGGTCTATGAATGGCTGATGCGCGGCGCGGATTTCAAGGACATGACCAATCTCTCCGCTGCGCTCAGGGCAAAGCTTGCCGAAAATGCCACTGCCAATCCCGTCAGGATAGAGGAAGTCCGTCTCTCCAAGCTGGATGAGACCGCCAAATTCCTCTATCTGATGGAGGACGGCAATATGGTGGAAGGCGTACTTATGCGCTATCACCACGGTGATACGCTGTGCCTTTCCACTCAGGTAGGCTGCAAAATGGGCTGTAAGTTCTGTGCTTCCACCCTTGACGGCTGTGTGCGTTCGCTTACCCCCGGCGAAATGCTGGGTCAGGTTATCGCTGCCAATAATTATGCAAAGTCTCTCGATCCCGACAGACGTGTGCATAATATCGTGCTGATGGGCAGCGGCGAACCTCTGGATAATTACGATAACGTAATGAAGTTCCTGAGGCTGGTGAATGCGCCCGAGGGTCTGAATATTTCTCTCAGAAATATCTCCCTTTCCACCTGCGGACTTGTGCCGAAGATGTACGATCTTGCCGAAGAAAACCTGCCGGTCACCCTTTCGGTATCGCTGCATGCGCCCAATGATTCCATCCGCAGACAGACCATGCCCGTTGCAAATACCTATCCCATGGACAAACTGCTGGAAGCCTGCAGGAACTATATCGCCAAGACCGGCCGCAGGGTAATTTTCGAATATGCCCTCGTAGCCGATCTGAACTGCGAGCAGAAGCACGCGGATGAACTGGCGAGAAAGCTGCGCGGCATGCAGTGCCATGTGAATCTAATCCCGCTCAACAGCGTAAAGGAACGTAATCTGGAAGCACCCAGCCGTCAGCTGGCGGAGGATTTCCAGAGAAGACTGGAACACAATCATATCTCTGCCACCATACGCAGGGAGATGGGTTCCGACATAGACGGCGCCTGCGGTCAGCTGAGACGTAAGGTGCTTTCCGAAAAGAATCAGGATCAGTAATGCGACCAGACGGAGGTGACGCATCATGAAAGTATACGCGCAGACGGACATAGGCCCCGTGCGCGAACTCAACGAGGATTCCTACTATGCACCGGTTGAAGGCGAAAATTTCTGCTGCG
>JAZRPZ010000030.1:0-21300 GCA_045649485.1 Clostridia bacterium
ATTCGAACCCGCAACCTGCTGATTACAAATCAGCTGCTCTGCCAATTGAGCTACGCCAGCGCGAGCTGAGATCCCAGCCTACTCAAGAGAAAAATGGCGACCCGGAAGGGGCTCGAACCCTCGACCTCCAGCGTGACAGGCTGGCGTACTAACCAACTGTACTACCGGACCACATGATGGTGGGCCTTCAGGGACTTGAACCCCGGACCGATCGGTTATGAGCCGACTGCTCTAACCAACTGAGCTAAAGGCCCTGAAGAAAAAAGAGTGACCTCTACGGGACTCGAACCCGTGTTACCGCCGTGAAAGGGCGATGTCTTAACCACTTGACCAAGAGGCCACATATTCATTTAATCGGGGTGACAGGATTCGAACCTGCGGCCCCATGCTCCCAAAGCACGTGCGCTACCAAACTGCGCCACACCCCGGTGACCGTCGTGCGTTTGCCTTGCCTTGCAAGCGACGATAGTTATTATAGCAACTCCGAGTCCATTTGTCAACACTTTTGAATGAAAAGAATCTGTAAACTCGAAATTTCTTGACGATGCCCTTTTGCGGTGGTAAAATGCCTCTATAAAAACCTCACGGAGGACAAAACTATGGACAGATGGGATAAGCGCTTCATGGAAGTGGCAAACCTGGTCTCCACTTGGGCCAGCTGTTATCAGCAGGACAGAAAGATAGGCGCAGTCATCGTAAAAGACAAGCGCATACTCACCACCGGTTACAACGGTGCGCCCGCAGGCGTAAAGACCTGCGTTGAGCGCGGCGAATGCCTCCGCAAAAAGCTGGGTATAGCCTCCGGCACCCGTCATGAGCTGTGCTACGCCATCCATGCAGAACAGAACGCCATCATCCAGGCTGCAAAGCTCGGTATTTCCATCGAAGGTGCCACGCTCTACTGCACCCACCAGCCCTGTATAATCTGTGCAAAGATGATCGTAAATTCCGGCATCGTCCGCATCGTATATGAAAAGGGCTATCCGGATGATTTCTCCCGCGAGATAATCGCCGAAAGCGGAGTACTTCTTGAGCGCTTCACCGAGGAGGACTACAACATCATATGATGGGAAAGACCCATTTATTCGTGGGCGCAGCATCGGCACTTGCCCTTTCCCGCCCCGATACTCCCGAATACTGCATCACCGCAATGATAGGCGGCGCGCTGGGCGGAATAATCAGCGATATCGACATGCACGATAACCGCAGCAAAAAAGAGAGTCTGTACGCCCGGATGCTGGTGCTTGGGCTCATAGCAGCCGGTCTAATAACCGGCAAAATATCCGCTGACGGCATTCTGACAGAATTTATCGCCTCGCCCGACAAAATAAATCTGATCGGAATCGGCGCATTCATACTGCTGTGCATATTCGGAGTTATCCAGCCCCACAGAAAATTCACCCATTCCGTCGTTGCAGCCATCCTCTACAGCACAGCCATAGGAATGATATACATGCCTCTCTGCGTACCGTTCGCTGCAGGCTTTATATCACATCTGGCAATAGATATTCTGAACAGAAAGAATCTGCAGCTGTTCTGGCCGTTAAAGACCGGCGTGAGCTTCAATCTATGTTATTCAAATAAACTGGCAGACAAACTTTTCCTTATCGCCGGCATTGCCGCCACAGCTTATTTCGCCGGACTTCCGATACTCGTTTCCCACAGAGACGAACTTATGCAGCTGCTTGAAAAATTCTGACAAAAGAAGCGCAGGCATTTCGCCTGCGCTTCTTTTATTTTACTGTGCCTGCTTTACGCCCATCCACACCTCTTCATACAGCGCATTGTGAGCACTGATGTCGTTGAAGAACTCACAACGGTCGATGATATCCTGAGTGGGATTCAGGGTCAGGTTTGCACGCTCCTCATCGGTGTACATGGTGTCAACAACAGCCTGTACGGGAGAGGAGTAATAGATATACTGCTGATTCCTGTAAGCGATGTCGGGGCGGCACATGAAGTCGATAAACAGCATGGCTGCTTCCTTGTTCTCGGAACCCTTGGGAATGCACATGGAGTCTACCCAGATATTGGAACCTTCTACGGGTACGCAGTAGGCCAGATCATCGTTCTTCTCCATTGCATACAGAGCGTCGCCGGACCATACCAGTGCCAGTGCAGCTTCGCCGCCGACCATCATATCCTTGGTCTCATCTACCAGATAAGCCTTTACCATGCCGGACTTCTTCTGCTCGATAAGGATATCGCGTGCCTCGTACAGTTCGGTATCGGTAACGGAATTCATGGAATAGCCGCAGCACTTCAGACCAACGCCGATGGTATCACGCATGGAGTCCATCATGAACACATTGCCCTTGTACTGAGGATCAAACATGCTATCCCAGCTGTCAACGGGACCATTGGTCTTCTCGGTGTTGTAGAGAATACCTACAGTGCCCCACATGTATGCTACGGAATACTTGCCCTCGGGGTCGAAACCGGGGGTCTTGATCCAATCGTAGAGACCTGCATAATTGGGCATGGATGCAGTATCCAGTTCAAGGAGCATATCCTCGTTGATGAGGCGCTCGATGATATAATCGGAGGGAATGATAACGTCGTAGCTGGAGGGGCTTGCCATCAGCTTGGTGTACATCTCCTCACAGGTGGTGAAATTGGCATATTCAACCTTGATTCCGGTCTCTTCATAGAAAAGATCCAGAACCTCTTCATCAATATAATCATACCAGTTGAAAACAGTAATGGTGGTGCCTGCATAGGGCTTGTTGGGGTCTGCCTCAACAACTTCTTCTTTGCCGCAGCCGGTCAGAGCCAGCACCAGCACCATAGCCATTGCAAAAGCCAGGATCTTCTTCAGCCAGTTCATTTATCATTTATCCCCTTTCTCATTTGTGTCAGCGCACGTCTTCAAGAGAAGAACGCTTGTTGATTATCAAAAGCAGCGCCAGTACCACCAGGAACATCAGCGCAAACAGCGCATACATGCTGGGCGATACGCCGCGCTTGGCGGAACCGTAGACCGCCATGGACAGGTTATTCACCGTGCCGCCGGTGAAATAAGAAATGATGAAATCGTCGATGGACATGGTGAATGCCATCAGCATACCGGTAACGATACCGGGCGATATCTCGGGAATGATGACCTTGTATATCGCCTTCCAGGGCTTGCAGCCCAGATCCAGCGCCGCTTCATACATATTGGGATCCATCTGCTTAAGCCTCGGCAGCACCGAGAACAGTACATACGGCGTGTCAAAGGCTATATGCGCCAGCGTCATAGTCCAGAATCCCGTAGGAATATTCAGCTGTATGAACAGCAGCATCAGCGAAATACCGGTAACGATATCGGGCATGGTCATGGGCAGATAGGAAACATTCAGCACCCAGGAAGCCCAGCCCTTCTTCATGGCATGGATACCGATCGCCGCCAGCGTACCCAGTACCGTAGATACGATGGTAGCTATCACCGCAACAGATACAGTGACCTTCAGCGCTTCCATTATATTCCTGTCATCAAACAGTTCGATATACCATTTGAAGGAAAAGCCTTCCCACTGTGCGGGAGAACGGCCTTCGTTGAAGGAAAGCACGATCATTACCACGATGGGTGCATACAGGAATATGAGAATGAGCGCGATATACAGCTTCTTGAGCAGTTTGCTCACCACATACCGCCCCCTTCGTTATCAGGATCCACCTTACGCAGCAGCGCAAGGGAAGCGATTATCAGCACCAGCAGTATAAGGGAGATGGTGGAACCCATCTGCCAGTTGCCGAAGGTAATAAACTGCAGTTCGATCTGGTCGCCGACCATGGCAGTCATGCCGCCGCCCAGTATCTTGGAAAGGGCGAATGTGGTGACAGCAGGCATGAACACCATAGTGATGCCCGATACCACTCCCGGAAGAGAAAGCGGAATAGTGACCTTGGTAAGAACCTGCAGGGAGTTTGCACCCAGATCCTCTGCCGCCTCTATAACGCGCTGATCCAGCTTTTTGAGGCAGGTATAGATAGGAAGGATCATGAAGGGCAGGAAGTTATATACCATACCCAGCAGCACCGCGCCTTCGGTGTAGAGCAGCTGCGGCATCTCAATATTCAGAAATCCGAACAGCACACTGAGCACACCGCCGTCGCGCATCAGCTCACGCATGGCGTAAGTGCGCAGCAGGAAGTTCATCCACATGGGAATAAGTATCAATACAAACAGCGCGCGGTTTCTCGAAAGATCCTTGCTTGAAAGAAACATCGCTGCGGGATAGCCCAGCACAAGGCATATCAGAGTGCACTGGATAGCCAGCCTGATGCTGCTCCAGAGAGTGGTCATATTGCCCTCAGTGAAGTAGCTGCCCCAGTTTGCAAGGGATACCGCGCCTTCCGCGTTTGTGAACGCGTAGTACACCACATACAGCAGGGGCATGATGGTGAACACAGCCATCCACACTATATAGGGCGATGCGAAAAATGAACGCTTCATTTTGCGGAGGTCGCCTCCCTGTGCATGATGTGGATATTGTAAGGTACAATGGACAGACCGACTTCGCTGCCTGCGGGCTGCATTACGGTGGAATGCACCTTCCAGCGATATCCGCCTGCGGCGATCATCATTTCATAATGCACGCCCTTGAACAGCACGGATTCCACAACGCCGCTGAGCATGCCTACGTCCTGACCTACTACCATGATATCTTCGGGACGTACCACAACATCCACTTCCTCATTGTGGTCGAATCCTTCATCAACGCAGGGGAACTTCTGGCCGCACATATGGACCATGTTGTCCTCCAGCATGGTGCCGGGCAGTATGTTGGATTCACCGATGAAATCGGCTACGAAAGCGTTCTTGGGTTCGTCGTAGATGCGCTTGGGATCGCCTATCTGATGGATACGTCCGCCGGACATTACCGCAATGGTATCCGACATGGTGAGCGCTTCTTCCTGGTCATGGGTAACATAGATGAAGGTAATGCCCAGTTCCTGCTGCATGGCCTTCAGTTCTACCTGCATGCTCTTGCGCAGCTTGAGATCCAGTGCGCCCAGAGGTTCGTCCAGCAGCAGAACTTCGGGCTCATTTACCAGCGCACGCGCAATGGCGATACGCTGCTGCTGACCACCGGAAAGAGAATTGGTGGTACGCTTCTCATAGCCTTCCATGTTTACCAGTTCCAGCATGCGGCCGACACGGCGATCGATCTCGGTTTTGCTCATTTTTTTCAGTTTGAGACCGAATGCGATGTTGTCGCGCACGTTCATATGGTGGAACAGCGCATACTTCTGGAAAACGGTGTTTACCCTGCGCTTATAGGGAGGCACGCTGGTGATATCGCTGCCTTCGAACATGACTCTGCCCTCGGAAGGATATTCAAAACCGCCGATGATTCTGAGCATGGTGGTCTTTCCGCAGCCGGACGGGCCAAGCAGGGTAAGGAATTCCTTTTTCCTGATGTAAAGATCCACATTTTTCAGGACCTGTGTATCGCCAAAGCTCTTGGAAATGCCCTCGAGCTCAATAAGACGCATTTCGTCGTACATTTCTCGATCCCCTTACATTAAAAACTGGGAGGCGTGGATATCCACAGTATGCGGCACACGGACTTGCCCGCATTCACTATCTTATGAGGCGCGGAAGGTCTGAAATAGAAGCTGTCATCCCTGCGCGCGCGCACAGTACGGTCGCCCACGATTATCTTTATCGATCCGGCAAGAACATAGCCGAATTCCTCGCCCTCATGGGGGTCGTCCTCATCGGATTCCCCGCCGGGCTCCATCTCTACGAGAATGGGTTCCATGGAATTCTTCTGTGCAGAAGGCACCAGCCATTTGATAAAGCCCTTCATGCCTTCCGGGTCTTCCTTCACGAACATGTCCGAGTCGGTAAATACTATCTTTTCATCGCCGGAATCACTGAAAAAAGTCTTCAGATCGGTGCCCAGCGATTCAAGTATGTCTGTAAGCGTCGCCACAGAAGGCGAAGTAAGATCGCGCTCCAAAAGCGATATAAAACCCTTGGAGAGCTCGCAACGGTTTGCCAGTTCCTCCTGCGTGAGCCCGCGCTGCATTCTCAGCCTGCGAATGCTCTTTCCTATCTCCAAGCAATTTCACCTCGGTTCAAAATTTTAAACACTAAAGCAGTTTATATTAAACCATACACAAGCCCCCGCGTCAAGTTAATTGTCCATTATACTGCGCTTATTTGTTTAATATTTTGTGTTTTCTCAAAGCACTGCACGAAACCGATAAATCTGTGCAAAAAGCCCCGCACACATGTGCGGGGCTTTACATATATCCGTCAGTATACTACAACAGTAGTGCCTGCGGGGCAGTTTTCATATATCCACTTGGCATCCTCTACCTTAAGACGGATACATCCGTGAGACGCGCGGCTTCCCAGCGCATTCACAGAACCCTGACGCAGAGTGGATTCATCCTTCTCGGAATACAATACGGAATGGAACAGATACGGACCGTTTATACGGTAGGCATACTGTGCCCAGCATTCAAATTTCTTGAAATAATACCATCTGCCCGCAGGTCCTCCGGCAGAATATGTGCCGAGGGGAGTCGGATCTTCCTTTGTGCCGGTGGAACATATCATCGTCTTTACCAGCTCGGTATAATCGCCGTTGACCCACTTGTATATATATACCCGCTGATCGGCAACGGATATCTTTATCTTATACATATGGTAAGGTCGGTCAGACTTCACCGCATCTGCGCTGAAAAGCAAAAGCTGAGTCTGCTCATCGGCAACGCCGGTCTGTTCGAGGTTGTTCCTCTTCTGGAAATATTTCAGTGCACCTGCCGTGGTAGGACCGAACTGACCGTCAACATCTGTCGATCCAAGGTACCACAACGACGCAAGGCGGCGCTGCAGACGGGTAACTTCGGAACCTCTTGAGCCTCTCTGCAGATCTTCACGATAGAGTATCACGTGATTGAAGCTGAGTATATCTTCCATCAGCTCGTCGGTAACGATTCCGTCAGGCTCCCACACAGGTTCAGGCGTGGGCTCCATGGTGGGCTCTTCCGTGGGTTCTTCCGCAGGCTCTTCTGTAGATGCTTCTGCAGGCTCCTCCGAAACTTCTGCTGTAGCCTCGGCTTCGGCCATATTATCTTCCGCCGCGGCATCTTCATCATTCTCTTCCGGCGCAGCAGTAATGAGGGTTATTCCTGCGGTAGGTGCGGCGGTCACTTTATCGGCCGGCCCGGCAGAAGCCTGTTCATCCGGTTCGGCGATGGGTTCCAAAGTAGGTTCGGGCGTAATCTCGGGAGTAGGTTCAACAGTGGGTTCAACAGTGGGTTCAACAGTAGGTTCGGGAGTGGGCTCAGCAGTAGGCGACGGAGTGGGATTCGCAGCATAATACGCCTGCTCCTCATCGTGAACATACTGCTGATAGCGCTTTACTGCCGCTTCGGTGGCGGGGCCAAAGTCACCGTCTGCATTTCCGCTCATGAAGCCCATAATTCTCAGCGCTTCCTGGATCTGCTTTATCTCATCACCTCTGGCGCCGCGCACACGCGGAGTGGGTTCGGGCGTAGGCATGGGAACAGCAGCCGCTGCATTCAGCGCCTTCACAGTGTTTTCATCGGCTATGCCGGTAATTTCCAGTCCGTTCAGTTCCTGGAAAGCTTTTATGGCCTTTTCGGTTCCGGGACCGAATATGCCATCGGCCTTGCCGGAGAGGTAATTCAGCTCGATCAGTCTTTCCTGAATATCAGCAATGTCGGTAACTCCCTCAGCATCCCAAGCGCCGTTGGCAACCGGAGTGGGAGAAGGGGTAGGCAGCGCGGCAGGATCGCCGAACAGCATCGCCATTGTGGCGGCGTCTTTTTCGCCGGTGGCTTCAAGGCCGCAGAATGTCTGGAAATCGGTGAGCGCCTGCACGGAGCGCGGACCGAATATACCGTCAGCCTTGCCTTTAAGGAAGCCAAGCTCTATAAGGCGCTGCTGTATTTCCGTATCGGTGTAGGACGCTTCCTCGGCATGGGCAGCACCCAGCACATACGAAAGCACATTCTCCTCATTATCATCCACGACTATATAACCGCAGGATGTGAGCAGCAGCAGCGCGGCAATAAGCGCGGCAAGCAGTCTCTTTTTCATTTGAGCACCTCGTTGTGTTTTGTTGCGTATATAAGACGCAGCTAAAGTACATTATGTTTCAGCAATTTGTATGGAAATATATGCGTTTATTGTTTCATTTACGGCCTGCGGCAATAAACGTTATCACATTTATAAGTATCACCGCCAGCAGCACCTGTATCGGGTCACCCACTGAAAATCCGCCTACGAAGCGATCACACATATATATCAGACCCATATCGATAACAGGCTGTATGAGCCCCATTGTGAGGCAGCCTATCGGCGCTGCCGCCAGTCTTATTAGCGGCCGCAGTACCAGATGCACCGTGCCCAGCAATGCGCCCGCAACAATTCCCGCTGTCAGATTATCCATATAAAATCCCGGCAGCAGCTTCGCGCAGGTAGGCATAGCCATGAGGCAGCACAGAAAAACGATCGTTCCACGGGCATTATTTCTGTTCATCGGCAAATTTTTCCTCTATCACGTCCGAAAAAATATTCCAGGGCGCGGTGCGGGGCGGCATCGCAGTGAAAGTAAGCATTTCGTCCTTTGTAGGATGCTTTATGGTCAGCGAATATGCCCACAGCGCAAGCTGCTGCCCGCTTTTTCCACCGCCGTAGCGGTTATCGCCCCACAGCGGACGGCCCATATTCTGATGCTGCACCCTTATCTGATGCGCACGTCCGGTCATCAGTTCAACATCCGTCAGCGTAAGTCCGTCCCTCGAAGCGACAGGATTCGATATAAGTTCGGCTCTCTTCGCGCCGGGAGTACCCTCACGCACCACGCGCACCATGCCGTCGGCACCCTTCAGCAGATAATCAACGGGATGCGCGGGCTTATTCCATTCGCCGCGGGTCACCGCCATATATTTCCTGCCCTGCGAATGTTTCGCAAACTGCTCACTGAGTCTCGCCGCAGCCTTGGACGTACGCGCAAACACCATAACGCCGCCTGCAGGTCTGTCCAGCCTGTGCACCAGCCCCAGATATACATTGCCCGGCTTATTGAATTTTATTCCAATATACTTTTTGAGCTCTGTGAGCATATCGGTATCATGGGAAGAATCTGCCTGCGAAGGCATGTTGCAGGGTTTTACCGCCACCAGCAGATGGTTATCGCAATACAAAATGTCCATATAAATTCTCCTCGACAGAAGTCCACAATAATTATATCACATCTATTTGTGGGTTATATGAAGACCGCCGTTTTGTCACGATATTGTAGATATATAAACGCAGCGGAAGGCACATCGCCTCCCGCTGTCGTCCCTCATTCCGCCAGCAGCGGAGTAGGTGCGTCATTATAAAATACCGCCATCTTATGCAGCGCGCGTGTAAGGCATACATACAGCAGCCTTGCATCCAGTGCGCGTGCGGGGTATGTCTCCATGTCTGCATCCAATACGATCACTGCATCGAATTCCAGACCCTTTACGGTATCCGCCGGTGCAAGCATAACGCCGGCAGGATATTCATCCGCATCGGGATCAAGCACAGGCCAGCCGTATTTTTCTGATATTCCGGAAAGTACCTTACGCGAACGCGCCATTATTGCCACGGAAGCCATCCCTTCGGAATGCCACTTCTCCGCAAGCTTCGCGGCGTCTTCTTCCGTGCCCTTTTCAAATATCGGCTTCTCTCCGTGACGCAGCACCGGTTTTGCTGCGGAAAGCCCTTCCACAGGCATCGCCTTCAGCACCCGTGTGGCGAATTCCATTATCTCAACTGTATTTCGATAACTCGTTACCAATTCGTGCATTTTACAGCCGCCGTCGAATACGCCTTCCGTCAGTTCCCGCCAGCTGTCAAGACCGCGATAACCCGCTATGCCCTGCATCAGATCGCCTACAATCGTGAATGTAGCGCCTCTGCATATCCGCTTCAGGATCTCCACCTCAAAGGCATTGAAATCCTGCGCTTCGTCAATGACTATATGCCTTACATCGGGACGCTTCTTTTCCAGCGTACGCATGGCAATGAGCGCAATCGGCGCAATATCCTCCCGCCGGTAATTCTTATGCGAAAGCACATCCTTAGCCGTCTGCTTCAGACACCCCTCCGCGCCGCCATCCAGCATGTCCTGCCAGAATCTGCGGTAAAGCTTCTCCGGGTCGGTATCCGGAAACAGCTTCAGCGCGTCGTTCGGGAATCGGCTGCCCTGCTTTTTCACCTGTGCCTTGCGTTCTTCCATGCTAGCCAGCAGCTTTTCGGCGCGCAGAGTACGTTCTTCCTTTGAAAGTCCCGTGCTTCCCAGCGCAGTTATCCTCTTGTCGCATTCACGGGTATACCAGTCATTCAGTCTGTTTACCGCGCCTTTCACCCTCGTCTTAAGCTGCTTTTTCAATTCTTCAAGCCTGCGGCGCAGGGGAAACGGCTTCTCGTCAACCAGCAAAAATCTGCGCAGCTCATCTGCGGTGTATATGGTCACCGGTCCGAATTCGATGTCATCCTCAAGCGGGAAATCATCCTCGAAATCATCCAGCCACCTTTCAAGCAAACACATAAACTCCGCCGAGCCCTTGTATTTCATTATTCCTGTCCGTCGCTCAAGTTCATCCTCAGCAAGGGAAAGCATGCCCTGAACGCCGGTCTCGATATCTGTCTTCGGCATATCATCGCCCAGATAATCGCCCATGAACCGCAGAAACGTGGTCTGTTTTGCATTTTCTACGCCAAGATCAGGCAATACCTGCGATATAAAATTCAAAAACAGCGGGTTGGGCGCAAGTATAAGCATGCTGCGCGGGTCAAGTCTGTTGGAATAGGAATACAGCAGATAGGCTATCCTGTGCAGAGCAATGGTGGTCTTTCCCGAGCCTGCCACGCCCTGAACCACCAGATTCCGCTCAAGAGGATATCTGATAACGTAATTCTGCTCCGCCTGGATAGTGGTAACTATCTCCTTCAGTCTTTCGCCCGTGGTCTGAGTAAGCGCCTCCTGCAGATAGGCATCCTGCGCCACTATATCAGTATCAAATATTGATACTATTTCACCGTCTTCCATGCCGAACTGACGCTTCAGTGTAAGTTCGCCTTCCACATCCCCGTCGGGTGCGGAATATTTCAGCGGCCCTATCTGTCCCGAATAATACAGGTTTGCCACAGGCGCACGCCAGTCTATCACCTGCGGTTCAAGGTCTTCGGAGCGCAGCACACCGTATTTGCCGATGTAATATGTGCGGGATACATCTCCCTTTTCAGTAAAATCGATGCGCGTGAAGTAGGGCTTAATTCGCGCCGCCGCCAGATTTTTGAGCGTCTGTTCCGCGCGGGCGAAGAGCATTTCACGGATGGGCAGTGCATCGGGATCGAACCTGCGGGCATGGGCAAGGGCCGTTTCCGCCTCTGTCCGCTCAGCCTCGGCTATTTTCCGCTCACGCTTTATGACCTCTTGAGTGCTGTTCAGATACAAAATCTCCTCGCCGTAAGCGGGATGTTCCGCTGCTGCCATATCGCTGCACCTCCGTTTTCAATAAGTTAGGCTACATATTATATCACAGCCCCGGAAAAAGTCAACCTTTTCGCGCCTCTTGCGCACATGGCGGCTTTATAGTAAAATCAATAAAGGAGGTGACGGCATTGAACGCTGATCTTGAGCTCAAACTGAGCCTTTTGCCCGATTCGCCGGGCTGCTATCTCATGAAATCCGAAGGTAAGATCATATACGTGGGCAAGGCCGTAAACCTTAAAAACCGCGTGCGTCAGTATTTCCACCCTTCAAAAAACCACACCCCCAAGGTACGCGCAATGGTGAAAAAGATAGATGATTTCGATATCATGCTGGTGGACGGCGAGCTTGAAGCATTTATTCTTGAATGCAACCTCATCAAGCTGCACATGCCCCGCTACAACATACTGCTTAAGGATGACAAGCACTATCCCTACATCCGCATAGATATGCGCAGGGACTTTCCCCGCGTGGAACTTGTGCGCCGCATTGCGAAGGACGGCGCGCGCTACTTCGGTCCTTATCAGGGCGCAACCGTTGTGCGCGAAGTAATGGACGTTGTGCGAATGGTATTCCCCATCCGCACCTGTACCCGCGTGATCGACCCGTCAAAGCCTCAGCGTCCCTGCGTGCATTACGAGATAGGTCAGTGTCCCGCCCCCTGCGCCGGCAAAATATCCTCCGAGGCATACAAGGAGATAATCAGCCGTGTAATGGATTTTCTCGGCGGAAAATATGCTCCCGTAATGGACGAACTCACCCAGCGCATGACCGATGCGGCAAAAACAATGAATTACGAACGCGCTGCGCTATACCGCGACAGGCTGCGCGCCGTTGAATCCGTAATGCAGAAGCAGAAGGCCATATCCACATCTCAGGACGATCAGGATGTCATCGCCGTATCTCCCTATGGTGCGGACGCAGTCGTTCAGCTGATGATGGTGCGTTCGGGCAGGCTTATCGGCTCGGAACACTTCGTATTCGAAGGCGCAGGCGACGAAATGCCCAGCGAGATACTCACCCAGTTCATACTGCAATACTACGGCAAGGCCAATATGCCGCCGCAGGAGCTTATTCTTTCGGTTGATCCCCCGGAAAAAGATGTGCTTGAGCAGATACTGACCGAACTCCACGGACGCAGGGTATATATAATCCATCCCCTCCGCGGCGACAAGGTGAAACTCATCAACATGGCGCTCAAGAATCTGAAAGATGAAGCAGCCAAACGCGACAAGCAGCTTTCCCGCACAAAGGAGCGCACCATCGGCGCAATGGAGGAACTCTGCCGCGAGCTTGGTCTGGAAGAACCGCCACGCCGCATAGAGGGTTTCGATATATCCAACACCCAGGGTGTGCTTTCCGTAGCTTCCATGGTAGTCATGATAGACGGCGTATGCACCCCCAAGGAATACCGCCACTTCAGAATAAAGACCGTGGAAGGTCCCAACGATTTTGCTTCCATGAAGGAAGTCATAACCCGCCGACTGAACCATGCCGCAAAGGAGAAAGCGGAGCTCGAAGCCGCAGGTAAGGACATTAAGAGCGGTAAATTCACCGATCTGCCGGACCTCATACTCATAGACGGCGGACGCGGACAGCTGAATGCCGCCCTCGAGGCCATGGCTTCCACACCATACGATATACCGATGTTCGGTCTTGCTGAGCGAATTGACGAGATCGTACTTCCTTACGCCGAGGATTCCCTCCTTCTGGACAGGCATTCCAACGCGCTGCATGCGGTGCAGCGGCTGAGAGACGAAGCCCACCGCTTCGCCATAACCCACCACAGAAACCTGCGCAGCAAAAACACAGTGGGTTCCAAGCTGGAAAACATTCCCGGCATAGGACCCACACGCAGAAAAGCGCTTCTGAAGCACTTCAAATCCATCGAAGCGTTGAAATCCGCCTCTGTCGATGAGATATCCGCAATACCCGGATTCCCGAAAAATGCCGCAGAGGCTGTATTCGCCGCACTGCACCCCGCAGACGCAAATTCCCCGGAGACTACATGATCTCCGGGGAATCTTTATATTTTCGTTTTATTCGGCGTCAGCCTGCTGAGGCTCAAGGCTGTCGATAATGGGCAATATGGTATCGGAACCCACGAAGGTGGGCAGCTGTCCGTTCCAGTTTACCGCCTCGGTATATTCGATAAGTTCCTGAGTCAGCGAATCGGCAATAAGACTGTTGGCTTCAGCTTCGGCCTTTGCCCTGGCGGTAATGGCATAAGCATCGTTATCGGCCTCAATGCGTGCGATCTCGGCATCGGCCTCTGCCATTATGACCTTACGGTCGGCTTCACTCTTGGTCTCCATCGTCTTGCGCTCTTCCTCAGTTTCGGCAGTCAGCTTCTTCTGAGTGGCTACCTGCTTATCTTCAACCGCAGCAGTAAACGCATCCGTGAAATCGATATCCTCGATCGCTACGGAAGTAACGGTGATACCATAGGGCTTCAGGTCTTCCTGCATCAGCACCAGTATCTCATCCGAAAGCTTTTCGCGCTGTTCAATGAGAGATTCGGCGTTATAGCGCGCAACTACAACCTTCACGTTTTCATTGACGCGGGGTTCGATGAGAGTGGAAACATACTCTGTGCCAACTTCCTGGAAAAGGGTCATTGCAGTACCCTTGTCAACGCTGTAGTTGATGGATACAACCACAGATACCTGCTGGATATCGGAAGAAAAAGCCGACAGGTTGTTGCTGGATTTCTGAGTACGGACATCCATGGTAGTAATCTTTGCAAAGGGATTCTTTACATGGAAGCCTGCCTCAAGCACTTCATCCTGCACTTTGCCGAATACAGTCAGAATACCGACCTGACCGGTAGGCACCTTGCCGAAAAATCCATAGGTGGGACCCATGGAATCCACAGCCAGACCACCAAGAATAACGATTACCAGCAGCAGCACAATTCCGGAAATTATATTCTTCTTTGTGAGCTTCATACATGATCCTCCGTTTGTATTGATATATATCCTTCAATAATTATATCAACTAATAAAAATCTGTGCAATCGAAAAATATTAGAATGATGAACGCTATTAGAATGATGAACGCAAAACACCGGACGCACATTGAGTGCATCCGGTGTTTTCATTCTGCGGCGCATCCGTTGAAAGCCGCAAGCCTTCCAACACAATCCTTGAGCGCATTTTCAAAGGCCGGCGTGGGTTTAAATCCATCTTCCGCCCAGAAA
Organism: Clostridia bacterium; assembly: GCA_045649485.1. Classification (GTDB taxonomy): domain Bacteria; phylum Bacillota; class Clostridia; order Christensenellales; family Aristaeellaceae; genus RUG11247. Next base: position 14,695 of record JAZRPZ010000030.1, read on the forward strand.
TTTTTCAGCCGCAGTATTCCGTTTTCGGGAATTGCCTCAAGTCTGCCCGCAAATTTGTCACCATACACGACCGGCAGAACATAATAGCCGTACTTCCTGTCCTTTTCGGGAGTATATATCTCCCATGAATACTGAAAACCGAAAATTGCCTTTATAAGCTTTCTGTCCCACATAAGCGGGTCAAGAGGCGCTATTACCTCGCAGCGCGGAGCAAAACGCTTCTCGGAAAGCACTTCTTCCATCAGCGGCATATCGTCTTTTCTGTACCACAGTTCACCGCGGATACCTTCCACGCTTGCGGGAAGTATCTCCCCCGTGCCGATAAGCTTTTCAAAGGCGGCATTCCTCTGCTGAGTATCCAGTCCCCATATGTGCAGCCACGCGTCCGAAGGGCGATTCCACATAAGCCCTACCGCGCCGATTCGCCTTTTCACGCGCCATGCGAAATTATCGCCGTCATCCGGCAGCGGGTCGGTACAGTCCAGTATATCCGCAGGTATATGCTTTTCCGCAAGGTCGTAAAACTTCCGCGCACCCTGTTTATGATGTATTATCAGCACGCCTGTCGAATACAGCTGTTCAAGGGCAGCTCTTCCGGCGGGATGGTCTCCGTGCCAGTTGCCGCTCCAGTGAATCGCCGAATGCCACTGTATGCGGCCTTCTACCGGCAGCGTAGCCGAGCTGACGGGCCCGTTTTCACGGATATATGCAATGGTCTGCCGTTCTGCATCCGCAAGATGCTCAAACTGCGCTCCACATTCCCTCGCCGCACGGCGGTAGCGTTCGAAATAGGGCCAGTCCTCCACAGGAATAATGGCCTGATTCTTATCCGGATAATCCACCAGTGCGCGGTCTTCATACAGCAGCTCATGCAGCATCTGCTTGGTGAAGCCCTTCACCCTGCTCTGCAGCGTGAGTTCCGCATTCTTTCCGCACACGTCTACCGGGTCAAACTGAATGCAGCCGGCGCCGCGCACGAAATCCAGCGCTCCCTTTTTACCGCGGAAACGGTAACCGCCAAGCAGACCATGCCTGCGCAGCAGAAACCTGCGCGCCTGACGTACAGAAAGCTTCACAGCGTTCATATCAGCAGCTTTCCTGCGCAGCTATCTTCGCCATCGCATCGTCCACAAGCTCCTGCATACCCAATCCGTCGCGCATGCCTGCCACAACGGTCTCACATTTGCTCATTGGCAAAAGCACTCTGCAGGCGCGGCTCTGTGCCACGGCACAGGCCATTGCAGGGGTTATCTCACCATAAAGAGAATCCGCAATGACTATGCCTATAGGACCCACTATGAAATCCGCATCCCTGCAGGCAACAATAACGGCATTTTCACCGGTTGCGGCACGCCTTGCGCCTGCCTTTATCATCGCGGCAGTAGCTATCGTGTTGGTTCCCACGGCAGTGAGCTTTGCCTCGGGGAATTTCGCCAGCGCGGCTTCCACGAGAGTCTTCCCCAGCCTGCCGCCCTGACCGTCAATTATTACAATATTCATAGCTTACTCCTCGTCCTCAAGACCAAGTATCATGGTATCCACAAGCCTTGCGGCGCAGCGCACGCACTTCTCGCAGGGACGCACCTTATAGAATTCCTCGGTGCGGGGAGTGGGCGAAGGCTCCTGAGCGCCCAGCACCTTGATGATATCGCGGCAGATGTAGCTGCTCAGTTCCTGCTCAAAGCCCTTCATTATCGCCTGCACCTTGGCATAATGATTCTTCTTTATCTCGATATCGCTTACGTCATCGTAGCCCTTGAATGCTCCAAGCGCCATGAGTGCACCGCTTACCGCGCCGCACACCTCGCGCATACGGCCCATACCGCCGCCAAAGGAAGAACTGAGCCTTGCCGCAGCATCGATATCCATGCCCATCTCATTGCGGAAAGCACAGAAAACGGCCTGTGCGCAGTTATATCCGCTTCTGAAAAGCCTCGCAGCCTCTTTCTCGTGTACAGTCATATTGTCCTCCGTAGCACACAGCGCTCCGCAGGGTCATCCCACGGAGCGCCGTTTCGGTTATATTATTCTTCGGAAGCGGTCTCGGTTGCTTCCTCCGCGGTATCAACGTTCTCCTCAGGCTCTTCGGGCTCTGCGGCAGCACGTTCGATGGATACGATGCGGCTCTCCTCGGCAACGCGCATCATGCGCACGCCCTGAGTGGCGCGTCCGTGTACGGGCACGGAGCTTGCGGGAGTACGGATAATGGTACCGTCATCGGTAATGATGAGGATATCATCGTCCTCGCGCACCATCAGCTGACCTGCCAGACGGCCGGTCTTGTCGGTAAGGTTCATCGCCTTGATGCCCTTGCCGGCACGGGTCTGTATGCGGTATTCCTCAACGTCGGTACGCTTGCCGTAGCCGCCCTCGGTGATGGCAAGCACGGTGGTATCCGGCTCGACCATAGCCATAGCGACGACCTCGTCATTGCCGGTAAGCTCGATTGCGCGTACACCTACGGCATTACGGCCCATGGGACGCATATCGGTCTCGGCAAAGCGGATGGACATACCGTTGCGGGTGCCTATCATTACCTCGCCGTCGCCTGCGGTCAGTGCAACGCCGATAAGTTCGTCATCATCGCGCAGTACAATGGCGATAAGGCCGGACTTGCGGATGTTGGAGAATTCGGAAAGCTCGGTGCGCTTGATGGTACCGCTGCGAGTCGCCATTACGAGGTAGTGGCCTTCGACCTTCTCCTCGGGCACGGTGAGCATTGCGGTTACCTTCTCGCCGCCGTCAAGCTGCAGCAGGTTGACGATAGCGGTACCCTTTGCGGTACGTCCCGCCTCGGGTATCTCATAGCACCACATCTGATATACGCGGCCCTTATTGGTGAAGAACATGATCAGGTCGTGAGTATTGGTCACGAACATCTGCTCAACATAGTCTTCCTCACGGGTAGTTGCTGCGGAAACGCCCTTGCCGCCGCGCTTCTGTGCACGGTAAGCGGACTTGGAAACGCGCTTCACATAGCCGAAGTGGGTCATGGTAACGACCATGTCCTCTTCCTGGACCAGATCCAGCATATCGATCTCGCCCTCAAGTGCGGCGATCTCGGTGCGGCGCTCGTCAGCATACTTGCGCTTTACTTCGGTTATCTCGTCCTTTACGATGCCCAGCACCAGCTTCTCGTCAGCCAGCACGGCCTGATAGTATGCGATCTGCTTTTCGAGTTCGACATACTCGGCTTCCAGCCTGTCGCGTTCCAGACCGGGGAGGCGCTGAAGCCTCATATCCAGAATGGCCTGTGCCTGTTTTTCGGTAAGACCGAAGCGCCCCATCAGGTTTACGCGGGCGGTGGCGCCGTCTGCGGAAGCCTTGATGATGGCGATGACTTCGTCGATATTATCCAGCGCGATCAGCAGACCTTCCAGAATGTGGCTGCGTGCCAGCGCCTTATCCAGATCATACTGGGTGCGGCGGGTGATAACTTCCTTCTGGTGGTCGATATAGTGCTTCAGGCACTGCTTGAGGGAAAGTACCTTGGGAGTGCCGTCCACCAGCGCCAGCATGATAACGCCGAAGGTATCCTGCAGCTGAGTATGGCGATACAGGAAATTCAGCACTACATTGGCATTCACATCGCGCTTCAGCTCGATGACGATGCGCATACCGCTGCGGTCGGACTCATCACGGATATCGGAAATGCCTTCGATGCGCTTTTCGTGCACCAGCTCGGCGATCTTTTCGATAAGCTTGGCCTTATTTACCTGATAGGGTATCTCGGTAACGACGATGCGCTGACGGCCGGAAGCCATCTCCTCGATCTCGCTCTTTGCGCGGGTGATTATCTTGCCGCGGCCCTCGTGGTACGCATCATAGATGCCCCTCTGGCCGAGGATCATGCCGCCGGTGGGGAAATCGGGGCCCTTGATGTGCTGCATAAGATCATCCACGGTGCAATCGGGATTATCGATCATATGCACAACGCCGTCGATCACCTCGCCCAGATTGTGGGGAGGAATGTTGGTAGCCATACCAACGGCGATCCCTGCAGAGCCGTTTACCAGCAGATTGGGAATACGGCTGGGCAGCACCGCGGGCTGCATCAGCGTTTCATCGAAGTTGGGATAGAAATCAACGGTCTCCTTGTCGAGATCGCGGACCATTTCCATGGAAAGCTTGGAAAGCCTTGCTTCGGTATAACGCATTGCTGCGGCGCCGTCGCCGTCAACGGAACCGAAGTTGCCCTGACCTTCAACCATCATGTAACGGGTATTGAAGGGCTGAGCAAGGCGTACCATTGCGTCGTATACAGCGGAGTCGCCGTGGGGATGATATTTACCCAGAACGTCGCCGACGATACGCGCGGACTTACGGTGGGGCTTATCGGGGGTAACACCCAGTTCCACCATAGAGTAAAGTATTCTTCTGTGCACGGGCTTCAGACCGTCGCGCACATCGGGCAGCGCGCGGCTGGTGATAACCGACATGGCATAGGAAATAAACGATGTTTTGAGCTCTTCTTCTATGTCACGGGGCTTCAGCGTGCCTGCGTTGTTGTTTTCGTAATCAGCCAAGGGGCTTCTCCCTTCTGCGCCGGAGTTATTCGCAGCGCCGGAACTATGTCATCCGCCTTTTCAGCGGTTTTTTCAATCATTTCCCGCGGCGTGTACGCCGGAAATGCTGCTGATTTTTTCGCAGGCCAGCTTGCCGGCCGGAGAAAAATTCGCTTCCTTGCAGATTTTGCGCCCGGAATCGCTTACGATTCCAGCAAAATCCGATTGGTGGTGGCAACGGAGGGGGAGGTACTCCCCCTTTGCCTTAAATATCCAGATCGGATACCAGCTTCGCGTTCTGTTCGATGAACTCGCGGCGGGGTTCTACCTGATCGCCCATCAGCAGGGTGAACAGTTCGTCTGCCGCAATAGCGTCCTTCAGGCTCACGCGGTACATGATACGGGTCTCGGGATTCATGGTGGTATCCCACAGCTGGGTGGGGCTCATTTCACCAAGACCTTTATAGCGCTGGATCTCGGGCTTTGCGTCGCGTCCCAGTTCGTCCAGATATGCCTGCAGCTGCTCGTCGTCATACACGTACTTGGAAGTCTTGCCGCGGGTGACCTTGTAGAGCGGGGGCTGGGCGATGTAAACATAGCCTTCCTCGATGAGCTTGGGCATGTGACGATAGAAGAATGTAAGCAGCAGTATGCGGATGTGGCTGCCGTCAACGTCGGCGTCCGTCATGCATACGATGCGGTGATACCTGAGCTTCGCGGGGTCAAACTCGCTGCCGAAGCCGCCGCCGAACGCGGTGATCATGGCCTTGATCTCGGCATTTGCCAGGATCTTGTCCATGCGGGTCTTTTCGACGTTCAGGATCTTGCCGCGCAGGGGGAGTATGGCCTGGAAGTGCCTGTCGCGGCCTTCCTTGGCGGAGCCGCCTGCGGAGTCACCCTCAACGATGAAGATCTCGCACTTGCTGGGGTCGCGCTCGGAGCAGTCTGCCAGCTTGCCGGGCAGTGCTGCGGATTCCAGCGCGGACTTGCGGCGGGTCAGATCACGGGCCTTGCGGGCTGCCTCACGGGCGCGGGCTGCGGAAAGGCACTTGTCCATTACGGCGCGGGCTGCTGCGGGATGCTCCTCAAAATAAGCGGCCAGCTTCTCGGCAACCAGAGCATCGACCATGGGCCTGATCTCGGAATTACCCAGCTTGGACTTGGTCTGACCTTCGAACTGAGGCTCAACCATCTTTACGGAAACGATGGCGGTAAGACCTTCGCGTACGTCGTCGCCGCTGAGGTTCGCATCGCTGTCCTTAAGTATCTTTGCCTTGCGTCCGTAATCGTTTATGACGCGGGTCAGCGCGGAACGGAAGCCTGCCAGATGGGTACCGCCCTCGGGAGTAAGTATATTGTTTGCAAATGAGAATACGTTCTCGTTGAAGCCGTCGTTCCACTGCAGTGCGATCTCCGCAGTAGCGGTATCCTTCATGCCGGAAATATAAATAGGCTTCTCGAAAAGGGGAGTTTTATTTTTATTCAGATATTCAACGAAGGAGATGATACCGCCCTCGTAGTGATAGGTCTTTTCCTTGGCAGGCTCGACGCGCTCGTCCTTGATGGTGATGCGGATGCCGCGGTTGAGGAACGCCATCTCGCGGAAACGGGTGCGCAGAGTGTCAAAATCGAATTCACCGGTCTCAAACATGCCGGGTTCGGGCACTTCACCGGTCTTCACATCAGGCCAGAACTGTATGGACCATCATGCATAAAGAAACCTTTTGTTGAACCATCTGATTGAAGTTTAGCAGTAACTTTACCTTTTAATTGAACATTGTAAATAACGTTTGAATTAGAAACTAAAGCTTTGTCTACACCTTGTTGAACATAAATAAAATCCCAAGCACGAGCCTTAACTGCTTTAATTGTACCAGAGTCAATACCATCAGCTAATGTTAATACTGAGAAATTAAATTGCTTTGAAATAGGTTCAGTAGAAGTCGGAGGGCCAAGCGGTCTTAGGAAGACAAGCTTTATAGACCACTCCTTGGCTCACAGAACGACATGGCTACGATCCGACTTAGCACGAGCCTTAACTGCTTTAATTGTACCAGAGTCAATACCATCAGCTAATGTTAATACTGAGAAATTAAATTGC
>JAZRPZ010000031.1:0-22137 GCA_045649485.1 Clostridia bacterium
CAACATCTCTTTCCTTACCAACCATAATGGCACCGATGTGGATCACCACACCGCTGTCATTATCGAAGATTGATCCTTGGCCGGAAGCCAGATGGCTTCCGGCTTTTTGAGGTACTGCTATGAAAGTTTTGCTGATTCTCATCGATGGTATGCGTCCGGATGCCCTGGAAAATATTCCTTACGCACAAGAATTGAAAAAGAAGGCCTCCTATACCCTGCAAGGCACCAGCGTAGTCCCGCCGGTGACGCTGCCTTGTCATATGTCCCTGTTCCATAGTGTAGATCCCAGCCGCCACGGCACTACCACCAACACCTATATGCCCCAAGTACACTATGTAGAGGGACTTTTTGAGGTGCTGAGCAAAAACAAGAAGCGCTGCGCCATGTTCTATTCCTGGGAGCAGCTGCGGGATATTGCCCGGCCCGGCAGCCTGGCGGTGTCCCAGCTGCACAGCGTGAAATATGTCCCCTGGGAAGAATGTGTGCAGCGCTGCGCGCAAGGTGCATTGGAGGATATCCGGGCCCACGGCACGGATTTCGTGTTTCTGTATATGGCCTATCCTGACGACGCGGGACACAAATTCGGCTATATGAGCCGGGAGTATCTGGATGCAGTGGCCTTTTGCTGGGAACATGTAGAAAGCGTTGTTTCTGCTTTGCCGGAGGAATATGCGGTGATCATTACCGCAGACCACGGCGGACATGACCGTACCCACGGCACCGAGATGCCCGAAGATATGACCATCCCCGTGATCATCCACGGTCTTGACAAGACCGGCGAGATCGAGAGCGAAGTATCCATCAAGGATATTGCTCCCACCATCGTTAAGCTGATGGACTGCCAGAATGCTCCCGAGTGGGAGGGCAAGAGCCTCGTATGATAACCAATGACAAATCGAGGCGCACGGCATTTATTCAGCTTACGGCGCTGTGCACCGTTGTCTATTTCGTAAGCTACATATCCCGCATCAATCTCTCCGCCGCAATGGTTGAAATCGTTGCAAGCGGATTCGCTCCCGAAAACATGGTAGCCCTTGCGCTTTCCATCTGCTCCGTTACTTACGGCGCAGGACAGATACTCTCCGGCTGGCTGGGCGACAAGTTCAGACCGCAGAGCGTTATCTTCACCGGCTTTATCATTACCGGCTGCATGAATATGCTGGTGTCACTCGTGCCTGACCCACGATTCCTCAGCGGGATATGGGCGATGAACGGCTTCGCTCAGGCGCTGATGTGGCCTCCGCTGCTTAAGATACTCACCTGTCATCTGAATTCCGGCGAATATTCCAAGGCATGCATGTGGGTCAGCTGGGGCAGTTCCTTCGGTACCATCGCGGTATATCTGTTCGTGCCCGTGATAATCTCCATTGCAAGCTTCCGCTGGGTATTCGTGGCAAGCGGCTCCTGCGCACTGGCCATGGCATTTATATGGAAAGTACTCTACGGCAGAAACTTCACCGGAGCAAATGCGCTGCGTCCCGATGACGAGCCCGCACCCGTGAAATCCTCCGGCGGCGAAGCACCCAAGGCTGAGCGCTTCACCGGCACTGCCATTTTCCTCATGGCAATGATAATGCTGGGCATCGTAATGCAGGGTGCACTGCGCGACGGCGTTACCAACTGGATGCCTACGCTGGTCAGCGAGACTTTCGACCTGGGCTCCTCCGTGGCAATACTCTCCGGCGTATTCCTGCCCATATTCCACATTATCTGCACCAAGATAGCTTCCAAAATACACGCCCGCTTTATCAAGAACGAGCTCACCTGCTCCGGCGTGATATTCGCAGTGGGCTGCGTGGCGGCGCTGCTGCTTGCTCTGCTCAACGGCAGCAATGTTGTGGTCATGGTAATACTGCTTGCGGTGTTGGTAGGCTGCATGCACGGCGTAAACCTGATGCTCATCTGCATGGTGCCGCCCCGCTTCCGCAAATACGGCCATGTATCGCTGGTATCCGGAATCGTGAATTCCTCCACCTATATCGGCGCGGCAGTATCCACCTACGGCATAGCAATGTTCTCCGAGGCTTTCGGCTGGAACAGCACGCTCTATCTCTGGGCAGCCATCGCCGCAGCCGGCATGCTCATCTGCTTCGGCTTCACAATGAAGTGGAAGAAATTCATAACCGATTAACAGCTCATTTATCACAGACAGGAGGCACCTGACAATGGCATTTGATATCAAGAAGACTGTTCAGGACATCATTGACAAGATCAAGGATGATCCCGCTATGCTCAAGAAGTTCAAGTCCCAGCCCACCAAAGTAGTCGAAGAACTCATCGGCGTCGACCTGCCCGACGATTCCGTCGAAAAGGTAGTCGAACTCGTGAAGGCAAAGCTCGACCTTGACAAGGTAGGCGACTTCATCGGCGGTCTCGGCGGACTTTTCGGAAAGAAATAAAACAGCGCCCCGTATCACAGACATCGTTTTGGTGATACGGGGCACTTTTTTAACTGCCGGAAGCAGCTTTCCGATACCTGTCTCAGAAGCTATGACAGGAAGAGCTGCCGACATATTTTTTATCCCATACGATACACTTGCACACAATCACGCATCTGAAACATTTTTCACATAAAGCTTCTCCTCCATTTATCACGAGTACAAATATCAATGAACTGTCGCAGCCGCAACCGTTTGCCGAACATTGCACGATATCAATCGGTTAAAGTTAGGATAAAGGCGTATATTGCTTGATTCTTAAACTCATAAACTGTAACATATATATAGAAATTATGTGCAATAACATGGAGGCCGATCATTATGAAGATTCTTCTTAAGAATGCCTTTATCGTGACTATGGATCCCGAAAACGGAGTCTATACCCGCGGTTATATCATCGTAGAAAACGACCGCATCGCATGCATCGCCGGCGGCGAAGCCCCCGAGGGACAGTATGACGAGATCGTCAACTGCGACGGCAAGATCATCATGCCCGGTCTTATCAATACTCACGTTCACACTTCTCAGCAGCTGGGCCGCGGTCTGGGCGACGATGTAAATCTGCTCACCTGGCTCCACGAGCGCACCTGGCCCTATGAGAGCAACATGACTGCAGAGGATTCCTACGTTTCCACCCTGCTGTGCTCCATCGAGCAGATCAAGTCCGGCGTTACCACCATCGCCGAGCCCGGCGGACAGTATGTCTGCGGCATGGCCAGGGGTATCACCGAGGCAGGTATCCGCGCAAAGCTGGCCAACTCCGTTATGGACTGCGGCGAAGGTCTGCCCGCAAATTGGATCCGCAATGCCGACGAAGAACTGGCACGCACCATGGACGATTACAATAAGTTCCACAACACCGCCGACGGCCGCATTCAGGTATGGTTCGGCCTGCGTACCATCTTCAACAACACCGATGACCTCATCGTCCGCACCAAGGAAATGGCCGACAAGCTGGGCGTAGGCGTTCACATGCATGTTGCCGAAGTAAAGGACGAAGTGGAATTCACCAAGGAAAAGTTCGGCGTACAGACCGTTACCCATCTGCGCGACCTGGGCGTTCTGGACAAGAACTTCCTGGCTGTTCACACTGTATGGCTCACCAACGAAGAAGTTGAGATGTTCCGCGACTATCAGGTCAAGGTTTCTCACAACCCCGCCGCCGCAATGCGCGTTCTTGGCTTTGCAAAGGTTCCCCGCATGCTGCGCGAAGGCATCTGCGTGACCATCGGTACCGACGGCGCTCCCTCCAACAACCGCATGGACATGATCGACGAAATGTGGCTCACTTCCCTGATCCACAAGGGCTGGCGTCTTGAGCCCGACGTAGTAAAGGCTCAGGAAGTACTGAAGATGGCCACCATCAACGGTGCTCACGCCGTGCTGGATGAGCAGAACGTCGGCAGCCTGACCGTAGGCAAGAAGGCCGACCTGATCGTCATCAATCCCCGCAGCGCCGGCATGCTGCCCCTGCATGACACCGTTGCCAACATGGTAACCTCCATGCATTCCTCCAACGTTGAGTCCACCATGTGCGACGGCAAGTGGCTGATGCGCGAACGCAAGCTGCTTACTCTGGATGAAGAAGCCATCTACACCGAAGCACAGGCCCGTGCAGACGCCATCCGCACCCGCGCAGGCATCGTAATTCCTCCCCGCTTCACCATGAACTGATTATAAGGCTTAACCGCTTTATATATAACGACACAAGAGAGGTAGAACACAATGAAGAAGCTGCTCGCATTTGCCCTGGTTCTTATGATGCTCCTCACCTGCACCGTCTCTTTCGCTGAGACCCAGCCCCTGAAGGTCGCTCTGATCCTCACCGGCGTTGCCAACGATATGGGTTGGAATCAGGCTGCTTACGAAGGCCTGCTGCTGCTCGAATCCGAGTACGGCTGCGAAATCGCCTACACCGAGAACTGCACCACCGCTGACATGACCGCCGCCGTTACCGACTACGCTGCAGCCGGCTACGACATCATCTTCGGTCACTCCTACGAGTTCGGCGATCCCATGTGCGAAGTTGCCGAGATGTTCCCCGACACCATCTTCATCTCCATCGAAGGTGACAAGAGCAACGGCTCCAATGTTGGTTCCTACCAGCTGAAGTGCCAGGAGAGCGCATACGTTATCGGTATGCTGGCTGCCGGCATGTCCGTAAACGGCAACATCGGTATGGTTTCCGGCGTTCAGTCCCCCTCCATGAACAAGATCGTTAACGGCTTCGAGGACGGCGCAAAGGCCAAGAATCCCGAGATCATCGTTCAGAAGACCTACACCAACTCCTACATCGACACCGTTATGGGTAAGGAGTGCGGCGACGCTGTTATCGAGAACGGCGCTGACTTCGTATACCACTGCGCTAACGAGTCCGGTCTGGGCGCTCTGAACACCGCTATCGAAAACGGCATCTACGTTTGCGGCGACAGCTACGATCAGTCCTTCCTGGCTCCCGAGCTGGTTATGACCTCCGCTATCTACTATGTTGACGCTCTGATGAACAAGGCTTACTCCGACGTAGTTTCCGGCAACTTCACCGGTACTGTTGTCGAAGTTGGTATGGCTGACGGCGCTGTTGCTCTGGCTCCCTTCAATGCCCTGGTTCCCCAGGATCTGCAGGACGAGCTGAACGCAGTTATCGCTTCCATCATCTCCGGCGAACTGGATCTGCCCGCTGACGGCAGCGTACGCTGATTTACGGAATAACTTCATAACCTTCTGGAAAACGGCTTGGGAGATTTATCTCCCAAACCGTTTCCGTTGCATCATGGGCTATTTCATTTTTGCTTCTTCAATACCTCTTGAATCACCTCACAAAAACAATTCCAAGGAGTTGATCTCATGCCGATTCTGGCAATGGAAGACATCAGCATCTCCTTCTATGGTAAATATGCAAACGAGAATGTAAATCTGTCTGTGGAAGCCGGCGAGATTCATGCACTGCTGGGCGAAAACGGTGCAGGCAAGACCACACTTATGAACATTCTCTTCGGCATTTACAAGGCAGAAAGCGGACGCGTGCTCTGGGAAGGCAAGGAAGCCAATTTCCGCGCGCCCGAAGAAGCCATACGTGCCGGCATCGGCATGGTCCATCAGCATTTTTCTCTGGTAAACGCCATGACCGTACTGGATAACGTGCTGCTTGGCTACAGCGATATGCCTCTTTTCATGCCCCGCAAAAAGTTCCGTGCCCGTCTGCTGGAGCTTTCCGAGCGTTACGGTCTGAAGGTAGACCCTGATGCGCTTGTCGGCAGCCTGTCTATCGGTGAAAAACAGCGCGTTGAGATTCTGAAGGCCCTTTTCCGCGATATCAAGCTGCTTATTCTGGACGAGCCTACCGGCGTGCTTACTCCTAACGAGGCAACCCAGCTATTCGGTGTGCTTGAACAGCTCAAAAAGCGCGGCTTCGCCGTTATCATCATCACCCATCATATGAGCGAGATCATGAACTTCACCGACCGCGTAACCGTACTGCGCGACGGAAAGAGCATATCTACCCTCGTCACCAAAGAAACCACCGCAGAAGAGCTTTCCCGCTGCATGGTAGGCCGCGAACTGAACGATGTTCAGAACGACCATTCCCATGCGCCAGGCGCTCCCCTGCTGACCCTCGAAAACCTTACCGTTTTCCGCAGCGGACGCAAGCGTCCCGCCGTTGATAACATCAACCTCACCATCCACGAAGGTGAAATCCTCGGTATTGCCGGCGTTGAAGGCAACGGACAGAAAGAACTGGCAGAAGCCATTGTCGGCATCCGCCGCAGCCGCGTTAAGGGCAGCATAAAGCTTGCGAACGAAAACCTTACCGGCAAAAACGTGCGTGTCCGCGCCGCCAAGGGTCTTGCCTATATCCCGGATGACCGTCAGCACGACGCACTCGTCCCCGATATGGATGTAGCCGACAACCTTATCCTGCGCCGCTATAAGGCCAAGCCCTTCTCTGCATTCGGAGTATTCAGCAGAGCCCGCATCATGCAGCACGCTTATAACGTCATCCGTGATTATTCCGTACGCACTGCAGGCAACCTTGGCGTAAAGGCCCCCGTAAGACTGCTTTCCGGCGGCAATCAGCAGAAGATAGTTCTGGCACGCGAGATAAACGACGAAGCAAAGTGCATCGTTGCCAGTCAGCCCACACGCGGTCTCGACGTAGGCGCTTCCGCTTTCGTACGCGAAAAGCTTATCGAGCAGAAGAATCTCGGCAAAGCAGTAATGCTTATTTCCGCGGACCTTGAGGAAATACTTTCCGTATCCGACAAGATAGCGGTCATGAACGGCGGTCATATCACCGGCATTCTCGACCGCAGCGAGGCTACCATCGATACCATCGGCCTGCTTATGGGCGGTATTAAGGAGGCAGCAAAATGAAATATGCAAAGAAGATACTGGGATATCTCGCATTCCCCGTAGTGCTGGTACTGGTCGCCGTAGTATTCATCGTGGCCTCCGGCGCAGACCCCGTCGAAGCGCTCAAGATTTTCTACGAAGGCATTTTCAGCACCAAATACTACTTCTGCGAGGTATTCGTAAAGGCAACTCCCCTCATTCTCACCGGTCTTGCCTGTGCAGTTGCCTTCCGCACCGGCTTTTTCAACATCGGTGCAGAAGGTCAGTTCTACATCGGCGCCGTAGCTGCTTCCGCTGTTGCGCTCAGGTGTGATTTCCTGCCCCCCGTTATCCGCATGATATGTGCTTTCCTCGCCGGATTCATTGCCGGCGGCGCATGGTCCCTCATCGCGGCAATATTCAAGCTGAAGTTCAATATTTCCGAGATCATCGTGACCATCATGCTCACATATATCGCCACCAACTTTGTGGGTATCGCGGTAAACTCCTTCATGCAGGACCCCAACGGCACCATGCCTCAGTCCGAAAAGCTTACCGAAGAAATGGTGCTGCCCGGCATTCTCGAAGGAACCCGCCTGCACGCCGGCTTCATCATCGCGGTTGTACTCGCCATCGTAGTATGGTTCGTACTCTATAAAACCACCTGGGGCTATGAGATGCGCGTGGTAGGCCATAACCCCCGCGCTGCCGAATGCAGCGGTATCTCCGTAACCGGCGGCGTTGTGCGCGCAGCAATGCTTTCCGGCGGTCTGGCAGGTCTGGCAGGCGTTATCGAAGTGCTTGCCATCCAGAAAAAGCTGCTGGAATCCTTCTCCGCAGACTGCGGCTACACCGGCGTTCTCATCGCGCTGCTTGCCGCAAACAAGCCTCAGCTCGTTCCCGTTGTCGCCATTGTATACGCAATGGTACAGTGTGGTGCAGCCACCATGCAGCGACGTGCGCAGGTTCCTTCCGCAATGGTAAATGTACTCATCGGTGCAGCTGTTATCATGCTGCTCATCCGCGCCATAATCGCAATGCGCGCAAAGAAGGAGGTAAAGAAGAATGCTTGATAAGATTTTCACCCTTTCCTTCCTCACCGCGCTTCTGGCATCCGGTATGCGAATGGCCGTACCGCTCATGTATGCGGGTCTCGGCGAAATGGTATCCGAAAAGAGCGGCGTGCTGAATATCGGCATGGAAGGCATCATGATCTGCGGCGCGTTCTTCTCCTTTGCGGGCGCGTATTTCACCGGCAGTCTGTTCCTCGGTCTGCTCATCGGCATGCTCGCCGGAATGATCGTAGGCCTTATCCACGCTTTCATATGCGTTTACGGCAAACAGAATCAGACGGTCAGCGGTCTTGCCATCAACATGATAGGTCTTGGCATAACAAGTTATCTATACAAGCTGATGTGCAACAACTACTCCCACATGCAGATCGATATCCTGCCTCAGATGGACATTCCGCTTCTGAAGGACATCCCCGTTATCGGTGAAGCCTTCTTTCAGCAGGATATCCTCACCTATGTAGTCTACATACTGCTCATTGCCGCATTTGTATTCTATCGCTTCACCCGCACCGGTCTGAGCATGGCAGCTATCGGTGAAAAGCCCATGGCAGCCGATGCAGCCGGTATCCGCGTTGAGCGCAAGCAGCTGGTGGCATGCGCCATCAACGGTCTGCTGGGCGGCGCAGGCGGCGCTTATCTGATAATAGCGCAGCTTGGTCTGTTCTCCGACAACATGACCGCCGGCCGCGGCTACATAGCCCTTGCAACCGTTATTCTCGGCCGCTACAATCCCGGCGGCGTATTCCTTGCCTCTCTGCTGTTCGGCGTTGCTACCGGCGCTCAGATCCGTCTGCAGGCCCTTGGCGTACAGCTTCCTATGCAGCTGCTGGCAATGCTGCCCTATGTAATAACCCTGCTGGCCCTGCTGGCAACCGCACGCCGCAGCCGTGAACCCGAATCTCTCGCAGTTCCCTACATCCGCGGCGGTCGCTAAAAAACACAAACCGTTCTGTGAAATTCTCACAGAACGGTTTCTTTTTTATTTCAGCGCTTCATACAGAAGCACAAGGCCCGAACTTAGCAGCGCGCCTCCGATTATATCCGTGCACCAATGAACGCCCGATATCAATCTTCCGACCACCATAAAGGCTGTAAAGGCATACAAGATGTATATCACATGCCTTCTAAAGCCCTGCCTCTTTATACGCTCCGCGAACTGCAGCGCAGCTGTGGGCATTACACACATCACCAGCATAGTAGTAGAGGAAGGGTACGACTTTTCAAGATAGCCGTTTATGAGCACAGGTCTGTAATTTATCGTCAGATACTCAAAGAGTATATACACGCCCATTACAACGATATAGAAAACACCAAGCACGAGTATGCTTCTGTCTACCACCGTAATCTTCTTCCTTCTGCACCACTGTATAAGGCCAAGAATTGCAAAACCAAACACAAACCCGAAGGGTACAAGTCCCAACCAATCGGTAAGCACATACAGTCCCATATGCACCCCGGTAAATTCGTGGAATGTTTTGTTTAGTGTAGCAAAGCCAACCTGCGAATCATTTGGGCCAATTGCCTGCACATCCAAATTGCATACCGCCACTGTCCACAGCGCAAACGCCGCCAACAGCGCTACCCCAACCGTCAATTTTATTACCAAAGCTTTCTCCATAACACCGGTCCTCCATGTGTATTTCTGTTTTCTTCAGTTACCAGCATACACAAAGAGTGGTTTTTTCACAAGAAAAAGGGCGTCACATACGTGACACCCTTCGTATCATTGCCATTTTATAAGCATTAGAGTCTTTATCACCATAAAAACGAACAACATCGCCGCAGCATATGGCTGCAGGCTGAGTATAAATACCAGCATTCCCAACGCATTCAGCCCAAAAGACAGCCTGTTTTTCAATTTTATCCATGTAACATTGCCGCAGCCCTGCAGCGCCAGCGTGGTTATTCCACAGAGAATTGCAGCAAAAATGAATACGAGATATGCGTCCTTCATATAAAGCGCGACACCCGCTTCAAAAACCGATACCGCTCTCACTGTGCCTTCCGTCCCCATTCTGAAAAGCGGTAAAAACAAAAGCAGCGCCGTACCGCAATCAATCAGACCGAAAACTATATCCCGCAGCCTTCCCTCAATGCGTCTGTTATCCTCCTCGGCAATCGTAAGCACCTCGTCGCTCGAAAGCAGTTGGTCGATCGTCACACCAAAGAATTTTGCTATGGCTTTAAGCGAATCTATATTCGGGTATCCTCTTCCGGATTCCCACTTTGATATAGCCGTACGTGAAACATAAAGCGCTTCGGCAAGTTCTTCCTGCGTAAGACCTCTGCTTCTGCGCAGTTCCTGCAGTTTTTCATTGAATTCCATAAACAGATAACTCTTTCTGCCGCTGCCTATCGGCATCTGTAATATGATTGCATTATAACACGACAAGCACATATGCGCAATGACCCCGCGCACGCAGATAGTTTGCAGTTAATATCATTTATCGTTACAGCCGGCTTTTTTCAATACCTTGCTATAATAAAGCTGCAAAACGGCGTTCCCGGAATAATATCCCACATCCAAAGTTGAAATTTCCCGCAAACATGATATACTAATATCATAATATAAATAAAGAAGGGATAACTATGGCTTTTTCCGAATTTCTGAATTCCAGACGTCAGACCGCAAAAGAGCTGGTCGGCGCACTGAAGCAGCATTATGAATACGTCAGCCTGCTGGGTATCGATATCAAAGCCCGCGCATTCCGCGTTGACCGCAACAGCTCCGGAATTTCCTCCGGCCGCGATACCGAGTGCGGCTTTGTCGTAAAGCTGAGCAACGGCGGCGCATTCTTCGAATATTCTCTGGACGATATCGCAGGCGATGTTTCCGCCCTTGCCGCAAAGATCGCCTCTGCCTTTGAACTGAATGCAGAGCTTGCCGGCAACGTTATCGACCCTGTACATCTCAGCGACGAGCCTCTCATGCAGTCCTTCGCACGTCCTCATGACTTCGCCGAATACACCGAGCAGCAGCTGCTCGATTTCTGCAAGGAGCAGAGCACTGCCCTCATCGCAAAGAGCGAGCATATCCTCAACGGCGTCGCTTCAATCAGCTGCCTTGAGGTATCCAAGCTTTTCATTTCCGAAAACCGCGAACTTGACCAGAATTACACCTGGGTAAACGGTGCGCTGATGGTCGTATACAAGGATAACGGTAAGGCAATACAGGCACACGAAAGCGCCTACGCCAACAACATCGCAGATGTTATGGCAAAGCTGCCCACCCTTTCCGACAAGCTGCTCTACAAGGCAGACAGGCTCACCGTTGCAAGGGCCATCGAGCCCGGCGTTTATGACGTCATAACCGATCCGTCCATCACCGGTCTTATTGCTCACGAAGCATTCGGTCACGGCGTTGAGCTGGATATGTTTGTAAAGGACAGAGCCCTTGCCAAGGAATACGTAGGCAAGTACGTTGCATCCCCCATCTGCAATATGCGCGACGGCGCAGCTTCCGTACTCAGCGCAGCTTCCTATTTCTTCGATGATGACGGCGTGCTGGCAGGCGATACCCAGATAATCAAGGATGGTATACTCGTCACCGGCATTTCAGACCTTGCCTCCGCTACTCAGCTCGGTCTTGCGCCCACCGGCAACGGCCGCAGGGAATCCTCCCGCAGGAAGGCTTATTCCCGCATGACCAACACCTTCTTTGAGAAGGGCAACGACAAGCTCGAAGATATGATCGCTTCCATCGACCACGGCTATATGCTGTTTGAGACAAACAATGGCATGGAAGACCCCAAGAACTGGGCCATCCAGTGCGTTGCACAGTACGGCATCGAGATAGTGGACGGCAAGCTTACCGACAATTACGTACCTCCGGTTGTTATGAGCGGCTATGTGCCGGATCTGCTCAAGTCCATCAGCATGGTATCCGATGAATTCAAGGTCATCGGCTCCGGAAGCTGCGGCAAGGGACACAAGGAATGGGTGCGCGTCAGCGACGGCGGCCCCGCACTGAAAGTGAAGGTGAAGCTGGGATGATTACCATCATTGAAGCGCTGCGCAAAAATACCGGCGTAAGCGATTACAAAATAGCAATAACCAAGAAGGAAAGCTACGAACTGTTCTTTGTAAAGGGTAAGCTGGAGACCGTACGCTGCACCGATACCTGTGACAAGGAAGTCACCGTATATGTCGATCACGACGGCTGCAAGGGCGATTCTCAGTTCTTCGTATATCCTTCCACCGACGGCGCACAGCTTGATAAACTCATTGCGGAAGCCGTCGCAAAGGCATCAATGATCAACAACAAGACCTATGAGCTTCCCGGCGCTGAAGAGGGCGATTACATCGTAGAAAGCAATTTCTCCGAATTCACCCCCGTTGAGTTGGCTTCCAGAGTAGCAAAGGCCGTATTTGCCGCAAACGATGTGGAAAACGCCTCTCTCAACGCAGTCGAGGTATTCATCAACAAGTACACCGAGACCGTTGCAAACAGCAAGGGTCTGAAGAAGACTCAGGTGCGCTACGATGCAATGGTTGAAGCCATTCCCACCTACAACGGCACCGAGCAGAGCGTTGAGCTTTACGAGCAGTACAACTTCAGCAATTTCGACGAAGCAGTCATCACCGCCGAGATCGCCGGCAAGATGGCAGAGGTAAAGGCCCGCTACGAAGCCGCAAAGCCCGCCGAAAAGCTGAACTGCAACGTAGTTTTCAACGCAGGTGAACTTTCTCACATGTTCATGCGCATAGCTTTCGGTCTCAATTACAGCTCCATCTACTCCAAGTCCAACCTGTTCAGCAAGGGCGATTCTATCCAGAAGCAGCCCGAGGGCGACCTCATCACCCTCACCATGGCAGGCGACGTAAAGGGCAACGCCCGTTCCTCCAAGTTTGACGCGGACGGTCTCTCCCTCGGCAAGGTCTGCCTTGTGGAAAACGGCGTAGTAAAGAATTACTTCGGCGCAAACCGCTTCGGTCAGTATCTGGGCGAAACTCCCACCGGCTCCATGGGCTGCATGATAGTTGAGCCCGGCACCGTCGAGACCATCGAAGGTCCCTATCTTGAGATCCTCGCCACCTCCGGCGTACAATTTGATTTCTTCAACGATTACATCGGCGGTGAAGTACGTCTTGCCTACTATCACGAAAACGGCAAGGTAACTCCCGTCACCGGCGTTGCCATCGCAGGCAAGCTCAGCGAAGTGCTGAATCACATCCGCTTCTCTGCCGAAACCGCTTCCCGCAACGGCTACACCGGCCCCGCAAAGGCCATCATGAGCCACATGAGCATATTCTGATAACCTCGCTGCCCGCAGCAGGTACATCAGACAAAAAACATCCCCGATATCCGGTAAAGGAAATCGGGGATGTCTTTTTGTATTATGCTCCGTAAATCTTCTTTGCTTCGATGAGGCTTTCCTCGGGCGGCATCAGCGGGCCGTATTCCAGACCGCAGGCGCCGGTGTAGCCTGCCTTATCGACAGCGGCGAAAATGACCTTGTAATCGCTTTCGCCGTACTGCATCTCGTGACGGCCGGGATGACCTGCGGCGTGCAGATGGGCGATGCAATCCAGATTGCCGGTGATATTGGGGATTATATTGCCCTCCATGATCTGCTGATGATAGATATCATAGATTATCTTCACGAAGGGGCAATCCACCTCACGGACGATCTCAAAGCCTTCTACGGCGCTCCAGAGATAGTATCCGGGATGGTTGAAATATGTATTCAGGGGCTCCAGCATGATGGTAACGCCGCTTGCCTCAAGTATGGGCTTTGCCTGCTTCAAAGTTTCAACGATGGCGGCATGCTGTTCCTCGCGGGGGGCTCCGGTATCGGGGCCAACCTGTGTGATAAGGTGCTTAACGCCCAGCTTGTTTGCCGCTTCGCAGCTTTCCTTCAGTCCGTCCAGCCATGCCTGACGGTATGCGGGGTCGGTCATGCGGAACTCGGTGGTGCACATGCTGACCAGTTCAACGCCGGTCTCATCAAGGGCCTTCTTTACCTTGTCGAAATCCATATCCTTCCAGTTATAGGTCTCCGCGGCATCAAAGCCCAGTTCCTTTATGCGATAGATAGCATCATGAAAGGGAATATTCTTGAAAAAACAGGGTACGGGCACACACAGACGCATATGTCATATCCTCCCTTATTCGAAATAGATGACCTTGCCGGTCTCCATGGACTCATTTGCAGCAAAGCTCAGTTCAAGGGACTTCAGTGCATCGCCGTAAGGAGAACGTACACCGGAAGCATCGCCGGTGGCAACTGCGTTTACAAACGCCTTGTCCAGCAGCAGAGTCTGATCGACCTGACGGTCTACATCGTAAGTCTCATGAGCGCTGCGGATGATCAGATTATTGCGCAGGCGGTAATCCAGCACCTTATCGGGCAGGGTGATCACATAGCCGCAATTGGGGCGTACGCTGCGGGAATAGCAGGCGCTTACCAGAGTTGCGGTGACATTATTCTTGAAACGGATAACGGCGGTGGAATGGTCGTCGGTGTTGTAAAGGTCGGAAACGCCGTCCTTACCTGCCTCTATCATGCCGGAAGAACAGGTGGCGTATACGGAAAGAGGCTCGCCGTAGAGATAGCGCAGACCGTCCAGCAGATGGATATTCTGCTCTACGAGCTGACCGCCGCAGGTGGTCTTCTTCTGCCACCACCATACTCCGGGAATTCCGCCTATCCATGCGCCGTATACGAGACCGCCCTTGGGCGCCTTATCGACTTCTTCCTTTACCATCTCGATAAGGTCGAGATAACGGTCCTGGAAGCCTACTGCGGTGATAAGGCCGGTTTCCTCAACGCGCTTTGCGATCGCGCGGGCCTGCTCAACATCCAGAGCCATGGGCTTTTCTACCAGGAAGGGAATGCCCTTGTCGATGGCCTGCTCTTCAAGATTTACGTGAGCAGTGGGCTCAACGGCAATATAAATTGCATCAACGGTAGTCTTGTCTTCGGCAGCAAAGAAATCATTGTGGTTTGCGTACATGCGCTGTGCGCCGAAACGCTTTGCGGCTGCTTCGCGACGCTCTGCAATAGGATCGCATACGGCAACTATTTCCACATTATCCATCTGTTCAAAGCAGTTCATATGGGCGCCCATGCGTCCGCCACAGCCGATCAGACCGAGTCTTACCTTATCCATATTTATATCCTCCTTTTGTCAGCGGAACCAAATTCAAAACAAAAAGTTTACACAATCATTTTATTGCCTATTCGCCATAAAGTCAATATCAATCTCTGTCTGAGCTGTGTATTTATTTCCATAAAAGGAAAAGCCTGTATGCGGTTTACGCATACAGGCTTCATATATTACATATCCCAAAGTTCCTGCTGAAGCTTGGCAACAGTCTGCCTTGCCTTATTGCAGCGCTCATACAGTTTTTCGTATTCTTCTCTGTGCTCCATATCGGGGTCGTAACGCACATAACCGCTGACCGCCATGCTGTCGCAAGCCGCTTCACAGCTTGAATATTCGCCCGCCGCCACTGCTCCGAGTATCGCAGAACCCAGCGCGCCGGCCTCTTCATTGGTAGTGGCGTAAATGGTTCTGCCAAATATGTCAGCGAACTGCTGCATCAGCGTGGGATTTTTCTTCACCATGCCTCCGCCGGCACGTATCATGCGCGCTTCACCGCCGTTTTTGCAGCACAGCTCAAGCATAGCGCGCATGTCGGTCGCCATGCTCTGCATCAATGCAAGATAAACATCTTCACTGCGTGTCTCAAGGCGCATGCCGATTAGAGTTCCCGCCATGTGCATATCGTTTGGCAGACAGCGGCTTCCGTTCCACCAATCAAGCGCTATCAGTCTGTTACTCCACGGCTGCCTGATGCGGGACGTCATAAGTTCATGGATAGATATTCCCTTCTCTCGGGCTTCGGCAGCGTCTTTTTCCGTGGCCATATTTTCCACGAACCAATTCAGCATATCTCCGGCGCAGTTTGAACTGCATTCAAGGCACATTCGCCCGGGTACAGCTCCGTCGGGCGCAATGCCAACGAGCCCCTCGTGAGTGCATTCGTTGCCGGACTGCAGCATGAGTACACTGGATGTTCCCAGCACCACCGTAACATCGCCGTCACGCACAGCGCCAAGCCCAACAGGCGGCGTGTTGCCGTCAGGCTGGCCTGCCGCTACCGCCACATCGCCCTTTGCACCGAGGATATCACGCCACTTGCCTGTGAGCATACCCGCACAGTCTCCGGGCACCATAATATCGCCCCTCATAAGGTGCGCATATTCCGCTGCGAATCCTGGAGCAAGCGCATTCATATAGTCATCTCCGGGAAAGCCCTTCCCCTTTACCCAATGGCACTTGTAGCTGAACGTAGTGGCGCTGCGGGTAATATTTCCGGTAAGCCTGTACACCAGATAATCGCTGAGGTCAAGCGTCATATCGGTAAGTGCATAGACATCCGGCGCCTCCAGCTTGGTCTCCAGTATTTTAGGTATCGCCCATTCGCTGGAAACTGTATTGCCGGAATATTCAAAGAAATCTTCACCGTATTCACGGGCCAGTTCAAGAGCGTGGCGGGCATATGCATCTGCATCATGGCGTTTCCACAGCTTTACCCTGCCCATCGGTGCATCGGTAATTTCGCTTACCAGCCTGCCATCCTTTGCTATAGGCACAAGAGTAAGCGATGTAGCATCAACACCAACGCCCACTATATCACAGCTGTTTACATCTTCTGCAATCCCCTGCATCAGCCGCAGAAGCGCGTCATCATAATCAGCGCCGTCAACAAGGCAGTCATCCGTAAGCGGATGGGCATATTCAGCCACCACACGTCGCAGCACTTCGCCGGTCTCAACGCTTACCAGCACAGCCCTTGCAGACTGCGTGCCGAAATCGATTCCTATAGTACATTTCATATTTACGCTCTCCCGATCAAAGTTCTGCCGCGCGGCGCAATATCTCCTGTGAAGCAACAGGAATCCTGCCCAGACCGTCAGGTCCTACATTAAGCAGATAATTTATTCCGAGGCTGTTCAGATGCCTGCGTATCTCTGCCACGCGTTCCGCACTCTTCCAGTTGTGGTCCCAGTTGCAGAATCCCCAGGAATCATTGAGTGTTGCCGCAGTCTCGTAAAGTCCCCAGGGAGACGGCTTGAAACCGCCAATGGAGTTCATATCAACATCCGCGGAGCTGTTATCGGGCATCTTATCAGGTATTTCGTTATCACCAAGGGACACATAATCATATGCACCGTTTCCGAGGCGGGAATTTATGAGGCAGTTCGGCTGATAGCGCTTGATCGCGTCGTAAATCTGTCTGGACTGCGCGTCATTTATGGTCATAGGCACATCGAACCATACAAGGCACAGTTCTCCGTAATTTTTCAGTATCTCCTCAACCTGAGGCATTATCTTGTTGCGGAAGCAAATGGAAAAATCCTTGTTCTCAACACCGGGGAAATCCCAGTTATTATTCCAGGATGTACCGGAACAATACTTGGGGTCGGAAAGATATCCGCCGCCGTGCTCCTCATGCCAATCCAGATCCTGCGAATAATAAAGGCCCAGCTTCAGTCCGTGCTTGTAGCAAGCCTCAGCAAGCTCTACTATAACATCTCTGCCAAATGGCGTTGCGTCATGCACATTGAAGGAACTTACCTCCGAGCGGAAAAGAGCAAATCCATCATGATGCTTGCTGGTCACCACAAGATATTCCATTCCGCATTCCTTTGCAAAGCGCACCCATTCATCCGCATTGAAATACAGAGGATTAAATGCGTTTGCCAGCGCAGAATACTCGGAATTGGGTATGCGGCAGTATGACTGTATCCATTCGGCATAACTGCTGCTGCGTCTGCCGCGATATTCACCGGCAAGCAGCGAATAAAGACCCCAATGCACCATCATGCCGTTCTTACCCTTGAACCAATCCTTCATGAGACATTCCTCCGCACCGATTTTTACATATGGTAACACAAATAAAAGTACGCGTCAATTATTTTCGGCACACGTTTAAATCCACTGCCCGTTCTGAAAATACATCACAGATGATATCAATGCAGACTCAAATATCCGTCCCAAACAGAAAAACAACCGCTTCCGTTTCAAAAGCGGTTGTTCCACATAAAGTATTCACTTCACCATATCAAGCACGTCGCGATGTATCTCTTCAACTGTGCGCATTTCGTCGCTTGCCACACAGGGCACGACCTTCCAGCCCAGTTTTGCGGCACAATATTCCGCAGCTTTTCGGGACCTGGCAAGGTATTCAAGATTGCTTTCATGGATATCCTTCTTGGTCTCATCTCCGTTATAGCGGCCGGACATAAGCCTCTGGCTTACCGCAGGGTCTACCTGCAGATATACTACCGCATCAGGCGCAGGGATACCCACAAGATTGTATTCAAAATCAAAAAGCCATTTCAGATAGCTGTCCCATTCTTCCTCGGGCAGTTTGGAACACTGATGCACGGCATTGGATGTAGTATAACGGTCCGCCACAACTATACCGCCGTCTTCATAAAACTTGCCCCAGTCCTTCTTATAGCTGGCGAATCTGTCCACCGCATAGAAAGTAGATGCCGCATATGCATTGACATCGCCGGGGTCTTTGCCAAATTCGCCGGCGAGATACATCTTCACCAGCGCGGAAGAATCGCTGTCATAGGCAGGAAACGATACCTTTCTTACCTTCATTCCCTGCGCCTCCAGCGCTTCACACAGCAGCTTGGACTGAGTGGCCTTTCCGCTTCCGTCAAGGCCTTCTATAACAATCAGTTTTCCACTCACAAATACACACTTCTCCCTTTTTCCGACAGCGGTATTTATAATGACACCGCCATAGAAATCCAGTATATACTATTATTTTATACGATTTGCAGAACAATATCAATACTCATTTGACCCTCAGGCGTCATTGTGCCTCATGAACATCAACAAAGCGCACCGCAAATGGTGCGCCTTGTTGATTCACAATACTCCTGCGAGCAGTCTCTCTGCTGTCCTGCGTTCATCTTCAGAAAGTTTCGGCATAAGCCACTCCGCATAGGCATTCAATCCGCTAATATTGATAGGCTTCGGAATTTTTCCGTTCACTCGTTCAAAATTACCGACAAATATTTTATCCAGAATGCTTTTTTCAAGCCCCAGCCCCACACCCGCGCAGCCATGTTCCTCAAAATATTCGGTTCCGGCCAGTGTTTTATATATCAATTCACAGGTATCATCGTACGGAGGTATCTTGTCCGGAGACGTCCAGTCGGGCATATCGGTGCCGAAATCAAGCTTATCCTGCCAGCGGATGAAATATCGCTTCCATGCTTCCCTGTCCGACAGGAAAGCATCGTACATCTCTGTACCGGGAGTGATATCGAATCCAAAGTGCTCATATTTTTCAAGCAAGCGTTCCCCGTGAGCCATATCATCCGATGTGAAATAGAGATGCGCCATCGTCGCACGCAGCCCGGGGTGACGCATAAGCACATTTTCCACCTCGGAATATATCTTTTCAAGAGAAGGATAACCTTCGCCGGTATACAGCCAGTTGTTCTCGGCGGCCCATTTCGGCGCCTTTTTAGCATCCCAGAATGTAGCGGGATCGCCTGCATGCCATTTTATCGGTATACCTTCCCTTTCGGCAATTGCAAAGGCACGACTGAATACCTCGCCATCCAAAGGCAGCTGCAGCTGCTTATAATATGTGGGTTTGCTCTCAAGTATCTTCCAGCCGTCACAGCCCGCTTCCATCATAAGTCTCAGCTGTTCCTCATGACTTTTGGCCGTAGGCTCCATATCCGGCAAATAAACCATACCACCGTAGACATACACCTTTTCGGGTCCCAGCAGCTTCATCAGCAGACATTCCAGCGTATTCAGCGGTCCGCAATGACACGGAATGGCCATCACACCTATTTTTTTATAATTATAGGCCTCCGCCAATGACATTATCCATTCCGGATGACCATTCTCAAGATGCACATGACTATTTATAAACTCCATGTTCAAACCTCCCGTAAACGCAGCCTGTCATACCAAACAATGCTTCTCCGGCAAAACTCCGGATATTGATACTTGCGCGGCAGTAATGGCAGCAGCTAAAGGTATGTAAGTCAAATCCTCTGCAAACTGCCAGTGCCGGAGAGTAAGTCATTTCTCAAGGATAACGCTTTCATCCGCATCCAGCCACATACCATCTACGCCGCGCACCTTCACGCCGCGCAGATCAACATTTACCGCATTGCGCAGGAAGAAACCGGCGCGCTGCATTTCGGGGCATCCGTCCATCATTGCCGGGCAGTCGGCGGGACCGTCTGCCATCTCAACCACCACATCCTGCATGGAGATCATATCCACAGGCATTTCCGCCAGACCATAGAAGAAACCTGCACAGGCGGTGCATTTTCTTGCGCGTACATTTGAGATGGATACGTCGCGCAGGCAGGGTGTTCTTTCGGTAACGGGATAAGGATTCTTGTCCCACACATGCTTCATTTTGCCGTCTGCGCCGCAGAAATAATACATATTGAAAACAAAGGGACACATGACCTTTTCCATAAGAAGATTGGTCAGCTGGATGCCTTCTACCGTGCCGCCGCGTCCGCGCCTTGTCTTCAGACGAATACCACGGTCAGTTTCGTAGAATACGCAGGAGGACACCACTACGTTTCGGATATCGCCGGACATTTCGCTGCCCAGCACGATTCCGCCATGACCATGGAGGAAATGGCAGTTTGTGATGATTATCCGCTCGCAGCTCTGACGGTTGGGGGTATGCTCCGTGCCGGACTTGATGGCAATACAGTCATCGCCTACGTCGATGGTGCAATCATAAATGCGTACATCGTGGCAGGAATCCGGGTTGATACCATCCGTATTGGGAGAATCTGCGGGGTTTTTGATATTAAGCCCGCGAACAGTTACATTGCGGCAGCGGAGAGGATGTACCGTCCATACGGGGGAGTTGATAAGAGTCAGATTTTCCAGCACTACATGTTCACAATTATTGAAGCAGACGAGGTAAGGCCTGGGATGCTCATTTACACGCGAAAGATGACGCTTCCACCAGTATTCGCCCTGTCCGTCCAAGGTTCCGAAGCCTGTAACTGCGATGTTTTTCGCATCCTCGGCATAGATGCACGGCTGATGCATCTTTACCGCGCTGCCTTCAAATTCCAGGTCGATCAGCGGGAAAGCATCCGCATCCTGATGAAACTTTAGCACAGCATTGCTTTCGAGATTGAGCGTCATATTGTCATATAGCCTGATGGAACCGGTAGGATATTCGCCGGCGGGTACATTCAGCACGCCTCCGTTCGGAAGCATATCCGCTATGGCGCGTGCAAACGCCTGAGTCCAGTCCATACCGTTGCAGGAATGATCATAATAATCACGGATGTTCATAGTATCCTCCTTTGTAAGCCAGAGTATATTCTTATTGATTATATTATACCTTACCGGGCTGCTTTTTCAATAAGCAGTATTGCCATGAGCCTTCAAACAGAAAAAATCCCGTGATAGTCTATTGCTCTGTTTTGCGAAACGCATTATAATTGTATTATGATTCTGCATCTGATCAGCGTTATGAACACCGCTGTTATTTTGCATCGATAATACACAAGGGGTGAGCAGCATATGAAATCCTATCCGAACATCCTGATGATCGTGTGCGATCAGCTCAGAAACGATTGCCTTGGCTACAACGGTATCTATCCCGTCAAAACTCCGAATATTGATGCACTCGCGGCAGAAGGCATGCGTTTTGACAACGCCTTCACCAGCATCCCGCTCTGCTGCCCTGCACGCCAGTCCCTGCTCACCGGCGTCCGTGCAGAGAACTTCGGCTGTCTCTGGAATCTGGACGTTGCCAACATGCACGGACTGCAGCCCGGCATGCTGCCCACCTGGCCGGAACGCATGAAGGAGCGCGGCTACAATATGGGCTACATCGGAAAATGGGATGTAGATAAAGCGAAAAAACCCACTGACTTTGGCTATGATTACTATTATGGCATGGAAGACTATGACCGCTTCCGCAAAGCAAAATATCCCAATGAAGAAAAGGAGTTCGACTGGTTCGGCTCAGTTGATAATGTTCCCTCGGAGGACTCCCGCGTAGACGTTCAGGCAGAAAAGGCTATCGGACTTATGAAGGAGTACGCCGCCTGCGATGCTCCGTGGCACATCCGTCTGGACTACAGCGAACCGCATCTGCCCTGCAACCCGTCTGCCGAATATGCAGAAATGTATCGCGCAGAGGATATGGAGCCCTGGGGCAGCTTTGGAGATAAATTCGAAGACAAGCCGTACATACAGCGCCAGCAGCTTGTCAGCTGGGACAAGCAGGATAAGCCATGGTCCCACTGGGCAGA
>JAZRPZ010000032.1:0-9272 GCA_045649485.1 Clostridia bacterium
CACCGTTTACTTCGAGGGTCTGATCGACGCTAACTTCCCCGTTCTGTACGGCTGGGTCATGACCGATTCCGCAAACGGCATCACCACCTGGACCCGTAACCCCTACTACTTCAAGGTCGACGAAGAAGGCAACCAGCTGCCCTACATCGACTACATCACCTCCACCCTCGTTGAGGATATGGAAATGGTTCAGATGCACTACATGAGCGGCAATGCCGACTTCGGCCGTGAGTCTGCTACCATCGACAACATCTCCCTGTACCGTGAGAATGAAGAGGCTGCAGGCATCACCGCTTACACCACTGCATATCACTGCACTCCCACCGACTACGCTCTGAACATCAACTATGGTCTGAACGTAGACGGCACCGTTAAGGATGACGACGCTTCCAAGGCATGGCAGGAAGTAATCCACGACGTACGTTTCCGTAAGGCTCTGGCTCTGGCCATCGACGCTGAGGAAATCTGCGACGCAGTTTACAACGGCTTTGCTGTTCCCTACGAGCTGTATCCCTGCACCCACGACGTTGACGCAGCTAACGACCTGCTCGACGAAATCGGCATGCTGGATATCGATGGCGACGGCTACCGTGAGACTCCCTCCGGTCTGCCCTTCCAGTTCCAGCTGTGGAACTCTGCAGAAGCAAACGACATCATCCCCGTTTGCGAACTGTACGTAGAGTTCTGGTCCGAGATCGGCATCAAGGCTGAGACCTACACCACCGAGGCAACCCTGCGTGACACCTCCATCGAGGCCAACGAGGTTCCCTGCCGTGTATCCTGGGTACATGAGACCATCATGTGGCACTACTCTGACTGGGCATATGGCTGGTGGGCACCCCTGTTCAACGACTGGGTAGCAGCTGGCGGTCTGTCCGGCGCTCTGGAAGGCTCCACCGAGTACCTCGAGCCCTCCGATGAGCTGAAGGAATTCTTCCTGATGATCCAGTCCATGTTCACCACCGACGTTAACACCGCTGTTAACGAGACTCTGCCCAAGCTGGCTCAGTTCGCAGCAGAGACCTTCTACCTGGTAATCCCGATCACCGACGTTCAGCAGTGCGTTATCATCAACTCTGACATCGGCAACGTTCCCACCGGTGGCGTTGGTATCTCCTGGAACTTCGCTTTCGAGCACTTCTACTACAACAACCCCGAGGAGCACTAATTCATAATTAGTAATCTGAACGGTTAAGTAGCGACCCCCGGAGCTTCGGCTCCGGGGGTTTTCATTTTATTCTCTTCCGGCGCATACCCTCAACGGGAGGGGATCACATGAAAAGTGAGATACGTATCCGCGTGGTGGAAGCCGCAGAGTATATAGCATCCACCGGCGCCACCGTACGTACCTGCGCCCGCAGATTTTGCGTAAGCAAATCTACCATACATAAGGATATGCGCACAAGACTTCCGCTCATCGACCCGGAGCTTACAAAAAAGGTAGATAAGGTGCTTGGTATAAACCGCGCCGAACGCCATATCCGCGGCGGAATGGCTACCCGCAGGAAATACAAAGGACCTGAGCATACATAAAACCGAAGCGGCATAACAGCCGCAATTTTTTACTGTTTTTCAGCAATTTCATTGCTGTTATTGATCGTTATAAACGGCTATAATGACAACATAGCAATACTGAAAACAGGAGACAGAACTATGAAGATGAATATGAACGAATGGGTTGCAAGCGTAATGGCTTCTTCCCGCAAGAAGGCTCTCCCCGTTCTCTCTTTCCCCTGCATTTCCCTGCTGGACTGCACCGTCAACCAGCTCACCCACGACAGTGCTCTGCAGGTAAAGGGCATGCTGGAAGTAGCAAAGCGCTGCAATGCAGGCGCTGCTGTATCCTTCATGGATCTGTCCGTTGAAGCAGAAGCCTTCGGCTCCACCATCCGCAACTTCGATGACGAGGTCCCCACCGTAATCGGCACCATCATCGAGGAAGCCGAAGAGGTATATGATATCAAGGTTCCCGAAGTCGGCGCAGGCCGCACCAGCCTGTACATCGAGGCTATCACCAAGGTAGCAAACGAGATCACCGACCGTCCCGTACTGGCCGGCGTTATCGGTCCCTACTCTCTGGCAGGCCGTCTCATGGGCATGACCGAGCTGATGATCAACTGCTACGAAGAGGACGAAGCAGTTCACGATCTGCTCACCAAGTGCTCTCAGTTCATCGAGCAGTACATCCTTGCATTCAAGAATGCAGGCGCAAACGGCGTAGTTATCGCCGAGCCCGCTGCCGGTCTCATCTCTCCCCAGCTGATGGAAGAGTTCTCCGCCGATTATCTCAAGAAGATCGTCGAAAACGTACAGGATGAAA
This sequence comes from Clostridia bacterium, assembly GCA_045649485.1. Taxonomy (GTDB): domain Bacteria; phylum Bacillota; class Clostridia; order Christensenellales; family Aristaeellaceae; genus RUG11247. The sequence continues at coordinate 2,321 of JAZRPZ010000032.1, forward strand.
ACTTCATCGTCGTATATCACAACTGCGGCAATGTTGTAAACCGCATGACCGCAGAATGCGCCAAGATCGGCGCAAAGGCATATCACTTCGGCAACGCCTGCGATATGCTGGAAATGATCGAAAACATGCCCTCCGACGTACTGGTAATGGGTAATGTTGACCCCGCAGGTACCCTGCGCAACGGCACTCCCGATAAGGTCCGCGAAGAGACCCTCGGCATCATGGAGAAGTGCTGCAGCCATCCCAACTTCGTAATCTCCTCCGGCTGTGATATTCCCCCGGCAACTCCCTGGGAGAATATGGACGCATTCTTTGCAGCAGTCGAAGAATTCTACAACAGGTAAATTACAAAAAACGCAGTCCTTTACGGGCTGCGTTTTTTATTGTATAATCGTCATAAAGGAGGATTGACCCATGAAAAACGCTTATTATTCCCTGCTGAAGCAGTGGTGCGACGAACTTATCAAACTGCAGCTATCCGGCATAGGCAATCCCGCCATTGACGGAGCAATAATCTGCCCCGCATGTCAGATCATTCACGGACGCTGCCACGATGCGGTATATCCCTTCCTGTATATGGCAGATGCTACCGGCGATGAAAAATATCTCGATGCCGCAAAGGCGCTTTTCAACTGGGCCGAAAACCTCATCTGCGATGACAAGGGTTTCTATAACGATGCCCAGAGTCCCTGGCAGGGCATCACGGTATTCTCCGCAAACAATCTGTGTCTTGCCCTCAAATACCACAGCCATCTGCTGACCGCAGAGGAAAAGACCCGTTGGGAGACTCGCCTTGCCGGTCTCGGTGAGTGGCTTTATGAGAAACTCATACCCGAGTTCGACGCGGTTATAAATTACGACGCAAACTGCGCCGGTGCCATGGCGCTGCTGGGCGAATATTTCGACAACGACAAGTATCGCGAGCGCGCTGAATTCATGGCCCATTATGCCATTCAGTTCCTCAGCGAGAACAACCTGCTCACCGGCGAGGGCAAGCCCCGCGGTGCAGTGACTCCCAGAGGATGCATGGCAATTGATATAGGCTATAATGTAGAAGAATCTCTCGCAGCGCTGCTGCGCTATGCCCGGATCCAGGGTGGTACTGAGATAAAGGAAAAGGTCATCGCCGCCATGCGTGCACATCTGGAGTTCATGATGCCCGACGGCGGCTGGGATAATTCAATCGGCACCCGCAACTTCAAATGGAGTTATTGGGGAAGCCGTACTTCCGACGGCTGTCAAACCGGTTATGCGGCGCTGGGCGCAGAGATTCCCGAATTCGCAGAAGCCGCATACCGCAACCTTGAGCTTTACCGCAAATGCTCTCACGACGGCATGATGTACGGCGGTCCTCATTACAAGGCCCGCGGCGAAAAGGCCTGTACCCATCACAGCTTCTGCCACGCAGCCGCGCTTGCTGCCGCTCTCGACAACGGCATAGCGGACTTCGAACGCACCTCCATACCCGCAGACAACGCTCCCGCAGTAAAATACTGGCCCGAATTCGATACCTGGAAGCTGGCGGCAGGCGATTTCCGCGCCACCGTAACCGGCTACGATTTCGAATATATGGAAGGCGGCCACGTCTCCGGCGGCGTGATGAGCCTCCTGTGGCATAAAAAGACCGGCCCCGTACTGGCCACCGGCATGACCGATTACGCCCTGAAAGAGCCCACCAATATGCAGATGTCACTGAACAAATCCTCCGTGGCATGCATCGCCGCCCGAATCGATATGATTGAAGGCGGAAAGCTTTATTCCCAGATGTACGATTACGGCAGCGATATATCTGTTTCCGAAAACGACGGCATTGTGCAGGTGGATGTATCTGCAACTCCCGTGGATATATTCCATAATCCGCCCGTGCGCCGCGCTGCCTGTCAGCTGAGATACGACATCCGCCCCGAAGGAGTTTCCCTCATCGGCTGGGTATCTCCCTGCGCCGCAGGCAAAGCCGAATTCGTACTGCCCGTAATACTTGCCGACGATGAGGCATACGAAATCAGCGATGACAACACCGTTATCCTCAAGCGCGAAGGTGCAGAGGTAAAGGTAAATCACTCCGGACTCAAATCCGCACCCCGCAGGATATTCAACTTCTCCGGCGGCTTCTCTGCCCTTGAACTTCGCATCGCTCCCGATGCGGACGGCAATTTCGGTGCGGCAATAATCATCTGAAAACAGCATCATCAAACCGGTCTGCCATAAAAGCAGGCCGGTTTTTTATCGATCATTTTTATGATTCAAAATCTGTTTCTTCCATATATAGGCACTTTTCTGCACTTACGGTTCTCACATCTTTTTCCTGTATGACTTATTTTAATCCATACGATATGTTATAATATATAATGAGTTATTATTGGAGGTATTTATTATGCGCTGGGACGTGGGTATTGATCTTGGTTCTGCAAACGTTCGCATGGCCACCATGGAAAACGGTCTCATTCTCGATGAGCCCGCAATGATAGCAATGCGCAACGACGAGCAGGTCGCATATATTGGTGAGGGCGCATGGAGACTGTTGGGTCGCGAACCCCGCGGCATGCATGTTGCGGCTCCCCTCAGAGACGGCGTGCCCGAAAGCACCCTGTATACCACCGCCATGTTCCAGTGGCTTTTCCGCAAAAGCGGCGACAGAAAGCGCAGGTTCTCCGCGCTCATCAGCTGTTCTCCCGCGGCGCGTCCCGCATATCGCGAAGCTCTGATGCAGTCGGCGCTTGACGCAGGTGCAAGTGACGTAGCACTTGTGCGCAGCGATACCGTAAGCGCATTGGGCAGCGGCGTTGATCTTATGGGCCCGCAGACCACATTCGTTATCGATGTAGGCGCAGGCAAAATGACCGCAACGCTGCTGGCAATGGGAAGGGAGATCGCTTCCGGTTCCGTCCCGTACGGCATGGGCCGCATAAACGAACGCATAATTGCCGCCCTGCGCGCCGATTACGGTTTTGCCATCGGCTGGCGTACTGCCGAAGACGTAAAACTGGCGCTCTCTTCCGCGCATCCCGGCGATCTTTCCAAGGTCAAGACCCGCGCAGCCGGACTTGATATTTATGAGCGTGCGCCCCGTCTTGCAGAGATCTCCCCCGAGCTCATAGCGCGGCTGTGCATAGACCCGCTGCAGGAACTCATGGGCGTATGTCAGTCCGTCATAGCCGAAGCCCCCGAAGAGGTGTCTGCCGACCTGAACGATATCGGCGCCGTACTCACCGGCGGCGGTTCGCAGATACCCGGCCTGGACAAGCTCATCGGCGACAGACTCGGCATTCCCTGCTCCATCGCCGAATCTCCTGCTCTCTGCGGCATAAAGGGCATAAACTCCATGCTGCTTGAGCCCGACCGTTACGAACCCCTCATCTGGCAGCGCATGGCCATCGCCCAGCGCCGCTGACGGTATGAAACGAAAAGTACGCGCTAACGGCGCAACCATAGAATATACCCTGATACAGACAGTAAGGCGCGATATACTCATACAGGCCCTCGAAGGCGGTCTGACCCGCGTATACGCCCCGAAACACGCCAGACTTTCCGAGATAGACAAGGTCGTGCGGGAAAATGCAGAGAAGATTGCATCCATGGCAGCATCGCTGAAGCCCGCGCCGCTGAAAGAAGGCGACACAGTCCGCATAGAGGGTCTCCCGCGCACAGTCGTGCTTATCAAGGGAAAATCCGATGTGCAGCTGACCGATGACCGTTTCATCATAACCTCTCCGGACCCCGAAAACGAGGATGCCGTGCGTGCGCAGGCCATCGCGTTTCTTTCGGCAATGGCACTTACCCGCATACGCAGCCGTCTGGAACATTACCGCCCGCTGACCGGCGGAGAATTCAACCGTGTTACCGTACGCGCGCAGCGCAGCCGCTGGGGAAGCTGTTCTTCCAGGCACAACCTGAACTTCAACTGGAAGCTGATCCTGGCTCCGCCGCAGTGCCTTGATTATGTGGTAATACACGAGCTGTGCCATCTTACCGAGTTCAACCATTCCGCAAGATTCTGGGGGCTCGTTGAGGCACAGATGAAAGATTACAAGGTATGGAAAGATTACCTCCGCATAAACGGAAAAGCTCTCGTTATATAGCCCTGTTACAACAACACAATAAACCATATATTGCTCTTGACGAACACTGTGTTGTATTGTTATAATCAACTAAAATGCATGATTGAATGGAGGCATTTACTTATGGCAGCTCCTGTACAGAATAAATTCCAGAAGAAGATACGCAAGATACGCGCAAGCTATCGCAGAAAGATGCTGCTCGTTTTCGTTATCGCACTCATTATCGGTGCGGTACTGGGCTGGATAGCCAATGACCGCCTTGCCGAAAACCTTGATTTCGCCACCGCCGGCGAACCCGAGGTCACTACCCGTCCTTCTCCCAGCTATCCTTCCCTCTGGCAGGATCCCAAGGAAGAAACCACCGATGAGCCTGAGGTAAGCGCCGAGCCCACCGAAGAGGCTTCCGCAGAACCCTCCGAAGAGCCTTCCGAAGAGCCCACTGCAGAACCTGCAGCCGAAGCTACTGAGGAAGCAACCGCAGAGCCCACCGAAGAGGCAACCGCAGAGCCCACTGCAGAACCTACCGAGGAGCCCACTCCCGAACCCACTGCAGAGCCTACCGCAGAACCCACCCCCGAGCCCACTCCCGAACCCGTAGCAGGTTCTTTTGAGCTCCCCATCGAGATCGGCGAAACCTTCAGCTTCACCGTTGAAGTGCTGGCAGACGGCACTCCCCGCAAGAGCCTTGAGGATACCGAATACTTCTCCGTTCCCGTTTATATCACTCTGGTCCGCCACATGGACAACGAGTACTACGCCGAGACCTACAGCGATGCATACATGCTCAAGGGCAACGAAGCCGGCTGCGAACTCGAAGTATCCGTTGGTGACTGCGAAGGCCTGAACGAACTGGTAATGCAGGACGCCGTTACCGTAGTCCTTCAGAATGCCGACGGCGAAATCCATCCCGGCTATCAGTTCACCAATGCTGAAATCAGCGGCGATACCGATTCCCTCATTGCCACCGGTTCCAGCGCAACCATCTACAAGCGTTATACCTACGACGCCATCGAAGGCATCGAGTATCTCACCGTTTCTTACTACAACGGCGGCGAGATGAAGACTGTATACTACTCTCTCATCGCTCCCGAGCCCGAGGCAACTCCCGAGCCCGTTGTTGTTGAAGAAGAACCTGAAGTCACCGAGGAGCCCGAAGCCACTGAAGAACCCGAAGGCGAGCGCTACTCCCGCGGCGATGAAGGCGAAGGCGTAATGCTCCTGCAGCAGAAGCTTATCGACCTGGGCTTCCTTACCGGTCAGCCTGACGGACAGTACGGCTACTGGACCGCCTGCGCCGTTGAAGAGGCACAGAAGGCATTCGGTCTGGAGCAGACCGGTATTGCCGATGCAGAATTTCTTGATATCTTGTACAGCAAGTAAACTCAGCAATTAACTTATATCACATCAAGAGACGCGGATCAAATCCGCGTCTTTTCTTGTTTTTATACGATTTCTCACCGTATTGCTCATTATCAATTTCACACTATTTTTCCGGCACGGGCCTCAATATAAACTTTTCTTGCTACACACTCCCGACACAATTGTAAATTTCTCATTGACTTTGTTATGTACAACATGTTACAATTGTGTCCGACATACGGAAAGTATATTTTTTCGTGTTGTTTAATCGGCGGGCGTCATACCGCCGAAAAAAATTATTTAGGAGGTAGACCCATGAAGAAGATGTCTCTGCTCCTCGTGCTGGCGATGGTTATCTCTATGATGACCTTCACCGCATCTGCTGAAGGCACCTACACTCAGTCTCCCTGGTTCGACGCAGCTGTCGAAGCAGGCGAACTCCCCCCCGTTGAAGAGCGTCTCCCCGAGAATCCTTGCCTCATCAAGGAAGTTCTGGACGAGTACCTCGATCAGGAAGTCGGTAACTACGGCGGCACCATGCGCTTCGTTACCAACGGCGTTAACTGGGATGCTGACATCTTCGTTGCCTGCAACGAAGGTATCCTGCTGATGGAATCCTCTGCATCCGACGTTATCACCGCCAACGTAGTTGAGTACTACGAAGTAAACGAGGACAACACCGTTTACACCTTCGGCCTCCGCAAGGGCCTGAAGTGGTCTGACGGCACCCCCGTTACCATGGCTGACGTTGAGTTCGGTGTCAATGATGTTATCTTCAATGAGACCCTGACTCCCGTTGTTTCCACCTACATGCGTGATGGCGGCGTTGCAGCCGGCGATCCTTTCACCTTCACCAAGATCGATGATTGGACCTTCTCCATCGCCTTCAAGACCCCCTACGGCGGCTTCCCCGTACACATCTCCATCGCAGGCTGGAAGGGCTACACCGATTTCATCAAGCCCGCCCACGTACTGAAGCAGTTCCACATCAACTATGCTGAAGAGTGCCACGGCTCTCTGGATGCATACTACGAGTTCATGCAGCCCTTCGCAACCAAGATGGGCTACGATGATGTTACCGTAGACGACAACTGGAAGTACGTATTCAACCAGGTTGACTGCACCAACTGGGAGCTGACTGACCCCAACGATGCTATCACCTCTTACTACTTCGGCGAAGAGATCACCACTCTGGGTTCCTTCCCCCAGCTGTACCCCTGGATCCTGAAGTCTGTTGACGGCAACAACTTCATGACCTTCGAGCGCAACCCCTACTACTTCAAGGTTGACGCTGATGGCCAGCAGCTGCCCTACTTCGACAAGCTGACCTCTCAGTATGTTGAAGACGTTGAGATGATGCAGTTCGCAGCCGCTTCCGGCGAAGTTGACTTCATGCGTGAAGCTGCTACCATCAACAACATCTCCATGTACCGTGAGTATTCCGCTGATGCAGGCATCACCGCCTACACCACCGACATGCACACCACCGCTTCCATCCTGTCCGTCAACTTCAACTACGGTCTGAACACTGACGG
>JAZRPZ010000033.1:0-13910 GCA_045649485.1 Clostridia bacterium
GGATGCGTGGGCGGACTTGCCTTCTGCGGTGATCTCGGCAACGCCGTTGCCCAGATCCTTCACGGTGAGGGCGAAATCCTTCTCGGCGGCAACAGCAAGTCGGAGGCCAAGCGGGCTTAGGAAGACAAGCTTTATAGTCAACTCCTTGGCTCACAGAACGACATGGCTACGATCCGACTTGGATGCGTGGGCGGACTTGCCTTCTGCGGTGATCTCGGCAACGCCGTTGCCCAGATCCTTCACGGTGAGGGCGAAATCCTTCTCGGCGGCAACAGCTGCTACCTTTGCCTCAATGGCTGCGAAATCGGTATAGCCGACCTTTGCGGTTGCGATGCCGGGAACTACGTTGGAACGCACGCCGGCGAACATTTCGTATACGGGGATCTCGGCGCCTTCCTCAGATTCGGTATACTGGGAGATTACCAGACCCAGACCGCCCTTTTCGATATTGATTACGGGGAACTCCGCATCGGGAGAGAATCCGTAATCGGGCATGGGCAATTTGGACTTATAATAGCGCATATCGTTCATGCCGGTCTCTTCGTCGCAGCCCAGAATCAGACGAACGCCGTCCTTCATGGGAATGCCTGCTTCGCGTACGGCACGCATGGCGTGCAGCGCTGCCAGAGCGGGACCCTTATCGTCCATGGTGCCGCGGCCGAAGATCTTGCCGTCTGCGATCTCGCCGCCCCAGGGATCCTTGGTCCAGCCGTCGCCTGCGGGAACGACATCCAGATGGCACAGCATTCCGAGGGTCTGCTCGCCCTCGCACAGAGTCACGTCGCCGCAGTAGCCGTCCAGATCACGGGTGGCGAAGCCATAACCGTTTGCGGTCGCCAGCGCCAGATCCAGCATCTTGCGGCCTTCGATGCCGAAAGGAGCATTGGGTGCGGGTTCGCCCAGCACAGAGGGAATAGCGACCCACTTCTGCACATCGGAAACTATTTCATCCTTATAGGAATCGATCAGCATATCAAGCTTTTTCAGATCCATTTTATAAACACCGCCTGTCAAAAATTACTACCTTAAATTATCCCAATAAACCGCCGTTTTGTCAACCGCTCACAGGAAACTAAGCCCCATTTCGGCGGCAATACGGCGGATATTTGCCGCTGCGCGGTCATATTCCGCCTCGTTTTTCAGGTGTTCTATCATCATGGGCAGATCTTTGTCCAGCCCGGCACAGTTGCGCAGCAGCGCCGGATAATCGAATTCGCCTTCACCCGGCAGTGCCTCGTCGATATGCAGGGTAAGCCTTTCGGGGATTATGCGGGTATCCTTGAGATGCACAGAACGGATATAAGGCTTAAGTGCGCCGAAGAATCTGTCTGTAAGCGCGCCCGTTGCGATATACTTATCATAGGAATTCACGATGTTTACCATGTCCACATGGGCGGCAAATGCAGGGCGGTCGATATCCTTTATAAGGCGCAGCACCTCCTGCTCATCGCGGGGATACATCCACGGCATGGGTTCGAGGGTGAAGCAGGTGTTTTTCGGCTGCACCGCGTCTATGAGCCTCTGCGTGGTCTCAACTACCATACAGTAGGTTTCTTCGGTTATGTTGCGCATATCGGGTCCGTCCCAAAGCGTACTGCGCGAACCGGATATATTCACGCAGCAGCGTGCGCCCACTCTTTCGGCAGTCTCGAGCCGCTTCACAGCAACATCAAAATTGCTGCGGCGCTTTTCCGGGTCGGGATCCAGCATATTGTTCCATATGCCAACCTCGGCAATAACGATATCGTTATCCTCCGCGGCGCGCACGAATTCGCTTACCTTTGCTTCGGGCGCATCGTCCCTCAGCGGCCAATAGGCGGCCTTATAGCCTTTCTTTTTTATTGCTTCTATCCATTCGGATGCGGTTTCAAAACCGAACACAGGGGCTCCCAGACGCATATGCGCACTCTCCTTTCATAATTACAGAAAAGGACCACCTCTGAAGAGGTGATCCTTTTTTATGCCAAATATTATTCGGCGATGGTGATGGAGGTAACGTGGGGGTTTGCACCTTCGTACCAGTACAGGAAGCCCTCTACATCAACAACGTCGCCGACCTGCAGGGTGCCAACGGTGGTGTAAACTTCGGACTCAGCGCCGGTCAGATAGATCTCAACGCAGAAGTCGTAGGAAGCGCCGTTGTAGCCCAGGGTCAGATAGATGTCGTCGCCGGGTTCGCCGTTCTTGTACTCGATAGCTTCAACAGTCAGGCCCTTGAAAGCAACCTTCTGGTTCTGATAGTTGATCAGCTCTTCGGTGCCGAGCAGGGCGGTTGCGTCGAAAGCTTCAGCGATGAAGGGCTCTTCGCCTTCAGCCAGCTCAACGAACTCAAAGGTGCCGTCCATGATCTCAACTTCGCCTGCCCACTCGCCCTTGTAACCGGTTACGCGGATCTTGGTGCCGGGAACCAGCTTGGCAGCGTCCTCTTCGGAGCAAGCCAGCTCATACAGGAAGTATGCGCCGTCTTCGGACTGGCAGTATACGGTGATCTTGTTGTCCCACCAGGACTGATTGCCCTGAACATAGGTCTCAACAACAACTTCGGCGTCCAGCTCAGCGGCTGCGTAGTCAGCGTAGGTCATGACTGCAGCTTCGGTCTCGGCAAAAGCGACGGCGGAGCAGCACAGCAGGCACAGAGCCAGCATCATAGCAAACAGCTTCTTCATTTCGGGTTCCTCCTAAAATGTCTGTTTTCATATGTACACTTTGTGTACAGCATTATTATACATCAATATTTTTAAATATCAATGTCTTGAAGCGGAGTGCGACAATTTTTTCATTTTTATCGCGTTTATGGCAACATATGCAAGTATCAGCACCCATGCGCCGACAAGCGCGGCGATAAGCGCCACCGCAGTACCGGGCAGAGGACCGAGATCCTGCTTGCCGGCATCGCCTGCGCCTATCTCATCAAGATGATAGAGCGTTACGGTATCAGCGTACAGCGCATCGATATAAGCATCGTCTATCGTCTTCTTGCGGCGGGCGCCCTTGGTGACATCCTCAATGAGATGGCCGGAAGCATTTCTAAGTTCGGCAGAGCCTACGAACACGGGTGTCGTAAACGTATTGTCCATATTCTCCAGCAGCAGCTTCGATGCGTTTATCTTCACATCATAATAAAGATCGTTATCCTCACCTGCGCGGGAGAGATAGTCCTGATATTCATCGGACTGCTGCGCCTTCAGCGTTACGGGAACATAGCCCTCGGTGGAGGCATAATCTATCTGCACGGGGTTGGTGAGCATGAACTGGACAAACAGCCAGGATGCCATTACTTCCTGAGGATCCTCCTTATTGAACACGCATATGGAAGGACCCTGAGATATCATCTCCGGGTTTTCCGTATCGTACTGAGGCACAGGCATTACGGCCATCTCGAAATGCACCAGCTTATCTTCGGGGATGTCGATAAGCGGCGCTTCGCTGCCCATCCATGTGGCGCCGGCAGTAGAGTCAACTGCAAAAATGCACTGGCCCGCATTCAGGAAGTTTCCGGGATAACTGGAGATCTTGAAAGTGGAGAATGCACCGGAAGCGGCATGTCCCGCTACCGTCATGAGAATATCTGCAGTCTCTTCATTGAGAAGACCCATATTCCCGTTTTCGGGTACATAGTCGGCGTCAAGCTGGTACAGCATCTGTATCATCATATTGTCCGTAGACTTATAAATGAAAGGTATCATGACCTGCTGACCGTTTACGACGAAATTGCCGTCCTCATCCTTTACCATCGCTGCTTCGGACACTTCCCATATGAAATCCCATGTAAGCACCTCGGGCAGCTCATAGCCCAGCTTTTCAACGAGGGTCTTGTTGATATAGCAGGCCTCGGTGGAGCGCATATAGGGCAGCGCATAGTAATGTCCGCCGAAATTGCACTCATTGAGGAACTTGGGCACTATCTCTTCAACGGTGGGCGCATCAAAACGCACCTCGGTACCGCCCAGACCGTATTCCTCATCCAGCATCAGTTCATCCAGCGCAACTACGGTGTTTTCGCTGGTGTTATAAGTGGCAATGTGGTCGGGATAGGTTATGCACACATTGGGAGTGGTGCCGGTAGATATATTGGTTATTACATCCTGATATATCCTGCCGTAATCGGTATACAGGCGCAGTTCAACATGGATATTGGGATACAGCGCCTCAAAATCCCTGATAGCCTGTTCGTAGATCTCCTTCTGGGTCTGATTGGTATCGTTCTTCGCCCAGAAGACTATGTTGTATTCCCTGGTGGTATCGAATTCATCCGGTATCCGGAATACCGCTATATCCTTTGCACCATGGCAGCCGGTAAGGACGCAGGGAATAAGCAGCGCGCACATAAGCACGCAGGCGATGATCCTTATGCGCTTTTTCATCCCTTGGTGCCTCCCCTCGCTACGCCTGCCATTATCTTTTTGCGGAATACTATGAACAGCACGATAAGCGGCACGGAGATAACGACTACCGCCGCCATCATGGCAGGTATATTCTCGCGTCCGAAGCCGTTTTCACGTATCTCCTGTATTCCGTTTGAAACGAGATAATACATCTGATCGGTAGTGATAAGGCGCGGCCATACGTAGGAATTCCAGCACTCGATGACCTTCAGTATGGTTATGGTCACGATAGTGGGCCTGCATATGGGCAGCATCACCTTCAGCAGATACTTAAGATCGGAAGTGCCGTCAACCTTGGCTGCATAATAGAGTTCATCAGGTATCTGGGCAAAGTTCTCACGCAGCAGGTAGATGTAGAATACCGAAGTCACGGAAGGCAGTATCAGACCCGTGAAGGTATTGCGCATTTCCAGATTGGTAATGGTAACGTAATTCGTGATGATGACCATTTCGTAGGGTATCATCATAAGCGAAAGGAACGCCACAAAGGCAATGTTCTTTCCCCTGAAATTGAGCCTCGAGAATGCGAACGCTGCCAGCACAGTTACCATCAGCATAGCCGCGGTGGTAACCACCGTAAACAGCACTGTGTTGCCAAAGTACTTTGCGAGAGGCACCTGAGTAAATGCAGATTCGTAGTTCTCCAGGGTAGGCTCGGTGGTGTAGAGCTTCGGCACATGCTCACCGTTATAGGAGGAATAGCTCTTCACGGAAGTGAGCAGCATCCAGTAAAACGGAAACAGCACCATAAGCGCCCACACGGTGAGCAGCGAATAGATCACGAATTTGCGCACAAATTCAGCTGTACGCAGCTTCTTCTTGTTGAAAACTTGCTTTTCCATATTCATGCCCTCATCAGTAATGCACGTGCTTCCTGCTGATGAGCAGGTTTATGCAGGTGATCGTAAGCACTATGGCAAACAGTATGATAGCCGCTGCGGAAGCATAGGAAGGATAGCCGCCGCTTGAACCGTAGAGCATATCGTACACATAGCCTACGATGGTATTCATGCCCGCTTCATTGAGCTCGGTGCCGAAAAGGGCAACCGCATCGGAATAAGCCTTGAAAGCGCCGATGAAGCCGGTTATCACCAGATAGAAAATGGTGGGCGAAATCATGGGCAGGGTTATGCGGGTGAATATTCTGAAACGTGAAGTGCCGTCAACCTTGGCGGCGTTATAGTAATTTTGATTTACGGAAGCAAGGGCGCTGGTGAGTATAAGCACCTTGAAGGGCATTACTACCCACACGGTATAGAAGCACAGCACGAACATCTTCGCCCAGTAAGGACCGCCGATAAAATCAACGGGCTCCATGCCGAAAAGACCCAGCACAAGGTTTGCAAGACCGTCGGTATACTCCGTCTGCTTGAAAAGGATCATGAATACCAGACCGACTGCCAGCGTATTGGTAACATAAGGCAGGAAATAAACGGTCTGATAAAGCTCCCTCAGCTTCTTTATGGAGGAAAGACCCACAGCGATAAGCAGCGCGATACCCGTAGATATGGGCACGGTGAATATGACCAGTATAAAGGTATTCTTCAGCGCCTGCAGGAAATAGGTGTCATGCAGCACGTGGGAATAGTTATAAGTACCAACACCGAAATAGGTCTGGGAAGCGGAATTGTAGCCTTCCTCAAAGGAATAGATGAATACGTCAATCAGGGGATAAACCATGAATACCCCGAGAAACAGTATTGCCGGCAGCAGATACAGCCAGGCTTTTGCGTTGCGTTTTTCCATATCACACCTCGCGCGTCAGGAGAGAGTGCAGTCGATGCGCTCGCCGGTCTCCTTGTCAAACAGGAATACCTTCGTGCTCTTCAGGTCGAATCTTACCTCTGCGGCGTCTTCGTCAATATTGTTCTCGGCGCTTATGATAGCGCGGATATCGCTCTTTTCGCAGGCATCGTTTTCGCACACCACAGAGATATCGCGGCCCATTACCTCAACGCGGCTGAGTCGGCAGCTGAGTGCGCCGTTATCGGAAAGCACGAATCCCTCGGGACGGATGCCCACGATCACATTTCCATTCTTGGCGCCGCTAACATTCAGCACAACATCGTTTCCGATGTACAGCTTTCCGTCCTCAACGCGTCCGTCGAACACATTGATAGGCGGAGTGCCGAGGAACTGCGCTACGAAGATATTCACAGGGCTGTCATATACGGACTGAGGCTTGCCTATCTGCTGCACAACGCCGTCCTTCATTACCACTATCATATCGGAGATGCTCATGGCTTCTTCCTGGTCATGGGTAACGAAAACGGTGGTAATACCGGTCTCGCGCTGAATGCGGCGTATCTCCTCACGGGTCTGCAGGCGCAGACGTGCGTCAAGGTTGGAAAGAGGTTCGTCCAGCAGCAGCAGGCGTGGCATCTTGACCAGCGCGCGGGCGATGGCAACGCGCTGCTGCTGACCGCCGGAAAGTTCGCTGGGCTTTCTGTCCATCAGCTGCTCTATCTGCACCAGCTTCGCGACTTCATAAGCCTTAGCGGTCATCTGCTCTTTGGTGAGCTTATCCTTGCCCTTCAGATTCTCCAGAGGGAACATAATATTCTTCAGTACTGTCAGATGGGGATACAGCGCATAATTCTGGAAGACCATGCCCAGACCGCGCTTCTCGGCAGGCACATCGGTAACATCCTCATCACCGAAGAATATTCTGCCGCTGGTGGGCTGCTGAAGTCCGCACAGCAGATTGAGAGTGGTACTCTTTCCACAGCCGGAAGGTCCCAGAAGACCTATGAGCTTGCCGTCCGGTATCTCAAAACTAAAATCGTTCACCGCAATTACGTCCTGACGGGCGTGCTTGTTGCGGTTGGGGAACTTCTTGGTCAGATTCTGCAATACGACTTTCATGATATCCCTTCCTCGGTAAACAAGATTATACATTAATCAGGCGGTGCATGACCGCATACCTATACATAATAATTGTACTGCCAAAAAACAAACAAGTCAACGCCGCATCCGTACAAATTATGCCATTTCCAATAAGTTATCCTCTCATGCCTTGCACATAAAAATCGTTTATGATATCATATTTATAAATTTTGCGGCTGCGCTTTACCTGCGCGGCTTACGGCATGATGCCGCTATCCGACAAAATCTGAGGAGATGACATTCATGGGCAAGATCCTTCTGACCGGCGGCGCCGGTTACATCGGAGCTCACACCTGTGTTGAGCTGCTGAATGCAGGCTATGATATCGTTGTGGTTGATAATTACTACAACAGCACCCCCGAATCTCTTAGGCGCGTAAGCGAGATCACGGGCAAGAAGTTTTCTATCTATGAAGCAGATGTTAGCGACGCAGCTGCAATGGAAGAGATCTTCACCAAGGAGCCCATCGAAGCGGTCATCCATTTCGCAGGCTACAAGGCAGTCGGCGAATCCGTTGCCAAGCCCGTAATGTACTATCGCAATAATCTGGACACCACCCTCACCCTGCTTGAGGTCATGGCTGCCCATGGCGTAAAGAAGATCCTCTTCTCCTCTTCCGCCACCGTATACGGCACCGACGCTTCCGCCGACTGCCGCGAGGATCTGCACCTCACCTTCACCACTTCCAACCCCTACGGTACCACCAAGTACATGATCGAACGCATCCTCGAGGACGTATTCGTTGCAAATCCCGATATGTCCATCGTTGAACTGCGCTACTTCAATCCCGTCGGCGCTCACGAGTCCGGTATGCTGGGCGAAGACCCCAACGGCATCCCCAACAACCTGATGCCCCGCGTGCTCCGCGCCGCACAGGGTACCATCGCAAAGCTGGGCGTATTCGGCAACGACTATCCCACTCCCGACGGCACCTGCCGCCGCGACTACATCCACGTAGTGGATCTGGCAAAGGGTCACGTTGCCGCACTTAAGTATGCCGCCGAGAACGTTGGCTGCGAAAAGATCAACCTCGGTACCGGCGTTCCCTACTCCGTGCTTGAGATACTGAACGCATTCGAAAAGGCCACCGGCGTGCCCGTCCCCTATGAGATGGCCGACCGTCGCCCCGGCGACCTGCCCGAGAGCTATGCCAACGCCGACAAGGCGCTGAAGCTGCTGGGCTGGAAGGCCGAAAAGACCCTTGAAGACATGTGCCGCGACTCCTGGCGCTGGCAGACCCAGAACCCCAACGGTTACAAGGGATAAAATGTGTATACAAGCACAGCAGTTCACATATTTGCTGTGCTTGTTTTTTTATTGCCTCAAAAAAAGCTAGTCTTTCTGTAAGGAGAAATATTATGAGCTATATCAGTGAAATAAGAAAATTGGTAGGGCACGCACCTATAATGGCAGTTGCTGCAATGGGAATAATTTATAATGAAAATACCGGTTTGCTGCTTGAAAAACGCACAGACACAGGTGAGTGGTGTATACCCGGCGGTGCAATAGAGCTTAATGAAACCATAGAAGATGCACTCAAAAGAGAAATAAATGAAGAGACAAATCTTGAATTCAGAGATCCCAAGCTATTTGATATAAAGGCAAATATCCACATGATTTATCCAAACGGCGACGAGGTATATTACACTGATATCGTTTATGAAATAAACGAATTCTGGGGTACGCTTAATCCCGACAGCGAAAGCAGCGAATTGAAATTCTTCGATTTGACAGATCTTCCGGACAACATTATGCCAACCCAAATTGAATACATCCAGCGCTTCCTTTCGTTAAAATGCAATTGAGTTTTATCAAGTCATCCGCATCGCCCAACGGCTCCCTTGTGCAAAGGGAGCTGGCCGTGAGGCCTGAGGGATTGCGGTCCCCCACGTTTCTTTACACACCAATGCAAAAAGCCCCAGAATTTTTCTGTCAATACTGAACACCTCATCCCTGCCGATCATCTAATAGGCGAAACTGATCGATCAGTAAACCTTTGAAAGGAGCCTGACAATGGACAAGCAGGAATTCACCGGCAGGGTGCGCGCCATAAGCGACATGCTGTACAGGGTCGCTTGCGGTCAACTGCGGGATCACAACGACCGCTGCGATGCGGTACAGGAGGCCGTTCTCAAGGCATGGAACAGACGGCATACCCTGCGCAATGAGCAGTATTTCGAAACATGGCTGGTACGCATACTCATCAATGAATGCCATTCCATCCAGCGCCGGAAAGCGCGGGTGCTTCCCATGGAATCAGTTCCCGATCCTGAAGCACATACAGATGATACTACCGCAGAGCTGCGCGAAGCCATATTGCAGCTGCCGGAAAAGCTGCGCATGCCGGTGATACTGCACTACATGGAGGGCTACGATTCAAATGAGATAGCCCGCATGCTGCGTGTACCCGCAGGTACTGTGCGCACCCGGCTGATGCGAGCCCGAAATCAGCTGAAGCTTTTCCTGGACGACGAGCATTGACAGAAAGGAGCTACTATGAAAAAGACTGAATGGCAGAAGGCCTTTGGCAATATCCCCTCGGATTATGAGCGTCTCCTGAACGGTACCCTTAACGGTCTTACCGAAACTCATGCGCGCCGCATCATACGCAAGCCCGTACTGGTGCTGGCGGCATCGCTGGTGCTTATCCTCAGCATCGCCGCTGCGGCAGGTACGCCCCACCTTTTCAACATTTTCGGCAAAACTCCCCTTGACGGCGCTGAGGATAGCATCGTGAAGATAGACAGCGAACCCATTGCAATAAACGAGAATATCACCGCCGCCATCGACTATGCCTACTACGACGGCGTAGATTTCTACTACGAGATGACTCTCACCATTTCCGAACCCGACAAGTACAGGATATTCTGTGAGGATAATGATCTCTATCTGAGCACCTACGTCCCATCCGACAGTTTTACCGCGCTGGACGTCACAACTTACCTTTTCAAGCCGATGGAGATCATCAACGAGCTTGGCGAGGAATACCGTCCCGAAAACCCCAGCAGTGAACGCTATATCGAGCACATTGGCGACGGAACATATAAGCTGTACGAAACATATCATTACGACGCCCCGGAGGGCGTGACCCTTCCCGATGAAATGGATCTGGATGTAACGCTGGATATCAGGTACAACCCGACAGTGGAGGATTACCATCTGCTGGAGCCTGTGACGGCGGAGATTCCCTTCCATGTGACCAAAACAGCGCCCTCGGGCAGCTACGACCTCATCCTTAACCAGCAGCCGGAAGGCTGGATCATCACCTCTGCAAAATACACCCAGTCCGACATATCCGGACACATTGCCATTGACTACAACTTCGGCGGCCCGGTGATAGAAAATCCCCTCCACGCCAACGGCACCGACCTCGAACAGCTGGAAGAAAGTCTGCTGATGGATTCCTACTCCTACATCTTCAGGATGATCGAGCCTGAGACCGGCGCTGTGATCGCCGAAAACCGCGCAGGTTGGAGCGACTACGAATTCTTCACCTGCGTTATCGACACTCCGCCATATGACCCTATCCCCGAGGTATTCACCATCGAAGTGGTGCAAGAAAACCACACCATCGTTGATACCTTCACCGACGAATACGGCGATGATGTAGTCGAATTCGAGACCAGTGAAGTCTCCCTCGGAATCCTTAAATTTGGGATCACCCGCGACTGATCTCATCCCCGCTTTCGGAAGAAGGCGGGGATTTTTTGCGTGACTTAATCCGTTCTGCAATCACATCCGTCTAATATACGAAATGATCGATCAAATCACTTTGAAGGAGCGTTTTCATGGACAGACAGGAATTCACACGCCGCGTCACAGCAGTTCAGGACAAGCTGTACCGGGTCGCCTACGGACAACTCGGGAATATACATGACTGCTGCGACGCGGTGCAGGAAGCCATCCTCAAGGCATGGTGCGCCCTTCCCAGACTACGCAGAGAAGAATTCTTCGAAACATGGCTCATACGGATACTCATCAACGAATGTCACAACCTTCAGAGAAGCCGCAGCAGGAGCATATCGCTGGAATCCGTCGCCGAACCGCCGCAGCCCATAGCGGCAGACTCAAGCCCGGTAAAGGACTCCGTACTGGCGCTGCCGGAGAAATACCGGCTGCCGGTGATACTGCACTACATGGACGGCTACACTACGGACGAGATCGCACGGATACTGCGCATACCCACCGGAACGGTGCGCACCCGGCTGAAACGCGCCCGCGAAAAGCTGAAGGAAGAGCTTGCAAGCCTGTGACGAAAGGAGCCCGTATAATGAACGAAAACGACATCAGGAACGCCTTTGGCGAGACGCCGGAGGTATTCAAAAACAGCGTGCAAAGCACGCTGGCAGGATTGGAGGATAAAGTTGTGAAGAAGCACATTCGCAGAACCGTGGTTTTCGCACTTGCCGCGCTTATTGCGCTGCTTGGAGTTGCCTTTGCTGCCGGCAGCAGCTACCTCTTTGAGAAACTCGGAAAAACTCCCACGGACGGCGCAGAGAATGATATTGTCGAGGTCGCAGGAGAGCCCATCAAGGTAAACGACGATATCACCGCGACGGTGGACAGCGTCTATTTCGTGGGCGACGAGATCATGTACGAAATAACGCTGACTCTTACCGACCCCACTAAATATGAACTCATCTACTATGTAGAAGAATACTACACACCGCCCGAGGACATCATACACATCTGCATTGATCCCTGTCTCTGGGACAGCTTTGAACTCGGAATTGAGCAATGCACCGGAGATCCCTACGCTGACGGAAACTTCGACTGGGACGAGGATCATGTGCTTGAAAACATTGGCGACGGCGTATATAAGCTCTACGGAAACGTAATCATGAATCTGAACGGCGGCGTAACCCTGCTGGACGAACTGGACGTGGATGTTAATCTGAACCTCTACTACGCGCCGCAGCACACCGATTTCAAAACGGAGCAGGAGCCCATCGAGGCCAATATTCCCTTCCACATCACGAGAAGCTCGGACAACCGCATATACACCCTCACTCCCGCAGCGCAGCCCGATGGCTGGACAATAACCGAAGCCTCCCTTGAAGTATCCAATGTGAACAGCAAGATCTACATCAGATACGAATTCAACGAGCCTCTGGTGCCGGAAGATGAGATCGTATATGACTTCGCCGATCCCAGACACGAAGAACAGTTCCTGGTGATCGAAGAGCACACGTACAAGTTCTCATTGCGCGATCCCGCCAATCCCGTCAAACACATTATCGTCCCCTCTTCCGGCTTTGGAAGCTTTGAGTACTTTGATTTTGACATGGAGCTTCCCGTAATGGAGGATATTCCGGAATCGCTCACCTTCGACGTCTCATACTCCGACTATTACGACGACACATATACCGAATTGCCGCTTACCACAATAGAATTCATCGTTACCGAAGCCGAATAACGACAGTCTCCGGGGAGCACTCGCTCTCCGGAGATATTTTTGTTTACAGCAGAATATTTTCGTCTATAATATAAACATGCGAAACATTATCTCTGCAACAGGAGGCTATATATGGATATCACGAAATACAAGTCCACTCCCGGCGCGGTACTTATCGACCTGCGCTCCCCTCAGGACTATCGCGAAGGACACATCCCCGGCAGCATAAATATCGCCCTTACGCAACTTGCTGACGTTGCCGATTATGCAGAGGACCTTGCCACCCCCATATTCGTACACTGCTACGCAGGCGTCAGAAGCCGTCAGGCTGCGGGTGTGCTGAGCGTTATGGGATACACCGACATAACCGATCTTGGAGGAATAGAAGGCTATACAGGCGAACTGGTGAAAGACTGAAACAGTCCCCGACTGAACGTCGGGGCTTATTTTTTTGCACAAAAAAAGACCGGAACGCTTTATGTTCCGGTCTTTCGAAAGAACTCTTAGATGAGCTCGAGGATTGCCATCTCGGCTGCGTCGCCGCGACGGGGACCCTTCTTGACGATGCGGGTGTAACCGCCGCCCTGGCCCTTTTCCTCTGCACGCTTCTTATACTTGGGAGCGATTTCACGGAAAAGCTTCTCAACTACCTGATGCTTAACCTGCTTCTGACGAGCCTTGAAATCTTCCTTATCCTCGTCCTTCATCTGAACGGCGGGGATATCGTACAGATAGCGCATTACACGACGACGTGCAGCCAGGCGAGCGGGAGCATCGTTTACAACGTTGAGCTCAACGATCTGCTGCTTATCGTTCTTGGTCTTCTTGACTACTTCTACAGTATTGTCGCACTCACGGATCGCGATGGTGATGAGGTGTTCGGCCATGGACTGAACTTCCTTACCGCGTGCGAGAGTGGTTTCAATCTTGCCATACCAGATCAGATTGGTGACCTGATTGCGAAGCATCGCCATTCTCTGGTCGCTAGGCCGACCCAGCTTACGATGATTGGCCATTGCTAGTTCCTCCCTTGATGCTAAATCGGTTCCCGGTCGTTATTCTTCGCTGGACTTAAGGGACAGGCCCAATGCGATGAGCTTCTGCTCCACTTCTTCAAGCGACTTTTTGCCCAGGTTGCGCACCTTCATCATATCTTCCTGGTTACGCTGTACGAGTTCGGCGACAGTATTGATACCGGCGCGCTTGAGGCAGTTGAAAGCGCGAACGGAAAGATCCAGTTCTTC
>JAZRPZ010000034.1:0-4642 GCA_045649485.1 Clostridia bacterium
TTCTGAAAGAATCCGCAATGATGCCAATGGGGAAATTATACATTATTATCTTCCTCCCTGGAATAAATATTGAGTGCTCCCAATGTAAGTCTGTATACCTCATCCGCGACATCCTCAATGGGCATTTCAAAGAAACCGAGCACCCATGTGATGATCACGGAAAATGCACCGCATGTAACATACAGAAAAGCCGTTTCCAGTTTTTCCATGGGCAAGCCGATACCGCCCATGCCCCTGATAAAATCGTCTTTCCACAGATTTGCTATCTGCATCATCTGTTCAACTTTACCGGATTTCACGAGCACTGTCATCAGATCGCGATACTCATAAATGACCTCACAAATCTGATTCATATAGCTCTTCACGTCCGTAAAATCGCGCTTTTTCTGCACAATCTCATCATACATTTCTTTTCGTATGCTGTCAAGCAATTCCTGCGGAGAACCGTAATGAACATAAAAAGTTGAACGGTTCACATCCGCCATATCGCATATTTCCTTCACCGTAATGCGCTCGATGGGGCGCTCTTTCAGTATCTCAAGCAGGCTTTCCCTGAGCACCATCCGGGTGTATTTCACTCTTCTGTCTGTCTTCATCCTGCTTCCTCCGTTAAACCTTTCCGCCGTGTGTCATGCATCCAACACAATATACGACACTTGTCGGTTTTACATCACTCGTCTTCCATCAGTCGGTTGTCTTTTATTTATCTTTATTGTACCATTTATACAGCGCAAGAACAATAAGGAGAATAAAAAACATGAAAAACAGCGAATACCTGCTTTCAGACGAAAAGGTAATAAAAACCTTCCGGAAGCTTGCAATACCCGCTCTGCTGACCACTCTTGTATCTCAGATATATAATCTTACCGACACCTATTTCATAGGCATGCTGCGCGACACAGCCATGCTTTCCGCAGTTTCGCTTGCCATGCCGGTAATGTGGCTTTTCAGCGCACTTGCGGGCATGATAGGCTCGGGCGCGCCTCAGCTCATTTCTATAAAAATGGGTGCCGGCGATATCGACGGCACAGCAAAATGCCGGAACTTCTGCGTATACGGCACACTGGCACTGAGCCTTATCATAACTCCCATCGCCCTTGCGCTCATGGGACCAATGCTCCGAATGATGAACGCGGAAGGCGCAGTATACCGCCATGCAGCGGATTATCTGCGCATCATAATCGGCGGTATTGCAATTACTGCCGTAAGCTCCGCGCTGCAGGGCGTATTAAGAGCAGAAGGCCGCGCCCGTCAGGCGAGCATTGCATCCATGACAGGTATAGTTGTAAACATCGTACTTGACCCCTTGTTCATACTCGCATTCGATATGGGCATGACCGGTGCAGCCTGGGCAACCTTGGCAGGCTGCGCGGCATCTCTCTTGGTCAGCATCGCCTACACAAGAAAAGAAATATCCGCCCGCGGCATCATCCCCGTCCCGACCGATGTAAGCCTCATATTCAAAATATCTCTCGCATCCACCATATCCTCCGTCATTATGTCATTCACGGTAGGTATGGGATTTGCGATAGCAGGTTCATTCGGCGGCAACACCATGGCGTCCATATCTGTCTGTTCAAAAATATATTCCGTGGCGGTATCAATAGTAAATGCCCTCGCCTTCAGCATACAGCCCTTCATCGGCTACAACTACGGCGCAGGTAATCACAAGCGCCTGCTGAGCGGCATATTTACATCTCTCGCCATCGGTACTGCCGTCTGTCTTGCGGGTTCTGCCGTTTTTGCTCTCGGCGGCGGCATGCTTATGCGGCTGTTCACCGAAGACGATGCTCTCGTATCAAGCGGCGCACGCATGCTGCGATACATGGCTATCGGTCTGCCTGTCTGTGCGCTGCTGATGAACTGCATGAGTTATCTTAACGGCACCGGCAAAGCATTGCGCACATTGGGGCTCGCCATGGCTAAACAGCTGCTTATATTCGCACCCGTAATGCTCATAATGCAGCATTTCCTTGGTGAAACGGGGCTGATGCTGGCATATCCCATATGCGATGTCATCTCTACAATTCCCGCCGTTCTAATGTGCGCCGGCGAAATAAGGATAATGTTTGCCGAAAACCGTTTCCGTACAAGAAATACATAAAGCAAGCCCCGGCGGAGATATATCCGCCGGGGCTTAAGTATATCATCTTGTAATAATCGCAATAAGTATAACCACCACGAAAACCACACCGGAGGCCATCAGGCTGATCTTTGCCATGATGTCCCTTTTCTTGGGATCATATCCCCTATTTTCCTCTTCGATGCGTTCAATTTCGGGCATCTCTTTTCTGTGCCTGTTATCCTCCGCATCCATGAAAAACCTGAGAATGAGTTCAATGATATCTTCCGGCATGCGCTCAATCCTTTTTCGGCGAAAACAGCATGCAGCCCTGTCTGCGGAACTGCTCTATCTTCTTCTCGAGAAGGCTTTCCTCGCAGTGATAGAACGCCGCAAGGCAGGTTATACACATGAACTTTGTAGACCCGCGGTTGATCATCTTTTTGTGCAGACCTATCTCATCGGAAGTGAGATCCCGTCCGCATTCCATGCATTCAGCCATATTACTTGTCTACGATCTTCACACGGAACAGGCGGCAGGCATGGGCTTCCAGCTTCTGCAGCTCGATGGTGCCGTTGAAGCTCTTTATCTCCTCACCGGTCCACAGGTCGGTGGCAACGAAGGTCTTGCCGCAGTTCAGAGGCAGACCCAGGTTATCGCAGGTAAGGGTCAGATGCCAGCGGGTGGTGTCCGCATCGGTGAAGTTGAAGAAGCCCACAGCGATATCGCCGTTGTCCAGATACTTTGCGATCATGGGCAGATCCAGAGGATACTCCTCGAAATAGGGATCCTCGGGCTTGCGGGCCTGATTGGGCTTGAAGATATAGTTATTGGCAAAGAAGGGCTGGCTGGCGAGGGGATCCTGGTTGATGGCAATAACTTCCTTATTCATAAGGATAGCCTTGGTGTCCTCGTCCATATCGCGGATATCGCAGCCGATCATGAGAGGAGAGTTCAGCAGCGCCCACAGGGAGAAGTGGGTCCTGTATTCCTCGGTGGTGCAGCCCTTGAAGCCTACGTTGCCCTTGCCGTTCATGCCGACGATGAGCATATCCATGTCATTGAAGCAGCCCTTGCCGTTGTATTCCTGCACCTTGAGCTGGCTCTGGGCAAGCATCTTCACGGATTCCCAGCTGTCATTGATATCGCCGGTGGAGCGCCACATGCCAACACCTGTCTCCTTGATCCACTGCTTGGTGTTCTCGCTGCCCCAGGAGCAGGCGGAGAGCAGGATCTTCCTGCCGCAGTTGGCCAGAGCCAGTGCCATGCGCTTGTAGAGCACGTCGGGACGCACGGTCATGGGATGGAAGCAGAAATCGTACTTCAGGAAGTCAACGCCCCACTCAGCAAAGGTCTGGGCGTCTACCCATTCGTAATCATAGCTGGCAGGATAGCCGGCGCAGGTCAGATAGCCGGCGCAGGAGTACATGCCGAACTTCAGGCCCTTGGAATGCACATAGTCTGCCACATACTTCATGCCGTGGGGGAACTTTTCGGGGTCCGGCACCATGCGGCCGTTTTCATCGCGCTCCTTGAGATGCCAGATATCGTCGATTACCAGATACTCGTAGCCCGCGTCCAGAAGACCGGTCTCTACCATAGCATCTGCGGATTCAAGGATAAGCTTTTCATTTATGTTTTCACCGAAAGTATTCCAGGTATTCCAGCCGAGGGGCGGTACATTTACATACATGTGATCTACCTCCGAATTTAACTTTATAAACGAATTATATACCCCCCTACCCTGTATGTCAATAAATACCGTCAAATACGGAAATAACATTGCCACGCCTCTGCTTCGGGTGTATAATATAGCCGTTCACAGTAACATCCAATGTTTATATATAAAGGAGCGTTCACTCATGACCAAAGTACAGCTCATTCTGGTGGACGGCATGCGTCCCGATTCCCTGCCCGCCTGCGGCAATCCTTATATCGAAGAACTCAAGGGCAAGTCCCTGTATTCCATGAAGGCGCGCACCGTCATGCCCTCCGTGACCCTGCCCTGCCATATGTCCCTGTTCCATTCCGTTGACCCCACCCGCCACGGCATCACCACCAACACCTACATGCCCCAGGTGCGCCCCATCAACGGCATCTGCGAGCAGCTGAAGATTGGCGGCAAGAGCTGCGGCATTTACTACAACTGGGAAGAGATCAGAGATCTTGCCCGCCCCTCCAACCTGCACAATGCCTGCTTCTTCTCCGGCCGCAAGTACGGCTATGAAAAGGCTAACGAGTATGTGACCGATGCTTCCATCCGCGGCATCAATGAGCTGGGCATGGACTTCACCTTCACCTACCTGGGCTGGGTAGATTCCGCAGGTCATAATGAAGGCTGGATGGGCGAAGAATATCTGCGCTCCGTAAACCAGAGCTGGGATTGCATCAAGCGCCTCATCGAAACCGCTCCCGAAGGCACCGTTACCATCATCGTGGCCGACCACGGCGGACATGAGCGTTCCCACGGCACCGATATGGACGAGGATATGCTCATTCCCGTCATCATCCACGGCAGGGGCCTCAAGGGCGTAATCGAGGACCCTGTTTCCATCAAGGACATTGCGCCCACCATCATC
>JAZRPZ010000035.1:0-7579 GCA_045649485.1 Clostridia bacterium
CATACAATGCCCAGATCGTGGTGGCCACCATTCCCTCCGCTCAGGGCAGCGATGTGGACACCGTTCTCAATTACCTCTATGATAACGCAGGCTTCGGTTAGGGAATGGTGGTGTTGCGCTCGATCAGCTTGGTGAACACGCCGCCCAGGGTCTCGATGCCCAGAGACAGGGGAGTTACGTCCAGCAGAACGATGTCCTTTACGTCGCCGCCCAGAACGCCGCCCTGGAGGACTGCGCCGATGGAAACGCACTCGTCGGGGTTGAATCCCTTGTAGGGCTCCTTGCCGGTCGCGCGCTGAACTGGTTCCTGAACAGCGGGGATACGGGTGGAACCGCCGACCAGGATGACCTTATCGATCTCGCGGGCAGTGAGGCCTGCGTCGGACAGTGCACGGTTCAGGGGGATGATGGTACGCTCAACCAGATCAGCGGTCAGTTCATTGAACTTTGCGCGGGAGATGGTGAGATCCAGATGCTTGGGGCCGGTTGCGTCTGCGGTGATGAAGGGCAGATTTACGTTTACGCTCATCAGACCGGAGAGCTCGATCTTGGCCTTTTCTGCTGCTTCCTTAAGACGCTGCATTGCCATGCGGTCGTTGCGCAGATCGATGCCGTTTTCCTTCTTGAACTCTTCTGCGATGTACTGGATCAGACGCTCGTCGAAATCGTCGCCGCCCAGCTTGGTGCCGCCGCCGGTTGCCAGAACTTCGAATACGCCGTCGCCGACTTCCATCAGGGAAACGTCGAAGGTACCGCCGCCCAGGTCGTATACCAGGATCTTGTGAGCATCGCCCTTATCCAGACCGTAAGCCAGAGCTGCGGCGGTGGGCTCGTTGATGATGCGGTCTACTTCCAGACCTGCGATGCGGCCGGCGTCCTTGGTGGCCTGACGCTGAGAGTCGGAGAAGTATGCGGGAACGGTGATAACTGCGTGGGTAACGGTCTCGCCCAGGTAAGCTTCGGCGTCAGCCTTCAGCTTCTGCAGGATCATTGCGCTGATCTCGGGAGCGGTGTAGCCCTTGTCGTCGATCTGAACCTTGCGGTCGGTGCCCATATCACGCTTGATGGAGATGATGGTGCGATCGGGGTTGGTAACAGCCTGGCGCTTTGCAACCTGGCCGACCAGACGCTCGCCGTTCTTTGCGAATGCTACAACAGAGGGAGTGGTGCGGGCGCCTTCGGCGTTCGCGATAACAGTGGGCTCGCCGCCTTCCATAACGGAAACGCAGGAGTTGGTAGTACCAAGGTCAATACCGATAATCTTAGCCATTATATTTGCCTCCTAAATCATTCAACGCTTACTTTTACCATAGAATAGCGGATAACTCTGTCTTTTATTTTATAGCCCTTTTGGAATACTTCCAGAACCTTGCCGGGATCGTCGGTCTCTTCGCGCATTACTGCGTTGTGCACCTCAGGATCGAACTCACAGCCTTCCGCGGGGATCTCGGCCAGACCGAAACGTCCGCAGCTGTCCAGCATGGACTTGAGGGTCATCTTTACGCCTTCCAGCATGGGGCTTCCCTCGTCGCCGGCCTTTACGGCGGCGTCGATGGCGCGCTCAAGGTTATCGATAACGGGCAGCATTGCCGCAACGACTTCCCTTGCGCCTTCCTCATAACCGTCGCTGCGGGCGGTGGAATTTCGGCGCTTGAAGTTCTGGAAATCGGCCTGTGCGCGGCGCAGAGAATCAAGATACTCATCACGCTGCTTTACGGCGATCTCAAGGGCTGCCTTCCATTCTTCGACGGTGCCCTCGGTCTCAACTTCCTCGGCGGCAGGCTGTTCCTGAACGGTTTCGGCCTGTTCCTCGGCTGCGGGGACCTGTTCCTCCATTACTTCGGGATTTTCCTTATTGGGATTCATTTTGATTTCACATCCTTGAAACAGGCTGGCCTGTCGTTATTTTCTTTCGGACAGCAGCTCGCTCAGCGCCATTCCCATGTATCTGAGCACCGATATCGCCCTGCCGTAATTCATTCGGGTGGGGCCTATGATGCCGAGAGTGCCCTTGGACTGTCCGCCCGCCTGATAGGTGGCGGTTACAATGGAGCAGTCACTCAGTTCGGGAAGGGCGTTTTCCGGGCCTATCCTGATGGTCACTTCCATACCGTTGCCGGTAGAAAGCGCCTTTTTGAGCTTATCGCGGGATTCCAGCACGCTCAGGAAATTCTGAGCCTTGCTGATGTCCTGATATTCGGGGTAGTAGAGCATGTTTGCTCCTCCGCCGATAATCACATCCGAATAATCCGTCTGGGACATCTTTTCCTCGATTACCTGCATCGCTTCAGCAAGCAGGCGCCTGTGCTCTCCCATATCCCTGATGATCTCCGCAAACAGCTGGCGCACGGCTTCAATAGGCTTGTCGGCAAGCTGCTCGGTGAGCATTTTGGATATTTCATAGAGTACATCGGGAGATATTCCCTCGGGAATGCGTATCACCGTGTCCTTCACGATACCGGCGTTGGTGACGATCACCATCAGCGCCAGCGTGTCCGATACCGGGACCATCTGGAGATTGCGTATCCTCAGCGTGTTCAGCTGGGGCGAAACAATAACTGAGGTATAATGCGTGGCATCCGATATCACCGCGGCGGCGCGCCTTATCAGCGCCTCCACCTGATCTGTGCGGTTGGAGAGGAAGGAACTCATCTGTTCCCTTTCTTCCTGCGGAAGTTTTGCCACGTTCAGCAGCTGATCAACATACAGCCTGTATGCCTTATAGGAAGGCACTCTTCCGGCCGATGTGTGGGGCTGCGCCAGATAGCCGAGCTCCTCAAGATCGCTCATCTCGTTTCGGATAGTAGCCGGAGAATATCCGACGCCCGATTTACGGGATATGGTCCTGGAGCCCACCGGAACGGCGGTCGTGATATAGTCGTCGATGATCGCCTGCAAGATCATAAACTTGCGTTCATCCATCAACAATCAGATCACCTTCCTTGGCTGTTAGCACTCATCTCTCGCGAGTGCTAACGCTTGAATATAATGTACCACCCTGCAGGTATTTTGTCAATGGAAAGCCCCAAAAATCAAATGTAAATTTTTCCACAAGACGCAAACAATACTATAAAGAAAAATTCACATGTAAAAACTACCGAAAATTGTTGAAGTACCCTTTGCCCCGTGGTATAATACATCTTGTGTGATTAATCAGATGCAGTCCCCGCCGGAGGGGCTACAGTCCGATTGCAAAGAGGTGAAAACCATGAAGGAAAAAATCCATCCCAATTACGGCAAGACCATCGTTCGCTGCATCTGCGGCGAGACCTTTGAGACCGGTTCCGTGAAGAAGGAGCTGCGCGTGGATATCTGCTCCAAGTGCCATCCTTTCTACACCGGTAAGCAGAAGCTGATCGACAACGGCGGACGCGTGGACCGTTTCAAGAAGCGCTACGGCATGTAATTTGCCAGCGCCCCGTATGGCTGGTGCCTGTACATTCGGTCGGACACAAAGCCAATTACTGGGACATAAAATTGCCGGAGGATCATCAGATCTTCCGGCGGTTTTTTTAGCATCGATAAGGGGTGTTTCCTATTAAACTGGGTCAGTTTCTGAAATATGCGCAGGATCGTCTTCAGCCTTCTTATGACGCGGAGGCGGATGCCGTATGGATACTCGAAGAATGCCTTTCCCTCCCCCGTTCCCGCGTGCGCACCCAGCTCATGCGCGAACTTACGGAAGAAGAAGAGCTTTCTCTGAACAGCGCCCTTGAAAAGCGCATAGCAGGCGAACCGGTACAGTATATATTCGGCAGAGCGCCGTTCATGGGCTACGAATTCTTCGTGGATCACCGCGTGCTCATTCCCCGGATGGATACCGAAAACCTCTGCGAAGCCGCATACAATTATATTAATAGGAAAAAAGGCGCCAAAGTGCTGGATCTGTGTGCCGGCAGCGGCGCTATAGGCATATCTCTGAAGAAGATGTGCCCCTACATTGAACTCACCCTTTCCGATATAAGCCCCGACGCAGGCGATGTGCAGCGCATAAACGCCGAAGGTCTGGAAAATGTAGAGATCCTCACCGGCGATATGTTTGAGACCGTTGCCGGCAGAAGATTTGATCTCATCGTATGCAATCCCCCTTACATCCCTTCCCGCGATATCCCCGGTCTGCAGGCCGAGGTACAGCTTGAACCCAGGCTGGCGCTGGACGGCGGAGACGACGGACTTGATTTCTACCGCCTGCTGGCGGACAAATGCCGCGAACACCTCACTGAGGGCGGCAGGATATATATGGAGATCGGCTATGATCAGGCAGAAGATGTGTGCGCGCTGTTCGGCGGCGGCACGGTCATAAAGGATCTCAGCGGCAACGACAGAGTAGTATGGACGGAGGTGTAACATGCAGCAGGGCAATTTCAACGAGCAGGAGCGCATCGCAAGGCAGCTTGAGGCGGTAGAAGGCCGCTTCGAAGAGCTTTCCATTCGCATCACCCTTCCGGAGGTCATCTCCGATTCCGCGCTGTTCACTTCCCTCATGCGTGAACACAGCGAACTTTCTCCCCTGAACGACATCGCCGTGCAGTTCCGCACCATGCTTCAGCAGATAGACGAAGCTCACGAAATGCTGGAAGACCCCGACATGGCGGATATGGCAAAGGAAGAACTGTCCGAACTTGAGCCCGCAATGGAAAAGCTGACTCATGAGGCAAGAATAGCTCTCCTGCCCAAGGACCCCGATGACAGGCGCAACGCAATTCTTGAAGTGCGCGCCGGCGCGGGCGGCGACGAAGCCGGCCTTTTCGGAGCAGAGCTGCTGCGCATGTATCAGCACTACGCCGCATCTCAGGGCTGGGATTTCAAGCTCATCGAGGACGGCTCCACCGAGCTGGGCGGCATCAAGGAATCCGTTGCCATGATACAGGGCAAGAACGTTTTCGAGAAGATGAAGTTCGAATCCGGCGTTCACAGGGTGCAGCGCGTACCCGTGACCGAATCCGGCGGACGCATCCACACCTCCACCGCCACCGTTGCGGTGCTGCCGGAGGTAGAGGACGTTGAGATAGAGATAAACATGTCCGATCTGAAGATCGATACCTACCGCGCATCCGGCGCAGGCGGTCAGCACGTTAACCGTACCGATTCCGCCGTGCGAATCACCCACCTTCCTACCGGCGTAGTGGTAACTTCTCAGGATCAGCGCAGTCAGATCCAGAACCGTGAACAGGCAATGCGCGTTCTGAAGACCCGTCTTTACGAGGCTGAGCGTGAAAAGCAGGACAGCAGCTATTCCGAGCGCCGCCGACTGCAGGTAGGCACCGGCGACCGTTCCGAGCGCATCCGCACCTACAATTTCCCTCAGGGCAGAGTCACCGATCACCGCATCGGCCTTACCCTGTATAAAATAGAAGATATTATCAACGGCAACCTTGACGAAATAATAAACGCGCTGTCGCTGGCCGATCAGGAAGCGCGCATGGCAAAGGAAGTGTAACTATGAACTGGCTCGAATATACCGTACTCACCACCACCGAAGCTTCCGACATGATAAGCAACATGCTCATCGAAGCCGGCAGCAAGGGCGTTATGATCGAAGACAAGAACGACGTAGCCATCAACCAGCGTCCCGAAGGACAGTGGGATATCATTGACGAAGAGATCGCCCGCCGCATCGGCGACGATGTAAAGGTCACCGGCTATTACCCCATCGACGAGCGCATCGCAGACACCGTTTCCCACATCGAGACCGAACTGCGCCGCCTCTCCGCAATGGAATTCGATTTCCCTGTAGGCAAGCTCACCGGCTCCACCCACTCCATCGACGAAGAGGACTGGGCAGAAAGCTGGAAGAAGTCCTACAAGCCCTTCCGTCTGGGCAAGCACATCGTCATCAAGCCCGGCTGGGAGCGATTCGACGCCGAGCCCGAAGACCGCATCATCGAGATCGATCCCGGCATGGCATTCGGCACCGGCACCCATGAGACCACCAGCATGTGTGTGGAGCTCATCGAGGAATATGTAAAGCCCGGCATGAAGGTGATCGACATCGGCACCGGCACCGGCATCCTGGCCATCGCCGCCGCTCACATGGGCGCAAAGGAAGTTCTGGCAACCGACCTGGACCCCATGGCCGTTAAGGTAGCCGCCGAAAACGTAGAAAAGAACGGCTTTGCCGGCACCATCACCACCCGCTGCGGCGACCTGCTGGAAGCCGTAAACGAGACCGGTGAAGTTGTTATCGCCAACATCATCGCCGACGTAATCAAGATGCTGGCCGCACCCGTGCGCGCCCACATCGCTCCCGGCGGACGCTTCATCTGCTCCGGTATCGCCCGCGAGCGTCAGGATGAGGTCATCGAGGCCCTCAATGCCGCCGGCTACAAGAACCTGGATATCCGCGAAAAGGGCGAATGGTGCGCCATTCAGTCCGAACGCGACTGATAACGATATTTCACGCATCGGGGTGCATATACAGTGCATACATTTTATGTAGAAGATCTGGCCCTTTCTCAGGAAGACGCCCGCCACGCATATCGCGTGCTGCGCCTTAAGAGCGGCGACGAAGTATGTGTCGTCACCGGAAAGCAGCGCTGGACCGCCCGTCTGACCGAAATAACCGAAAAGACCGGCTCCGTGGAACTTCTGGAGGAAATGCCCTCCAACGAATCCAACCTGAGCATCACCCTGTATCAGGGTCTGCCCAAGGCCGAAAAGCTGGAGTTTTTGGCACAGAAGCTTACTGAACTGGGCGTAAACCGCCTCATTCCCGTGCGCATGGAGCGTTCCGTTGCCAAGGCCGAAGGTGACAAGCGCGGCGACAGGCTGCGCAAGATCGCCCGCGAAGCCGTAAAACAGTGCCACCGCGCCGTTCCTATGGATATTGCCGCACCCATGAGCTGGAAAGAAGCGCTGAAGGATATGTCCGAACGCCAGCTGATGATAGTTCCGTGGGAAAATGCCACCGCCACCAAAATGGCAGATCTTAAGGCAAAGTATCCCGAAGTGACCGACATCGGCATACTCATCGGCCCCGAAGGCGGAATTACCGAAGGCGAAGTGGACGCCACCGAGGCCCACGCAGTTACCCTCGGTCCCCGCATTCTCCGCGCCGAGACCGCAGCCGTCACTTCCGCCGCACTGGCAATGGCCCTGTGGGGTGACATCTGATGAACAAAAAAAGAGCTGCTTTCCACACCCTCGGCTGCAAGGTAAACCAGTACGATACCGAGGCGATGCTGGAATCCTTTGAGCGCGCAGGCTATGAGATCGTCCCCTTCAATTCCGAAGCGGATGTGTATCTCCTCAACACCTGCACCGTCACCGGCACCGGCGACCAGAAATCCTACAAGATGATGCGCCGCATTGCCCGCGAGCATCCCAATGCAGGCATAATCGCCGCAGGCTGCCTTGCCCAGCGCGAGGCCGAAAAGATAATCGCAATGGACAATGTGCGCCTCGTAATAGGCGTGCAGCGCCGCGCGGAAGTGGTAAGCCTTTTCGAAGAGGCTGTGAATACCGATACTTCCATAAATGCGGTAGCTCCCCTGAAGGGCGCTTCCTTCGAAAGTCTTTTCGTGGCAAGGCACGAGGGAAAGACCCGCGCCACCATGAAGATACAGGAAGGCTGCGACCG
>JAZRPZ010000036.1:0-25967 GCA_045649485.1 Clostridia bacterium
CCCCCGTCTCTTCAAGTCCGCCAAAGACTATGCGCACGAGATATCCATCCCGTGCGCATAGTCCCAGCGTGCCTATCGGAGAATCAATATTCAGCGCTGATATTCTTTTCATAAATTATCCTCAGACCCTTGAGGGTGAGAAGTCCGTCCAGCACATCGATAGCCTTGGATTCCTCGGCCACCAGCACCGCCATGCCGCCGGTAGCAATGACCTTGGCGTTGGGCGCATTCAGTTCGGCCTTCATGCGGCGCACCAGATATTCTATCTGTCCCACATAGCCGTATACGATGCCGGACTGCATATTGGTAACGGTATTTTTGCCCACTACGGTCTCAGGCTTTACAAGTTCGAACCTGGGCAGCTTCGCCGCGCGCTCGGTAAGCGCCTCGGCAACCAGCTTCATGCCGGGGCAGATAGCTCCGCCCAGGAATTCTCCCTTTTCGGAAATGCAGCCGAAAGAAGTAGCGGTACCGAAATCGATGGTGATGCAGGGGCCGCCGTAGAGCTCATAGGCCGCAACGGCGTTCGCGATACGGTCGGAACCCAGCTCACGGGGATTTTCGTACTTGATATTGATGCCTGTCTTCACTCCGGGCGCCACCATCAGGGGAGCCTTGCCGAAGTAATTGCGGCACATGTGCTCGATGGTGAAATTGATGGAGGGTACGACGGAGGACATCATGATGCCGTCAACGCACTTGGGGTCGTAGCCCTCGTGCCTGAACATGCTGGTGATGCTTACGCCATATTCATCGGAAGTCATGGTGCGGCTGGTTGAAACGCGCCAGTATTTCACCATGTTCATGCCATCAAACAGAGCGGTCTTTATATTGGTATTTCCTATATCAAGGGTAAGTATCATATTACATTCCCCAATCCGATTATTTGTAGATCTTTCTCAGCGCCAGTACAACGGGAGTTGCCACCAATGCGGCGGCAGCGGCCTCGGGCAGACCTGCCGCAAGAGCGATGCTTCCCACGGTAGCCAGCAGCGTGGCATTTTCGGCAACGGTGATGGCGTAGCCCAGCAGCAGAAGACCCAGATAGAATACGGTGTTGGTAAGAGAACCCGCAGCAGCGCCGGCGGCGATGCATATCTTGTCATTTACGCCGCGCTTTGCCAGGAATCTGTTCAGTCCGTATGTAATAAAGGGCACCAGAAATCTGGGCAGGAAGCACATAAGGAAAACATAGGGAACGGACTGTGCCATAAGGGGGGCAACCAGTCCGGAAGGCGCCTGTATAGCGCTCCAAAAGCTGATCGCGGCAAATGCCACGCCAAGAATAACGCCGTTTTTGAGGCCCAGCACCATAGTGCCGATGGCGATGATGGTACAATAGAAAGTGATATTGATAACGCCGATCTTTATAAGGCCGATACCCGTTATCTGAAGCACAAGCATCAGCGCTATCATAAGTCCCGTGATTACAAGCTTCCTCGTCTTCGTGTCTTTCACTGTCATTTCCTCCGTTCCGGTTCCCAAAGGGATACCTTACGATAATGGGGCAAAAAAGTATACCGCAATTCCGGCTCGCAAAAGGATGCCGTTATACATATTATATCATGTATATGCAAAAAAAATCAATTGCCTGTGATCCGATAGCATGATATAATGATAAAAAACACCGGAGGCGATAATTATGGGTAAGGCAATCGGACTGGCACATATCGGCGTATTCGTAAGCAACATCGAGAATTCCATCAAATTCTATACTGACAATCTGGGCTTCGCATTCGAAGGCATCGACGACCTCGGCGCTACCAAGATCGGCTTCCTCAGGAACGGCGGCTGCATCATCGAACTGGTCTGCCATGAGACCTATTCCAATCCCCCCACCCGCGGCATCGTTGACCACATCTGCCTGGAAGTAACCGGCATCGAAGAACTGGTCGAAGAGCTGAAGGCAAAGGGCATCGCAATGGAAAACGATTCCTCCGTCGGCTTCAGCGACAAGATCCGCGGCGGCGTGAAGAACATCTTCTTCCGTGGTCCCGACGGCGAGCGCATCGAACTGATGGAATATGTGAGGTAACACAACATGATCAACCGCAAAAACGACATGCCCGTCGACGTTAAGGTCGGCATGCGCGGCGGCGCAGGCGAGGCTGTGCTCACCGCACTCTCTCCCGAGCTTCCCGCAAAGATGCGTCTTTTCTCCACCATCACCCTGAAGCCCGGCTGCGGCATCGGCTACCACGTCCATGAGGGCGAAGGCGAGCTGTTCTACTTCGCAGCAGGCGCAGGCCGCGTTTGCGACGACGGCGAATGGTACGAAGTAACCGCCGGCGATTCCATGACCACCCTGAGCGGTCACGGACACGCAGT
Source organism: Clostridia bacterium (assembly GCA_045649485.1). Classification (GTDB taxonomy): domain Bacteria; phylum Bacillota; class Clostridia; order Christensenellales; family Aristaeellaceae; genus RUG11247. The sequence continues at coordinate 2,329 of JAZRPZ010000036.1, forward strand.
TGAGAACAACGGCGATACCGACCTCGTGCTGGTTGCCGCCATCATTCTGGACTGATAAAACACAGGACACACCGCGCTTGCGGTGTGTCCTTATGCGTATAAAGAGGTATTTGATATGGAAAAGCGGGTAAAACTGGGCTGCATAGGCGTGGGCTCCCGCGGTCAGTATCTGCTTGAGGCCGCAAAGATGCATCCCGCCGTGGACATACATGCCATATGCGATATTGACCCCGTAAATCTGAACGCCTGCCGTGAGAAATTCGCCCTGCCGGAAGAGCGCTGCTTTACCTCTGCGGATGAACTGCTCGCATCGGACGTCGACGCCGTGATAGTTGCCACCCACATCGCGCAGCACACGGACATGGCTGTAAAGGCGCTGAACGCAAAGGTACATGTGCTCAGCGAGATCCCCACCATAGGCTCCGCCGAAGACGCAGGCAGGCTGCTGCGCGCTGCGGACGCCAATCCGGATGTTATATACATGGCAGGTGAAAACTGCTGCTACTGGTATTTCATCCGTCAGTGGAAAAAGCTTTACGACGAGGGCAAGCTGGGACAGGCGCTGTTCTGTGAATCCGATTATATCCACCCCTGGCATGAAATGGAATTGCCCGACGGCAGACCCACGTGGCGCACCTATATGCCGTCCGTACACTATGTGACCCACAACCTCGGCCCTATCCTGTTCATACTGGATGACGAGCCGGATACCGTTTCGGGATTCATACCGGATATCAATCCCATGTACGAACGGCATCCCGCACCCACCGACGGCATCGCCATGGTAAAGACCAGAAAGGGCGCCGTGGTGAAGATATACATCGGCTTCGGCAGCACCCACCGCGGCGGACACAACTTCATTATTTACGGCAGCAAGGGTTCTCTCGAAAACGGCAGGCTGGGCAGCCTTGAGGACAGGCATACCTATGCATCCCTTCCCGACAACCCGAATCCCTACAGGGAAATCGAACTGCCCATAGGTCTTGCCACCCCCGGCGCAGGTGATTTCGGTCACGGCGGCGCAGACCCGCTGATGGTCGCCGAATTCATAAATGCCGTTATAGAAGACAGAAAACCCGAACTCGGCGTGGAATACGGCATTAAGGTATCCCTGCCCGGACTTCTGGCGGATGAATCCTCCCGCAGCGGCGGAATACCTATCAGAATGCCCTCTATGGACGAACTGAGGGCGAAATAAAAATACGGAGAATAGAGATATGTACACCAAACAGCAGCTCATGCAGCACATGGCCGATATGGGCATAGACCCAAAAGGCACCCTGCTCATCCATTCTTCCATGAAGTCCATAGGCGAAGTGGAAGGCGGCGCGGACACCGTGCTCGACGCATTCATCGAATACATGAAGGATGGTCTGCTTATACTGCCCACCCACACCTGGGCGCAGATATCCCTCGAAAACCCGGTATTCCATGCAGCTACCGAGCCCTCCTGCGTAGGTCTTCTGACCAATATGTTCATGAAGCGCGAGGGCGTGGTACGCTCCCTTCACCCCACCCATTCCATAGCCGCCATAGGCAAAGACGCTGCCGAATACGTAAAGGGGGAAGAACTCACCAATTCCCCATGTCCCCGCGAGGGCTGCTGGGGCAGGCTGTACGACCGCCGCGCGCAGATACTGATGCTGGGCGTCGGTCTGGGACGCTATACCTTCCTGCATTCCGTTGAAGAATGGGTGGATGTGCCCGACAGACTTACCGAAGAAGCGCACATCCTCTACACCATTGCCCCTGACGGCACCCGCTACACCGTGCCGCAGCACCGCCACAAGGAAGCCATCTCCGACCGATTCGTGAAGATGGACGATGTATACCTTGAGAGCGGCGCAATGAAGCGCGCAAAATTCGGCGATGCAAACTGCCTGCTGTGTGATGCGGTACAGACCGCAGATATCGCCGTGGAATATCTCACCAGATACCCTGCCCTCTTCAGCGATGACAGTCCGCTGCCTCCGCTGGAGTGAACATCATGGAAGCCGCATCTCTTTCCGGCAGATATTCCGTGCGCAGGCTGAACAGCGAAGATGTCGGTATCGTTTATGACCTGTGCCGCGAAAATCACATCTTCTATCGCTACCACCCGCCGTTTGTCACAAGGGAAAGCATACTTGAAGACATGGCTGCCCTGCCGCCCGGGAAAACAGGCAGCGACAAATACTATGTCGGCTTTTTCGAAGATGATGTTCTTGTCGCCGTCATGGACCTCATCGCCGGCTATCCCTCGGAAAACACGGCGTTCATCGGCTTTTTCATGACCGATGTGAAGTATCAGCGCCGGGGCATAGGGTCGGGTATAATAAACGATATCCGCATCAATCTCAAAAAGTCCAATTTCGGAAAGATACGCCTCGGAGTGGACAGGGGAAATCCCCAAAGCCTTGCTTTCTGGCTGAAAAACAAATTCACCGTTGTAAGCGAAGGCGAATACATCATAATGGAATCGGTTTTGTGATATCTCATCCGCCTATGCAAACGCCTCCCCGTGAAAACATCACAGGGAGGCGTTTTTTATTCCTCGCTATATTCCAGTATATCGCCCGGCTGACAGTTGAGTGCTTTACAAATGGCATCAAGAGTAGAAAACCTTATGGCGCTGACGTGGCCGTTTTTCAGCTTGGAAAGGTTTACGTTTGCAACGCCCACCTTTTCCGAAAGCTCGTTGAGAGACATCTTTCTGTCCGCCATCACGCGGTCGAGTCTGAGTATGATAGCCATGATGTCCTCCTTACAGCGTCTCGTCGGATTCCTTCTGCAGCTGCTGTCCATAGGCAAACACGTGAGAAAGCAGCATCAGCACGCAGAATACTATAACGAAATTGAAATCCATTACGAAAAGAAACTCCACATTCTTTATCACTTCAGAAGCAAATATGCTGTCCATGGGATACGCCATAGTCAGAATGATGCGTTCCACGATTCCCGCGACCTGTATCACCAGACCGGCAGCGAGAGATATCCACGCGATCTTTTTGAGATTTCCGGGCACCTGCTCATCAAAGGGACGGCCTTCTTTCATGGGAGCAAATATTCCGCGCACCAACTTCATCGCATAATGTACCAGGAACAGGAGAACTCCCGCAGCCGTCAGACCCACGCAGGCATACAGCTTTATCTTGCCGATATCTATCTGAGTGCCCTCGGTGAGATGCAGCTTTATAAAATCCAGGTCCAGCGAAACAGATGCGCTTTCGAACATCCTGCCGCCGAATATCAGCACCAGCACCGCAAACACAAAGCATACATAGCCGCATACATGAGCCATACCGCCCAGCATCTTTGCCAACTGATCGAGCATTCCCGCAGCCTTCACAAGCTTTTCGTTTTTCATACCGATTCCTCCGCCATCAATCATTTAACGTTTATCGTTAAATGGATTATATCACCACCCCATACGTTTGTCAATATCTTTTTTACGTTTATCATTAAATATTTATCCTGCAGCATAATCACAGCACACAAAAAGACCGTTCGTAAAGAACGGTCTTTTCTTTATCGTTCGAACAGCACGAACATATCGCCCTCGGGATACACCTGCACATCCTGCACAAAATCCGTACCCGCGCGGGAGAGATACCACATCACGCGGCGGTCGGTGTAGAGATATGCTTCCCACAGGGTTATTCTGCCGTCGTAATTCGTGTCCGCATTCAAAGCGCCTCTGCGGTTATCGTCCACATCCCAGCCCAGCGCATCGCACAATGCCCATGCAAACACTGTGACCGCATCATTTTCACCGGCAGCGTAGCCCAGGCGATAACTGTCCTGCCCCACTCCTGCGCTTGCGATGACCTTGTATTTTGTGGATGAGAACACTGCGCCTTCTCCCGAGAACGCAGTAATTATACCGCCGTTCATCCGCGCCATATCTTCATAGCTGCCGATAAGTCCGCCGCTGTCGCAGCAATCGGCAATTACCACCACCGTGCCCGGCACCTTCCGCAGAGCACGTTCAAGGTCACATGCGGCAATCTCGGAGCCGTCCACAAACTGCAGCATGGTCATACCGTTCTCATAATATCCGTGGCAGGATATATAGAATATCGATACATCCTTCTCCTGTGCGCCTGCGAACGCGGTATCGATCGCGGCATAGGCTTCATCCGCCGTGATATCCGTTTTCACCGTAATATCGCAGGCTGAACCGTCATAAGAGGCTGTAGAAAACAGCGCTTCCAGATTATTTACTGTATTCACCGCACCTATTCGAACGGTGTTCACATCCTGCGCATAGTTCTGCTCGCTTATCATAAGCACACGGTATCTGACGGGCGCTTCTTCCACATTCACCGTCATCTCGCTGCGCAAATCGCCATAAGCCGCAGAGATCACTGCCTGTCCTTCGCTTACAGCGGTTATTTCGCCGGTCCCGGATATAAGTATCACGTCTTCATTGCTTGAGGAATATACTATGCTTTCGTCATCCGCTGCAGCCGCGGGATATATCTGAATGGACGGCGTGAGCACATCACCCACGCGCACATTCATATAATCGCCTCTGTACGCGATATATTCGGGCTGCACTCTGTTCACCGCAACATCCACTGTCGCACATAGTCCGCCATATGCATATACGAATATCTGCGCGGTGCCTTCCGATATTCCGGTCACAACGCCGTTCTGGTTCACTTCCGCTACAGCCGCATCGGAAGATACCCAAATCAGATCGGTTCCCGCGCCGAAAGAACCGGTGCGCGCCTTAAGCGAACGCATGTCTCCCTCACGGATAACGATATTATCCGTTACTGTTTCAACGCTTTCGGGCTTTTCCTTATCACTTTCTATTATGCGCAGGCTGAATCCGCCACGGCTGCCTGCAGGAGAATACACCCTTATAAAATATCTGCCGTTCTCTACGGGCTCGAAATACGCCATGCAGCCTCCGCCGGCCATCTCCGAAGATGATGCGGCCAGGGTTCCGTCCTCAGCATACACGTCGGCTTTAATCAGCATATCGCTGCTGTTATCCGGCGTTATGTATATTCCCGCAGAAACAGCATCTGTCTCTGCCCGATACCACATCACACTTCCGGGCAGCGCAAATGTTCCCTTGGCAATGCCCTGTACATCTCTGGGCAAAAGTATACTGCGGCCGGCTGCATGCTGCATAAGTTCGATCTCCGCAAGCCCGCTGCCTTCCAGTTCGAACACATATACCTTGCCTGCCGACAATTCTGCCGTCAGAATATGCCCTATACCCGATCCCCTTGCCAGCACATCGCTGCCCACACGTATTTCTGCGCGGGTTATTTCAGCGGCGCCGAAGGCATACAGGTCGTATGGACCGCTCACCAAAGGACTGAACATCAGCGTCACGCTGCCTGAATCGTCAAACTGCACCGTACAGCGGCGATCATCAGAAAAAACGGGTCCGGTACCGGCATGCGCGCCGAAAACGCCGGTCAGTATGACCGACGCAACAATCAGCGCCGCAATGACGGTCCAAACCCGTTTCATTTGTATATCACTCCGCCGTTATATAGTCGAGCTTGACATATCCGGTAAACCTTGCTGCCCTTACGTGGGCCCAGCCGTCTTCCGTAACTTCCATAACTACCAGCCTGTAGCCGGTATCAAGCTTCGCTACCACTCCCGATTCCGTAGTAGGCTGCGCGCGTACATTCAGCCGTGAATCCGCGCTGTCCAGCCGTACACATGCGAAATATTCGCCTTCCTGCAGCTGACCCAGATCTCCCTCTGCCGGAGGGATAAGCAGTCTTTCGGTTATTATTCCCCTTGGCAATTCTCCAAGTTCGGGCAGATCTGTTTCAAGCCATTCGATGCGTTCCAGCTGCATTCCCGGATAATAGAAATTCAATATCTCCAGATAATTGAAGCCGTATTCGCCGGCCATCACCTGTGCGCCGCGCTGGCTCATTCCCACGCCGTGACCGAATCGCCGCATTTCGATTGTACATACGCCGTCGGTGACGCTTGCGGTCGCCACTTCATAATCACGGGAATTGAGATCCAGATTCAGTCCGTCTTTTATTTCATCATATACGCTGAGGGTGACGAACCGGTTCTCCTCAACAGGCTTCCAGTCGCTTATGCTCCACTGATACCACTTATCGTCGATGAACACCTTGCCGGTAGCCCAGCCAAGCAGCATATCGCCGTCAAAATCCACCTCGGTAAACTCCATATATCTTGCGGAAAGGCTTACCTCAAAGACCATATCGGCATACATGATACTGCCTTCGAAAAGAGGGGAGCTCATCTGAACACCTACAATGGAATCGGCACGGAATTCAACGCAGTCCTCCACAGTCAGCTTTGGCATTATCATCTGCCACAACGCGCTGTCATCATATTCCACAGATGTGGAATACACATTCACCAGACTCCTGCTGTTTTCAAGGTCGTACGGATCGTCTTTCTGGACGATATATCCGTAGTCGCCGTCGCCGCCCCATATCTGATTGGGCGTAGCTATCTGTCCGCCGTTTGATGCGGTGTAATAGCATCCGGCATAACCGCCGTTATAGGTGCCCACCACACCGTCTGTCTCGCGGACAGCCCGGATCACATTTGTATAATCGCCGATAAAGCCCTTGTACACCTGATCCGTAGTGGTATCCGTCACGTCATAATCCTGCGCTGCACGGGTCACCTTTTTGCTCATGGCATAGGTACGCGCTGCCACAGCCTGTGCCTTCAAAGCCTCAAGCGGGAATGAATCGCTCATCTCATACGCCACCACGCCGCAGAGATAGTCCTCCATCGATATGGTGAGTATGGGTTTCAGCCGTCCTTCAACGCAGATGATGCGCAGATCACCTTCATACAGGGCGTTCTTTTCGGATTCGTATATATACAATCCGTTTTCTTCGCCTTCGTCCGCCGCACAGCGGGTAAGGGTGAAACTGCTGCCCATATTCATGGTGATTCCGCCCGCATGCATGTAAATATCATTGCCGTCGGCAGCTATCGCCAGCTGCACTCCGCGGTCGAACCTGAGCGCATCGGAGCCCTCCACGGCATATTCGCCTGCCACGGTGATAAGCAGCGCTTCCGGATCATCCAGCGAAGCAAGATACACACGGATAAGCCCGGTATCGGTAATATCGGAAACCTGCACCGAACCCGTGCCTTCACCAAAGTCAAAGCCCTCGGCAAATGCACACTGCAGCATCAGCAGGCAGACAATTGCCGTACACAATAATCTTTTGAAACAAGTCATGGCATAAACCTCCCGTTTAAGGTTAGACGCCGTCCCCCGCCTCAAGGTTCACCCTGCAGATTTCAGCCGGTCACCATGTCGCTTATCAGCTTGATCATCAGCAGCGCCAGCACGCCCAGCATGACGTATCTGACGAAGCGGGCGCCCTTGCGCACAGCGAGAAATGCACCTATGTAACCGCCTGCCACAGAAAGACACATTGCAGGCAGCGCCAGCGAAAACAGCACCTGACCCGCTGCGATACGGGTTATCAGCGAAGCCAGATTGCTGGCAAGATTTACAGGCTTTGCGGTACCGGATGCGGTTACCATATCCATACCGCCCATCCAGTTAAAGAGTATCATAAGGAAGGTACCGGTGCCGGGACCAAAGAAGCCGTCGTACAGACCGATAATGAATCCCGAAACAGCACAGAGCACAAGGCGCACCCGGGTCATGGGCTTAGGCTGCGCATCCTTCTTTCTTCTGAAAACAACAGTCAGCGCCACCACCGGCATTGCGCAGATCATAATAATAGTCATGATCTCGCTGCCCAGCATCATAGCAAGCCTGGTACCTATATAAGAACCCGGCAGCGCCATGAGGGAAGCCCACAGTGCGGGCGCGATAAGCACCTTGCCGCTTTTGAAATAACGTATGGTTGCGGAAAGAGTGCCGAACATTGCCGAAAATTTGTTTGTACCTGCAGCAAGGTCGTAGTTCAGCCCCGCCAGCGTATAAGAAGGCAGCGAGATAAGTCCGCCGCCGCCGCAGATGGAATCCACCACCGCAGCAATAAAAACCATAGGAAGTACCGTCAGAAACATTTGTACATTCAGTTCCACTAAAATCACTCTCCAGTTTATATTATAACAAATGCTAACGGAGATTGATATGTGAAATTGTAACAAAATGAGCTCCCGATACGTCTACACAGTATATTTCAGCACATAGTCATATTTGAGTCACATTTATATGGTATCTTTATATTGAGAAAGTATCATGAAAGGAGCCTGTCGGAATGAGTTCAAACCTGTATGAACTGATATCCATCGGAGCGCGTTATCTGTTTGCCGCGCTTATGGTGATAATTGTCATCCGCGCATGGAGAATCACAATAGTAGATTCCCGCCGTGCAAATCATCTGCGCAGGCTTTCCCCCGAGACCGGCGTATGCGGTGAGTTTCTGATAATTACAGGCGGCGGAAAAGTCCGCGAGGGCATGCGCTTCCCCGTGATACGCGAAGGCATGATCGGTTCTTCCGGAAAAGCTGATATACGCCTGCGCTGTCAGGCAGTGCACCGCACGCATGCTTTCTTCGAAATGACCGAAAACGGACTCAGACTGCGCACCGGCGGCAGCGCACGTATGTATAATGGACGCGGAGAAGCAAAAAAGGACATTACTCTCTCAGACGGCAGCAGAGTCACGATCGGTCAGATCGAACTGATGCTCATTCTCACCGAAGCCATCGCCGATCACCCGGATACCGAGCGCGACACTCTCTTCGACCTGCCTGACGATTACCTCGCAGACATGTCCGCATACCGCAGCGCACGCCGTCAGCCACAGCGGGCATACGATTTCACACCCGCTCCTTCTGTGGAAATACACACGCCGGAGCCCGATACCGATATGTTCGAAATACCGTCCGTTCAGCCCGTTTCCTATGAACACACCGCAGCCGAACACCCCATAACCGGCAATGAAACAGAAAACATCCCCTATCCGGACGATCTTTTCATGGATGATATCCCAACTACATTGAAGCCCGATACTGACGATCCATGGGACGATACTGCGGAAGACAGACCCGTAAAGGTGTGGGATGACTGGGAAGACGCGCCCGCAAAACCAAAGATCAAACGCAAAAAATACGATGACCCCTTTGATATATAACAGAAAGGAGACCGCATATGGCACGCGACCGCGATATACAGAAACTTAAAAAGGCGCTGAAGCGCTCGAATACACGTCTGCTGCTTTCGGCGGTCATGCTGTTTCAGTTCATTTCGGCACTGCTTCTGGCTTTCAAAGGCGAAGCTGTGGATATGCAGGCGCTGCTGTTTGCCGCCGCGCTGCCAACGGTAACATGGCTGGTCTCAACTCAGATAACCAGATTATGGCCCGTAGACAGAGCAATAATCATAATGGCCCTGTTTTTGTGTTCCATAGGCATAATAACACTGAAGGACATTGCCAAAAGCCCGATAACTCCCGGAAATCAGGCCAAATACGCCCTCGTAGGCATTGGCGTAATGCTCGTCGGAATAATAATCATCCGCAATTTCAAGGCATGGAAAAAACTGTCCCCGCTGTTCATGCTGCTGTGCCTCGGCGCGCTTATCGTGCCCCTTGTTTTCGGCGAAGAAAAATACGGCGCCACCAACTGGGTCACTATTGCCGGCATATCTTTGCAGCCCAGTGAATTCACCAAGCCCCTGCTGATAGTTATCCTTGCTTCCGGCTTTTCCAACCATCCCCGCTTTATAAAGACGCTGCCCACGCTGGCCTTTGCAGCCGTATGCTGCGGAATACTGCTCGTGCAGAAGGACCTCGGTGCGCTGCTGCTCTATTTCCTTACCACAGTCGCCATGTTTTTCGTAGCCACCAGCAATGTTATCATTACTCTGGCAGGATTGGGCATGGGCGGATGCGCGGCGGTCATAGCACACAAGCTGTTCCCCCATGTACAGCAGCGAATAGCCATATGGCAGAATCCCTGGAGCGATCCGCAGGTATACGGCTATCAGATAGTACAGGCGCTGGTCGCCATAGGCTCCGGCGGTCTGTTCGGCATGGGTCTCGGTCTGGGTTCTCCCCGAAACATACCGCTGTATCATTCGGACTTCATATTCGCTGCGCTCACCGAAGAATTCGGTCTCATATTCAGCGTATGTCTGCTGATAATATATGTAATGATCATAATGCGCGGACTTATAACCGCCATGAATGCCCGCAGCAGTTTCCACTCGCTTACATCGCTGGGCATTGTGTGCATGCTTGGCCTGCAGACAATGCTGATAGTCGGCGGCAACACCAAGCTTCTGCCTCTTACCGGCGTTACTCTGCCCCTGATCTCCTCCGGCGGTTCTTCACTGGTGAGCACCTTCTTCTCAATAGGCATACTCACCGGTATATCGTCCATGAATGCGGAAGATGAAGCCCGTGACATCGAGCTTATCGAACTCAGTCAGGAGGGAATGCTGTGAAAGAACTCAGGCGCAATCTGCGCATCGTAGGAATGCTGATAATCGCGGCATTTACAGTGCTGTGTATCGGATACGCGCTCACAGTATATAATCAGGGCTCGCAGTGGGCTTCCACATCTTACAACACACGTGCTTCCGCCCGCAGCACGATGCGCGGCGACATAATCGACCGCGACGGTATTATTCTTGCCACGACCGCCAGTGACGGCAGCCGTGTATATCTGAATGACGAATCCGCCCGCCGTGCAATGTCCCAGACTGTTGGCGATACACAGGGAATGTCCGGCACGGGAGTGGAGATGTTCCATTCCGCCACCCTTATGGATATATCCGCTTCGCTGCGCGGCAGGCTCGCGGAAATATTCTCCGGAGCAAATCATACCGGCAAATCAATACAGCTCACCATAGACGCGGAACTTCAGACCTATGTCTCCTCCATATTCCCGGAAGGTTATGACGGGGCTGTATGTATCTACAATTACAAGACCGGCGAGATACTTGCCATGGTATCAAAACCGGATTACGACCCGCTGCAGATACTCACCCGTCAGGATGCCGAAGTTGAGGACACCGCGTTCCTCAACCGCTGTCTGCAGGGTCTCTACACCCCCGGTTCGGTCTTCAAGATAATCACTGCCGCAGCCGCGCTCGATTATGACCGGGGCGTCGTAAACCAGTCCTTCTCCTGCGCGGGAATATGGGAATTCGGCTCTTCCAAGGTCAACTGCGCCGGCAACACCGAACACGGCTATGTAGACCTGCGCACCTCATTCGCCAAATCCTGCAACGTCACCTTCGGCAAGATAGCCTATCAGCTGGGCCCCCAGCGCATGCGCGAAACTGCCGAACGCTTTGGTTTCAACGAGAACTTCAAGTTCGGTGACATAATCATCTACAACTCCTCATTCCCCACGGAAATGGAGAACGATGCCGACCTCGTCTGGTCGGGCGTAGGTCAGTCTACCGTACTGGTCACCCCGCTGCACATGGCAATGATCACCGGCGCAATAGCCAATGACGGCATCATGATGGAACCCATGCTCGTCAGGCGCGTATACAACACCAACGGCACTGTTCACGAGGAATATTACCCCACACAGTACCGCCGCGTGCTGTCCCCCGAAGCCGCAGGCGAGATAGCTTCCTACATGTATGCCGCCGTCGAAAACGGCACCGCCTCCAGAGCCAAAATATCCGGCTACACCGTATGCGGCAAGACCGGTTCCGCCGAGATCAGCAACGACAAGACCGTCGAGACCAACGCATGGTATGTCGGCTTCGTATACGATGAAGCCCATCCCTACGCCATCGCCGTGGTGATCGAAGGCGCAGGCGCGGGCGGCTCACAGGCAGCCCCCATTGCGTCAAAAGCGCTGGAAAAGGCAATCGAACTGGACAAGCGCTGACGATAAATAAAACCCCTTCCGCACGGAGATCCCATGCGAAAGGGGTTTTATTTATCAGAATTTATGTATCAGGTCGATGCGCACTGCCTTATTCGCCACATCATCATTATCATATTCGGTTATGTCAATGCGTGTAAGCCTGAATCCGTGCTTCTTATAAAAGCAGATAGCAGGGTAATTGCAGGTCTGCGTTTCCAGTATCACGCCGCGCCACATATTCTGCTTCATTGCCCAGTCGAGCACATACTCCATAAGCTTCGAACCCACACCCTTGCCGCGATATCCCTCTTCTATGAACACGTTGCTTATGCGGAAAAGCGCGTGCCAGCTTTCGGGACTGCCTTCAAAGAATCCAATAAGCTTTTCACCCTCAAAGGCGCCGAATACCACAGGCGCTTCCAGCCATGCGGAAAACAGCTTCTCGGAAAAACCGCGTTCAACCGGCGCAGGGAAATTCTTCAGTTCAAGACGGAATCCGTCATCGCTCACAACAACATCGTAATATCTGTCCGTCACATATCTTACGGTGAAGGGATGGTCCTGATATTCGCCGCGGGGCAGCTGTCTTATCTCAAAAGCCATATATCACAGCAGGAACACGCCGTGCTCACCGCAGGTCACACGGGTATTTTCTGGCCATATGGATGCCTGTACCTCGCCGATATGGCACTTTTTCAGTATCAGCATACAGATACGGCTCTGTCCGATACCGCCGCCGATGGTGAGAGGCAGTCTGCCCTGCAAAAGGGCTCTGTGGAAGGGCAGTTCGCTGCGCTCGGTACAGCCGGCCTTCTCCAGCTGAGCCTTCAGAGATTCCTCGTCCACGCGGATGCCCATGGAAGAAATCTCAAACGCACAGTCCAGCACATCGTTCCAGATGATGATATCGCCGTTCAGCGCCCAGTCATCATAGTCGGGTGCGCGTCCGTCGTGACGCTTGCCGCTTCTGAGCTTATCGCCTATCTGCGCAATGAATACGGTCTTATGCTCCTTGGCAACGGCATTCTCGCGCTGCTTGGGAGTCATATCGGGGTACATGTCCTCCAACTCCTGGGTGGTCACGAAGAACACCTCGGGGCAGATGGTGGGCTTCAGCTGCTTGAACATGGCGCATGCCGCCAGCTCGGTGGCCGCCAGCGCGCGCACGATGGTATTGACTATCTCCTTGAGATAATCGAAATTCCTGTCCTCGCGTGCGATGACCTTTTCCCAGTCCCACTGGTCAACGTATATGGAGTGGATATTGTCCACGTCCTCATCGCGGCGGATAGCGTTCATGTCGGTATAGAGACCGTCGTGCATGCCGAAGCCGTAGCGGCCCAGCGCCATGCGCTTCCACTTTGCGAGGGAATGAACGATCTCGATATCGCCGCTCATATCGCGGGCATCAAATCTTACGGGGCGCTCGACGCCGTTCAGGTTGTCGTTCAGACCGGAATCGGTCTCAACGAAAAGCGGCGCAGAAACGCGCAGCAGACCCATTGCGTCGGAAAGTATCCTCTCAAAAGTATCCTTAACGTACTTGATGGCGTGCTCGGTCTCACGCACGTTCAGCACGCTCTTATATCCTTCAGGTATGAAGCATCTGTCCATTGCATTCAGCTCCTTTTAAAGGTATAATATATCACGGATGTGTTAAGATTGGATATACAAACATATTGTGCCGATAAATATATCCGTAACCCCGCACTGTTTAACAGTGTAGTGGAATTTCATTGCGGGTTGCGCTTGACTTGTATCGGATGGTATAATTGACATAAATAAACATATCCGGAGATACAAACATGATTTCTATAGTCCCCTGCACCGATTACAGCGAAAAAAACTGTGCCGAGGCGCTCGAAAACGCTATTTCCGCCATAAACGGTCTGGGCTGGGTAAAGCCCGGCATGACCGTTGGCATAAAGGCCAACCTTGTATCCATGCTGAAGCCCGAAGCCGCCGCCACCACTCACCCCGTGCTTATCTGCGAGCTGGTAAAGCTGCTGCGTGAAAAGGGCGCGGAGGTAATAATAGGCGACAGCCCCGGCGGACTTTATACGCAGCTGTATGTGGACAGAGTTTATGCCGCCACGGGTATGCGCGATGCCGAAAAATGCGGCGCGCAGCTCAACCGCGATTTCGGATGCGGCGAGGCAAATTTCCCAGAAGCGATAAAGGCCAAAAAGTTCGAATACACCACCTGGCTTGACAGATGCGACGGCATCATAAACTTCTGCAAGCTGAAGACCCACGGCATGATGGGCATGTCCGCCGCGGTGAAGAACATGTTCGGCGCGGTGCCCGGCACCCGCAAGCCGGAGATGCACTATCTCTTCCCCGAAGTGGACGATTTCGCCGACATGCTGGTGGACATAAACGAATATTTCAAGCCGAGGCTGAATATCGTGGACGCTGTAACAGGCATGGAGGGCAACGGCCCCACATCCGGCACGCCGAGGTACATCGGCTGTCTCATTGCCGGCGCTTCTCCCTATGAAGTCGACCTGGCATGTGCAGATATTATCGGAATAGACCATGCTGCCGTGCAGACACTTGCCGCCGCCGAAAGGCGCGGGCTTGCGCCTGAAAAATACGCCGCTGCGGGCGATATCGCGCCCTTCATACAGAAGGATGTGCAGCTGCCTCCCCGCCGCGACATACGTTTCATGGCGGGTTCGCCCATAGGCAAGGCGCTCAGCGCGTTCCTCAGCGCTAAGCCTGCCGTGATAAAGAAAAAATGCACCGGCTGTCAGAAGTGCAAAAAGGTCTGCCCCGCCGATGCAATAGTCATGCAGTCCAACAAGCCTGTAATTGACCGCAAAAAGTGCATCCGCTGCTTCTGCTGTCAGGAATTCTGCCCGCAGGCGGCGATGATATCCCATCGTCCCGTTATCGCAAGACTGCTGAACAAGTGACACACAAATAAAAAACGCCTCCCGCCGTATATACTTCACAGCGGGAGGCGTTTGTATTTATTTTTTCAGAGAATCCGCGGATTCGGAATAGAGGATAGTAATGAATTCGGCGGAAGCGCTGCCGTCGCGGCGGCGGAAATTCAGCACCTTCATTACCTCGTTTACCGCTGCTGCGGTGTATTCTTCATACACGCCCACGGAATCGATAACATCGTCCTTATTGAGATAGCCCAGCTTATACAGACGCACCTGCAGTTCAACAACATCATCGCCGGTATCGCCGATCTTCAGCGCCCTGTAATTCTGGGTCTTCTTCCAATACTTCTGGCCCTTCAGCGGCGCCGCATCGGAATACATAACGTTTATGAGTGCGGAACTTGCCTCTCCGGTGGGCTCAACACCTATTGCGGCCTGGAAATCCTTCACAGCCTGTTCGGTGGCTGCACCGAATTTTCCGTCGGCAGTTCCGGAAAGATAGCCAAGCTCAATGAGCCTTGCCTGCATTTCGCGCACGCCTTCGTTTTCATCGCCGCGGATAGCAGGATTTATGAGGACCTTGGCGGCTGCTTCGTCTTCCTTTGCCTGCGCCGCCTTTTCGGGACTCAGGGGTGCATTTCCGGAAAACGCCAGTTCCTGCAATTCGATAGTGGCAACACCGGTCTCTTCCATTCCGGCAGAACGCTGGAACAGCTTGACGGTCGCTACCATGTCATCGCTGAAAACGCCGTCGGGATTGCCGTTATAGTAACCAAGTTCAGAAAGGCGCACCTGCAGTGCACGCACCGCTTCGCCTGTATCACCCCACTGCAGCAGGGCATACAGCTGCTTTATCTCTCCGTTTTTGGGCGCATCGGAAGCGAACAGCTGCTGCTGTATATCGACATCCGCTATGCCCGTAGGCGTTACCCTGCAAGCCACCTGGAAGGCGCTTACTGCGTCAAATGTCGCCTGATCATATTCGCCGGTAGCCTCGGAAAGATAGCCAAGCTCCACAAGCCTCAACTGCAGCTGAGTAACGCGGGTGCCGCTCTGACCCCTGCTCAGGTTCAGCGCATTCAGAGAAGGATCGTCTATATTGTCATTCTGCACATACACGATCGCATCATCGGAATAAAGCACCTTCTGCATATCCACGATGGCGTAATCGCGGCCCTTATAACCGTATACCTCGTAGAAAAGGCTTACAGCTTCCGCGGTCTGATCGTCGAACACGCCGGTTATCTCCTTGATGGGATAACCAAGTTCCTGCAGCCTGAGCTGCAAAGAAATGACATTTGCGCCGGTATCGCCGCGTTCGAGCAGCACATAGTTGGATTCCACGGCAGCGATATATGCATCTGAATTGTAGACCACTGCGGAACCGGAATAGAGCCTTTCCTGCATGGCGGCAGTAGCTATGCCGGTCTGCATCGTGCCGTAACTGCGTTCAAAACGCTTTACCGCAAGTTCGGTGGCATCATCAAACACGCCGGAAATGCCTTCGGAATAGTAGCCCAGCTGAGTAAGCCTCTCCTGCATGGCAGCCACAGCCTCACCGGTATCGCCCTTTTTGAGCTGGGTATACTGCCTGGCAGTCACCATTCCTTCTTCATCCCCGTTGCCGGATATGACAGCAGCGTCGTTCAGCACTACTTCACCATCGCCGGTGATATACAGCGCTACAGGTTCGGGCGTAGCTTCCGGCGAAACGGTGGTAGTGGCATAGGGTACGATTATATCCACGCCAAGTTCGGGCACGGGAGTAGCATCAAGCACGCCTTCAACCGAACAGCCTGTCATTATTGCAGCCAGAATAACAAGCGCCGCTGCAAGCGCGAATCTTTTCGACATCCAAAATATCCTCCGAATATGGGGTACCATATATAATTATACGCTCAGTTTGTAAATTTGTATATAGTAACATCCCCGCTTGAGAACACAGCTTCACAATTCTCGATGAAATACCATTCGTCCACCTTGAACGAACCGCGCTCATAGCTGGAAATATAGACATAGTCCACGCCATATTCCTCAAAAAGCTCCGGATACTCGCCCGGCGTTTCCAGCATGCGCTTTACGGCATAATACTCATTGGTATAGTCGATTCCGTGGAAATACAGGTAATTCGGTGTGCCGCAGATTATCTGTCTGCCGCCCAGCGCAGTAATGGGGTTATTGTGCTGGGTTCCGGTAAGGAATACGGAATCCCTTTGCGTCTCCGCAGCAAATTCACCCGCTGCGGCTTCGCTTGCGCTGAAAAGCCTGTATTCGGATACCACTTCGCGTCCGATGGACAATGCGCCCGAAAGCGTGGCCAGCAGCAAAAATACCGCCAGCATGCCGACACGCACTTTAAGCCCCTTCAGCCGTTTCCATACAGTTACCACAAATGCGCCGACCATGGGCGTCACAGCGATATAGGCCACATAAAAAAGCTTATTGTTGTCGTAGGGATTGGGCTGGAACTGGAATATCTCCGCAACAACATATATTGCGAGCGCACCCCAGGCAACCGCCTTTCCTGTGCTGTGCATATTCATTGCGGCTGGCAAAACCAGGAGATATACAATGCCTACATTCTTTATCCAGAACCAGAAATAGCCGTCTATGAAAGTATTGTCGCCGTTGTTATTGACCCAATTGAACCTTACTGCCAGCGAACCGCCGCCGATAGTCTGAGGGAAAGTCCATCTCAGCAGCTGCGGCGCGGCAAGCAGCACCGCTATGCCGCCGTAAACGATGAATTTTCTCAATATATCCGTGAAATCGACGCCTTTTGCTTTTACGACGCAGTATATCATGGCGCCGGCTGAAATAAGGCCAAGGCCCATGAAAGAATGGGTGTGTATCATCGGCATCATACCGGCCCAGATTCCAAGACACACGAATGTGCGCATATCCCGGTTTTTCACTGCCAGAGTGAACATATAAAGCGCGGGCATAAGTGCCATCCAGCCTGCGGTAAGCGTGCGCTGCGGGATCAGCATATCGCAGATCACATTTACCCAGCGCAGATTAAGATCCGGCATATTGGTGGGCGTTTTGTAGAAGCCGGTGAATACCTCGCGCAGCATGCTGCTGTCACCCGCTGCCCCGTCAAGCACATACAGAAAACCAAAGCCGCCGTTTATGAACATGATCACATATGCGATAACCACGGCCATGCGGTTTTTGGTAAGTTCCCAGGCAAATATGGCATAACCGGTATAGACCAGCGCCAGCATCAGACTGCCGGACACCACATATGCCGTACGCAATCCCGTACCGAAAAGCATCATGGACGAACAGAGGGTATCCGAGAGGAAAGGATATCCAAGTTCAGCGCCCGGCAGCAGCGTATACGTAGGCGGGAAAGGCGCGTTCAGCATTCCGGTGGCAATACCCAGATGCAGGCACAGATCACCGTATGTGGACTGACCAACATACATGGCGCCTCCCACTTCCCTGATGGTATGGGTATGCTGCAGGTATATTCCCAGTATCGTCAGAGGCACAACGAGGCAGAGAAGCATCAGCCACGGTATATCCCTGTCTTTCTTCTCAACAGGCGCACGCATGGCAAACCATACTCCCGCCGCAGCAAGCACCGCCAGCGCAAGACCACACCAGTTGGCAGCCGCCGTAAAATCCAGCATGAAGGCAAACAGCGCCGGGAACCACATCATCATCACAAGACCCAGCGACATTCCCAGCCAGACGCGGGTTATTTCACCGCGTCTGCCGGCCAGCTTCCATGCAGCAGCAACACCACAGCACTCAAATCCTGCCAGCAGCAGTATTCCGCCCATATTACCTCCTGAAAATCCGGCGACCGGAGCCTCAAAGCATCCGGCCGCCTGTTTAAGTTATATTATTCGGCATCTGCCTGCGGATCCAGCTCGTAAAGGGTTACAGGATTGCAGCTGTTGCAATACTTCAGACCCTTTTCAAGCGCATCATACAGATTATGCTCGTCCGCAGTGCGCATATTCACGCAGCTGCTGGCTTTATGATAGTATTTGGAACCGTCGTTGTAATATACGGTGGCATTCTTTGCCAGTTCTTCGATGCGTGCATTTTCCGCGGCAAGATATTCATCGCAGCCGCAGTATGCGCAGCCCGCGATTCCGTCCACAGCAAATGCATCGTATACGCTTATCAGCGTATATTTGCCGCTGAACTCGGGGCATTCGTCGGATATATGAGCAATATCATTGCCGTCCATCCATACAACAGACATATTTACTATATCGGGTTCCGGTACATTGCAGAGTCCGCAGCTGCCGAAGCCGTCCGCAACAGCCTCGGAAAGCCTGTAAGGCTTAGCACCGTACATTCCGCGGCAGGTCTCGGCCGCATGATAGGACTTACCGTTGGAAGTATGATATACAATTGCTTCACCGGCAGCCTTGTGGAGGACCTCGCCCGGAGCTGCGGGAGCTGCGGTCACTTCGGGTACCTCGGTTGCTGCAGGTGCCTCGGAAGCAACAGCTTCGGGTACGGTATCTTCAACGGCATTTCTGAGGACCTCATATTCTGCCGCGCGGCACTTTGCACAGGCAGTATAATCGCCTGCAAATACATCGCTCAGAAGCATAAGGGTATATTTGCCTTCAAATGCCTCGCATTCGTCGGTAACGTGATATACACCGGTCTTATCAACCCACATTACTGCTTCATCGGCTGTGAGCAAAGACTCGTCGGGGGCATCACAGTTTCCGCAGTTGCGGTAGAATCCGGCAACGGACTCTGCCAGCGTGTAGGGCTTTGCTCCGGTCATTCCAACGCATTTCTCTGCCATGTGATAACCAACACCGTTGGCGGTATGGTATACTACAGCCTCACCGGCGGGCTTGATCTCGGGAAGAGCCGTTCCGGCTTCGGGCTCGGCAGTGGGTTCAGCAGTAGGCTCCTCAGTGGGCTCTACAGTAGGCTCAACAGTTGCCTCCTCGGTGGGCTCCGCGGTAGGCTCGGCAGTTGCCTCCTCGGTGGGTTCTGCGGTAGGCTCGGCAGTTGCCTCCTCGGTGGGTTCTGCGGTAGGCTCAACAGTTGCCTCCTCGGTGGGCTCTGCGGTAGGCTCAACAGTTGCCTCCTCGGTGGGCTCAACAGTAACTTCCGCGGTGGTTTCAACAGTGGGCTCATCTGCAGATACTGCAGCAGTAAGCTTTGCAAGCTCTGCATCGGGCGCATAGTGAGCTGCGCCGCACAGATTGCATGCAAGCGCATTGCCTGCATCATCAAGCATCACAAGAGTATATCTGCCGTCAAAACCTGCGCACTCGTCAGTAATATGGAGCACATTGTTCTTATCCATCCAAAGAACGGTCTTGTCAGTGGTGGTGATGCTCTTATCGGGAGCGCCGCAGGTACCGCAGGCGCGGTATCCGTCGGCAATGGAATCTGCAAGGGTGTAAGGATCGGAAGTGCTCATGTTCTTACAACTGGAGCGGACATGATAGAACTTTCCGATAGAAGTATGGTACACGATCGCCTCACCTGCGGGCTTTACTGTGGGCGCAGGAGTGGGATCGCTGGTTATGGTAAGCTGAGCAGGTTCGGCAGTCACTCTGCCGGGCGCGGGAGTTCCGTCGGCTACTTCTGCGGTTATTTCAACAGTAGGCTCCGCAGTGGGTTCCGCAGTAGGCTCGGCGGTGGGTTCTGCAGTGGGCTCGTCAGTGGGCTCAGCGGTGGATTCGCCTGCAGGTTCCGCAGTAGGTTCTTCGGTCGCCTCATCGGCGGGCTCTGCCGTCGCTTCGGGTTCCGCGGTAGTTTCAGGCTCATCGGTCGCCTCGGACTCCGCGGTGGGCTCAGTATCATCTGCAGGCTCGTCGGAAACTTCGGGTTCTGCAATATTATCTTCCGCAGGCTCGATACCTATAAGACCAAGCACAGCATCTTTTCCCTGTGCTATCTTATCATTGGTCCATTCGACAGCGGGCGCCAGATTTTCTCCCGCATATTTGATGAATTCGCCGGTCGCTTCGGAAACATCATCACCGAATTCACGGAAAGCATTTGCAATATTTTCGCCGGAAGATGCGAGGAATTCGTTGATCCTGTCCTGAACATATGTAACGCGCGGATCATCGGTCTGTACTGTAAGACCGAAACCGATCCAGCACAGGCACATGATGAGGCTCAGTACGGAAGCAATGAGCTTAACACCCACAGACCACCTGAGCTTCTTTGCCCACAGCATAAACATACCGGCGGGCCACACAACAAGTGATACTATTATAGAAGCAACACCGTAGCCCATGCCGTGATTCTTTTTTCTGCGTCTGCGGGGAGGACGGTTATAGCCGCCCTGTCTCCTTTCCGCGCGCATCATGGATCTGTCTTCATGATCGGCAAACAGCTGGAGCTGCATCCGGTTTTCATTCTGCATGTAAGTCACCTCTCAGACCTCCCCTGCGGGAGAAAGCTTTATTGTATCGTCTGCCAATAATGCAGACAGGCATAGTTATCCCATTAAATCCTATTATAACAGATTGCCTGTACAGGGGCAAACGACAACATTATGACAGAAATGGGGGCTGTATATTAATGAGACTTCCTTGTCGCCGCTCAGGTTCCGCAAATATCGAAAGTAAGGAGGCTTACAAACCGTAAATTTACATTTCAATCAGCAGGATAAAAGGTGTGATATGTCGAAATAGAGAAATTGGCTTTTGTTGGATTAATGAAAGTTTACTATATCTATGGAGGGAAGAAACATGAGTGTGGAAAGAAATCTGCCCGTCATCCGCGAGCGCAAGCTGGCGATCCTGAAGGGCGATCCCAAGCTCACCGAGCAGCAGAAGAAGGCCGGAAAACTGCTGGCACGCGAGCGCATCGCACTTCTCCTGGACGCCCAGAGCTTTGTTGAGCTGGACGCGCTGAACACCGAAGCAGGTGTTGTGACCGGTTACGGTCTGATCGACGGCAGCCCCGTTTACGTGTTCTGCCAGGATCTTACCGTTAACGGCGCAGCTGTAGGCGCAGCCCATGCCCGCAAGATCGTAAAGGTCATGGATATGGCCGAAAAGACCGGTGCTCCCGTTGTGGGCATCTATGACACCGCAGGCGCACGCCTCGACGAAGGCGTAGACGCTCTGAACGCTTATGCAATGATCGCAGGCCGCATCAGCGCCATCTCCGGCGTTGTTCCCCAGGTATCTCTGGTACTGGGCCAGTGCGGCGGCGTTGCTTCCGCCCTCGCCGGCATGAGCGACATCGTTGTAATGAGCAAGAACGGCTCCCTGTTCGTAAACGGTCCTCTCGTTGTTTCCGCAGTAGGCGGCAAGAACGTTGACCTGAACGAGATCGCAGGCCCCGAAGCTTCCGTAAAGTCCGGTATGGCATCTCTCGTTGCAGACACCGATGACGAAGCTATCGCACAGGCCCGCAAGGTTATCGGCATGCTGCCCGTCAACAATCTGGACGAAGCTATCGCCGACTGCCTGGACGATCTCAACCGTGAGAGCCCCGACCTGAACCACATCGAAAAGCTTTCCGACGTTCGCGATCTGATCGAGCGCATCGCAGACGGCAACAAGTATGTTGAACTGGCTGCTGACTTCGCTTCTTCCATGGTCACCGCCCTGGCAAAGATCGGCGGCGCTACCGTCGGCATCATCGGCAACCAGAATTCCAAGGACGAAGGCCGCCTGACCGTTTACGGCTGCAAGAAGGCTTCCCGCTTCCTGAACTTCTGCGATTGCTTCTCCATTCCCGTAATCACCATCGTTGACAGCATGGGTGTTAAGATCAACACCGCTCCCCAGGGCGAGCTTGCACGCGCTGCCAGCCAGCTGATGTTCGCTTACGCCGAGGCAACCACCGCCCGCATCGCTCTGATCGCAGGCAACGCCGTTGGCATGAGCTACGTAGCCCAGGCTTCCCGCGCCGCTTCCGACATGGTTTATGCATGGCCGGGCGCTGTCATCTCCGCTGTTACCCCCAAGATCGCCGCTCAGCTGCTGTACGCAGATGAGATGAAGTCTGCTGACGATCCCGCCGCCAAGCGTGCCGAGCTCGAGCAGCGCTACTGCGATGACGTTGCCGACGGCATCAAGGCTGCTCAGCTGGGCTATGTTGACGACGTTATCGAGCCCGCCGCTACCCGCGCAATGCTCGCTTCCGCTCTGGAGATGCTCTCCGGCAAGCGCGACAGCAAACCCGCCAAGAAGCACGGCAACATGCCGCTTTAAGGAGGAGACATAATGGGCAACATTTTTGCATACGGCGGACAGGTCACTCTTATCGGCCTCTCTATCGTTTTTGCGGCACTGATTCTGCTCATCTGCTGCATCTACGGTCTGAGCTTCATCCTGCGTGCCATTACCGGCGCAGGCAAGGCTGAGAAGAAGGAAGCCGCCCCCGCTCCCAAGGCTGAGCCCGCAGCTGCTCCCGCTCCCGCACCCGTTGTTGAGGAAGCACCCGCAGTTGAAGAAGCCGCCGAGGACGAAGGCGAATATGTGACCGATCCCCAGATCATCGCCGTGATCGCCGCTGCGATCTCTGCCTGCGATGCAAACACCCGCTTCGTGGTGCGTTCCGTAAAGCGTTCTTCCGGCTGGAAGAAGACTGCCCGCACCGAGGCTGTAAGCCGCTTCTGATCTATATAGGATATAACAGGAGGAATAAACCATGCGCAAGTTCAATATCACCGTTAACGGCCAGGCTTATGTGGTCGAAGTCGAAGAAATCGGCGGCGCTCCCGTTTACGCTGCTGCTCCCGTTGCTGCTCCTGTGATGGCTGCCGCTCCCGTTGTGGCTGCTCCCGCACCCGTAGCTGCTCCCGCTCCCGCTGCTGCTCCCGCCGCTGCTCCCGCTCCCGCTGCCGCACCCAAGGCCGCTGCTGCTCCCGCACCCGCTGCAGGCGCAGGCGATCCCGTAAACGCTCCCATGCCCGGCACCATCCTGGACATCAAGGTTTCCGCCGGCCAGGCTGTCAAGAAGGGCGACGTTCTCTGCATCCTCGAGGCAATGAAGATGGAAAACGAG
>JAZRPZ010000037.1:0-25656 GCA_045649485.1 Clostridia bacterium
CCAAACCCCGACGGGCAGAGATTGTTTTGAGCAAAAGGAAAACCCGCTATACAATCGTTCAGATTATATAGCGGGTTTTCCTTTATCTTTTCCTCTATGGTCAGGGGCTGGGCCCACTGACCATAGACAGACAGCACTATAAATTCTATCCCCTCCCCAGCCCGGGATTCTTAAGGGACATTCGTCCCTTAAGCGGGAGTCCGGAGGGCAGAGCCCTCTGGTTACTTCTGCAGGAGATGGAATGCGAAGCCTGCGATGTCTTCCTTGAGGTAGCAGGCAGTGATCTTGCCCTTCTCATTGCGCATGGGCTCGTCGAATTCGAAGCCGCGCAGCTGCATGTGGAAGATGGCGCGCTCGATGTCGCGGGTACCGATGGCGATGTGACCCTTGGCGCCGCGTCCGGGAGCCTTCATCATTTCGAACATGTCGCCGATGAAATCGCACTTGGGACCGCGGTCGTGTACGGGCAGCGCGAACAGCTTGGCCAGCTGTGCGCCTTCCTTCTTGGCCTGTTCCTCGTTTTCGCAGTTGACGCCGATGTGCACGATCTCAAGACCCAGCATGAGATTGACTGCGGAGGCTGCAAGATCGCGGATCTTGTCCCAATCGCCGGCGTTGATGGCATCGGAGGGCACCATCCAGCTGCCGCCGATGGCCGCTACCTTGGGGAATGCCAGGTAATCCAGCGCGTTCTTTTCGCTGATGCCGCCGGTGGGCACGAACTTGATGTTGCCGTAGGGAGCGGACATAGCCTTGATGAGCTTCAGACCGCCCAGTGCCTCTGCAGGGAAGAACTTCACGGTATCAAGACCCAGCTCGATAGCGGTCTCGATATCGGAAGGATTGGCGCAGCCGGGCAGCACGGGAATATTGTTCTCAACGCACCAGGTCACGACCTTGGGGTTCAGACCGGGAGAAACGATATAGGTAGCACCTGCTTCAACGGCCTGCTTTGCCTGATCGATGGTAAGCACGGTGCCTGCGCCGAGAATTACCTCGGGCAGTTCTGCGGCAACGCGGCGGATAGCCTCGGGTGCAGCTGCGGTGCGGAAGGTGATCTCCGCAACGGGCAGGCCGCCCTCAGCCAGCGCACGGCAAAGGGGTACTGCGTCTTCGGCTCTGTCAACCTTGATGACCGGTACCAGACCGGCCTTGGAAATCTTCTCAAGAACCTTCATGTTATGTATCCTCCTCAGCGCTGTACGCGACCGGAGCCGGAACCGCCGGCAAGAGCCAGCACTTCGGATTCGGAAGCATGGTTGAAGTCGAACTCGATGGTCTGCTTCAGGCAGCTTGCGGCAACGGCGAACTCGATGACCTTCTGGTTGTCCCAGCCGTTCAGCATGCCGTGGATGAGACCGCCGCCGAAGCTGTCGCCTCCGCCTACGCGGTCAACGATGTGGATAAGATAGTTCTTTGCGAAGTATGCATTCTCGCCGTCATACAGCATGCCGGACCAGTTGTTGTCGCTGGCGGAGATGGAGCCGCGCAGGGTGATGGCAACATACTTGAAGCCGAAGCGATCCTTCAGCTGCTTTGCAACGGAAACATAGCCCTGATGGTCCAGCTTGCCGCCTTCGATGTCGGTGTTCTCTGCGGAGATGCCGAATACATCCTTGGCGTCCTCTTCGTTTGCGATGCATACGTCAACATAGGGCATGAGCTCTGCCATGCACTTGCCGGCTTCTTCGCGGGTCCACAGCTTCTTGCGGTAGTTCAGATCGCAGCTGACCATGAGGCCCAGCTTCTTTGCGGCCTTTGCGGCCTCAAGGCATGCCTTGGGCATCTCGCCGCCCAGAGCGGGAGTAATGCCGGTGAAGTGGAACCACTCGGCGCCTTCGAAGATCTTCTCCCAATCGAACTCGTCTGCCTTGGCAGTTGCGATGGAAGAACCTGCGCGGTCGTAAACGACCTTGCTGCCACGCTGGGAAGCACCCTTCTCAACGAAGTAGATGCCCAAACGGGGGCCGCCGCGAAGGATCTTGGAGGTATCGACGCCGTAACGGCGCAGCTCGTTGACGGCATTCTGACCGATCTCGTGAGAAGGTACCTTGGTCACGAAAGCCGCGTCATGTCCGTAATTGCAAAGAGAAACAGCAACGTTTGCCTCGCCGCCCGCATAAGTGGCCTCGAAGCCGTTGGTCTGACAGAACCTGAGATATCCGTAAGGATTCAGTCGCATCATGATCTCGCCGAAAGTAATTACCCGAGCCATTTATTCCACCGCCTTTATATATTCACGCGCAAGTGCGCTAATCTTATCGAATTCACCGTTTTTGATAAGTCCGATGTTCACCAGAGTGCCGCCAACGCCCAGACCGATGCAGCCGGCCTTAATGAACTCTGCGGCATTTTTCTCGTTCACGCCGCCCACAGCCAGCATGGGTATGTGGGAAAGCGGCGCCTTTATCGCCTTTATGTATGCGGGGCCAAGTTCTCCCGCAGGGAATACCTTCACCGCATCCGCGCCGGCATTGTAAGCCGTCACACATTCGGTGGGCGTCATCGCGCCGGGGAAGGAAGCAAGGCCGAGACGCTTGGTCTCCCTGATTACCTCCACATTCACATCGGGCGCTATTATGTATTTCGCGCCGGCATCGTATGCCAGATGCAGCTGCTCGGTGGACATTACTGTGCCCGCGCCTACAAGCAGCTTACCCGCGAATCTGTCCGAAATGAGCCTTATGGCGTCGGTCGTCTCCACCCATTTTGAAGGATCCGCCTGATTGAAGGTGACCTCCATCATGGTAATACCGCCTTCGTACAGCGCGCCTGCAAGTCCGAGCATATAATCGCTTTCAAGCCCGCGCACGATGGCAATTATCTTGCCGGAGCGCACCTGCTTCATTACGTCTGTCACACAAACACCTCCATCATGATTATACCACATAACCCCCATATGCGAAAGTATTTTGCAAAATAAGGCGGCATACTTTACACACATCCCCCTCCGTGGTAGAATCAATTAATTACCAAAGAAGGAGGCGCGCATATGTTCAGAATACTGGTGGTGGAGGACGATAAGAATACCCGCAAGCTTATGGAAACCGTGCTTTCGCAGAACGGCTACGAGCCCGTGCCCGCCTGCGACGGCGTAGAAGCGCTGGATATACTGGACAAAAAACATATCGACCTGATACTTCTGGATATCATGATGCCCCGCATGGACGGCTACGAATTCACTGAAATAATCCGCAGCAATACGGCACTGGGCGATATTCCGATACTTATGGTAACCGCCAAGGAGACCCCTGCAGACAAGAAAAAGGGATTCATAATCGGCACGGACGACTACATGACAAAACCGGTGGACGAAGACGAAATGATACTGCGAATAGCAGCCCTTCTGCGGCGCAGCCGCATAGTAAACGAACACAGGCTTGTCGTAGGCAGCACGCTGCTGGATTACGATTCATTCTCCGTATCCGGTGAAGGCGGCACAGTACAGCTGCCGCGAAAGGAATTTCTGCTTATTTACAAGCTGCTGTCATATCCCGGAAAGATATTCACCCGCCGGCAGCTTATGGACGAAATATGGGACCTTGAATCCGATACGGATGAGCGCACGGTAGACGTGCATGTCAACCGCCTGCGCGACAGATTCAAGGACAACACAGATTTCCAGATAATCACCGTACGCGGTCTCGGCTATAAATCAATGATAAACAAATAACACCTCATAAACGGCTATCCCCCGGACGCACTCACGCAAAGTCGCATCCGGGGGATATTTGTATCAAATTATTTCAGTCGATCACAGAAAGCAGTTCATCCATCTCCGGAATGCTGCGCACTCCTGCCACAACAGATGTGACTCCAGGCATACTCAGAGGATAATTAAGACATTCCGCCTTTGTGAATGACTTCCTTCCCGGTACTCTGCTGCCATCTATAAATCTTCCGCCGCCGAACACTCCGACTGCCTCAACGCAAACAGCTTCCCGCATGCATCTTTCGGTCAATTTCTTCAGTTCGTCAGTATCCTTACGCCCCTGTCTTACGTTTATCGGAAGCATGGCAACATCAAATCCACCGATATCGAGCACCATTCCCGCTATTTTAGGTGAATGCGATGAAAATCCTATACTTCTAAGCGCTCCGCTTTCCTTAAGGTCATTCATATACTGCAGTATTCCGCTGTCTCTCAGCACGGTCATATCTTCTTTATCGTCCACAAGATGAAGTATGCCGATATCGATATAATCCGTACCCAGCTGCTTCAGCTGCCAGTCAAACAACCTGCGCATCCTGTCAAAATCACGTATCCACTCGTACTGATTCAGTTCATCAAATCCTGCGCCGAAATGAGCCTGCAGCAGTACTTTATCGCGCACATTGCTTACCGCCCTGCCAACAGGTGCAAATACATTTTTACTGCCGGCACACAGATCAAAATAATTTATGCCGTTTACCAAAGCATGTCTTACCATATGCTCAAGCTCTGCATCGGAAACATCCTGTACACAACCCATGCCGATACCCAGCATACTGATTTCTTTTATTTTGCCGCACAGCTCCATACTTCTGTACTTCACAATATCACCCAAACATATAATTAGCTCACAAATTATATTATACCATAGTAATTTTATAAATAGCAACTCTGACACAAAAAATATCCTTTTGCCACAAAAACAACAAACATATAAACAGTTATATCATAAGCGCCTTATCGCATCGGGAATATG
This sequence comes from Clostridia bacterium, assembly GCA_045649485.1. Lineage (GTDB taxonomy): Bacteria > Bacillota > Clostridia > Christensenellales > Aristaeellaceae > RUG11247. Next base: position 4,689 of record JAZRPZ010000037.1, read on the forward strand.
CATTCATGACTGTGCCCGTCATCCGCAAGATATACATAGTTTCCTTCAACCGCTGTTCCGTCCACCGTAACGGCTTCAGCGGTTGCGTCTGATATAAGCGTGTATTCCGCAGAGCCGTATTTAAGCACGACCATAGGTCTTTCCCACATGCCGCGCAGCGCATTCAGCCGCACCCGGTCTCCTTTTCTCTCGTATCCGATAAGGTATCTGATCGCGCATATGAGCCAGCCTGCCGCACCGGTATACCACGTCCATCCGCCGCGTCCCGCATACGGTGCTTCGCCGTATACATCAGCCGCTATGACATATGGTTCTGTACGGTACACATCCGCAGCTGCCGTAGTGCGTGAATGCTCCGGGGGAAGCAGCGCTTTCAGCAGCTGCTTTGCCCTTTCCGTATTGCCTTCCTTTGCCAGCGCAAGCAGATACCAGCAGGCCGCGTGGGTATACTGACCTCCGTTTTCGCGCACTCCCTGAGGATAAGCGGCGATGTATCCGGGATCTGTTTCCTTTCCGGCAAACGCAGGTGCAAGCAGCCGCAAGATCCGGTGTTTTTCATCAAACAATCTGTCCCATGCTGCGCTCATTGCAAGTTTCGATCTTTCGTCATCAAGCCCTGCGAAGACTGACCAGGCCTGCGCTATCAGATCGATGCGGCATTCATTGCAGTCTTTGCTGCCAAGTTTATTTCCGCTGTCGTCATAGGCCCGCAGATACCAGCCGCCGTCCCAGCCGTATTTCTCAATATTCGCCTTCAATTCGCCTGCAGTATTCTCAAGCCATGCCCTGTCCATTCCTTCGGGAAGAAGCTTTGCAAACAGTCCTGCACACACCGTGAAGAACATCGTCAGCCATACGCTTTCCCCTCTGCCCTTATCGCCCACACGATTCATACCGTCGTTCCAATCGCCCGAACCCATAAGCAGCAGCCCATGCTCGCCTCTGCGGCATCCGCGGCGGAAGGCACGCATGCAGTGGTTCCGCAGCGTGTCCATCTCGCCCGAAGGCTCCATTTCGGCATATATATCCTCTCTGCCGGAAGGGATCTCAATATTCTTCAGATAGGCGGTTTCGCATTCCAATATCTCCATATCGCCGGTATGCATTACATAGTGATATGTCACGAACGGCAAAAACAGCATATCATCAGATATATGAGTGCGCACTCCAGTCATAGGAGGATGCCACCAATGCATAACGTCGCCATCCGCAAACTGATGCCTTGCACATTCCAGTATATGTTCCCGCACCGTCTGCGGCTCATAAGGTATCAGCGCCAGCATATCCTGCAGCTGGTCTCTGAAGCCGAAAGCTCCGCCTGCCTGATAGAATCCCGCCCGTGCCTTCGTCCTTCCGTCTACTGCCTGCTTCAGTATGAATCCGTTTATCAGTCCGTCAAGTTCTTCGTCTCCCGTGCGAATGCTGAACCTGCCAAATGTTCCCTTTCTGTCTGAGATCGATTCCGTACGGATGCGCATAGTATCAAGCTTCCAGACCTTTTTTGCCTTTTCCATCGCAGAGCTCATATCTCTGCCGCAGCCCAGCACGAAGGATACTGCCGCATGTTCTCCCGGATTTACACTGATGCAGCCCGTCAGGGCGCATCCGCCGTCTCCTCTGTTCATAAGCCCGTCAGGTTGCATCACACCGCCATTTCCAAGAAATCCGTTTCTGTCTGTGCCGGCAACCGCGTCGGCGGAATCACACGCAAAATACGCCACGGCATCTACAGTGCCCGCAGCCAGCAAAATGCCATCCTGATTCCATGCGCGCGTATATGCCGCATCCGAGCCGTCCGTACCCATGAGCCAGTTTACAAAGCCCGTAACCCTGTATTCCTGCGTATTTATTCCGGTATTTGTTATCTCGGTTCTGAATATGAGCGCATCATTTTTCCTGTCGGCAAATACCGCCGTCTCCAGAACAAGTCCGTCTGCCGCACATGAAAATACACTTTCGGTAAGTCCGTGCCTTACAGCATATCGCCGGTCAGGCTGCATTCCCGGCAAAGCGCGGACATATCTGCCCTGCCTGTCCGCAACATACAGCATGACATGCCATCCCTCATTTGCCGGATCGTTGTCGAATCCCGTTATCCTTTTCAACCGGCTGTTATCGTACCAGATGAACCCGCCGCCGCGTTCGGTTATCAGCATTCCCAACTTATCGGCAATGATTATATCAGACCACGGCGCAGGCGGTACGTTCCCCGGATGTACATCGATCACATAGCCGTCTTTCTCCATTCTTCCGTATTTCATCTCCGTATCTCCGTGCCTGACATAATCTTCCGCAGCACACGGCATCGACTCATAGCCTGTATTTTCCGCATACCGCAAAGCCATAAGACTGCGTCTCAGCTGTGCCCAATATCCTGCGCCGCTGTCAAACTTGAGTGCAGCACCTCTGAGCAGTGCCATGCGCCTTTCCTCCGGCATGGCCAGCGCATCATAAACTGTAATTCCGCCTCTGGCATAGCACATATCGCGCAGGTGTGACGCGCTTATAATGTCGTATATACCATCGCGCACAGGTTGTTCGTAACCGCTTCCGTGTTCGTATATGAGCGCCAATTGATACACAAATCCCAGCGCACGGCAATACTCATGCATACGTACTGCATCGCGCAGCACATCAAGACCGCTTTGCCTGTCCACCACTATACACAAACGAGGCAGATCACCATGGTCGCCCACCGGCGCAACCGGCGGCGCGGCTTCGCCGCGGGCAGAAAGCCTCGGATCGACAAGCAGCGCGCAGGCTCTCTCGGCAAGCACCCGTCTTTCATTGTCAAGTCCCGCAAATCCGGCAGCCGATCTTACAAAAGAACCTGCCAGCGAAACAGCTCTCGCCGCTGCCGATACATCGGAATACTTCGCAGCAAGCTTTCCTGCCTTATTCTCATCGCAGAGTCCCGCAGCGATGCCTATCTCGCGTGTTTCTCCTTTTGCCAGCTTTATCTCCATCTTCAGCGCAGAGCACGGATCTGTCTGTGCCCCGTCTCTGCCGGACATGTCGAGCCTCAGCCTGCCCTCCCGTCCCATAAGCCGCATCCAGTCTGTCTCTCTGCCGCTCAGGCTGCAGGAAGATGCATGTACCAATGCCTGTGACACAGCGCCCTTTTCGCGCATCCTGCGGCGTGTTACTATGGCATTATTGTATTTCAGCTCAGTACTGCAGAAAAGGCGGTGGAACGCAGGATGTGAGCGCATTTCGCCCATGTCCATAAGCGCTGTTTCAAAGCCGTCTGCAAGAGTCAGCACTGTATCGGAATCACTTTCATTCGCAAAAGATATATGCTTTACAAGCGCACCGTCTTCGGGAGATACCGCTATGCGCATTTTTATATCCACACCAGAAACACTTGTGCAGAATGCGGCTTCTCCCGCGCCGAACATACAGCGCGATGATCTGGAGTTTATACGCGTGACATTTCCTTTTTCATCAATGACATCCGTAAACATGCCGTCGCTGCGCCGCAGCATATCTCCGGTAAATCTCGCCGCGTATACTCCCCTGCGCGAATACACGATATCGCCTCTTGCCGCCACCAGCGCGCATCCATCCGCACCGCCCAGCATTGCCGTATCCATGATAACGGTCCCGCTCCTGCCCGGGCGCATGCCGTTCAGCTCACGGCGCGGAGATACAGTATCCACCGCATCTTCCACAGGCTTCAGTTTTATACGCGAAACAGCCCTTTCATTGAGCAATATCCTGACAGCGCCTGCTTCAGGCATATCCATAAAGTATTTCTGCAGTATGTTTCCCGTAAGCACATTCGTAATGGCACACAGTGCCATACCCTGATGATGCGCCATCCAGCTTTTCACTGCGCGGGGCTCTCTGCGCACGAAATCTATGGCCTCATAAAGACCGCATTCGCCCGCCCAACCCTTATCAAGCATATACCGTATGTTTTCCGCTGCAGCAGTCGGGTTCTCCATAAGCCCCAGACAAGCGCCGTACGGAGCCACCACATCCTGCGCCCGTGTACCGCTCATACTGAGCGTCCGCAGACCAAATGCCCGGTACTGATAGTTCATATTCATATCAAAGGAATGGAATCCGGATTCGGACACGCCCCATGGTCTTGAACGCGCAGATGCAAACTTCATCTGTTCCCGCACCACACCGGCGCAGGTATTTCCCATGAGCGTACCTGCGGCAGACGGCATTATCAGCGTCGGCATGAAATATTCAAACATCGTGCCGCTCCATGACATCAGCACATCCCCCGATACAGGTCTGCCCAGCCTCCTCCAGTGCTTCATCGGAACCTGTCCCAGCATAAGCGCCGTATACGAAAGAATCCTTGATTCGGATGCCAGCAGGTCGTAATGCGAAGCGCTCAGCCTTCCGCTGCCCACATCCATACCTATATGGAACAGGTCCCTTTCCACATCATAAAGTACAGAGAAATCCGTTGCTTCCGCAAATCGTCTGAGTTTGCCGGCGAGTATATCGTCACTGCAGGCATTTGCACACAGCAGGAGCGCAGCCGCCAGATTACCGCTGTCTACCGCAGACACATAACGTGGACTGAGCACCTCAAGCCCCGCGGTATCATACCAGTTATACAAATGTCCGTGCCACTTTTCCATACACTGCAGCGTGTCAACGGTATCGGCAAGCCTGGTATGCATTTCGGTTTCACCGATATATCCGAGTTCTTTCGCGCACACACAGGCCATCATATACATGCCTATATTCGTTGGCGATGTGCGGCGGGCAGCGCCGTTATCGGGATCGATCTGCACATTGTCGGGAGGCAGGAAATTATTCTCCCTGTCCACGTATCTTTCAAAAAACTTCCATGTATCCCTTGCAAGCATCCTCAGCATATCCTTCTGAGAACTGTCAAGCTGCCGTTTTACGGCAGCATCTTTGACCGCAAGGTCATCGGCAAGTCCCGGGCCTATAAGAAACAGCGCACCCAGCGCTATCGCCGGCGCAGCCCAATAAGTGCTGAACAGGCCGGGCAGCAGCAATATTGCACTGCTGCGGCAGGCAATTTTTACGACCGACATATCTCCCGATGCATCTGCCGATGTTACCCATTCCATCAGCCTGCGGTGTGATACTGCCATACGCCATAATGCGCGGCATATCGCATCCGCCCGCACAAATGCTGCAGCCGGCAAAAGTGCCGTTTCGAAGCTTCCTCTGATAAACGCCTGCCTGTCCCCCAGCAGGAACTGTGCCGCAGGCAGCAAAAGCGCAAACGCTATCGCAGCAGCAAACGCAGGGGCATTGCCTATCCACAGAGAAATCACAAAAAGCGCCAGAAGGGCTATCTCACGCAGACTGTCTGTAAGATGCGAAATCAACCGGAATCTGCCCAGCAGCGGAATATCCCTGCGGAATATATCCGGTATAAGCTGCCAGTCTCCTCGCGTCCAGCGCGACATGCGCGAAAGCCACTTCTGATAATTTTCAGGGAACCCGTCAAACAATGATACATCATTGATATGCCCGGCCCCGCCCAGCAGACCTTCAATAAAATCGTGACTCAGCACCCGCCCTGTTCCCAGTTTGCCTTCCAGCGAATCCAGAAACACGGGCATATCAATCACTGCCTTGCCGCAGTATGAACCGCTGCCTGCGATATCATGGAAGAAATCCGACACCATTCCCGAATAGGTATTCAGTCCGCCTGTTCCGGCAAATACGCGAACGAACGGGTTCACGCAATCCTCGGCGTCCAGCTCAACGATCGGCTGCATTACCGCAAAGCCGCGTCTCTCCGCGCCGCAATAACGCGCTGCATTCAGAGGATGGGCTATAGCTCCCACCAGTTCATTCACAGTGCCGGGCAGCATGCGGGTATCTGCATCCAGCGTTACAAGATACCTGAACCTGCCAAAGAGTACCTCCTCTGCGCTGCCCTCTGCAGTAAATTCTCCCCTTCCATGCCCTGTCGCTACACGGCACAGCGACATCAGGGCACCGCGTTTGCGCTCAAATCCGCGGTATATGCCATCATTTTCCGCAAAAGTGCGTTCACGCTGCAGATAATGATATTTCACCCTGCCTGCAGCGGCATTCATACGCGCTATCTCCTGTACAGCGGCATCCATAATCGCCATGTCTGTATCGCGCACGCGGGTTACAGCGTCCGCAAAGTCACCCAGCAGTACAAATTCTATATTCTCATCCTTTTCCAGGCAGCCTGTTATCTCCAGCCTGCGGCACATTTCCCGCGCCCTTTCGGGATTGGTCAAAAGCGCAGGGATCGCTACCAGCGTACGGGCGCGGTCCGGCAGTTTTTCATATTCCATACGCAGCACAGCACGAGGTTTCATATACCGCGTTACTATGCGAGCCATAATGCGGAACACCACATGCCATGCGAGCGGCAGCATGAGGATCATCCACCACAGAGAACCGCATACCGTTGCTGCCGCACCGCTCAGAAAAACAGTGCCCAGCAGCTGCGCTGCCATATATGCATATCCCTTCGGATCCGGAAAAAGCTTCGGCAGAAATCTGCTTTCGCCCATCCTGCGTGCAAGTTCGCTGCTTCCCTTATCATCATAAAGCCACCAGCACACACTGCGGCGCACATCACCCGCCGGCATCTCCCGTGCTGCATTCACCGCATATCTGGCAACAGTGGTCTCGCCTGCCCTGAGTCTGCGGGCCAGCATCGCCACCCGTGCCCTTACCGCAGTGCGGGATGAATCGCTCATACCGGGGTAAATGCCATCCGGATCACTGCGCAATTCAGCCTCTGTGCGGGACGCACTTTCGAAAACCTTTTGCCAGTTTGCCGCTTCAAGTGCTCTGACCGTTGAAAGCAGATTACCAAGACGAACGGTCATTAGTGCGGCATTCTCCTGACACAGCCGTACACAGGCCTCAGCATCCGTATCCATCCTCGCAAGCGCATTTTCCAATCTCAGCCGAAGATCCGGTTTTTCGACCTCCATCGTCAGCTGAAGTGCGCGTTCAAAAAAAGCCGCAGGCCTGCGATAAATATCGCCATCCGCACCTCCGCTTTCTACCCATTTGCGGGCGCGTTCGTATTCCTCTGCCGCAGATATGATATTGCGGGCGATATGCACACAGCATTCGCTCACCGCAATGCGCATAGCATCCGGAAATGCCCAATACTCGTCCATAGTCAGATTCTGCAGTTCATCAAATTCCATAAGTGCGCAGCACATCATCGATGTGCTGACATGTCTGTCGCCGCCGGATATCAGCTTTGACGCGATCATGTCTATACGCGCATACTTACCGCATCCCGGCAGCCATATTCCCTCTTTTTGCTTTGCACGGCGTGCGCATGCCTGAAATGTACGCGCTGCTTCACCTAATCTGCGCAGCGGTTCACTTTCCACCCTTGTTTCAAGCACTGCAACTATACCGGGCAATCTCTGCATGTATTCCGCATCGGAACGCCGCAGGCGTAGTTTGACTGCGCCGTCTGCAGCAAGTTCCGCAGCCAGCACACCTATCTCTCTTTTCAGCCCGCGTATTCCGTTTTCGTCCAGAAACGCCATATAGCACCTCCGATTTACAGATATGCTAAGTATGCTCATTTTCCGGAATAATATAAAGGCGCCCGCGAAAATACTCTGATTTTCGCGGGCACTTTTAAAGCCTGTTATTCTTCTTCCATGTACGCAGGGTCGCATTCACCATCAAGATAGCCCATAATACGTGCGTTTTCACATATCATACCGGCTACTTCGTCAGCCTCACCGCCATCGGAAATAATGTCATCAGTAGCGCGCACCATGGATTTGAATCCGGTCTTGCCATATACAATATGATCAAGCAGCTTTATTCCCGAAACCGACAGTGCATATCCGTAATTCTTGACCGCTTCCAGTTCGTCTTCTTCCACATCCGCCGGTTCGCTGCCGGTATAATAACACAGCAGCACACTGTTCGCACGCATCATAACAGCCTGTTCGATCGCCATGCGTGCATATTCGGAAGACCGCCAGCATGCATAGTCGGCCAGTTTCATACAGCCTATCATCCTGCCGCCGGCATTCAGACAAAACTGCCACATCTGAACACCACTGCTGCGGACAAAAAATCTGCTCAGATAAGCCTTTGCCGATGCCAGGTTTCCCATAAAAGGTTTATCATCAGGCTCCAGCTTCACATAAGCCTGCATTGCTCTGCCGACAGCCTTCAGCCATTTTGCCGTCCGCTGACCGATTCCGTTCACCTTTGTAAGTTCCTGCTCATCCGCATCGAGTATGCCCTTAAGCGAGCCAAATTTCTCAAGCAGTTCATATGCCTGCTGTTTCGTGTCTTTGCGTGGCAGAGCATAATAAAGCAGATATTCCACCACATCCTGAGAACGCACGTCTTCAACTTCCATCTGCTGCAGCCGCTGCCGCATTCGCATACGATGTCCATCCACAGAGACGCTCATTCTTTCCTCACCTTCCTGCAAAAAACCGCCCTGCACTTACATGCAGGGCGGTTTTACAACATTACTGTCGAAGCTGATCAATGCTGAGCTCAGTCAGTTCCTGACGACGGATCCTGATCTTTTCAAGAATGTCGGTCAGTTCAGCCTCAGTCTTGCTTACCATTTCAAGAGCATCGTGATTTGCCTTTATCAGCATCTCATTTGCTTCCACGGCAGCGTCGCCCTTGATGATCCTTGCCTCTTCTCTTGCGCGGCGGATGATCTCGTCTTCGCTTACCATGTAATCTGCGCGCTTCTGTGCATCGTCCACAATGACGTCTGCCTCGTCATGAGCATCCGCCAGAATGCGGTCTGCTTCACGCTGGGCGCTTTCCTTGGTAGCCTTTGCCTTGAGTTCCGCAGAAACGATACGATCACGGGCTTCAGCTTCGGAATTACCCATAATGCGATCGCGCTCGGAATACATCTGCAGACCATACTGGATCGCCACGGGCAGATTCTGGTCGATCTCATTAAGAATGGAACCAAACTCATCTGCGTCGATAAGTTTCCAACGGCCAACTCCCCTGCTCGTCTCCAGGGTTTCTTTCATCAATTTAATCAGCCCTATGAAAAATCGCATATCATCCACGGGCTCGTTATTCTGATACTCCGTGCCCATGTTTTCGATCTGCTCTTCTTCGTAGTGCTTATCCTGATGACGATCCATATTTACTCTCCCTTCCATATATGCTTATTTCGCATATACAGCGTAGACTTCATCTATTATTTCTTCAGGCACCATACCCTTAAGGCTGGCGCGATGGATGGCGCAATCCCTCACAATAGTGGAGGAAAGCCTGGAATATTCCGGCAGCGACGGCAGCATCAGCGTTTCATACCCGCCCAGCATGCGGTGTGCCTCGGCTATCTGCAGTTCTTCACGCATATCGCCGGCTTCACGTACGCCTCTGAGTATAACCTGAGCGCCTGTCTCCTTCATGAGATCCACTAAAAGTCCCGACGAATACATGATCGTGACATTCGGGATATCGGCAGCTATTTTCCTGAGCATCTGCGCACGTTTTTCAGGCGTAAGAGCATACTGCTTGCCTGCCTGACACATTACCGCTACGATAAGCTCGTCAAAAATTGCCGCACCGCGCTTTATTATGTCCAGATGTCCGCAGGTGGGCGGCGAAAAACTTCCGGCAAACAGAGCCTTCATTCTACTGCCCCTCCTGTATTCTGCGCACAAAATCAACGACGGTATCGCCGTATGCGCGGGTATCATAGATTTCGAAGCCTTCGGCGTATTCCACCGAGGCATCTTTACTGCGTTCGCACACGATCACGCAATCATCACCGAGAAGCCCTCTCTCCGCCAGCGTACGCTGAGCATATGCGTAGGCTTCAGTGATCATATACGGGGGATCGAGAAACACCAGATCAAATTTCCGGCCATTCATTGCCGAAAGCGCGCGCTTGTAATCGGATTTTATTATATCCGCTTGCGCACGAAAATCTTCGCCCAACACTGCCTGTGCATTTTTGCGTATCGCATCGATGGCCTGTCTGTCAGTATCGACGATTATGGCATGAGCCGCACCACGGCTCAGCGCCTCCAGTGCCATAGCACCGGTGCCGCCGAAAAGATCAAGCACATCTGCCTCAGCGATGCGCGACATCAATATATTGAAGAGCGAACCTCTTATTTTGTCCGATGTAGGTCTTGTTTTATCGCCGGTCGGCGCAACAAGGCGTCGTCCTCCGGCCGTTCCAGAAATTATACGCATAGCGTCACCTATGATATTTGTCTAAATTATATCATAATTCAGCAACAGTTGCAAACCGTTTTTTCAAAATTCCATCAAAATTCGGCGCATTGTGCTGTGTTTTAACACATTTTGTGCCCAAAAAGTTCCGCCCCTGTCCGTACAGAGACGGAATCTTTGTTTTTCATTCATAAATGCGTCTTATACGCGCTTTGAATCCGAGCATTATCTCGTAAGGAATCGTGCCGATCAGGTCGGCAAGTTCCGCTGCGGTAATTGTCTCATCGCCCTGCGAACCCATGAGAACCACCTCGGAATCCAGAGTGACCCCGGGTACATCGGTCACATCAAACATGGTCATATCCATGCATACACGGCCTATCTGCTTTACCCGCCTGCCTTCGACTATGGCCTGTGCCTTATCTGAAAGCAATCTTGGATAACCGTCGCCATAGCCTATGGGCAGCGTCATGACGACAGTCTCCCTCTCGGCACGGAATTTACGTCCGTAGCTGACGGTGTCGCCCGGCGCAATGCGCTCTATGCGCACCGGTCTGGCAGTAAGCCTCTGCGCGGGAACAAGGCCTTCCAGTCCGGCGCCGAATCCGTACATCGCCAACCCGGGACGCACCATGTCATGCATATATCGTACATCTTCAAATGCACCGGTAGCGGCAGCGTGCGCAACAGGAGAATGACCGTCTTTTCGCACCCTTTCAACCGCTTTCCCAAAGCATTCATTCTGAAGTTCGGTGAATTCTTCGTCGGTTTCGGATACGCAGAAATGCGTAAAGATACCTTCCATTTCCACATTGGGGCATTCCCGCCATACTGCAAGCATCTTTTCCAGCTCCGCATCGCCCTTTACGCCTATGCGGGACATACCGGTATCTATCTTGAGATGGACCTTTGCCTTTTTGGAATATCTGATGGCTGCCTTTTCCGCAGCACGCAGCATATCGGGCGTAAACACCGCCTGCGCGGCGTCCATACGCACAGCAGCATCTATGGATGATTCCTCCGCACCGCCCAGTATGAGTATGGGGCAATCAAAGCCCGCCTCCCGCAGCACCTGCGCCTCTTCTGCGATAGCTACCGCAAGCCTGTCGGCGCCGCCCTCCAAAAATGCACGCGCAGCAAAAGTAAGGCCGTGCCCGTAAGCATCGGCCTTAACTACTGCCATGAGCCTGACGTTATCCGGCAGGCTGTTTCGTATCAGCCGGGCGTTATTTGTAAGCGCCCGGGAAGACACGGTTATCGCAGTGCTTCTCACAGCAGGTCCACCTGTTCCTGGGAAAGGATCTTGATGCCTGCCGCCTTGAATACCTCAAGTCCCTTTTCGGGTTCGGAAAGCTTGAATATCAGGTGAGCTTCCACGCCGGTATTACGGACGAAGGAATATACATATTCAATGGAGAGATCGTTCTTTTCGAGGATATCCAGCACTACGGAAAGTCCCGAGGGCTTATCGGGCACGCACACGCAGATAACGTCCGAAACACGGGCGGTATAACCGTTGGTGCGCAGTGCGTTCAGTCCCTTGGGGATATCGTCGGACTTGGTTACGCAGCGGAGCACGCCGAAAGTATCGCTGTCGGCGATGGAAAGAGCATAGAGATCAACTCCGCACTCGCCCAGCGCTTTAGTCATTGCGCTCAGGCTGCCGGTCTTATTTTCAAGGAAAACGGAGATCTGCTTGGTATACATCTTGCTGCCTCCTCTGTCTTTTCATTTAATCACTTAACATGATATACACATTATACTATTTACAGTTTTCTCTTGTCAACAACGCGCTTGGCCTTGCCTTCGGAACGCGGTATGGACTTGGGTGCAACCAGCTTGATGGCCGCGGAAACGCCTACCACAGACTTGATGCCTTCGCCGATCTTCTTCTCCAGCGCGCGGATATCCGCAACGGTATCGGAGAACAGTTCCTCGGTCATCTCCACATGCACTTCCATAGTGTCGGTGGAATTGACGCGGTCTACAACGATCATGTAGAAGGGTGCAACGCCGGGCAGATCCATCAGCACAGATTCGATCTGGCTGGGGAATACGTTTACGCCGCGGATGATGATCATATCATCGGTGCGTCCGGTAAGGCGCTGCATACGGGCGGTGGTACGTCCGCAGGCGCAGGTCGCCACCTCAACACGGCTGATGTCGTGGGTGCGGTAGCGGATCATGGGCATGCCTTCCTTGGTGATGGTGGTGAATACCACCTCGCCGTATTCGCCGTCGGGCACGGGCATGCCGGTGTCGGGATCCAGGATCTCGATGATCACGTGGTCTTCATTTACGTGCATGCCATGCTTTTCAAGGCATTCGAAGGCAACGCCGGGGCCGGCGATCTCGGTCAGACCGTAGATATCGCAGGCGTCGATGCCCAGCAGTTCTTCCAGATAGGTACGCATCTCTTCGGTCCAGGGTTCTGCACCGAAGCAGCCTGCCCTGAGCTTGATATCCTTGCCGGGAACAAGGCCCATATCGCGGATAGTCTCGCCCAGATAGGTAGCATAGGAAGGAGTACAGCACAGTATGGTGCTGCCCAGTTCCTGCATCATCATGATCTGACGCTGAGTATTGCCGGAGGACATGGGGATAGTCATTGCACCGATCTTAGAAGCGCCCTGATGCGCGCCCAGACCGCCGGTGAACAGACCGTAGCCATAGCAGATCTGGATGATATCATCGCTGTCTGCGCCTGCTGCGGTAAGAGTACGGGCCATCATCTCGGTCCACACATCAATATCATTCTGGGTATAGCCGGAGACTATGGGCTTGCCGGTGGTGCCGGAAGAACCCTGAATACGCACGATGTCGCTCTTGGGACGGGCAAACAGTCCGAAGGGGAAATTATCGCGCAGGTCGGTCTTCTCGGTGAAGGGCAGCTTTACGATATCGGCGACAGTCTGAATGTCATCGGGAGTAACTCCCAGTGCATCCATGCGCTCACGGTACATGGGTACGTTTTCATATACATTTTTGACCACTTCCCTGAGACGCTCGCCCTGCAGCTTTTTGCGCTCATCGCGGTCCATACATTCCATTTTGGGATTCCATATCTTGTGCTTATGTGCAGCAGCCATTTTATTTTAGCCTCCGTGCTTCAGAAGTTACGCATTAGATTATACACGACTTATCGGGATTTTACCATATATCTATCAGAATTTCTTATGCATAATTTCAATTATTCTGCATTATTCCATTTAATCTTTTGATATAAGTTCATAGAGAGTGGCCGCCGCGCGGGGATTGAATTTGTCTTCCCTGCCGGCTGCGGATGCGTTGAGGTAATGGGAAAGCATATCCGCATCCTTCATGATCTCACTCATGGGGTCGTCAGTCTGAGAAGTGAAATCATGATTTTCGATCATTGTAACAACGGTATGAATCTCCTCTTCGGAATATTCACCCATTTCGCGCATGAAATTTTCAGCCATTACAGCGCCTTCGTGGGCGTGCAGCTTCACGGTCTCCTCGGTGTAGGGCGCATTCAGGTGCAGCCATACATCGTGGAGATATGCCGCCGTCTGTGCGATATCCATATCAAGACCGCGCTTTCTCGCCAGCAGCGAGCCGAGGCAGGCGGAATACGCCAGATGGGCAATGCCTATGGGCGCATAGCCGGGATTATTCTTCATAAGGAATTCGGTTACCTTTATCTTCAGCCTGTCAAATCTCTGTGCGGACATATTTATACCTCCCGCATATTCTAAAAAACAACGACCCGGTGAAAACACCGGGCCGTTATGTCATTCTTCTGAAGGGATTATCCGGCGCACTTTGAATCCGAGACCGTCACAGGATACCTGATGGTACATAATGCCGTCTCTTTCTCCGTTGAAGGCATACTGCAGACCCGCGCCGTGCAGATGTCCGTAAACGCATACATCCACGCCGTACTGACCGAGTATGTCCGTGAAACCCTCCGACGCCTGTGAAAACGGCGGATAATGCATCATGACGATAAGCGGCATATCTGCGGAAAGCCTGCGCGCATGTTTGAGAGACATATCCATTCTCAGGCGTTCGCGCTCATATATCTTCAGATCATCCTTAGTGGCTTCGCTGCCGGGCAGCGTCCATCCGCGGGTACCGGCAAATATGTAGCCGTCAAGCACCATAGCGTCGTTCTGCAGGGCATATATGCCCTCAGGCAGCGCTCTGCGCACCTGACCGATGCCGCCCCACCAATAATCATGATTGCCGCGAAGAATTATCTTGCGTCCGGGAAGTTCACCCACGCGCCTTACGTCTTCCAATGCGTCTTCAAGCCGCATCGCCCAGGTAAGGTCACCGGGGAGGAGAACTATATCCTCATCCGTCACCTTAGCCAGCCAATCGGCGGATATTTTCTCGAAATGGTTCTCCCAGTGAGCACCGAAGATATCCATCGGCTTTTCCTTGGCGGGCAGATGCAGATCGGATATTGCGTATATATTCACGCTTATTCCTCGTCGTCTTCCATATCCTCGTCGTCCAGGTCCTCGGCGAAGTCTGCGTCTTCGTCGTCAAAGGGCATGTCATCCATATCGCCGCCCAGATCGATCTCGTCCATGCCGCTGACAGAATCGATGCCGATGGGAGTTTCCTCATGCACGATAGAGTCGTCGTTGGATTCGGTAGCATTGCGGCGCTGAGCCTCCTTCAGGCAGGAAGAGCACAGCTCATAGCCGGGCACAACGGGGTTCTCACCGCATTCGGAGCACAGCTCGATCATCTCGTACTGTTCGCTCTCACCGCGTACTTCACGGCGGCATACGGAGCACATCTCGTCGGTGTCGTTCATGTAGTTCAACTCGCAGCGCGGGCATTTAACAAGGGCCATTCTGAATTCCTCCATACTTGCTCTTCTTATGATTCATTGTATGCCCCTGTGCCTTCTCCTGTGAGCGGCTCATCGGGGCGAAATGTAATTAATCATCCGTGCTATGCACGAACCTATCCAAATAAACGCACTTTCAGGCAGTGCGCAAGTAATATAATACACAAAAGACCGTTTAATGGAATACATAAAAGGGGTCTCTTTGGTTAATTATCGGTTAATTCTCCAGAATTCGGGCCAATTTGGCCATATCTTCCGCGTAAACGGCCCTGAGCGATGGGTTGTATATCATGGAAGCAGGGTGATACATCGGGAACAACGGGACATTTCCGTACTTAAGAATACTGCCGTGAACGCTTCCCACAGTAACATCTCCGCCCATGAGTGCTCTGAGCGGAACGTTTCCCAGAGTTACGATTATTCCCGGAGAAACCGTTTCTATCTCCCGTTTGAGGAACGGCAAAAACATGGATATCTCCTCCTGCGAGGGAGTGCGGTTGACCACTCTTCCGGCAGCAGATATCTTCGTGGGACGGAATTTCACGGTATTCGAAATGTACATATCTTCCCTTTTCAGCCCGGTAGCCTCGATATATCCATCGAGATTCTTGCCTGCCTTGCCAACGAAGGGACGTCCCATCAGCGCCTCCTGCTGACCGGGCGCTTCGCCTATAAGCATAAGTCTGGCGCCACGGGGGCCTTCTCCGAAAACCAGCACCTTGTCATCGCCGGGGTATACCTGCCCCATAAGCTTCAGCATCTCTTCCTTCAGCTGCTTCATACGCCATCGCCTCCGTCCGGTACAGTATGCGCATCCAGGGGCTTGTTCAATTCGTTCAATTTATCCCTAACCTTTTTGAGATCTTCCCACGCATCGCGCTTTTTCGATGGATCGCGCAGCAATGCAGACGGATGATATGTCGGCATGAACCATGTACCCTTGCGCTCAAACCATACCCCGTGATCACGTGTTATGAATATTTCTTCCCTGAGTATATAACGGCAGGCTACCTTGCCAAGCAGCACGATAACTTTCGGGCGGATAAGCGCGACCTGCTGTCTGAGAAAACCTATACAGGCTTCCGCCTCCTCCGGCGCAGGGTTGCGGTTTCCCGGAGGACGGCATTTTACTATGTTTGCGATGTAGCATTCGCTGCGTTCCATGCCTATTGCATGGATCATTTTGGTAAGCAATTCACCGGACGGACCTACGAACGGTCTGCCCTGCCGGTCCTCTTCCTGCCCGGGGCCTTCACCCACGAACATGAGCTCAGCGGCAGGATTTCCTTCACCGGGCACGATATTCGTGCGTCCGCGGCAAAGTCCGCAGCGGCTGCAATCGCGCATGCCTTCCATTAATTCGGGCCATGATGTACGCATAGCATCACCTTTCAGGTAGCAAAAGGGGCTGCCGCATAATGCGACAGCTCCCCGTCATTTTACGTTTACCGCTTCTTCCAGCATATCGACCATTGCGCCGAATGAGGGATCAAAATCCGCCACTATCCACTTGGTCAGCTGTACAAGGAGCACGACGCACACGATAATAATTATCGTGCTGGCGACGGTGCCCACAAAATCGAACATACCCGCAAAAATCTTGAATGTCAGCCTGCGGCTGTGTTCCTCGCGCCTGGTTATATATCTCGCCATCGCGCTCACCTCGCTTCTGAATGATTATAGCATCGCCCGTATCGGACAGTCAAGGACATCAAAACGACAATTGTTTACAGATAGTCCTTCCAGCCCGGATCCGGAGTTTCTCTGTGGAGCATTCCCTCTCCGGAAAGTCCCGGGAAATCCAGCTGGCGCAGCGCCTCATAGAGCATTATAGCCACCGAGTTGGAAAGATTCAGCGATCTCGCCTCGGCGCGCATGGGGATGCGCACGCACTTCTCGTAATTCTTTGCCAGCAATTCCTCGTCAAGGCCCCGTGTTTCCCTGCCGAAAACGAGATAATCATCCTGTTCATACTTCACCTGACAATAATCTCTCGGCGCCTTCGTGGTAGCATAGTGAAGCCTTGCACCGGGATTGGCGGCAAGGAAATCTTCCCAGAATTCGTGCACGCGCACATCTGTCATAAACCAGTAATCAAGTCCCGCACGCTTCATGTACTTGTCGTCAAGGCTGAAGCCCAGCGGCTTTACCAGATGCAGCACAGCGCCCGTTGCCGCGCAGGTGCGGGCGATATTTCCCGTATTCTGAGGGATCTCGGGATTGACCAGTACGATATTCATATCAGGTCACTCCTCGGTATTGAATACCAGGTCCTTAAGTATGCGTGCAAGGCCGTCATCGGCGCAAGGCGGCGCAATAAGGTCGGCATGCTTCTTCAGCTCGGGTACTGCGTTGCCCATTGCAACGCCAACGCCCGCTGCTTCGATCATGGGCAGATCGTTGGTGTTATCACCAAAAGACATCACCTGTTCGCGCTCCACGCCAAGATACTCGGCCAGCCACCTGACGGCGTGACCCTTGCCCAGACCTGCGGAAGTTATCTCGATATTGGTATAGAAGGAGCTGGAAACGCTCATTCCCTTTTCCTCAAGCTTCGCCTTGGTGCGGGCAAGCAGTTCCATATCGTTGGAATATACTTCCATCTTGTAGACATCGAAGAGAGCCTCTTTTTCAAAGCGCTCCACGTCGTTATCTATTACCTCGAACACATCGCCGCCGAAGTAGGAGAGCTTCTCCTTGGGGCCGTTGTCCATGGTATGTGTATTCAGGCGATAGATGGCGCCGCGCACATAACTGGTGATGAAAGCGCCGGTCTCCTTAATGATCTCGTAGGTGGTCTGCACGTCTTCCTCTTTCATGGGGAACTCCTGCAGTATCTCACCGTCCACACCGATAACACAGCCGCCGTTGGCAACGATAAGAGGGCCCTGACAGCCTGCGGCATCTGCCACAGTCACAGTGGAAGGGAACCAGCGGCCGGAAGCCAGCGCGAAATTTATGCCCCTTTTGCGGCATTCGGATACGGCCTTGCGGGTGCCCTCGGAAATATTTCCGCCCTTGGGCAGCAATGTACCGTCGATATCGGATACAACGAGTTTTATATCGTAATGTGCCACTTCTGCACTCTCCTGTCTGTATGTAACTGAGATCAGAGCACCATTTCCTCGATCACCGCGCCTACACCGGCTTCATGGTTGGGCGGCGCGATTATCTTCGCCATGTCTATAGCGCACTTCTCACCGTTACCCATGGCTACGGGCCAGCCTGCCGCCTCAAACATGGGCAGATCGTTGGTATTATCGCCGAAAGCCATTGCGCACTCGGTGGGTATGCCGAATTCGGCGCATACCCTGCGGATAGCATAGCCCTTATCGATGCCGGGACGCATAATTTCCATGTTGTCCCGCCACGAACTTGAAATGGATAGTCCCAGTTCCTTCAGTTCTTCCTTTAATTCATCAAAGCGAGCGTCATAATCCTCGCCGAAGCACACGAATTTATATGCTGCCTGCCAGGCTTCCTGCCTTGCGGCTTCGGAATCGCCCACCACTTCGAAAGGGGTGCTGCCGTAATACCTGAGACCGGGCTCATGATGATGCTTCTTGAGGCGCTTCTGTTCATCGATATTGAACATATAGTTCCTGCCGCGGGCATAGGCCATGAAGTACATGCCGCGATCCATCAGCGCATCGAAAACCTTTTTTGCCATTTCGGGCTCAATGGGGTTTTCCTCAAGGGTCGGTCCTTTGAGACCCATATCGATCCTTGCACCGTTTGCGGAAGCGCAAATGGGATCAATGCCCATTTCTTCGGCAAATCCTGCCTGAACTTCAAAAGCACGTCCTGAGCACAGCATTATCTTTATGCCTTTTTCGGCTGCCTTTCTCAGTGCGCGCGCGTTTCTTTCCGGCACCTTTCTGTTGCTGTCCAGCAGCGTACCGTCCAGATCAAACGCCATAAGGCGTATATCCATCGTAATTCACCTTTCCAGCCAATCGGGAGCCTCGGCCACAAATTCCACGCCGCCTACACGCACCATGCGGCACCAGAGGCACAGCTTCGTGCGGTAATCCTTGTTCAGGTTCCTGTCGCCGTATTTATCGCAGCCCAGAATAGGATGCCCGTAGTGCGCCATATGCGCCCTGAGCTGATGGGTGCGTCCGGTGACAGGCTCCAGCTCCATCCGGCTAAGCTTTTCGTCAACAGCCTCAATTATACGCCAGCGTGTGTGAACAGGCAAGGCATTTCTGCCGCCGCGCACTATGGTGACGGATGATTTAACCTTATCCTTGATAAGAAAATCCTTATATTCACCGCTTTTTGCGGAAAATCTGCCGCCCACAAGTGCGGTATAGCTCTTGCCCACCTTATGGTCCTTGAATTCCTTCAGCGCGTTTTCAAGCGCTTTGGGCTCGTCCGCCAGTACAAGCACGCCGCCCGTCTGCGCATCCAGCCTGTGGCACAGCTGCGCATCGGGATAAATCGCCCGCACGCGAGTGAGCGCGGTATCGCCCGCTATTCCGGAGCCGTCGACATCAACGGGCAATCCCTGGGGCTTTACCACTCCGATAAGTCCGTTCTCCTTCTTTATGATCTCGATGGAGAAATCGCAATCGGCGTATATGGCTATTTCATCCCCGGGCTTCACCTTGAATTCGCCGTCCTTGCGCACGCCGTTTACCTTTATGTCCCTTTTTTTGAGCACTGCGCGCACATTGAGCATCGGGTAAGCACGGGAAACATAGCGCTGAAGCGGCATGGACTCAACGCCCTTGGGTACGGTATGGAGAATCATGCGCCGATACCCGCCTTCCGGATGCAGACGTTTATTATCTCCATGAGGGCTTCCTCCTGCTCATCGTCTATATCTCTCTGACTCACATAGGCGTCAAATAGTTCCTCGGCATCGGCAGCCTTTGTCTTTAAGGCAAGCTCAACAAGGAAATCATAGAGATTGAAGCCTTCCTTCGTCAGCATACCGAGGGCAAGCTTTTTCGCGCCTGCAGAAAGGCCCGCAAGGAAATTGGTATCTCCCTGAGGCATTGCCGGAGTCTGCACCGCGGGTGCGGCAGCAGGCTTCGCGGGAATATCGATCTGCTTTTTCTCCACGGTCTGCTGTCCGGATTTTATCATTTCCGTTATTATGCGGAAGTCATCCTTTACGCTTTCCCTTGCCGATGCGGGCACTGCCTTCCATATACGGTTCAGCGCCTGCCATTCCTTTGAAACCCTGTAATCGTCAGCCATAAATATCACCTGTTGAAATACTGTAATATACCGAAAACCGCGCCCGGAAATGATCCCGGGCGGGGTAAATTTTGCAAAATGCGTTCAGATCTTTTTTATCAGATCTTCTCGACGGCGTCAGCCAGCTTCTCCAGCCAGTCGCCCTCGAACAGCTCGATCATACCCTTGTCGCAGGCGCCTGCCAGCTTGGGGTTGATGGGCAGCTGTGCGGTATCTGCGATGCCGAATTCGGTAGCGATCTCGTTTACGTGAGACTCACCGAAGATGGCGTGACGCTTGCCGCAATCGGCGCACTCGAAGTATGCCATGTTCTCAACGATGCCCAGTACGGGGATATTCATCATGCCGGCCATCTTGACTGCCTTGGCAACGATCATGCTTACCAGCTCCTGGGGAGAGGTAACGATGATGATGCCGTCTACGGGCAGGGACTGGAACACGGTCAGCGGAACGTCGCCGGTTCCCGGAGGCATATCGACGAACATGAAGTCAACATCGCCCCACATTACGTCGGTCCAGAACTGCTTTACGGTGCCGGCGATAACGGGTCCGCGCCATACGACGGGATCGGTCTCGTTTTCCAGCAGCAGGTTGAGGGAGACGAGCTTAACGCCGGTCTTGCCCTCTGCAGGGATGATGCCCTCTTCGGTGCCCATCAGCATGCCGCTTACGCCGAATGCCTTGGGGATGGAGGGGCCGGGGATGTCCGCATCCAGAACGGCGGTCTTCAGACCGCGGCGGTTCATGGTGACGGCCATCAGGGAGGTCACCATGGACTAT
>JAZRPZ010000038.1:0-30663 GCA_045649485.1 Clostridia bacterium
ATCTTGTGCGAATATATCCATGCTATGGGTAACGGCCCCGGAGAGACCGAGGAATATTGGGATCTGGTAATGAAATATGACGGTCGGACCAGCCGGTCACGGTACCGCCTGCTTCCTTGAGTATTACCACGCCGGCTGCGATATCATAGATATGCAGACCGAACTCAAAGAAACCCTCCACACGGCCGCAGGCAACGCTGCACAGATCGAAAGCTGCAGAGCCCATGCGGCGCATATCATTGCAGGAATGCAGGAAATTGTCGATCGTATCGAGGGTACGCTGATGGGTTTCGGGCATGCGTGCGCCAAAGGACATTGAGAACATGGCGAGGTCGGGGTCATCAACATCGGATACGCGAATGGGCTGACCATTCATGGTAGCGCCTTCGCCGCGCACGGCAAGGTACATCTCATCCAGTGCGGGTGCGTATACACAGCCTATCTCCAGCACGCCGTCCAGTTCATAGGCAATAGATATAGTGTAAAGGGGAATGTTCTTGACATAGTTGCCGGTACCGTCAATGGGATCCACGATCCAGCGGCCCTTTGCTTCGGTAGAGCCGCCGCCTTCTTCGCCGAAGAATTCATCCTCGGGACAGGCAGAGAGCAGACGCTCACGGATGAGCTGCTCGCTCTTTACGTCCATTTCGGTGACGAAATCGTGCTGTGCCTTCATTTCGACCCTGAACTTGCGGTTTTCGCGAATCATGATACCTGCCTCACGTGCAACATCAGCCGCAAGACGTGCTTTTTCCTGCAAAGTCATAGTAATTCACCTTCAAATTCGTTCGTATTTCTGATATAATTATAACATATTATTTGATTCGGTGGTGTTATCTTTAATGAAAATGATATCCTGGAATGTAAACGGACTGCGTGCATGCGTAAAAAAGGGTTTTGCCGAAAGCATGCTGGCGCTGGATGCCGATGTCATCTGCCTGCAGGAAACCAAGCTGCAGAAGGGACAGGAAAATATCGAACTGGAAGGCTATAATGTTGTATTCAATTCCGCAGACCGAAAGGGTTATTCCGGCACGGCTATCTATTCCCGCGTGCCTGCAATCGGATATACTTACGGAATCGGCATTGATGAGCATGATCACGAAGGACGCATAATCACCGCAGAATTCGAGGATTTCTATCTCGTATGCTGCTATACCCCAAATTCGCAGCGTGAACTTGCAAGGCTCGCTTACCGCATGACATGGGAAGATGCACTCAGGGAATATCTTATCGGTCTTGATAAGGTGAAGCCTGTTGTGTACTGCGGTGACCTGAATGTAGCTCACAACGAAATAGACCTCAAAAATCCCAAGACTAACCGCAGGAATGCGGGCTTTACGGATGAGGAGAGGGGAAAGTATACCGAGCTGCTTGAAAGCGGATTTGCCGATACCTTCCGCAGACTACATCCCGATGCAGTGGAATACAGCTGGTGGAGCTACATGGGAAATGCCCGCGAAAAGAACGTAGGCTGGCGTATCGACTACTTCACTGTTTCTGAGCGCCTTATGGAGCGCGTTACTCACGCTGCCATCCATCCCGATATCATGGGCTCCGACCATTGCCCCGTTGAAGTTGTGATCGAGTAATTCGCAAAATAGTTGCAGGCGGTATTTTCGTATTGTAAAATACCGGTCTGTGAGATAGAATAATATTGAGGTGATATGATGGTCACGCGTCATATAAAATCAGCGCTGCCGCTTTTCTGCGCAGCGGGAGTGTGGCTCGTTTTCGGAGCGATACTGCCGATATATAAGCTTTGGGCGATTATACTTACTCTTGCGGTATCGGTCGCGGCGGCGATACTTCTTCATAAGGTTTTTCCGGGCAGGGATATCGAAGAAGAACGCCGCGCAGACAGCGGTGATGAGACCGTAAACCGGCAGATAGAGGAAGGCCGCGCTATTCTCAGGCGTATCCATGAATCCAATGAGGCGATACCGGATGCGGTTATGTCTGCGCGCATTGAGCGAATGGAAAAGGCCGGTGCCGCCATATTCGATACGCTTGAGCATGATGTATCCAAGGCACATCAGGTGCGCAAGTTTATGAGCTATTATCTGCCCACGGCGGATAAAGTACTCACTCAGTATCGCAGCTTCAGCACAGTATCCGGCGGCAAGAACGTGGATTCTGTAATGGAACGTATCGAAAACTCCATGGAGATGATTGCCGTTGCCTTTGAAAAGCAGCTGGATGCGCTTTATAAGGATTCGGCGCTTGATATCGAAACGGATATCGAAGTCATGGAGACCATGATACAGGCAGACGGACATGCAGACCAGGGAATGCCCCTGGGTGGACATTGATAAACAGGAGGAAACTACAATGGACGAAATCAAGCTTACTCTTTCCGTTCCCCAGGCTCCCAATGCTACTGCTACCATGCAGGAAGAAGCACAGGCAGTTGCCCAGCAGGTGCAGCAGGATGCGGTAAAGACCCAGACCTTCTCTCCCGAAGAGCAGAAGATGATAGATGAATTCTCCAAGCAGATCGACATTACCGATTCCAATCTGGTATTCGCATACGGCGCATCCGCACAGCAGAATATCGCTCAGTTCTCCGATTCTGCACTGAAGAATGTGCAGACAAAGGACCTTGACGAAGTGGGCGATATGATCGCCAGTCTCGTGCTGCAGCTGAAGAACTTCTCCACCGATGATGAAGAGGGCAAGAATGTATTTACCCGCTGGTTCCGCAAGCAGCGCGATCAGCTTGCCGAAATGAAGGCCCGCTATTCCGATGCAGAGGTAAATGTAAATAAGATCGTGGAAGGCCTTGAACAGCATCAGATCCAGATGCTCAAGGATATTGCCATGCTGGATAAGCTCTATGAGCAGAACCTACATTATTTCAAGGAACTTTCCATGTACATTGCCGCTGGCAAGCTGCGTCTTGAGGAATTCAGGGCAAACGAACTGGCCGAAGCCCGTGCAAAGGCTGAAGCTTCCGGCCTGCCCGAGGACGCACAGGCCGCCAAGGATCTTTCCGATAAGGCCGACCGTTTCGAAAAGAAGATCTATGATCTTGAACTTACCCGCAATATCTCCATTCAGATGGCTCCCCAGATCCGTCTGGTGCAGTCCTCCAACCAGATGATGGCTGAAAAGATCCAGACCTCTCTGGTAAATACTATTCCTCTGTGGAAGAGCCAGATGGTTCTTGCACTCGGCGTTGCCCACACTCAGGCAGCTATGGAAGCACAGCGTGCCGTTTCCGACCTGACCAACCAGCTGCTTCTTAAGAATGCGGAGAAGCTGAATATGGCCACTGTGGAGACTGCCAAGGAAGCCGAGAGGGGTATTGTGGATATCGAAACCCTCACCAAGACCAACGAAATGCTCATGCGCACCATGGACGAAGTGCTCACTATCCAGCGCGACGGCAAACAGCGCCGTCGTGATGCCGAAAAGGAACTGGCCAATATCGAAGATCAGCTCAAGAGAAAGCTGCTTGAGATCAACCAGTAAGAAGGGTGAGGCTGTATGCGCGTAACCGAAAACAGAAAATTGGCGCTGGTGGTATGTATCATATGCGCAATGGTCAGTATATTCGGTATCGGCGGAGCGAAACTGAATGCGAAGTATAACGGCGTGAATGAGGCCTTCACAGAAGGAGCGGATGAACGCCATAATATGGAGTATTATTTTGATCGCTGCACCGGATATGCTTCGGACCTTGCATATGAGGCTATGCAGTATCTTGATGATGATTCCACTGCCGAAATGGTATTGGAACTCTGTGATACTCTTTCTGTGCACGAAGGTCCTGCCGAGGGCAGATATGCTGCCTACAGAGCGCTGAACAGCGAGGTTGACCGCCTTTTCAGTGAACTTCAGACTGCCGGATATGCGGAAGAAACTGCTGTCGAGATAGCCTATTATGATTATCAGAGCACTCGTGACCTCATAGAACGTGATGAATATCATGCCGTGGCTGCCGGATATAATGAAACGGTGGATGCCTTCCCGGCAAATATTATCGCAGGACTGTGGGGCATCGGCGGAGCTGAGGAATTCACCAGATAAGCATGATGGATCTTTTGCATTATTGCGCAGAATTATCCATGGAGTGAATCTATATGAAGAAAATATTTGTGATGATCGTAATGTGCCTGGCGCTTGCGATGAACTGTGCTTTTGCGGCAATACCGCAGCCTACCGGCGATTTCTATGTGCTTGATGAAGCGGACGTGCTGGATATCGATACCGAGGGAATGATAGTATTCAGCAACGATCTGCTGTTTGCGGACTGCGGTGCGCAGATAGTTGTTGTTACGGTAGATTCCCTTGACGGAATGGATATTGCCGATTATGCCTACGATTTGTATAACGAATGGGGTATCGGCAACAAAAAAGGCGAAGGCGTATTGCTGCTGCTTGCTATTGGCGATGAAAATTACTATCTGCTGCCCGGTGAAGGCCTTGATACGGTTTTCTCGGGAGGAAAGATTCGCGGTATATTCGATAAGTATACGGAAAAGTATTTCGCGGCAGGCGATTATAACGCAGCAGTGGACAAGACTTTCCGCGAGATATTCGAAATTACTGCGGACTCCTGCGGCAGCAATGCTACCGTAGCAAAGGGAATCGGCTTATATGAGAGTTATATGAAGTCCCATGGTTCCGACGGAAACGATCATTCATATGATCAGAATTACTCGGATGAATACTATGGATATGACCCTTATTATGAATACCACAGCAATGATAACTGGTTTGCGTGGTTTTTGATCCTGCTGATACTTGCATTGGTTGCCGGAACGATATCCGGCAGCAGAAGGTTTAAGTCCTATCGCAGGACCACGATCATTCCGTTCTTTTTCCCGAGACTACACAGGCATCACATTCACAGACCGCATGTGCACCATGCGCCTCCGCCGCCTCCTCCGGGTCCCGGTATGAGGCACTTTGGCGGCGCACGTCCCGGTAATACCCGCCACGGAAGCTTTGGCGGAAGCCGACCTTCCGGCGGAAGCAGCTTTGGTGGAAACCGCAGCGGCGGTTTCGGCGGAAGCAGCCGCAGCAGTTTCGGCGGCGGACGTTCCGGTGGATTCAGCGGCGGACGCTCCGGCGGATTTGGCGGCGGTCGTTCCGGCGGCGGCGGACATTCACGCGGCGGCGGTGGCGGACGCGGCAGATAAAATAAAAAACGACGGCATGTTAATGCCGTCGTTTTTTGTATGCGGTTTAGTCTTCGCTGAAGAGCATGTCGCCGTAGCTGGGATAGGGCCAGCACTTGGCGCCCATGATGAGTTCGGCAGAATCAACAAGCTTGCGCAGCTTTTCGATAGCGGCAAAGATGTTGTTGCGATAATACAGTGCGCGATTCTGCAGAGTATCGGCGCGGGGAACGCTGTCCAGCATTACGTCCAGATCGGCAGCCATATCGGCTATCTGAGCGCACAGCTCGGAAAGCTTGCCTGCGACATTGATCTCGTAAGCACAGCTGATATTGAGCTGACGCTTATTTACTGCAGCGGCACTCAGCTTGGCAGTGAATTCGCTGATGGCGGGCAGGATGTCGCGGCGAACCATGTCGAGAGCGGTGGTGCCTTCGATATGCATGGTCTTGGAGTAGATGCTCAGCATGATCTCACGGCGGGAGGTGAGCTCTGCCTCGGTATAGATGCCGTGGCGGGAGAACATCTCAACATTCTTTTCGTCGGTGAGATGGCTGATAGCTTCTGCTGCGGAACCAAGATTCAGCAGACCGCGCTTTGCAGCTTCTTCTGCCCATTCGGGGGCGTAGTTATTGCCGTTGAAGAGAATGCGGCCGTGTTCACGGATGGCGCGGCGGACAAGCTTGCGGGCCATAGCTGCCTTGTCCTCGGCCTTTTCCAGTTCGTCTGCGAAGTACATCAGAGTATCCGCCATCATGGTGTTGAGCATGATGTTGGGGTCTGCTACGGAAGAAGAGGAACCGGGCATACGGAATTCGAACTTGTTGCCGGTGAATGCGAAGGGAGAGGTACGGTTGCGGTCGGAATTGTCCCTGCGGAAGCGCGGGATAACGCCAAGGCCGGTCTCCATATAATCGTCCTCTTCCTGCTCCAT
This sequence comes from Clostridia bacterium, assembly GCA_045649485.1. Classification (GTDB taxonomy): domain Bacteria; phylum Bacillota; class Clostridia; order Christensenellales; family Aristaeellaceae; genus RUG11247. The sequence continues at coordinate 6,061 of JAZRPZ010000038.1, forward strand.
GCGTTCGTGACGCAGCAGTGCATCCAGCATGTCACACATGTCCTCGCCGATGAACATGGAGATGATAACGGGAGGAGCCTCAAAGCCGCCCAGACGGTTGTCATTGCCTGCAGTAGCGGTGGAGATACGCAGCAGATCCTGATGCATATCTACGGCGCGGATAATTGCAGCCATGAACAGCTGGAAGCGGGGATTTGCAGCGGGATCTGCGCCGGGATCGAAGAGGTTTTCGCCGGCATCGGTGCTGAGAGACCAGTTGTTATGCTTTGCGGAACCGGAAACGCCGCTGAAGGGCTTTTCGTGCAGCAGGCATACGAAGTTATGACGCTCGGCTACCTTCTTCATAAGCTCCATGGTCAGCTGGTTGTGATCGCAGGCCAGGTTTACGCCGGTGAAGATGGGTGCCAGCTCGTGCTGAGAAGGCGCAGCTTCATTATGTTCGGTCTTTGCATAGATGCCGAGCTTCCAGAGTTCGTCGTCCAGATCGCGCATGAAGCGGGAAACGCGGGTGCGCAGTGCGCCGGAATACTGATCGTCCAGCTCCTGTCCGCGGGGAGCGCGTGCGCCGAACAGAGTGCGTCCGGTGAACTTCAGATCGGGACGGCGCTCGTACATTGCACGGTCAATGAGGAAATATTCCTGCTCAGCGCCGGCAGTGGCATTTACACGGCGGGTGGTGGTATCGCCCAGCTGACGCAGTACACGCATGGCCTGAGTATTCAGGGCTTCGTTGGAGCGCAGGAGGGGCGTCTTTTTATCCAGCACTTCGCCGGTATAGGAACAGAACGCGGTGGGAATGCACAGCGTGTCGTCCTTTATGAAAGCATAGGAAGTGGGATCCCATGCGGTATAGCCGCGGGCTTCAAAGGTCATACGAAGACCGCCGGAGGGGAAGGAAGAAGCATCGGGCTCGCCCTTGATGAGCTCCTTGCCGGAGAATTCGGCAAGAGCACGGCCGTCCTTGGAAGGTGCGAGGAATGCTTCATGCTTTTCGGCGGTGACGCCGGTCATGGGCTGGAACCAATGAGAATAATGGGTCGCACCGTGTTCAAGAGCCCATTCTTTCATGGCGTTTGCGACGGTGTCGGCAATGCCCCTGTCGAGAGTGGAACCCTCGCTCATGGTTTTTTTAAGGGCAGTATATACAGATTTGGGCAGTCTTTCGCGCATGGCGGTATCGCCGAAAACCATGCTTCCGAACATGCTCTCGATCCTGTTCATTGGTAATTCCCTCCAATTTTAGAGTCTCCTAATATGATATTATAAACTTGAGAACATAACAAGTAAAATAATATTGATTTGATTGATTTTCTGAGTTATACTTATTGTAAAGAATGTCTACGGACGTATTTCAACTTCGTCGCCAATATCTGCGATGGGGAAGATTATGTCCATTACGTCGTTTGACGCAGCTATACAACCGGCGGTCCAGTCACCGTCTTCCGGCGGGGATTTCTGTCCGTGTATCATGATGTAGCCTCCAAGAGGCGTATTCCATGGCGGACGTGAAGGATTTGCGCATATAACGTCATATACGCTGCGGTCGATCATGCCTTCGGTCAGAGCATATTCAGCGTCATGAATGCCGGGATATGACAGCCCGAGCGACAGGTGGAACTTCGATTCGGGGTTCTTGCTGCTGATGAAGTACTTTCCCTCGGGAGTGCGTCCGTCGCCTTCGCGGCGTTTGGGTCCTTCATTGGCACCAAAGCCAAGCTGCACGCGGCAGTGCAGAAGTTCGCTGCCTTCGTGTATGCATATAAGTTCCCGTCTGGATTTGATGATAATAATTTTCATATAATAATTATACTACAAAGGATGATGTAATGTGAAGCTCATAATTACCGCAGAAGAAAAAATTGCACTGAAGAAGTATCTGGAAGCATCTGAGGATTGCGAAAAGCTCAGTGAAAAAGAATGGGTAATGGACATTTACGATGTGGAGACTCCGGCCTCCTTCGATCTCGTCTTCGCTAAGGACAGCCTGTTTGCCGACGGCGCAGAATATCTCAAGTATGACGAAGAACAGGATGGCTGGTATATCGCAGGTCCTATTGAGACCGCTGAAAAAGCCGTTGAGATACTGCGTGCAGCCGGAGCGTTGGGCTGATGGCATCCGGCAGGGTAAAACGTGCCAAAGAAGCCGAGGCAGCGCTGTCTGAATTGTTTGAACTGATGTATCGCGGTGAAAAAGGAAAGCATGAACTGTGCCGGCTTATGGAAAGCTACGGTTCGGCGAGTGCCGTGATAGAAGCAGGAATGAACAGGCTGATGTATGACGGCATGAGCGAGGATACCGCAATGCTGATCTCCATATTGCCGGATATCGTAAGGCATATGGATGAAGCCGAATGGGGCAATCATCCGAAGCTCAGAACGCTTATCGAAGCTGAAAAGTACATGCGTTTCAAGTATCTCGGCAAAAATATAGAAAATTACCACATGCTTGCGCTTGATTCGTCGGGCAAGCTTATAGAGTGTGTTCATCTGCACAGCGGAAACGAAGACAGCGTGCCTTTCTATCTAAGGAACGTAATGTCCGAGGCGGTACGCACTCATGCGGAAGCTATAGTACTGTGCCATAATCATCCCAATTGCACTACCAGGCCGTCTTTGGCAGATATTGAGTGCACGCGTAAGCTTATGCGTGCAGCGGCACATATAGGTGCGCCTGTGGTGGACCATATGATAATGGTTGGCGGCAAGGCGGTCAGTATGCGCGGATTCGGTTTTATTCCCGAGTGTGAATGGACAGCTCAGAGCAGCGACAGCGTTATCATGAAAAATTGGCTGAACGACTGGGATTTCGAAGACGCTGCAGACGAACTCAGCAAGTACGGAAAATAGCATATAAAAAGCGTAAGGGAAATAGAGTAAGGTCATGGTTGCAATGCGATCATGAACTTTACTGCCACGCCGAAAAGAGCACCCCCATGCCTGTGAGCATAAATGCAGGCATGGGGGTGCTTTATGATTACGCTGATAAATATCGGCTTTCTGTTTTTATGTGCGTGCTTCTACAAACCATCGGCCCTCGTCTTCAAATACATAGGTTTCGTGACCTCTTATGCGGCATGTATAGCGCATGCCCTGTCCGCCTGCTTTTGTTGCTGCGGCCATTCGCACATCGAGCACCCGGTCTATCTCAAAACGCATGCCGTCTGTCCATTCGATAAAGAGCGGCTTTGCATTGCCTTGCGTATCATGCTCCACTATAACTTTTACGTATACTCTGCGTGCCATGCGCTGTCACCATCCGTTTCTTTGTCAGCCCACGCGCCAGCCTACGGGGTGTATGGTGTGGTCATCCTTGGGATTTATGCCGCCCATATCACGGTTTGCGATGAATACCGCGCGCTGTATTGCGAAATGCCCGAATCTGCGGCGTATGTCTGCCACAGCGCCTTCAAATTCAAACAGCCTGTCGCGTGCGGTATCCGGAAACATGGAAAGCTGCGTATCGGCGTCAATTGGAGAGAGATTGGATACGCTTACGCCAAGGCTGCGTACCGGCTTATCCCAGCGATAGTGCCCGGCCAGAAGAGCCAACGCTGCCTGCGATATCTCGTTTGCTATCGCTGTAGGTTTTGAAAGCTTGTGCTGGCATCCGAAAGATACAAGGTCGCAGTCGCGCACGCTGAGTGATACGGTGGTACCGCATAATCCATGCTCGCGCAGTCTTTCGGCGACGCTTTCCGCAAGCACGTATATTACCATCTTTGCGTCATCGAAGTTTACCACATCCCGGGGTGTGGTGGTGGAATTGCCTACGGATTTTATCATGGCCTCATCGCCAAGGAGCGAGACGGGGGAGGAGTCCAGCCCGTTGGCGAAGGACCATATCATATCGCCGCACTTGCCCAGCGCGGAATGCAATACCTCGCGGGGGGCGCGGGCGATATCACCGATGGTATATATGTTGCGTCGGCGCAGCTTGTTTGTGGTGGCGTGTCCCACATACAGAAGCTCCTGCGCCGGCAGGGGCCAGATCTTCTCGCGGAAATTTTCTGCGCTTATGACAGTTGTTGCGTCGGGTTTTTTCATGTCGCTGCCAAGTTTGGCAAATATCTTGTTGAAAGATACGCCTACGGACAGGGTTATTCCCAGTTCTTCGCGTGCACGATAGCGCAGTTCGTCCGCTATTTCTTCGCCGCTCATATTACTGCCTGTTACATCGAGCCATGCTTCGTCAAGACCGAAGGGCTCTATATAACCGGTATACTGAGAATATATATCCCGCAGCATCTTTGAAAAACGCATATACCTTCGGTAATTGGGTTTTACGACTACCAGGCCCGGACACTTTTGTTTTGCCTGCCATATAGCTTCGCCTGTAATTACGCCCGCTTTCTTGGCTAACTGATTCTTTGTGAGTATTATTCCGTGACGTGCCTCGGGATCTCCGCACACCGCCACAGGAACATTTCGCAATTTCGGGTCGTACACGGCTTCAACGCTGGCATAAAAGCTGTTAGCATCGCTGTGCAGTATAGTCCGCACCTGAAAGGCCCCCTTTTTACATGCATAGAACATCTGTTCGATAATGGTATTATACCACTCAAGGGAGTAAAAGTAAATGGTAAAATCGAACAAATGTTTTAAAAATAACTGCCGCAGCCCTTTTTGAGACTGCGGCAGTATTTATCAGAGTATTTTCTTGAGGAAATGACCGGTGTGGCTTTCGGGATTGAGAGCTATCTCTTCGGGAGTACCCTCGGCTACTATCGTTCCGCCGCCGGATCCGCCCTCAGGACCGAGGTCGATTATATGGTCGGCGATCTTGATGACGTCAAGGTTGTGTTCGATTATTATCAGACTGTTGCCTGCGTCGGCAAGCTTTTGCAGCATCTGATTGAGTCGTTCAACATCGGCGATGTGCAGACCGGTGGTGGGTTCGTCCAGAAGATATATGGTGCGTCCGGTAGCTCTGCGGGAAAGCTCGGTGGCAAGCTTTATGCGCTGTGCTTCACCGCCGGAGAGCTCGGTGGAAGGCTGTCCCAGCTTCACATAGCCCAGACCTACGTCGACCATAGTCTGCAGGCGGGAGGCTATCTTGGGCAGGGCAGAGAAGAATTCCAGTGCCTCTTCGATGGACATATCCAGCACTTCGTATATGTTCTTGCCCTTGTAACGCACTTCAAGGGTCTCGCGGTTGTATCTGCGGCCTTTGCAGACCTCGCAGGGTACATATACATCGGAGAGGAAGTGCATCTCTATCTTCACTATGCCGTCGCCGGAGCAGGCTTCGCAGCGTCCGCCCTTTACGTTGAAGGAGAAGCGGTTAGCCTTGTAGCCGCGGGCCTTTGCATCGGGAGTGGATGCGAATACTTCGCGTATGAGGTCGAATACCCCGGTATAGGTAGCGGGGTTGGAGCGGGGAGTGCGTCCGATGGGCGACTGGTCTATGGCGATTATCTTGTCCAGCTGTTCAATACCCTCAATGCCGTCGTGGGGACCGGGACGCTGACGGGAACGGTTCAGGTCGCGGGACAGCGCCTTGTAGAGTATCTCGTTTACGAGGGATGATTTGCCGGAACCGGATACGCCGGTGACGCAGGTTATAACGCCGAGGGGGATCTTCGCATCTATGCCGCGCAGATTATTGGCACGGGCATTTTTTACGGTGAGCCAGCCGGTGGGCTTGCGGCGCACATCGGGCACGGGAACCTGCCTGCGGCCCGAAAGATACAGACCGGTAAGGGAATCGGGGTTGTTCATTATTTCCTCGCAGGTGCCGGCGGCGACTATCTGTCCGCCGTTGATGCCTGCACCGGGGCCTACATCCACGATATAATCCGCGGCACGCATTGTATCCTCGTCGTGTTCAACAACAACCAGCGTGTTTCCGAGGTCGCGCAGATTTCGCAGGGTGGAAAGCAGCTTTTCATTGTCACGCTGATGCAGACCGATGGAAGGTTCATCCAGTATATACAGCACGCCCACAAGGGAAGAACCTATCTGCGTTGCAAGGCGTATACGCTGCGCTTCGCCGCCGGAGAGAGTGCCTGCGCTGCGGGAAAGGGTGAGGTAAGCCAGACCTACGTTTTCAAGGAAGCCCAGGCGGGAATCCAGTTCCTTGATTATCTGCCTTGCGATCATCTCGTCTTTTTCGGAAAGGGTGAGGCTGTTGATGAACTTCCTTGCCTGTATAATGGACATATCGCTGAGGTCGGCAATATTCACGTCGTTTATGGTGACAGCGAGCGCCTCGCGCTTCAGACGCTTGCCGCCGCATTCGGGACAGGGCGCATTGGTCATAAGCGCTTCGTACATGCTCTTCATGGAATCGGAGGTAGTCTCGCGATAACGCCTTTCAAGGCTCGTTACGATGCCTTCAAAGGGCGCGGAGAACGAACCCGCGCTGCCTTCGCGGGAATAGGATACGCGCAGCTTTTCGCCCCTTGTGCCGTAGAGAAGCTTGTCTATGGCTTCTTCAGGCAGCTCACATACGGGAGTATCCAAAGAAAATTCGTATTTTTCGGCCATTGCCTGCAGATACATCTGAAGCATGGAGTCCTGATCGCCGCTGTGCCAGCCGGTTACGTTTATGGCGCCTTCGCTCAGGGACTTCGTGCGGTCGGGTATTATCAGATTGGGGTCTATCTTCATCAGCGCGCCCAGACCGGTGCAGGCGGGACATGCGCCGTATGGATTGTTGAAGGAGAACATACGGGGAGTGAGTTCTTCGAGAGACACGCCGCATTCGGGGCAGGCATAATTCTGGGAGAACATGGTATCGCCGCCGTCCTGAAGGCTTGCGATGACAAGACCGCCGGCAAGACGCATCGCGGTCTCAAGAGAATCGGTAAGACGGCTTTCGATGCCTTCGCGTACTATGAGACGGTCTACGACTATCTCGATGGTGTGCTTCTGATTCTTGTTTATCTTGGGCAGCTCGGTCATTTCATAGAATTCACCGTCGATGCGTGCGCGTACATAGCCCTGTTTGGCGTAGTCATCCAGCATTTTCACATGCTCGCCTTTGCGGGCACGTACTACGGGGGCGAGGATCATCACGCGGCTGCGCTCGGGATAAGACATTATCTGATCGACTATCTGATCAACGGTCTGCTGCTTTATTTCTCTGCCGCAAACGGGGCAATGGGGCACGCCGATGCGGGCATACAGCAGGCGCAGATAGTCGTGTATCTCGGTAACGGTACCTACGGTGGAACGGGGATTGCGGGATGTGGTCTTCTGGTCGATAGATATGGCGGGGGAAAGACCTCCGATATAATCCACGTCCGGCTTATCCATCTGGCCAAGGAACATACGGGCATAGGAAGACAGGGACTCAACGTATCTGCGCTGTCCCTCAGCATATATCGTGTCAAACGCCAGAGAGGATTTGCCCGAGCCGGAAAGTCCGGTGAACACCACCAGCGAATCGCGGGGTATCTCAAGGGAAACATTCTTCAGATTGTGCACCCTTGCACCCTGTATAACGATAGAATTGACCATTTTTCAAGTGATCCTTTCTAAAACATACCAACGTCGGTTTATAAACGCTTTTGATAGTATATAAATTCTGCATCACGCCGCACTTCTGCATAACCCAGCTTCCTGTAAAAGGCATTTGTGCGGTCATTCCAAACAGGAGTATCCAGGCTCAATGCAGTAACATTATCATAAAGCCTTTCAACGGCCTGCATCAATGACGTGCCATATCCCATTCGAAAGCACTTGGGATCCACGAATATCCGGCCCACATACATGTGCCACAAATTGCCCTCATCGCGGAAGAGAATTGCACCGCCGACTATCCGGTCGTCATCGATCGCTGCAAACAGATGTCCTGTCTGCAGCATTTCAATGTGCCAATAGATATTGGCAAACTCCGGCGGGCCATCTCCGGTACCATCTGAGAGAAATGCGGCTTCGGATATCTTCACAAGCTCATGGACTTGTGATATTTCTGCAGGAATGAGTTTTAGCATATTGTCACCTTATTTCTTTCTCCTTGCGGTGCTCTTTCTGCGGCCCTGACGGGATTTTTCTTCGGTTGCCATGGGCTTTTCACCCTTGAGAGCCAGCAGTTCATCGCGGAATTTTGCGGCCTTCTCGAAGTCGAGGCTTGCGGCTGCGGCCAGCATCTGCTCTTCGAGACGGTCGATTGCCATCTGCCTTTCGGTCTCGTCCATCTCAGGCGCGGCGTTTTCGCCGGGCGCGCGGGATACTTCCATAAGTTCGCGTATAGCAGTGCGTACGGTCTGCGGCACAATGCCGTGTTCTTCGTTGTAGGCCTGCTGTATTCCGCGGCGGCGGTTTGTTTCGTCGATAGCGCGCCTCATGGAGTCGGTTATGCTGTCCGCATACATTATTACTCTGCCGTCCACATTTCGCGCGGCACGTCCTATGGTCTGTACAAGGCTGGTCTCGCTGCGCAGGAAGCCTTCCTTATCTGCGTCAAGTATGGCAACAAGGGCAACTTCGGGCATATCCAGACCTTCGCGCAGCAGATTTATGCCGACGAGTACATCGAATTCGCCGAGTCTCAGGGAACGTATGAGTCTTGTGCGCTCAAGGGTCTCGACGTCGGAATGCAGATATTCCACCTTGATATCCAGTTCGCGCAGATAACCGGTGAGGTTTTCTGCCATGCGCTTTGTGAGGGTGGTCACGAGCACACGCTCGTTCTTTTCGACGCAGTTGCGTATCTCGCCGATAAGGTCATCCACCTGTCCGTCTGCGGGACGCACGATTATTTCGGGGTCGATAAGTCCGGTGGGGCGGATGATCTGTTCTACCACCTGCTCGGCGCGCTGCAATTCGTAGGGACCGGGAGTGGCGGATACATATATGGTAGAGCCTACACGTTCCTCAAACTCGTGGAATTTCAGCGGTCTGTTGTCGAATGCTGCGGGCAGACGGAAGCCGTAATCCACAAGCGTGCGCTTGCGGGCATAATCGCCGTTGTACATGGCGCGTATCTGCGGCACGGTAACGTGGGCTTCGTCTATGAACAGCAGGAAATCCTTGGGGAAGTAGTCCATCAGAGTGAAGGGCGGCTCGCCTTCGCGGCGTCCGTCGAAATAACGGGAATAGTTTTCTATACCGGAGCAGTAGCCTATTTCCTTCAGCATTTCGATATCGTAATTGGTGCGTTGCTGCAGACGCTGCGCCTCAAGCAGCCTGTCGGATTCCTTGAATTCGATGAGCCTGTCCGCAAGATCCTGCTCTATCTGATCTATGCACTTGTCCAGTTTGTCCTTTGAAGTGGCGTAATGGGACGCGGGGAAAATGAGCACATGATTCAGATGCCTCAGCACATGGCCGGTAAGGGTCTCTATTTCGCTGATACGGTCTATTTCATCACCGAAAAATTCAACGCGCAGCGCCTTTTCCTGCTCAGCGGCGGGGATTATTTCCACGGTATCGCCGCGCACTCTGAAAGAACCGCGCTCGAATTCAAAATCGTTGCGGGTAAACTGGATGTCAACAAGCTGCCTCAAAAGGTCGTCGCGTTCAAGTATCTGGCCTTCGCGCAGAGATATGGACAGCCCTTCGTATTCCTCGGGATTACCCAGACCGTAAATGCAGCTTACGGAAGCTACGATAACTACATCACGCCTTTCGGAGAGCCATGAAGTGGCGCTGTGGCGCATGCGGTCTATCTCATCGTTTATGGAAGAATCCTTTTCGATGAATGTATCGGTGGCGGGAATGTATGCCTCGGGCTGATAATAATCGTAATAGGATACGAAATAGCCCACCGCGTTTTCCGGGAAGAATTCACGGAATTCTGCGGCAAGCTGAGCGGCAAGGGTCTTGTTATGGGCAATGACCAATGCCGGGCGATTAAGGTTTTTTATGATATTTGCCATGGTGAAGGTCTTACCGGAGCCGGTAACGCCCAGCAGCACCTGATTGCGCATGCCGCTTTCGATACCTTCGGTGAGCTTCTTTATTGCCTCCGGCTGGTCGCCTGTGGGCTTGTAATTGGAATGAAGCTTGTACATGAAGACCTCCCGCGATTTTACTTTCTCATATTATATCACCAATATGAGTCTGTGTACATCGCGGAAGGTCATATTTAAACTGATGTTCGATTATCGAGTATCACGAAAAGGGAACCTTTGGTGTCTATGATGCCGTCCTTTTTCAGTTTGCTTATCTCAGCAGACATTGCACTTCTTTCCACGCCAAGATAATCTGCAAGCCCCTGTCTGTCGTAGGGGATGGTGAATTCGGCGCTGCCACGGCGTTTTGCCATATCCAGCAGATATGCCATCAGTTTTTCGCGTGTGGAACGCTTGGACATATACTGGATCTTTGAAGAAAGGCTCAGCGTCTTCATTGCCACAGATTTCAGCAGATTTTCTATAAGTCTGTTGTGGAAGCTGCAGCCGTTTGTGCATACCCTCAGTATGCGGCGCACATTCATCATAAGTATGCAGCTGTCGCTCATGGCGATTGCGCTTACGGGCAGGGATTCCAGGTCCGCGCAGGCAAACATCTCGCCGAACATCTCTCCGGGCTCAACGGCGGTTATAACGCTGCGGTTGCCGTAATAATCATCACGCACTACCTGTACGCCGCCGGAAAGCACCATTCCTACGTGCTGAGCAGGGTCGCCTTCGGAAAACACGGTTTCGTTTTTCTTTATATCGGTAGTATAAGCTCCGAGACAGTTCAGCATGAGCGATAGGTCTTCGGTGGATATTCCGGAGAAAAGGCTGCTGGTTTTCAATACATCAAAATATTTTTCCATTTTTGCTCCTTTGTTGGAATTCCAACATACAATCTGAGGTGATTATAGTAAAATCATATCAGAAAGTCAAGGAAAGGACTGAAGATAATGATCAGAAGGATTATTGAGATAAACGAAGAAAAGTGCAACGGCTGCGGCGCGTGCGCAAAGGCATGTCATGAAGGCGCTATCGCCATGGTAAATGGCAAGGCAAAGCTGATGAGAGATGATTACTGCGATGGTCTGGGCGACTGTCTGCCCACATGTCCCACCGGTGCAATAACTTTCGTAGAACGCGAAGCTGCCGCGTACGATGAAGCCGCCGTGCTTGCGGCGAAGAAGGCTCACAAGCCTGCGGGATGCGCGGGCGGCTGCCCCGGCTCTGCGGCAAAGGCCATAAACGCAAAGCCTGCCGGGGAAAATACGGCATATGTTCCCATGGAATCCCAGCTGCGTCAGTGGCCGGTACAGATAAAGCTCGCGCCCGTAAACGCTCCCTGGTTTGACGGAGCAAAGCTGCTGGTGGCGGCAGACTGCACCGCATATGCATATGCCAATTTCCATCAGGATTTCATAAAGGACCACGTTACTCTGGTGGGCTGCCCGAAGCTGGATATGGTGGATTATTCCGAAAAACTCACCGAGATTCTGCGCAATAACGACATCAAGTCCGTTACCGTGGCGCGCATGGAAGTGCCCTGCTGCGGCGGTATCGAAATGGCGGTAAAGCGTGCCCTTATGGAAAGCGGAAGGTTCATTCCGTGGAATGTTGTAACTATATCTGTGGACGGCAGGATTATTGACAGGACGTAAGGAGGAAAAGCCGATGAGTGGAAATATGTTTTGCTTTCAGTGTGAGCAGACCGCCGGCTGCAAGGGCTGTACAGGAATGGCGGGCGTGTGCGGAAAGAAGGCGGATACCGCAAAACTGCAGGATGTGCTTACCGGCAAGCTTATCGGTCTTGCACGGGCTACAGACAATAACGAAGACAAACTGACCAAAGAAACCGATGCTGTTATTATCGACGGTCTGTTTGCCGGCGTGACCAACGTGAATTTCGATGATGCGGCGCTGGAAGTTATCATCAAAAGAGCGGACGATGAAAAGCGCAGGCTGATTCCCAATTGCTTCGACTGCACCGCTTCCTGCGGCAGAAACGACGATTATGATATGAATAATCTCTGGAATGCAGATGAAGATGTGCGCTCGCTGAAATCTCTTATTCTTTTCGGCATCCGTGGAATCGCCGCATATGCCCATCACGCGGCAGTGCTGGGCTATGCCGACGAAAAGGTAAACAGGTTCTTCTATAAGGCGCTGTTTGCCATAGGCATGGACCACTGGGGAATGCAGGAGCTTCTGCCCATCGTGATGGAGGTCGGCGAGGTAAATCTGAAATGTATGGAGCTTCTCGACAGTGCGAATACGGAAACATACGGTACTCCCGCGCCTGCAGAGGTGGGTATGCTGATAGAAAAGGGTCCCTTTATCGTAATATCCGGACATGACCTTTACGACCTCAAGCGTCTGCTTGAGCAGACCGAGGGCATGGGAGTAAACGTATACACCCATGGCGAAATGCTGCCTGCGCACGCATATCCCGAACTCAGGAAATATAAGCACCTCAAGGGCAACTTCGGCACGGCATGGCAGAATCAGCAGACGGAATTTGCGGATATTCCCGCGCCCGTACTGTTTACCACCAATTGCCTCATGCCGCCTAAGGCAAGCTATGCCGACAGGGTATTTACTACCGGTGCGGTAGCATATCCCGAAATGGTGCATATCGAAAACGGAGATTTCGCGCCGGTAATCGAAAAGGCGCTCGAACTGGGCGGTTATGCCGTGGATACACAGCTTTGCGGTATAAACGGCGGCACGAGCCTTACCACGGGTTTCGGTCACGGCACCGTACTTTCGGTTGCGGATAAGGTCGTAGATGCTGTAAAGGCCGGTGAAATAAAGCATTTCTTCCTTGTGGGCGGCTGTGACGGCGCGCGTCCCGGACGCAATTACTACACCGAATTTGTGAAGAAAACCCCTTCCGACAGTATCGTACTGACCCTTGCCTGCGGTAAATACAGATTCAATGATATCGACGCGGGTACTATCGGCGGTCTGCCGCGCATTATGGATATGGGCCAGTGCAACGATGCTTACAGCGCGATAAAGGTTGCTGCGGCGCTTGCGGAAGCCTTCGGATGCGGCGTAAACGAATTGCCGCTTTCCATGGTGCTTTCGTGGTATGAACAGAAGGCGGTATGCATATTGCTGACGCTTCTGTACCTCGGCATCAAGAATATTCTGCTGGGACCCACGCTGCCGGCGTTCGTTTCACCCAATGTGCTTAATTTTCTCGTTGAAAATTATAATATCGCGCCTGTATCCACTCCCGAAGAGGATATGAAAAAGCTTCTCGGATAAATAAAAGGCGGCGGTGCATGTGCATCGCCGCCGCTTGTTTTATATTCCGTTTATGCAGTTTTCCATAAACTTTCTGCAGCCGGGCATATCGCTTTCGGAATAGATTCCGTGGAGCATCATGTCGCCCTCAAAGCCGACGGAAGCCAGCATTTTTACGGTATGGGGGAAATCCACTATGCCGAAGCCGGTGCCGCAGAAATCTATGCCGTCGCTCTCCTTTATGTCCTTTCCGTGGGCTATTACGATATCCTTGCCGAAATATTCGATCGCCTTGTCTATGGCGGGAACTACATTTTCGGGATGCGCCTGACCTCTGTGGAAAAGATTTGCGCAGTCCAGTATCATCTTAAGGTTTGGTGAGCCGATGTCGTCCATTATCTTCCTTGCTCTTTCGGGAGTGGATATAACATTGGAAGCCTCGGTCTCTATAGCAAGCACGATGCCGTATTTCTCCGCGAGGGCTACGGCTTTTTTCATGGTGTCGAACATATCGTCCCATGCATCCGCCTTATCGGTTTCGGGGGAATAGGTCCACAATCCCTTTTCGCTGCGGGAGCCGCTGCAAAGCGTAGCCATATTGCAGCCGAGGGATTTTACTGCCTTCAGGAATCCGTCGAAGCGGCGGATGCCTTCTTCGCGCAGGGCGGGGGAATAATGTGCCATATTGAAGGTGCCGTTTACCGCGCAGATGCCGATGCCGTATTTCTCGGAAGCGGCTTTGATGGCAGCAATGGCTTCATCGGAAACGCTTTCGGGAATTTCGATATGGTCAGAAACCTCAAATCCGCATTCGCTTACGGAACTGAAAGCCAGCTGCACGGCTTCGAAACCCAGATCCTTCACTTTAGCGAACAGTTCGTCTGCGGGCATTGCCTTTTCAAAATCGGTGGTACAGATGCCTATGCGCATATCAAGCCCTCCGTTGCATGTGTTTTTCATTATTATAACCTTGCTTGCTGATTCGGTCAATGCAAAATAATGCTTGCCATATCAGAGGAATAGTTGTAGAATCAACATATTGTATTTCGGAGGTGTTATTGTTATGGAATTCAGTGTAAATTCACCGGTATTGTACCTGTTGGCGGGAATAATAATACTCGCCGTACTGGGTCAGTCTGTATTTTTCCTTGTAAAGGCGTGGAAGCGCGGCAGGCAGCTTGGCATGAATACCAATAAGCTGCGCCGAATCGCAGTAAGCGCTGCGGTGTTCACCATTGCCCCTGCACTGGCTATCGTAATAAGCGTAATTACCCTCGCAAAGGACCTGGGTGTACCGCTGCCGTGGCTGCGTCTCAGCGTTGTAGGCTCTCTTTCCTATGAGACCATTGCGGCTACCAATGCCGAAAGTGCTATGGGACTTACCTTCGGTCAGACCGGCGCGCTCACCGGCACTCAGTTTGTTACCATTGCTATGGTAATGACTCTCAGCATCATGGTCGGCATCTGGCTCGTTCCTGTGGTATGCAAGCGCCTGCAGAACGGCATGTCCGGTCTCGAAAAGCGCGATAAGAAGTGGGCGGATGTATTCCAGAATGCCATGTTCATCGGCATGATCGCCGCATTCGTGGGCTTCGTATTCTGCGATGTGGCCGATGTGTTCTCCGGCTCTACCGCAGGTCTCATTCCCGTATGCGTAATGGCAGTATCTGCCGTGGTAATGTGCATCTCCGGTCTGCTGGTGAAGATAGTGAAAGCACCGTGGATTTCCGATTATGCATTGCCTGTAAGTCTTATAGTCGGCATGGCAAGCGCCATACCGATTACCGCATGGCTGGGCTGAGAAAGGAGAGTGCCTTAAAATGAAACGCGAAATGTCTTATATGGATAGTGTCCATCGCTGGGGTACTGTATGGAATCTTACAATGATGGTCATCCTGCTCATGTTCCCTGTTGCAGTGTGTCTGATATTCGGCGTACTGCCGGATACAAAGGGCCTGCTGCTGGGTCTTGTTTCCACTGCACCCATGTACTGGGCGGTAGGTGTTGTTGAGACCTTCACCTTTATTCCCATGTTGGGCGCAGGCGGTTCTTATCTTTCCTTCGTAACCGGTAATATCTCCAACCTGAAGATGCCCTGCGCACTTAGCGCTCTCGAACAGGCAGGTGTGAAGGCGAATTCCGAGGAAGGCGAAGTTGTATCCACCATCGCCATCGCAGTTTCCAGTATCGTTACCACTCTCATCATTTTCGTGGGCGTACTGCTTATCACCCCGCTTGCACCCGTACTCAACGCACCTGTGCTTGCACCCGCCTTTGCCCAGATAATTCCTGCGCTGTTCGGCGGTCTGGGTGTGGTATTCGTATCCCGCAACTGGAAGATCGCGGTTGCTCCCATTGCGCTTATGCTGGTGCTGTTCATTGCGATTCCTGCACTTAATGCGGGTACCGTTGGCATCATGGTGCCTGTAAGTGTAGTGATCACCCTTGTGCTCAGCCGCATCATGTACAAAAAAGGAATGCTTGACTGACGGAGGTAACAGCCGATGATCTTCTGGATAATTCTTGCAGCAGTGCTGGCGGCTTTTGCAGCGGTGATATTGATTCGTACCGCTATGTTCAAGCCCGCAGCGCAGGAATACGGTCCCGACTGCAATGCCGATTTTGATGGCGAAAAGGCAATAAACGCACTGCAGCAGCTGGTCCGCTGCCGTACCATATCCTATTACGACAAGACCATGGAAGACGATGCGGAATTCGATAAGCTCATAGGGCTTCTGCCTGAGCTTTATCCCAATGTGCATTCCGTGTGCGAATTCCGTCAGCTTCCCGACCGTGCACTGCTGTTCAAATGGAACGGCAAAAAGTCCGATGCGCCTTCTGTAATGATGGCCCACTATGACGTGGTACCGGTCGAAGAGGAAAACTGGGAAAAGCCCGCTTTTGAGGGAATCATCGAAAACGGCGTGATGTGGGGAAGAGGAACCCTTGATACCAAGGTCACTTTCAACGGAGTCATGTCCGCTGCGGATAAGCTCATAGCCGAGGGATTCGTGCCCGAAAACGATATGTATTTCGCTTTCTCCGGCGGCGAAGAAGTAAACGGTAAAGGCGCGAAGAACATAGTAAACTGGTTCTTTGAAAACGGCATCAAGCCTGCACTGGTCGTGGATGAAGGCGGTGCGGTGGTTGAAAACGTATTCCCCGGTGTAAAGCAGCCCTGCGGTCTTATCGGAATTGCGGAAAAGGGCATGATGAATGTAACCTTCTCCGTGAAGTCTTCCGGAGGTCATGCTTCCGCACCCAAGCCCCATACTCCCGTAGGCGTATTGGCAAAGGCCTGCTGCGCTGTCGAAAACAATCCCTTCCCGATGCATGTTACCAAGCCTGCCGCCGAAATGTTCGATACCCTCGGCAGACATTCCACTTTCGTATACCGTATGATTTTTGCGAATATGTGGCTGTTCAAGGGTGTATTGAATATCATCTGCAAAAAGAGCGGCGGTGAAATGAACGCGCTGATGCGCACTACCGTAGCCTTTACCCAGGCTTCCGGCAGCAAAGCACCCAATGTCATACCTCCTGTAGCTTCCATGACGGCGAATATGCGCCTAAATCCTATGGACAGTGTTGAAGGTGCAAGGCAGAGGCTGGAAAAGACTGTCAACGACCCGTCTGTGCAGATTACCGTAGGCAGCAATATGGAGCCCAGTCCCATATCTCAGACCGGCTGTGAGGCATGGAATAAAGTTGCCGCAGCAGTTGCCAATACATGGAAGGGCTGCATTGTTTCTCCCTATCTTATGGTGCAGTGTTCCGACAGCCGCCATTACCGCGACCTGTCAGACCATGTATATCGCTTCTCTGCGATGGACCTGACCAAGGAAGAACGCGCAAGCATTCACGGCAATAACGAAAAGATCCGCCTTGATTGTGCAAAGCGTGCCGTGGAATTCTATATAAGGCTCATGCGCAGCTGCTGATTTATCCGAAATCCGTCCGGTAAAACCGGACGGATTTTTTTTTATTGAAATACGGGTGAGTTCTATTGTGCCGGGAAAATGTTTGATGTACAATTGAGGTAGTAAATGCGGGGGAGTTTTTATATATGAAGAAAATGACCGAAGGTTCGCCGATAAAGCTTATTCTGGCGTTTGCCATACCGCTTCTCATAGGCAATATATTCCAGCAGCTTTACAGCATGGTGGATATGTATATCGTCGGACATACCGTAAGTACCAATGCCCTCGGCGCAATAAGCTGTACAGGCAGTATATCTGGTCTGCTTATATCGTTTGCCCAGGGTCTTACCAGCGGATTCTGCGTGATACTTGCCCAGCATTTCGGAGCCGGCAGGAAGGAAGAGATGAGGCGTTCGTTCATCACCGGAATAATTCTTTCCGTGGCTTCCATAATCGTTCTCACGGTGCTGGGTTGTATTTTCCTTGAAGACTTCCTGCGTATGCTCAATACCCGAGAAGACCTGTATGATGATGCTTTTGCATATATTTCGATCGTGGTCGCGGGTCTTGGCGCTACTGTACTGTATAATCTTTTCGCGGGCATACTGCGCGCCCTCGGTGACAGCCGCAGACCGCTTTATGTGCTTATCGGTGCATGCATTCTGAATATTGCACTGGATTATCTCTTTATACTTGCTTTTGATATGGGCGTGCGCGGAGTTGCAATTGCAACCGTTATCTCTCAGATTGCTTCGGCGGCTGCCTGTATCGTATTTATACTGAAGGAAGAACCTCTGTTCAGAGTGAAGTTTTCCGAGATGCGCACTACGTGGAATGAAGCGCGGGAGCATATGCTCATCGGTCTGCCAATGGGCTTTCAGTGGTCCATGATATCCATCGGTCAGCTTGTAATGCAGTCTGCGCTCAACGGGCTTTCCACCGCAGCTGTTACCGCCTTCGGTGCGGCGGCGAAGGTTGATATGCTGGCGGTGCTGCCATCCTTCTCCTTCGGCTCGAGTATGTCGACATATGTCGCCCAGAATTACGGCGCCGGCAAACTTGACAGAATAGGAAAGGGTATGCGTCAGTGCTGCGCGCTTTCGATAAGCGTATGCGGTGCCATAGGAATCATTTGCGTAATATTCGGAGATAAGCTTGCGCAGTTCTTCACGGGCACTGCCGATACCGAGGTTATTGGCCTTATGCATACTTATCTGATAATAAACGGTTCCATGTACTTCATGCACGGCGTAATAATGGTTTTCCGCAATGCGGTGCAGGGGCTTGGCAGATCTTTCGCGACTATGATGGCCGGCTTTATGGAACTTGCGATGCGGTTTGTAACTGCATGGGTGCTCATCAGATATTGGGATTTTACCGGTGCCTGTTTTTCCAGTCCGCTGTCATGGATTGCCGGCGCAACTCCGCTGGTCATCTCCTTTGTAATGACCATGAAGCGCCTGCGCAGAGAGGAAGGGGAGAGCATTTCTGCGGCCTGAAGCATGGGGAATTTGTGACATAAATAAAGCTTAATATCTATATGCAAAAGCTTAAAATTCATATTATTGACACTGCGCATGTGTTCTGCTATAATATCTGAAAACGTTCTTTAAGACGGTACAGAGAGACCGGCAAGACGAAGATATGATCGCGGACGCATGCGCGTCTGTTTTGTATGCATACTTGCGCGCTTGCTTTCTGCAATGCGCGTTTTTTGCTGAGTTTTTCAGGAAGGAAGAAACGAAGATTATGAATTGTGAGATCAGGAACGCATTCGTTTACGAAAACGGTCGTTTTGTCCGCAAGGATGTATCTTTTGATGTTTGTGCAGACACTCAGAAGGCATCTGTTGTATTTGACTCACTCTGTTTGCTGCCGGGTTTTGCCGATGTGCATGTGCACTTCCGCGAGCCGGGCTTTTCTTATAAGGAAACGATAGCCACCGGTTCCCGTGCGGCTGCCCGCGGCGGATATACTGCGGTGTGCACCATGCCCAATCTGAATCCCACGCCCGACTGCATGGATAACCTGCAGCTGCAGCTTGATGCCATCGAAAAGGATGCCGTGATAAAAGTCATTCCTTACGGTACCATCACCGTAGGTCAGAAGGGTGAAGTCCTTGCCGATATGGAGGCGATGGCGCCTTACGTTATCGCGTATTCCGATGACGGCAGGGGAGTACAGGACCGTGAGCTCATGAAGGCCGCTATGATTAAGGCAAAGGAACTGGGCAAGATGATCGTCGCTCACTGCGAGGATAACAGCCTGCTGCGCGGCGGTTACATCCACGATGGCGAATATGCAAAGGCCTACGGACACAAGGGAATCTGCTCCGAGTCCGAATGGGGTCCCATCGCAAGAGACCTTGAACTTGTAAAGGAGACCGGCTGCGCATACCATGTGTGCCATATCTCCACCAAGGAAAGTGTGGATATCATCCGCAAGGCAAAGGCAGAAGGCGTGAACGTTACCTGCGAGACAGGTCCTCACTATCTTCTCATGAACGATTCGATGCTGCAGGAACACGGAAGGTTCAAGATGAATCCTCCCATCCGCAGCGCAGAAGATCAGCAGGCGCTGATCGAAGGTCTGCTTGACGGCACCATCGATATGATCGCTACCGACCATGCTCCTCATTCCGCCGAGGAAAAGGAAAAGGGTCTGGCAGGCAGCATGATGGGTGTAGTCGGAATCGAAACTGCTTTTGCTGCCATGTACCGCGGATTCGTAAAGACCGGTATGATGAGCCTCGAAAAGCTGGTAGAGGTAATGTGCCTGAATGCACGCAAGAGATTCGGTATTACCTCTGACGCCGGATACACCGTGTTCGATCTTGAAAAGGAATACACCGTCGATCCCGCCGAATTCGTCTCCATGGGCAAGTACACTCCCTTTGAAGGCGAAAAGGTAACCGGACGCTGCGTAATGACTGTGGCAGACGGAAAACTGGCCTGGCTGGATGAAACTTACTGTAAATAACCTACTTTATATAAACAGGAGCGGAGGAAAACAAAATGGCAAAGCGTACTGATTTGAAGAAGATCATGATCATCGGTTCCGGCCCTATCGTAATCGGTCAGGCTGCAGAGTTTGACTATGCCGGTACTCAGGCATGCCTTGCCCTCAAGGAAGAGGGATATGAGGTAGTGCTGGTCAATTCCAACCCCGCAACCATCATGACCGACACCACCATTGCCGATAAGGTATACATGGAGCCCCTGACCCTGGAATACGTTGCACGTATTCTGCGCTATGAGCGTCCCGATGCCATCATCCCCGGTATCGGCGGTCAGACCGGCCTGAACCTTGCCATGCAGCTCGAAAAGAAGGGCATTCTCAAGGAGTGCCAGGTTGAACTGCTGGGCACCAGTTCCGAATCCATCGAGCGCGCTGAAGACCGCGAGATGTTCAAGGAGCTTTGCCAGGAGATCGGCGAACCCGTTATCCCCTCCGAAATCACTTATTCTATCGAAGAAGCCGCTGCTGCAGCCGAGCGCATCGGTTATCCCGTTGTTCTGCGTCCCGCTTTCACTCTGGGCGGCACCGGCGGCGGATTTGCCTACAATCCCGAAGAGCTGAACGAGATCGCCATCAACGCATTCCGTCTCTCTCCCGTACATCAGGTTCTGGTAGAGAAGTCCGTGCGCGGCTATAAGGAGATCGAGTTCGAAGTAATGCGCGACAGTGAAGACAATGCGATCACTATCTGCGGTATGGAGAACATCGACCCCGTTGGCGTACACACCGGTGACTCCATCGTTGTTGCTCCCATCCTTACCCTGAACGATCATGATCTGAAGATGCTGAATGATTCCGCTATCAAGATCATCCGCGCTCTGAAGATTGAAGGCGGCTGCAACGTTCAGTATGCTCTGAATCCTCACACTTCCGAATACTTCCTCATCGAAGTTAACCCCCGCGTATCCCGTTCTTCCGCACTTGCTTCCAAGGCTTCCGGCTATCCCATTGCCCGCGTAACCGCAAAGATCGCAGTCGGCATGGAACTGAAGGATATCGCTATTGCCAATACCACCGCTGCTTTCGAACCCCGTCTTGACTACATCGTAGCCAAGCTGCCCCGTTTCCCCTTCGACAAGTTCACCTCTGCCAATAACAAGCTGGGCACCCAGATGAAGGCGACCGGTGAGGTCATGGGTATCGGTTCCAATCTGGAGGAAGCACTGTTGAAGTCCGTGCGTTCTCTGGAGATCGGCGTATGCCACTTCTACATGGCAAAGTTCGATGGCAAGACCGCAGAAGAACTGAAGGATTACGTACTGCAGTTCCGCGATGACAACATCTATGCCGTTGCACAGCTGCTGCGTATCGGCGTAAGCGTAGAAGAACTGTATGAGCTGACCAAGATCACTCCTTACTTCCTCGAGTCCATCAAGAAGATCGTAAATTACGAGAAGGTACTCGCAGCCAATCCCGGCAATGTTGAGATCCTGCACGAGGCTAAGAAGATGGGCTTCTGCGATCAGTTTATCGCAAAGCTGTGGAATATGCCTGAAATGGATGTATGGAACCTGCGCCGCAGCAACAACATCCGTCCCGTATTCCGCATGGTAGATACCTGCCATACCAATGCCTACATTCCTTACTTCTACTCCAGCTATTCCGGAGAGACTCAGTCCATCGTTACCGACCGCGAAAAGACCGTCGTTCTGGGCGCAGGTCCCATCCGTATCGGTCAGGGCGTAGAGTTCGACTACTCCACCGTTCACGCGGTAACCACCATCAAGAATGCCGGTTACGAGGCTATCATTATCAATAATAACCCCGAAACCGTTTCTACCGACTATACCACCGCCGACAAGCTCTACTTCGAGCCCCTCACTCCCGAAGATGTAATGAGCATCCTCGAATACGAGAACGCCAACGAAGTTATTGCTTCTCTGGGCGGACAGACTGCCATCAACCTGGCACAGCCCCTTGAGAATCGCGGCGTTAAGGTCATCGGTACCGACGTTCAGGCCATTGAACGCGCCGAGAACCGCGACATCTTCGAGAAGATCCTGCGCGAACTGAAGATTCCTCAGTCCGAAGGCCGTGCAGTTACCGATATCGAAGAAGGCGTACGCACCGCTGCAGAGATCGGCTATCCCGTACTGGTCCGTCCTTCCTTCGTACTTGGCGGCCGCGCAATGCAGATCGTTGCAAACGAAGAGCAGCTGCGCAACTACCTGAAGACCGCTGTTGAGATCGACGAGGACAAGCCTGTTCTGGTTGACCACTACATCATGGGTAAGGAAGTCGAAGTCGACGCCATCTGCGACGGCCACGACGTATTCGTACCCGGCATCATGGAACTGGTAGAGCGCACCGGTATCCACTCCGGCGACTCCATCTCCGTATATCCTCCCTTCAGCATCTCCGATAAGGTAAAGGGCACCATTCTTGAGTACTCCAAGAAGCTGGGTCTCGGTCTGGGTATCGTTGGTCTGTATAATATCCAGTTCATCGTTGATAAGAATGACAACGTCTTCATCATCGAAGTAAATCCCCGCTCTTCCCGTACCGTACCTTTCCTTTCCAAGGCAACCGGCTACTCTCTGGCCGATATTGCTACCAACGTTATCATGGGCAAGTCCCTTAAGGAACAGGGCGTGTTCTGCCTCTATCCCGAGGAGAGCAAGCGCTGGTACTGCAAGGCTCCCGTATTCTCCTTCGCCAAGATCCGCGGTCTGGACGCTTACCTCTCTCCCGAGATGAAGTCCACCGGTGAAGCCATCGGTTACGACAGCAAGCTGTACCGTGCACTGTACAAGGCACTGCAGGCTTCCGGCATGCAGATGCAGAACTACGGTACCGTACTGGTAACTGTTGCTGATGACGATAAGGCAGAAGTACTGCCCCTGGTAAAGCGCTTCTACAACCTTGGCTTCAACATCGAGGCTACCGATTCCACCGCAAAGTTCCTGAGAGAGAACGGTATCAAGACCCGCGCTCTGAAGAAGATCTCCGAAGGCAGCGACGATATCCCCAATGCTCTGCAGCAGGGTCACATCGCATACGTTATCAACACCCGCAACATTGCGGCAATGAACCAGGCAGTTGACGGCTTCATGATCCGTCGTCTGGCAGTTGAAAACAACGTAACCACCTTCACTTCTCTGGATACCGTACGCGTACTGCTGGATGTTCTGGAGGAGACCACCTTCTCCATCTCCACCATCGACGAAGTCTAAGGGAGAAAACATGAAACAGTCTTTCTTCGAAATAATCACCAATCGCGAAATCGCCCCCCGCACCATGGAAATGGTGCTGGCGGGCGACGTAAGCGAGATCACCGCACCCGGTCAGTTTGTTAATATCAAGCTGGAAGGCTTCTATCTCAGGCGTCCCATTTCCGTGTGCGATGTAAATGAAAATAAGCTCACCATCATCTATAAGGTGGTGGGAAAGGGCACCGAAGCCATGGCAAAGATGGGCGCAGGCGTAAAGCTTGACGTGCTCACCGGCCTGGGCAACGGCTACGACCTTTCCAAGTGCGGCGATCGCCCCGTTGTTATCGGCGGCGGCGCAGGCGTACCTCCCATGTATCTGCTGGCAAAGAAGCTGATCGCAGAGGGCAGGGAAGTGACCGCCATCCTCGGCTTCAATACTGCTGCCGAGATGTTCTATGAGGAAGAGTTCAAGAAGCTGGGCGCAAAGGTCATCGTCGCAACCGCAGACGGTTCCTATGGCGTAAAGGGCTTTGTAACCGACGCTCTCAAGACCGTAGAGGATTACACTTATATCTGCACCTGCGGTCCCGAACCCATGCTGAAGGCTATTTACAATACCTGCACTACTTCCGGTCAGTTCAGCTTTGAAGAGCGCATGGGCTGCGGTTTCGGTGCATGTATGGGATGCAGCTGCAAGACCAAGTACGGCAATAAGCGTATCTGCAAGGACGGCCCCGTACTGGAGAAGGAGGAGATCATATGGTGAACACCCGCGTAAATCTGTGCGGCATCACTATGGATAATCCCGTGATCCCCGCCAGCGGCACCTTCGGCTACGGCTATGAGTTTGCCGAGCTGTACGATATCAATTGCCTTGGCACTTTCTCCTTCAAGGGAACCACCCGCGAAGCCCGCTTCGGCAATCCTACTCCCCGTATCGCAGAAACTCCCAGCGGAATGCTGAATGCCGTAGGCCTTCAGAACCCCGGTGTTGATGCAGTCATCGCCAATGAGCTGCCCAAGCTTGCCAAGTGCTTCAATAAGCCCGTTATGGCAAACATTTCCGGCTTTGCTCTGGATGAGTATGTTGAAGTCTGCGAAAAGCTGGACGCATGTGAGCAGGTAGGCTGGCTGGAAGTAAACGTAAGCTGCCCCAACGTTCACGGCGGCGGTATGAGCTTCGGTACCGATGCAAAGATGGCCGGTGAAGTGACCAAGGCTGTCAAGGCAGTCACCAAGAAGCCCGTTATCGTGAAGCTCACCCCCAACGTAACCGATATCGCTTCCATTGCAAAGGCCTGCGAGGATAACGGCGCAGACGGCGTAAGCCTTATCAACACCCTGCTGGGTATGCGCATAAATATAAGACGGATCGTAGCCATGTCGTTCTGTGAGCCAAGGAGTTGACTATAAAGCTTG
>JAZRPZ010000039.1:0-2702 GCA_045649485.1 Clostridia bacterium
CGATGTTATCACCTTTCATAAAGGTAACACCTACACAACTCACCAAATCATAGCCATTAATAAAAACGGTTTGGCTCAATATGTATAAGGCATCAGTCTGCCTGTTCATTAAGGACTTTAGCGTAGATTTTGACAATAAACAGGCCGAGCGGGATCTTCGCATGACAAAGGCAAAACTGAAGATCGCCGGATGCTTCCGAACCCGAAAAGGAGCGGAAGATTATCTTGGCATTATGTCCTATGTCTATACCGCTCGCAAGCAGGGACATAATGCTTATGAAGCGATACTACAAGCAGTTAAGGGAACCCCGGAATTCATCTTTGAATGAGGGGTGCTGAACAGTTACGAATATGCTACATATAAACGTGAATTCCTAAAATATTGAGATGTCTCAAAATAAATAATGTATATTTTTTAGGCTCTTCTGGCATAGGTGTGGAAGCATAACTCCTACTTTTTCCTA
Organism: Clostridia bacterium; assembly: GCA_045649485.1. Classification (GTDB taxonomy): domain Bacteria; phylum Bacillota; class Clostridia; order Christensenellales; family Aristaeellaceae; genus RUG11247. Next base: position 465 of record JAZRPZ010000039.1, read on the forward strand.
TGCTGCTCGAGAAAAACCGCCTCTCCTAATCCCCCGATTTGGCAGCGGGATTTTCAGGTCCGAGCAATACAGCATGACCATGTGAATCATGTTGTCAACATCGTGAAATCCATATGCCTGTCGGATAAGCAGTTTTATCTTGTTGTTGGTTGCTTCGATACGTGCGTTGCTGACATCAAGCCGTATCGTGTTCAGGATATGATCTTTATGCCGCATGATCTTTCTCTGTAGTTCTACGAACTCCGGTATGCGGCAATGGCGTGCCCAGTTTACCCAGGCAATGAGCTCTTTCTCAGCTTCATCGACATCATCGATCTGGAAGATCAGCCGTAGCTTTTCTTTGAGAAGGTATGCTCGATACAACTGGTTATCAGACTTGGCAATCATTTCGAGGCGGATTGCCTGATTCGCTGTCAGGTGCTCCGGTGCCTTGCCTAGAGAATACATGGACTTTTTGATCTGGTCAGCCTTCTGCTTTGCAGCTGCCGCGATATGAGCTTCCGTATCGTCTTTCCTGGGACGGCCTTTGCCTCTGTCAACAGCAACTGCTTTCGCTGCCTCCTGTGCTCTTCTCCAGGCGGCGATACGTACCTTGTCAAGTGCTTCGGTTGTCCATTCTACAACGTGGAACGGATCAACGCAGCGTTCGGAATTTGGGAAATATTCCCTCACGCAGTCTGTGATCCATCGTGCGCCATCGCCGGTCACTACCTTGATGGATGCACGCTGCTCCGGAGTCAGCTGTTCACAGAACTTCTGCAGAACCGATTTGCCGTGATCCTTTGCAGCCCAGATAACAGTATTGGTCTCGTGGTTTACAACGACTGTGATATAGCTGTGTCCCTTGCGGTAGCTGGTTTCGTCGATCCCGATCTTTACAGCTCCGTCAAGACGGACGTTGACATCAGGTTCGAGATCTTCATGGACGCGTGCGATACATCTGCCGACGGTACGCCAGTCAATCCTCATATATTTGGAGATGGCACTGCGGCTGAGATACTTTCCCATCCATGTGACGGTATAATCGAAATCTTTGGTAAAGTTCGAGTTCGGGAATGCCCATGGTACATCGGCGGTCTTGACGCCATGCTCTATGCAGCAGATGCGTGGGAGATAAGCCTCAATATAGACAAGTATCCCTCCGAAATCCAATGCCCGCCAACGCTTATGTCCATAAGGGGCATCATAGATCCGGGTGTAGCGTTTGCCGCATACAGGGCATTTCCACTGCAGGCCCTTACGTAGATGTACTTTGATCAGGATACATAGTTCTCCATACTTGTTGGTGTATAAACCGGTATCGTCAACGATGAGACCCTTGACATTTAACAGTTCTTTACATAATGTAGTAGCTGAAATCACTTGGAACCTCCCGTTCTGTGTTTCCTTGACAGCTATACATTATGGGAGTCCAGGTGATTTTTTGCAATCACTGAATTATACCCGGACGGTCATGTCACTGGTCGCCCCGGCGCGTCGGCCCACCGCCCCATGGGACCCGCCGCCCGCGCCAAACGGGGCTCGATATGAAAAGCACACCAAGGGGGAAGAACGGGAGGTGTTTCCCCTTGAGCTTGCTTCGGTAACCAGGCTGTATGATCAGCCATAACATCAATGAGAGGCTATAGGGTTCTCACACATATGCCAGAAGCCTCTTTTATCAATGCTAATTGTCTCGCGATTATAGTTGGCAGCATTTGTCCAGTTAAAAGTACCATGTACAACAGTCGCAAGATCAATTATGCAGAATTTGTCGTGCATGATATTCTTGTAGTACGACTGAATGTTAATCCGGTAATTGACGATCCGCTTGGTAGCAGCTGCGATCTTGGAGCGTTTCAAAAGAGCCGGTGCCTTCTCCACCATCCGCTTGGCAACATCAAATACGATCGATGCCTGTTGCCTATCTGCTGCAGCGCCATACACCTCCGCAGAAGGCTCGTTATCCGCGTACAGAGGGTAATGTAACAGGAAGACGCTGCAAATGGTGCTGATCAGATTGTGGTGAATTCCGGCTGACCTGATTATGAGGAATGCCGAATATAAAGGAACAGTACCGGACTTACACCGGCAAGAACCGTGCCCTGCCCGGCACATCATGAAAACAGCCCGCGTCATGCAGGCTGTTCGTTTATCTACCAACTTCTCACGATATCCTTCACCCGTCCGGATATCAGCGTGGGTAGGTCTGATATATCATCCAGTGAAAGGAAACTTTTCCCAAACATCGCTTCATAC
>JAZRPZ010000040.1:0-1719 GCA_045649485.1 Clostridia bacterium
AGTTTGATTGTCAAAGGAACGCACGGATAACATGAAGCGCGAAGAATTGATCAGGACTGTAAGCAGCAAGCTCAAACTCATCCGGACTGAGTACGGAATAACCCAGGAGGCGATGAGTGAGATGCTCGGTATTTCCAAGAAAACTTTAGTCGAGACAGAAAAGGGCAGACGCGAGCTGTCCTGGACTGAAGTCATCGCCGTCGTATCGGTTTTCGAGAAGAGTGAAGTGCTCCAGGGAATCGTAGGCGGTGAAGCGGGCGACGTTATTCATGCGCTGGCCTTTGAGGACAGACATATCAAATATCCGCCGACGATGGGCGGCAAGGTATGGTGGCGTGTCATTGACGAGAAGTACGGAATAAGACTTCAGCAGAACTACGTCACGGGACATTACAGGCTTCTTGATAAGGATGACTGCAGGCTGATCTCGTCTTTTGACAGAAGCGAAGCAGAGGAATACAGGGATTCCCTGGGGAGGCAGTAATGGATGCATTCCTGCTTTTGGTAGTAACGCTCGTCATGTTTGTTGCACCGCCGGTATTTTTCGTTATCTGTGTGGTCAACTCAATAATCCATGCACGCAAATATAAAAAAGGTGAAGAGAATAAGACGGCTGCCGTGACTTACGGTGTTATTGCGGGCGCCGCATTCTCATATCTCGTTGTAGAAGCATTACTGATCATATGGTTTGCTGAAGGCATCTCACATATGTGAGCATGCAGCTAATTAATAGGGAGGAATAAAGAATGGATCAAGTATTAGCAGTTATGTTGGCGGCCAAAAGCTTCGAACACATTATGAATAACATTTTGAGTACCGTGATTTGGGCGATTTTACCGGTAACATTCCTCGTTTTCCTGGTCTTGTTCATAATTGCAGTGATACAGGTGAAGAAAAAGGGCGCCAGAAAGACAAAAGCCGTAGTATTCGGCTGCATTTCGGGATACTTCCTGCTCTGCAGCCTTGCTGAAGTCGCCCTCTTGGCAATGCTCGCTTCAGCAATTGCTCACATGTGAGGTCAGACTATGAAGGATAAGACATTTGTAATTATACTGGCGGTTATCATGGTCGTCGGAATAGGGACCACGACTGCCCTTTTGATCCACGGATACAATCTTTGGAAAGAAATCTCAATAGTTGAGATGATCGCGAATTGGGGTTACTGATATGGATAAGAAAAAATTTGGAAAACAACTTGCAGTAATTGCTCTGCTCATCGTGTTGTTTGCGGGACTTGATCTTGCGATATACCAGCTGTTCATTAAAAGAGTGATAAGCCACCACACGCCCGGCATGCAGAAGATGAGCGTTGAAGTGGCAGATTATGTGCCTTTCACAGGCTCAGCAAATGTATATTCGGCAGAAGGCGCAGTAAGACTTGAAGGTGACATCCCTACAATTGACGGTGCGGCAGCCCTGCTCCCGATATATGCCGGATTTGTAGAGAGCATCTATCCTGAAGACTCGGTTATCTACAACGGTGAAGGTTACGACACCGCTAGCGCCATGCACTACACAAATACCAGAGGCGCTTACAAGGATATCGTTGACGGTAATGCGGACATAATCATCTGTGCACAGCCTTCCGATGAGCAGCTCGCTTATGCTGCTGAGAACGGTGTTGAGCTTGAGATGGTGCAGATCGGATCAGACGCGTTCGTTTTCATAGTTAATGCCAATAATCCCGTAGATGACATTACGGTCGACGAGATCAGAGGC
>JAZRPZ010000041.1:0-8454 GCA_045649485.1 Clostridia bacterium
AGGTAAGACCGCCATAGCCGAAGGCCTTGCTCAGCGCATCGTGCGCGGCGATGTGCCCTCTACTCTGCGCGACAGACAGCTTTTCGCCCTTGATATGGGCGCACTCATCGCCGGCGCGAAATTCCGCGGCGAATTCGAAGAGCGCCTTAAGGCGGTGCTCGAGGAGATAAAGAAATCCGAAGGCCGTATAATCCTCTTCATAGACGAATTGCACACCATCGTAGGCGCCGGTCGTACCGAAGGTTCCATGGATGCGGGAAATCTGCTGAAGCCCATGCTGGCCAGAGGCGAACTCCACTGCATCGGCGCCACCACCCTTGACGAATACCGCAAGTACATCGAAAAGGACGCTGCCCTTGAGCGCCGTTTCCAGCCTGTGCTTGTAAACGAGCCCACCGTAGATGACACCATATCCATTCTGCGCGGTCTTAAGGAGCGTTACGAAGTATTCCACGGCGTAAAGATATCCGACCAGGCACTCATTGCCGCAGCGAAGCTTTCCGACCGTTATATCACCGACCGTTTCCTGCCCGACAAGGCCATCGACCTTGTGGACGAGGCCTGCGCAGTTATCCGCACGGAAATAGACTCCATGCCCCAGGAAATGGACGAAATTTCCCGAGAGATAATGCAGAAGGAAATAGAAGAAGCCGCGCTGCTGAACGAGTCCGACGAATATTCCCGTCGTCAGCTTGAGTCGGTACAGCGCGACCTTGAAGTTTTGCGCGAGCGCTTCTCCGTAATGAAGGAACAGTGGGAATCTGAAAAGAGTTCCATCGGCAAGGTACAGAAGCTGCGCGAACAGATAGAGCAGATGCATGCCGATATCGAAAAGGCGCAGCGCGAATACGACCTTGACCGCGCTGCCGAACTTCAGTACGGCAGGCTGCCTCAGCTGCAGGCACAGCTTGAATCCGAAGAAAAGCGCGCCGAGGAATCTTCCGGCAATGAAAATCAGCTGCTGCGCGACCGCGTGACCGACGATGAAATAGCACGCATTGTTTCCCGCTGGACGGGCGTACCCGTAACCAAACTGCTGGAAGGCGAACGTGAAAAGCTGCTGCGCCTCGAAGACATACTCCACGAGCGGGTCATCGGTCAGGACGAGGCCGTTTCCACCGTAGCGGAAGCCATACTTCGCTCCCGGGCCGGAATATCCAATCCCAACCGCCCCATCGGTTCTTTCCTTTTCCTCGGTCCCACCGGCGTCGGCAAAACAGAACTTGCCAAAACTCTCGCGCAGGCGCTGTTTGACGACGAGCACAACATGGTACGCATCGATATGACCGAATATATGGAGAAACACTCCGTATCCCGTCTGGTCGGAGCACCTCCCGGATATGTAGGCTACGAAGAAGGCGGTCAACTCACCGAAGCTGTGCGCCGCAAGCCCTATTCCGTAGTTCTCTTTGACGAGGTTGAAAAGGCACATCCCGACGTATTCAACATACTGCTGCAGGTGCTTGACGACGGCAGGATAACCGATTCTCAGGGACGCACGGTGGATTTCAAGAACACCATCATCATTCTCACATCCAACCTCGGTTCCTCCGTGATACTGGAAGGCATTGATGAAAACGGCGCTCTCCGCGAGGATGCAAGGCAGCAGGTGGAAAGGCTGCTCAAGACACAGTTCCGTCCCGAATTCCTGAACAGGCTGGACGAGACCGTGTTCTACACTCCCCTCACCCGCAGCCAGATAAGCGGCATAATGGACCTTATGCTCACCGAACTTTCCGGAAGACTTGCCGACAGGCACATAAGCGTAGTGCTCACCGAGGCGGCAAGAGAATACGTCATCGAAAACGGCTACGACCCCATCTACGGCGCACGCCCGCTGAAGCGATTCATTCAGCGCGCGGTGGAGACTCCCATCGCAAGGCTGCTCATCGCCGAATATGTACCCGAAGGCAGCGTGATAACCGCAGATGTGAAGGACGAAAAAATATCCGTCACATGGTCTGCAGCCCCTGCAACAATATAAAAAAAAAACGGCAGCTGCACATTCAATGCGGCTGCCGTTTCCGTCAGAGAGACGGATTTACTTGTTGCTCATCTGCTTTTCCTGAGCTTCGATCATCTTCTTGACCATGTTGCCGCCGATATAGCCGGCGTCACGGGAGCTCAGGTTGCCGTTATAGCCATTGTTCAGGGTGATGCCCAGTTCATTGGCAACTTCCTGCTTCATGTTGTTCATAGCCTGACGTGCTTCGGGAACATTGATCTTGTTGGAATTCTTGTTGGACATATTGGTTTCCTCCAATATCTTTATTCGGCCTTCGCCGTGTGACCCGGCGGGCCGATTTTTTTTCGTTCCCGTCGAATCTGGATGTATTTTGACCGCAGGACAAAAAATTAATCTGGAAATATCGACCTTTTGAAAAACGAAAAACTGCCGTATCACAACGGCAGTTTTTCGTTCAGTTCATCGCCACATCATTCAGCCGGTCGGCATATGCCTGACGCGCCTGCGCGATTATCGCCTGCGCCACTTCGCTTTCCGGGTCACGCAGTATATCGCGTGCTTCGTCATGGGTTATCTTCAGCATGGCGGTATCTCCCGCCATCGCACCCAATCCTGCATCCAGCGAGCCGGACTGACGATATCCGAAAAGTTCACCGGGACCGCGCAATTCCATGTCTTTTTGGGCAATCTTGAAACCGTCATTGGTTTTGGTCAGCATCCTGAGCCTCTCATTGGGCTCCGCCATAAGGAAGCACCAGGATTCAAACTGACCTCTGCCCACTCGGCCGCGAAGCTGATGCAGCTGGGCAAGACCGAATCTCTCGGCGTTTTCGATCACCATGACAGTGGCATTGGGTACGTTTACGCCTACTTCGATTACCGTAGTGGATACAAGCACATCATACTGCCCGTCGCGGAATGCTTCGAGTGTGGCATCCTTTTCCTGCGGCTTCTGCCTGCCGTGCACCAGCGCTATGCGCAGGTCCTTCAGCTTCTTTTCGGAAAGCTCCGCAAATACCTGCTCCGCGCTTACGGCATCCACTGCTTCGGATTCTTCCACCAGCGGACAAACCACATAAACCTGCCTGCCCTTTCGGACTTCTTCGCGCAGGAAGCCGTACATATCGTCACGCTTGTCGCCGGGTACGATCCGGGTGCGCACGGGAGTGCGGCCCGGGGGCAATTCGTCCACTATGGATATATCAAGGTCTCCGTAGAGTATCAGCGAAAGCGTTCTGGGTATAGGCGTTGCGGACATGACCAGTACATTGGGCGAATCGCCCTTTTCGCCCAGCATGGAGCGCTGGCGCACATCGAAGCGGTGCTGTTCGTCCGTTACAACAAGTCCCAGTTTTTCATATTCCACCTTTTCGGTAATCAGGGCATGGGTGCCTATTATCGCACGCCATTTGCCGGTGGCTATGGCTTCATGTGCTTCCCTATGAGCTTTCACGCCCATAGAACCCGTAAGCAGGCCCACTTCTATGCCCATTGCGCCAAAGAGCTTGGCCGCGTTTTCATAATGCTGCTGCGCAAGCACTTCAGTGGGAGCCATAAGCGCCGCCTGGTACCCCGCCTTTACAGCCATAAGCATTGCGCCGAAGGCGATTGCCGTTTTGCCGCAGCCTACATCGCCCTGCACCAGCCTTGCCATGGCGCGGTCTGTGCGCATATCATCGGCTATCTCGTCAAGCACGCGGCGCTGCGCGCCCGTGGGCGGGAAACCGAGGCTGTCCCAATAGGCATCTATATCGGCATCATCAATATCTATCTTCACGCCGTTCTTTATACCCGTGCGGAATATCGAAAGCGCCACCTGATACAGCAGCAATTCCTCAAAGGCGATTCGCTTGCGCGCCGCTTCCAGCGCTTCCTTCGAATCCGGAAAGTGCGCATTGCGCATTGCGAAATTACGCTCACAGAGCCCATATTTACGCTTCAGCTCAACAGGAAGGTCGTCGGGCCACTGACCCTCGCACACGCTGAGAGCGGTCTCCATAAGCTGTCTGAATGTCTTCTGCGGTATGCCGGGAATTGGTTTATACACAGGTACTATCTGCTCATCGGATTCAATTACAGGCGAAACCAGCTGCGTAACGCCGCGCTTTATCTCAACCTTTCCGTAAAGCAGCATCTCTCTGCCGCGGGGCAGCTGTTTTTTCAGCCATGGCTGATTGTACCACACCGCCTGCAGTGTCTCCGTACCGTCGGTAACATATACCTTGGTGATCAAAAGCTTTTTCACGCGCTGCTCGGTTACATCGCCTGCCACCTTCACCCTGCAGGCTATCATGCTGCCGGGGCGTGCTTCGCACAGGGGCACCGATTCCAGCATGTCCCTGTATTCCTTTGGCAGATACAGCACCATATCGCGCACGCTGTGAATGCCTGCGTTTGCCAGCGCCACAACGCGCGAAGGTCCTATTCCCTTGACCTGCGAAAGAGGATAATTCATCCTGCCTCCAAATAACAAACGGGGACAGCCTTCATGGCTATCCCCGCCAAAATGTGTGCTTATTCTACTGCGATGAGGTAGTAGTACAGGGGCTGTCCGCCGTACTGCATGGTAACATCGCAATCGGTATATTTCTCGGTCAGCTCGTCGGTCAGCTGCTGAGCATCTTCTTCGCTTACATCGCTGCCGTAGTATACGGTGATGAGCGCGGATTCCTCGTTGACCATGGTCTCAGCCATATCCAGAGCGACCTGCTTTACATCGTTGCCGAGTATGGTCAGCTTGTTGTCCAGCAGACCCATGATGTCGCCGGAATGGATCTCACGGTCGTCAAAGTTGGTATCACGTACAGCATAGGTAATGGAAGCGGTATGCACCATGTCGGCTGCTTCAAGCATAGCCGCAGTGTTTTCCTCAGCATCAGCCTCGGGGTTGAAAGCCAGCGCCGCGGAGATACCCATGGGCACGGACTTGGTGGGCAGCACGATTACGTTGCGCTCGGTGAGCTCGGCAGCCTGCTGCGCCGCGAGGATGATGTTGGTATTGTTGGGCAGCACGAATACATTGCGGGCATTGGTGCTTTCGATTGCGCTGTGCAGATCCTCGATGCTGGGGTTCATGGTCTGACCGCCGTCTACGATCTTGTCGATGCCCAGTTCGTTGAAGATCTCGGCAAGTCCATCGCCGAGAGCAACGGATACGATGCCGAATTCCTTTTCTTCCTTGGCAGCTGCGGCGATCGCTTCCTCACGCATTGCCTGACGCTCGCGTGCTTCCTCGCGCATGTTGTCGATCTTGATAGCATCCAGTTCGCCCAGTTCCAGAGCCATCTGCAGTGCCTTGCCGGGATCGTCGGTATGAACGTGTACCTTGACAACGGACATATCGCTGATTACCAGCACGCAGTCGCCGATCTTCTCAAGGCGCTTGCGCAGGCGTACTACTTCGCTTTCACGCATATCGGGTCTGGGATGGGAAACGATAAACTCGGTGCAGTAACCGAAAACGATATCTTCGGGAGACTCTACCTCGCCGTGCTCGTCCACATATGCGCCGGGCATCTGGCTGCCGTCGATGGGAGCTGCGTCAATCTCAACGGGTTCGCCGGTGAGTGCCGCATACAGACCGCGGAAGATAACCAGAAGGCCCATACCGCCGGAGTCAACAACGCCGGCCTGCTTCAGAACGGGCAGCATCTCGGGAGTCTTCTTGAGAATAGCATCGCCGCTGGCAAGTGCCGCGCCGAAGAGTTCTTCGATATTGGTATAATTGCCGCCTACGCGCTCCATATCCTCTGCCATAACGCGGATGACGGTGAGGATGGTACCCTCCTTGGGCTTCATGACTGCCTTGTAAGCGGTATCGGCACCGGAACGGAGCATCTTCACGAACAGAGCGCAATCGATCTCCTCAGCGCCTTCAAGAGCCCTTGCAAAGCCGCGCAGGATCTGGGAAAGGATAACGCCGGAGTTGCCGCGTGCGCCCTTCAGTGCGCCGCGGGCGACCGCTGCTGCGATATCGCCTACGGAAGAAAGGTTCTTGCCGGTAAGCTCCTTCACCGCTGCGCCGATGGTCTGGGACATATTGGTACCGGTATCACCATCCGGAACAGGGAAAACATTCAGCGCGTCAACGCTGTCTTTATTCTGTATAAGCAGCGCAGCGCCGGAGTTGTACATCTCACGCAGCGCTATGCTGTCGATAGTCTTTCTTGCCATATGGATCTCCTCCACTTTAACATTCACGGCGGCACGCAATCAGACGCGGATATCCTCCACGCACACGTTTACGCGGCCGACCGGAACACCGGCAAGCCTTTCCACCTTGTATTTTACAGTTTCAATGATAGAAGCAGCAACAGCGCTGATGGAAATACCATATTCAACAATGATAAAAAGATCGATATCCACCTTATCGCCATTTGCCCTTACCTTAACGCCGCGGCCAAGGTTCTCCTTGCCCATCAGCTGGACGATACCGTCAGTAGAACGCTTGGAAGCCATTCCAACGATGCCATAGCAGTCAAGCGCGGCATAGCCGGCAACACGGGTCACCACATTATCATCTACAGTAACTGCGCCAAGGTCAGTCTGAAACTTAAAGTCCATATCATAACCTCCTTCGGGGTAACTGATATAAGCACATAGCTTTCCAATCTTTAGTATACCTTTTTTGTCTTATTCATGCAAGCACATAATCTGCTTTTAACATTCAGGACGAATTCATAGAACTTTTTACAAAGCAGGGTACTTGATTTACTGGGGATTCAGTGGTATAATCAATATGTTTTGATGTAGTATACATCCTTTGAAGGAGGTGCGATACAGCAATGGGCAAGTTTTGTGAAGTCTGCGGCAAGGGCGTAGTTTACGGCAACAACGTTTCTCACTCCGTTCGCAGGACCCGCCGTACCTGGGCTCCCAACACCCAGAAGGTACGCGTCATGGTCAATGGTGTGCCTACCCGCATGTCGGTTTGCACCCGCTGCCTGCGCAGCAACAAGGTCGAGCGCGCCATCTAATCGTTAGATAAAGCCGCCAACCGGACAAAAAATCCCGGCAACGAAGGGCTGGATGGGTATTTATTTCATACCCCGCCCTTGGTTGGCGGTATTTTTTTATGCCAAATTACATTATACCACATTCTCAGCAATATTTCCACAGTACAAATCCCGTAATCAGCATCACTGTGCATATAACTCCCGCCCATGCCCATCTGGGTACGATGATCATCATAAGTATAAGCCCCGCAAGCATCATCAGCATTCCGCAAAGCCTGCCGCGGCACCAGTTTTTGTTTTTATTGAACATATTGCTCACTCTCCTGTCCTATCTTATGCTGCCCGGACAGATATAGTGCAGCATACCGCCTCCGTATCGGCAGGCGGTATTTGGGCTTGTATTAGATGTGTGCCGGTGATATAATGGCGGTAACAAACGGAGGTATCAGATATGAATATCAAAAGAATTGCAGCTCTCATTCTCTGCATGGCACTCATGCTGTCCATGAGTGCATTCGGTGAAGGCGCGGCGGTGCGTCCCCTTGCGAATCGCAAGACCGTACTCGCCCTTTCCGACGGCCATATCGTCGCCGTAAAGGCAGATGGTAGTGTGATGGCCTTTGGCAACAACGATTACGGCAAGTGCGATGTTCAGGGCTGGACCGGCATCGTGGCCGTAGCCTCCAGCGAATGTCACACCGTGGGTCTTAAAGCAGACGGCACTGTGGTCGCCACAGGCGACAACTGGGACGGTCAGCTCGACGTTGCCGGCTGGTCCGACATCGTGACCATCGCCGCCGGAAGTCGTCATACCGTGGGTCTGAAGGCGGACGGCACTGTTGTGGCAACAGGCTGGAACGACAAAGGTCAGTGCGATGTTTCCGGCTGGACAGATATCGTTGCAATAGGCGCCGGCTGGGGCCATACCGTAGGCCTGAAGGCAGACGGCACCGTGGTGGCAGCAGGCTACAACGATGATGGCGCATGCAATGTATCAGACTGGACCGACGTGACCTCCATCGATGTGGGCTACTTCTACACCGTAGCTCTCAGGGCAGACGGTACTGTAGTCGCCACAGGCACAAACGACGACGGCGAATGCAACGTTTCCGAATGGACGGATATAATAGCTGTGGACGCTGACAACAATCATACCGTAGGCCTGAGAGCAGACGGCACCGTGGTCGCTACCGGCTGGAACAAGGACGGACAGTGCAGAGTGAGCGAATGGACAGACATCGTGGCTGTTTCCGCAGGCAACTGGCACACCGTAGGTCTTAAGTCCGACGGTACTCTCGTCGCTGCGGGCCGCAATGATGATGGCCAGTGCGATGTATCCGGACTTACCGACATCGTGGCCATATACACCGTAATGTACTGCACTGTGGCGATAGATGCAAACGGCGACGTATACGGCGTCGGTGAGTATAACGATACCTACTCCAACGAACCCATAGGATATCTGGACTGGAACCTGTTCGAATGATATATATTTCCGGTGCAAAGATAAGAAGCGCCGCAGACAGAAAATAT
>JAZRPZ010000042.1:0-3384 GCA_045649485.1 Clostridia bacterium
TTCATCCGCATGTGCAGCTGTTGCTCCATTCTTCGCACAATTATAAGTAGCTGCACCTGACATAGCCCCCACTACTCCCGGAATTGACGTGGTACTCATATCTATTCCGAAAATACTGTCGCCCAAAAAAACAAAGCTCCATGCAGAAAAATCCGGATATTCTTTTAAACGTAATTGATATTCTTTTTCCTGCATCTGAAGATCTCTTATTTTTTCCTCTATTTCATTTGCAGTAATTAAATACTTTCGATCACAAAAAGCAGATAAGAAAATTTTCTTTTCTACTTGAGGGTTCAGTTTATAAGTATCAACATAATTATCCTGACAGCCGTACATCAGGGTGAGGTACTTATTCTGCCTGAGGTAGGAGAACATCTCGCGCACGGAGAACTTGTGCTCAGGTTCATCCTGATTCCTGGGAGAAACGGCATAGCGTTCCTTGCCGATGAAGCACAGGGGAATGGTGAACAGCACGCCTACGCCGCAGACTATCATCGCAGCCTTGCCAAAGTCCATGCCGCAGTTTTCGCCGACCAGCCAAGTCATGATGGTGGTGCACAGCAGGGTACCTGCGCCGTGGAATACACGTGCGACGGAGAAAAGGGTGTTGCGTTCGTCCATATTTGCGGACATGGTGGTGGTCATGGAGAAGAAGGGCACGTCGCATACGGTGTATGCCGCATCCCAAAGCATATATGTGACGGCGAACCAGAGGAGCTTGCCGTTATGGCTCCAGCCTGCGGGCATGTTGAATACCGCAATGGAGGCAAGGGGCATGATGACTGCGGCCAGGCGCAGCCAGGGGAGGCACTTTTCCTTCTTGAACTTTACTCTGTCGAAAATGAATGCGAACAGCGGGTCATTTACCGCATCCCATATCTTGATGCCGAGGAATATCAGCGCTATCTTTGCGAGGTCAACGCCCTGCAGCAGCAGGTAGGTGTTAAGGTAGCTGCCGACTATCTGATAATAGAACAGCATACCGATTCCGAAAAACCAGAAGCTGCCGCGCTCGAGAAATGTGGTGGTGTATTTCTGCTTTGCCATGTGTATTCTCCTTATATTTTCCTGCAAACACCCCCGGTAGGGCAATGTCTGCCTGACGGGGGTGCAGCAGTTTGATTTGTGATTATTTTGCCATCAGTGCTTCGATATCCTCGACAGTCCTCAGAATATCGGAGGAAAGGTCGATGCAGCCGTCTTCGGTGATGAGCACGTCGTTTTCGATGCGCACACCGATAGCTTCGTCTTCGATGTACAGACCGGGCTCAACGGTTATTACCATGCCGGGCTTCAGTATGCGTTCGCGCTCGGTCATTATATCGTGGGTATCAAGTCCCAGGGAATGGCTTACGCCGTGGTAATAGTAATCGCGCACGGTCTTTCCGTCCTTGCGCAGACCGAGTTCATCCAGCTTGGTCTCGTAGAATTCGATTACCATGTTGTTCAGGTCGCGGGTGGTGACGCCGGGCTTCGCATTGGCGATTACGATATTCTGCGCCTCAAGCACGGTGTTGTAAATCTCCTTCTGACGCTCGGTGAACTTGCCGTTTACGGGGAAGGTACGGGAGATGTCGGAGCAGTAATTGCTTACGGCGCTGCCGAGGTCGATAAGTACCATCTGTCCGTCTTCAACTACGCAGTTGTTCTCGCTGTAATGCAGGGTGGTAGCACGTACGCCGCCGGCTACGATGCTTGTGAATGCGTGCTGACGTACGCCCTGCTTCAGCAGCGCGAAATCGAACGCGCCTTCCAGTTCGCTTTCGTTGATGCCGGGATAGGCATGCTTCATCATGGCCTCGATTGCGATGCGGGTGGCTTCCTGTGCCTTACGCATGAGTGCGATCTCGTCATCGGATTTTACAGCGCGCTGTGCTGCCATATCGCCGTTGATATCCTCGATGCCAACAGCGGGATAACGCTGCTGCAGCTTTGCGGCGAGAGTATGTGCGGGAGTATCTGCCTGATCCTTGCGATAGCGCCACAGGTCGAGATATACATTCAGCTTGCCCAGACCGCGGTTCATGGAAACGATGCCGTTGAGGTCGCTGTCAAAATCGCCGATATCGCGTACGCTCTTTATGCCGGAGATTTCGGTAGCTTCGGCGGCCTTCATGCGGGGGCCGACCCACTTTGCCAGCACTTCGTCATAGGGCTCGATATAGAGAGATTCAACGATGTCGCCGGAATAAGTCTTGCGGACGACAAGTATCATGTTTTCCTTTTCGATGCCGGTGAGGTAGTAGAAATTGCGGTCGACCGCAAAGGGATAAGCCTCATCGAGGGACTTCATGGGTGCGCTGCCGGAAAAAATACATACCATACAGGGTGCCTGCTTGCCTTCAAGCAGCTTTGCTCTGCGGCTCTTGAAAATTTCGCTCATATTATGCCTCCGTAGTATCAGGTTTGGTTGGAGATATTATAACACATAACAATTGCGTACGCCATACCCGAAGGAAATGTATAGCGATTGTAATTTAGTATTTGAATATTGCCGTCAAATATGATAAAGTATAGTAAAAGGATCATAATAGTATGGAGGGTGATTTTCATGAAGTACAGGCGCTTTGGCAAGACCGGTATTGATATTTCTGCCGTTACCTACGGCGGTATCGTGTCCGCGGGTTTTTATGATAATGCTTCTTATCCTGAACTGGATCAGGCAGCTTCCGACCGGTTTGTGGCATGGGCAATCGACAAGGGCGTGAATTATTTTGATGTTGCGCCTTCCTACGGCAATGCCGAAGCTCAGCTGGGCGCATCTCTTGAGCCTTACAGGAAAAATGTGCATCTTGCTTGTAAAACAATGATGCGTGACAGAAAGGGCGCCGAGGCAGAGCTTGAGGCTTCGCTCAAAAATCTGAAGACGGATTATTTCGATGTATATCAGCTGCATGCGCTTGCTTCCATGGAAGATGTTGAGCGCGCATTTGCTCCCGGCGGCGCAATGGAATTGCTGCGCACACTGAAGGACAGGGGAATTGCCAAAAACGTCGGCATCACTGCCCACAGTGAGGAAGCCGCTATGAAGGCCATCGAACTCTATGATTTCGATACCGTGCTTTTCCCTTTCAACTGGTTTATGAATATGGAACACGGTATGGGTTCAAGACTGGTCAGGCTTGCCAAGGAGCGTGACATGGGCGTATTGTGCATGAAGGCTTTCATCGAGCGCAAGTGGGAAAACGACGCAGAGCGCGCTGCATCCAAATTCCCCAAGTCCTGGTGCAAGCCTATTGATACCGAGGATACCGATTTCGGCGTTGCGGCTATCTAGTTCTCTTTTTGCACAAGATGCGCCATCTTCATTTTTGCCGTCGTATCCACCACCCGGAATTTCAAGCACATTTGCATCAACAGAATTTCGATATTGTTTCACAAGTA
>JAZRPZ010000043.1:0-6899 GCA_045649485.1 Clostridia bacterium
CCCGTCCGGGGTTTGGGCCCCCGGACGGGCGATGGTATACATATCAAATTATTATATCCCCCAGCCGGGGTTTCCAAAGGGATTCAATCCCTTTGGCGGTCTCGGCACCAGCTATCCTTCGGATATCTGCTGCTACGGGCGAAGAATTTTCAATTCCTTCCGCACTAGTCGGGACTTCGTCCCTCCCTCGAATAGTGCAGGGGCAGCGCCCCTGCTTATACCTCCAGGCGTTCGATGTGTGCGCCGAGGGAGTTGAGCTTTTTGTCGATATCCTGATAGCCGCGCAGTATGTAGTCCACGCCGCCGATATCGGTTACGCCGTTTGCCATGAGTCCGGCAACTACCATTGCCGCGCCTGCGCGCAGGTCGGTAGCATTGATGCGTGCGCCGGTGAGCTGCTCAACGCCGTTGATTATGGCGGTGGTCTCAATAACGCGTACGCTTGCGCCCATGCGCCTCAGCTCCTCAAG
Organism: Clostridia bacterium; assembly: GCA_045649485.1. Classification (GTDB taxonomy): domain Bacteria; phylum Bacillota; class Clostridia; order Christensenellales; family Aristaeellaceae; genus RUG11247. Next base: position 471 of record JAZRPZ010000043.1, read on the forward strand.
GAAGCGGAAACGGCTTTCGAAAATAGTCTCGGTGACGATGGAGGTGCCGCGTGCAACGGTGAGCAGCGCGGAGAGAGGCTGCTGCAGATCGGTGGGGAAGCCGGGATAACCCTGGGTCTTCACGTTCACCGCGCGGAAATTGCCGCTGGAACGCACACGGATGAGATCGTCCTCAGTATCGATGGAAACGCCCATCTCAAGCAGCTTCGCGGTGAGCGACTCCATATGAGTGGGGATAGCGCCGGTGATGGTGACATCGCCGCCGGTGGCAGCTGCGCAGATCATCAGGGTGCCGGTCTCGATCTGATCGGGAATGATGGTGTAATTGGTGCCGTGCAGATGCCTGCCGCCGCGGATGCGGATAACATCGGTACCTGCGCCCTTTACGGAAGCGCCCATGCTGTTCAGGAAATTCGCCAGATCAACGATGTGGGGCTCCTTTGCAGCGTTGTGGATCTGAGTGTTGCCATTGGCATTGACTGCGGTGAGCATGGAGTTCACCGTGGCACCGACAGAGGGCATGTCAAGGAATATATCTGCACCGGTGAGCACATCTGCGCTGGCATTGATAACGCCGCCGCGGGTGTCAACATGTGCGCCCAGAGTGGTCATACCCTTGATGGTCTGGTCGATGGGGCGCGCGCCGATCTCGCAGCCGCCGGGCATGGGAACGGCGGATTTGCCGAAGATACCCAGAAGCACGGGGGAGAGGTAATAGCTGGCGCGCATCTTGCTGACCAGCTCGTAAGGCGGGTTGTACTTGTCAACGCCGCGGGGGTCGATGCGCATTGTGTTGTTTTCAAATTCCACGTCCGCACCCAGCCAGCGAAGCATGCTGATGAGTACGTGTACGTCTTCGATATCGGGAAGATTGTCGATTACGGAAGGTGAATCGCCCAAAAGTGCGGCGGGGATGATTGCTACAGCGGCATTTTTGCCGCCGCCAACTGCAACAGATCCCTCAAGACGGGCGCCTCCGTGTATTCTCAGAAGGGGGGCCATATCAGTGGTGGCAGCCGGAGCAGGTAGAGCAATTTCCGCCGCAGCCGTCGGTGCCGACGCAGTTGGAACCGAAATTGCACTTACCGTTATATACGCGGGAGACCTTGGCGCCGCACTTCTCGCATACGGCCTCGTCGCGCTTGTCCATGGTGGTCAGAACTTCAAATTTATGGCCGCATTCATTGCAGCGATATTCATAAATAGGCATCTTAAACGCCTCCGATATAATCGTTTCGACCGGGTAAACATACCCAGTTCATCATATTATACAATATATTTCGGTTCTTATCAAGTATGGCGGGGGATTGTTAACCTTAGCAGCGTTTTTTGGACGATAAATTCACCCTTATAGGGTTAAGATACGCTTTATCCGCGTTGTATATCCGTTCAAAATGTGGTAAAATTCTTTTATACATGGGAGGGAGTCTATTGGCAGCGGAAGACGCATTTTTCACATTTGACGGACAAAAGGTGCGTGTCAGGGTGGTTGAGCCGGATAACGAGCTCAAGCACCGTGTTTTCGTGATCTCTTCTCCCGTTACTGCAGCCTTCAACTGGCGAAAACTGGTGCCCGAATTCACTCAGAATAATTGTCTGGTGGCTATAATGGACATGCCGGGTTTCGGCATGAGTGACTGCGGCGCAGATATATCCCAGGAAAATAACCGGCATGCGGGTATGGCCTGGGGAATAATAGATGCGCTGGATTCCGCCATAGGCGGATGCGATTCAACATGGCATCTGATGGGCCATGGCATCGCCTGTCAGACAGTGCTGGCGATGGCGAATATGCATCCGGATTCGGTAAGCTCGCAGGTGTATATAGCGCCGATCATGAACACAGAAAACGGCATACGTACAGGTCTCAGTTCCCATTCGCGCTGGTACGATTCAAATATTGCAAACCCGCAGGGTTATCGCGCGCTTATGGAAAAGCTTTTCGGCGGAAAAGTGGATGATTACGTGCTGGATGCCATGCGCACGCCGTTCAGACGCAAGGGCGCAAAGGAAAGCTTTATGGATATGCTGGCACGCAGGACTATTGTGGAACCGTTCATGGGCTTTGCACCTACGATGGCGCTTTGGGGCGACCGCGATATTCTGATGGACGATAAGACCCGTGCGGCATTCAAAAAAATAATGCCCGAGGCCGAAACGCATGTCATAAAGGAAGCGGGTCATATTCCGATGGAAACTCATAGCCATGCCCTCAGGGATTTCCTAAGGGGCTGGATACGATATGTAGGATAACAGGGGTGATAGATTTGGCAAAGCTGGATCCCTACAGCAAAAAGCTGGATTACAGTTACTGTCTGGGATTGTTTCCCTCAATTACACTGATGGAGACAAAGCCCGAAAAAGTTCTCAGGCTGCTCACTCAGCCCGCCGGCAACGGCAATGAGGGCGTGGAAAAACTGAAGGCAATGTGCGCACAGCAGGGTATCCGCTGCGAAGAGGCGGAGCGCGTGCTGAGGCGTGAATCCAAGAAGGATAACTGCTTCGCGGCGCTGGTGTTTGAGAAATATCAGAGTCAGCTGGATATGACGAAGAACCATGCGGTTCTCTGTCAGATATCCGACGGCGGAAATCTGGGCACTGCGCTCAGGTCTCTTCTGGGTTTCGGAATCCGCGATGTGGCGGTAATCCGTCCCTGCGTGGATGTTTTCGATCCCCATGTGCTGCGTGCTTCCATGGGCGCCTTCTTCAAGATGCGCGTGCATGTGTACGATAAATTCGATGATTACGCCGCAGAATGCGGAAACAGGGAAATGTATCCGTTCATGCTTGACGGAGCAAAGCCCCTTAACGAAGTGGCGGCGAAAAGGTGCGAACCCTATACCATGATATTCGGCAATGAGGCGGCCGGTCTGCCGCCGGAGTTTTCTAAGGTGGGCCAGAGCACCATTATTCCTCAGTCCAGGGATATCGATTCACTGAATCTTGCAGTTGCGGTTTCCGTAGGCGCATATGCGTTTACGAACGGAGGTAAGTAATATGAAGGACATCATTCGCGTAGGTATCGCCGGCTGCGGCGGAATCTCCAATGCTCATATTCCGGTACTCATGGCACTTGAAGGCGTTGAGATACGCGCCGTGTGCGATATTAATCCCGAACGTGCCGCAAAGGCTGCCGAGCGTACCGGCGCAGAGATAGCCCGCGATTTCGGTGAGCTTATCGCCCGTGAGGATATCGATGTTGTGCACGTGCTCACTCCTCATTATCTGCATGCTCCCCTTGCCATCGCCGCTCTGAAGGCCGGCAAGAATGTAATCACCGAAAAGCCTATGGCCACCACTCTCGAAGACGCCCGTGCCATGGTGCACGCCGCCCGCGAAAGCACCGGCAGGCTTGCGGTTATTTTCCAGAACAGATATAACCCTGCCAGCATTGAGCTGAAGAAGCTGGTCTCCTCTCCCGAGGCGGGTAAATTCCTCGGTTCCCGTGCCGTTGTGTGCTGGCATCGCGAGGCTCCTTATTATAATATGTCCGGCTGGCGCGGCTTCATGGCTACCGAAGGCGGCGGAACTCTCATCAATCAGTCCATACACACCCTTGACCTGCTGACCTACGTGGCAGGCGAGCGGTTTACCAAGGTGCGCGGTCACGTTTCCACCGATGTGCTGGATTCCATGGTAGAGGTGGAGACCTCCTGCCATGCCGTGGCCGAATATGAAAACGGCGCACGCAGCGTTATCTATGTCACGGTAGATTATATAACCGACGCGCCCATCGTGCTTGAAATGGTCTGCGAAAACAAGACCTGGCAGATAGAAGGCGATAAGCTTTACGATGTGACCGGCGGTAAGCGCGAACTGCTGCTGGACGGCGCACCGCCCGCAGTTTCCGATAAGGCTTACTGGGGCGCAGGTCATGCGGCGCAGCTTGCGGACTTCTATGACTGCATCCGCACCGGCAGGCACTTCATGCTGGAAGACGAGGAAGCCTATGCGGCGCTCAATCTCGTAAAGGCAATACAGGAATCCTCCGCGACCGGCAAATGGATCGCACTGGATGACCCGAAGGAGATCTGAAAAAATGGAAATCAGAGAACAGGTACGCGCAGCGATCACCGAACTGACCGCTGCGGATAAGAAATTCAATCCCGTGAAGCTGCTGGCAATAGGCTGCTCTTCCTCCGAGATCGCAGGTGGCACCATCGGTCACGCTTCCGCTTATGAACTGGGCGAGATGGTGGCGGATGAGATACTCACCATTGCAAAGGAAAACGGCTTCGAATGCGCATTCCAGTGCTGCGAGCATCTGAACCGCGCGCTGGTAATGGAGCGCGAGACTGCCGAAAAGCGCAATTATGAGATCGTCTGCGTGGTGCCTCAGCCTAAGGCGGGCGGCTCCCTTGCGACTGCCGCTTACAGGGCGATGAAGGACCCTGTTGTGGTAAGCGAGGTAAAGGCGGATGCAGGTATCGATATCGGCAGGACCCTTATCGGCATGCATCTCAGACCCGTTGCGGTGCCCGTACGCCTGAAGATCGAAATGATCGGTCAGGCACTGGTCATTGCGGCACGTACCCGCCCGAGACTCATCGGCGGCGAACGCGCAAAGTACGAATAAGACAGATAAAAAAGAGGTTTTGCCGCGGCGCGGCGGGCCTCTTTCTTATAAAAAGGGGTGAAACGGGTGTATTTCAGCTATCTTGCCACGGGCATTGACATAAATACCGATATGCTCCGCAGCGTGCGGCCTACAGGCGAATATGAACTGAAGCAGCGGTCCGCTTTCGGCGCCGCAATGCGCCGTGAATATATGGATATGCCCTTTTCAAGGCGTGGCGAAAGGGTGTATACCGAACTCAGAAAACAGCGCAGGGCAGACCTCGAGGCGCTGCTTGTGCGAGGACTCAATGAGGAAAGTACGGCAAAGGCGCTGGATATAGTATTCGCAATATGCGAGGAATCGTTCTGGGCGGAGAATGAACCGCATTGCTATGACGATGAAGCCCATCCGGATATTGATATGGCGGCGGCAAAGACTGCCTCGCTGCTGGCATGGGCGGTTCATGAAATGAAGCCCGAACTCAGGCTGCATATGCGGATACTCAGGGAACTGCGCCGCAGGATATTCATTCCCATAATGGCCCATGATGATTACCGCTGCTTTGATGCGCATTTTCCGTATGCCATCGGTGTGCTGTGCGAAATAATGACTGCTGCGATACTGTGTGAGAAGGATATTATGCGTATGCAGTCGCTGCTGCGCAGACTTGCGCCTGTGGCAGATAAAATAATAGAGCTGCCGGCATGCGGAGATATCAAAACGATGCTTGAAAACTGGACGAGCGCTGCCGCACTTTGGAGAATTGCCTGCACTGTGACAGGCCCGCAGGCAACCTCCCGTCCGCTGCCGCTGAATCGCTGGCTGGATACGCTCCTGTATGCCTATCTGGGAGAAGGAATGTTCCTCGATCCCTGCGGCGCCGGCGTGATAAAGGGAGTAAACGGTGCGGATGTATATTTCCTTGGCATGGCCGCAGGAGACGAGGTAGTGCAGATTCTGGGCGAAGAACTGATGCGGGACGAAAAGACGGAAATTTCCGCACTCAGCGCATGCATTACTGTTGATTTGGGCAAGGAGAATATTTCTGCCGCGAGACCTGTGCCCCGCTACAGGCATGCTGCGGTGGAGGATAATTCCATTATGACCGCAAGAGGCGCGGGTGCGTATGTTGCGGTTGCTGCATCGGGTCGCGGCGGATTCTGCGTGTATTTCGATGATGCACCGGCTATCTATGCCTGTGGCAGCGAATCGCTTAAGCTGAACGGTGCAGGATTGAACAACTGTATATGCGCCGGTGAAGCAGATTTCGAGGATGTGCGCGCGGATATGTCCGTTGATATGACGCCAGCGCTGCCTAAGGGCAGGGGAGTAAGATTCATGCAGCGCACTATCATGCTTGACAGAGATACCGGAATCATCCGCATGGTGGATATGGTCGAATGCGATGTGCCCGGCGAGATAGAGTATGTGTTCGCTGCGCCTGCAGCTCCTGTGAAAGAGGGCGGTGGCGCGCGCATGGGCGCGGGATATATCTCCTGGGATGCGGGCGCGAAAGAGGCAACGGGTGAATGCAGAATGAATGGTTTGCCGGATATGCACTGTCTGAAGCTTATCTATAGTACAGAACCCGGAAGCAATATATTCAATTTTATAATTGAGAGAGCATAACAGGAAGCCGTGGGCGTTTGTCCGCGGCTTTTTCGTTTGGGGACCCGGGGTGGGGGTGGCGGGGGGGGGTCAGCAGGACCTGTGCCTGAAAGAGGCCGCCAACCACATACACGCTACTTCACCATCACAAAAGCAGTATGCAAGTGTCAATCTGGAAAAAAAAATTAGTATAAAAAATTTAGAAAAGTAACAAAAGTACCGGATTTTGAGAAATTTCCAAAATCCGATACGCATTGCATACT
>JAZRPZ010000044.1:0-36849 GCA_045649485.1 Clostridia bacterium
ACATGTATCCGATCGGGTGAAATCCCATATTCCAATGCAAGGTCGTATAGAAAATCGGGGATGACCCATGCAAGCCAACTTCGATGCAGACTACTGCTACTCCCTGGGCTACAACGCTTTCATGCTGATCCAGTACGGCTACACCGGCTACCTGTCCAAGGTATCCAACCTGTCCGCTCCCGCTGAGGAGTGGGTTGCCGGCGGTATGCCCATCACCAAGATGATGAACATCGAGCGTCGTCACGGTAAGGACAAGCCCGTTATCCGCAAGGCTCTGGTCGAGCTGGACGGTGCACCCTTCAAGTACTTCGAAGCCCGCAGGGCTGAGTGGGCCGTTGAGACCTGCTATGTATATCCCGGCGCTATCCAGTACTTCGGACCCACCGAGGTTTGTGATATCACCACCAAGACCCTGGCTCTCGAGCAGCAGGGCTAATAGCTAAATGCAAACCGGTATGCCACATATATTTGCGGCATACCGGTTCTTTTTGCAGCATTCAATCAAAACAAAAATCCCCCGTAATTCGGGGGATTTTTTTGTATCAGCCTTCAGTTCTCTGGAAGTACTTATCCAGTTCCTTCTTTATATTGTCGGGCATGCCGGTGTCCACGGGCAGCAGAACGGAGTTTGCCACGCGGGTCATGATGGCTGCAGCGAATTCGATATTTGCCTTCAGCTGCTTTTCGCCGATCGGGAACATGGTATCGCGGCAGGTATGGATCTCGGAAGTCTGAGTACCGCGGGAGATGCCGATACCGGGGATTCCCATATCTGCGAAAGGTGCAGAGTCGCTGGAGTGCACGCCGGTGCGGGTACGTGCGGAGTAGCCTACCTCACGGCAGAACTGCTCAACGAAGTCTTCAAGTTCCTTGCCGCCGGTGATGCAAATGCTGTTGGGACCAAGAATGGTGCCGCACATATCGAAATTGAAGCAGAACTTGATGTTTTCCTTTACGAGAGTCTCGTTCTGCTCGATGTAAGCCTTGGAGCCCAGCAGGCCCTGCTCCTCGGAACCGCACCATACAAAGCGCATAGTCCTCTTGGGGGCGTTCTCCTTGAAGTACAGGTACAGGCCCATGAGTGCAGCGGAACCGGTAGCATTATCCCATGCACCGGGGCCGATGGGCAGGCTGTCATAGTGACCGGTGATCACGATAGATTCCTCGGGCTTTTCGGTGCCTTCGATAACTGCAAGCACGTTCTGAGAAGTTGCTTTGCCGTCGGTCTGCTCGAGTTCGATATGGATGATCTCGGCTTCATTGCGCAGCAGTTCGGTCGCGTCGTTTGCATTGATATAGAAAGTGGGGATCACAGCCTTCTCAAGGAACTTGGGACGCAGGTTCCTTGCATACATGCCTGCTTCTTCATTGTTGTGATAGTACTTGCCCATGATGGCGAAAATGGCGGATGCATTGCGCTTTGCCAGTTCCTTGTAAACATCAAGGGAGATGGTATTTACCATTACTACATAGCCGGACAGGTCATCATAGCCGAGGAAATCGCGTGCATCGCCGCGCTCTGCATAAAACAGCTTCAGGTCCTTTCCGGGAGCGGGAACATTGCCGCACATTCCGAAAGGCACAGTAGCAATATCCAGCTCATAAGGCGCGACGACCTTGGTAACATGGCTGGTATAAGTGGATGCAGCAATTTCAAAGGAAGCAATTTCAGCATTGCCGCCGTACTTTTCGATTTCAGCCTTTATATATTCAGCTGCCTGCTTCTCGGCAGGGGTGCCGCCATAGCGTACAAAACTCAGGTTCTTCACGAATTCATAGGGGGAAAATGCGTTGTACATTTTATAACTTTCCTTTCGTCAGCAAATAATTCGGTTGCGTACATTATACTCAAAACATAACATAAAGTCAAACTCGTTTTGCAAACATTGGTAATCATAATGAAAAAATTCGCCCCTGCCCTTCAGACAAAAGCGAATTTTCCCGATATAATGCGCTGATTTTATACTTCGTCTCGCTGATGAACCACTCAACAAATCATTCCTGTGCAGTCTTTTTGCGCAGAACGATTTTCACGAAATTCAGATATTTTCCCGCACCTGCTTCCATGGATTTACGGTCGCTTACAGCATACTTTTTATCCTGCCTCAACCAGTCCGCCCATACCTCGTCATTGGATTCCATTTCACTGACTTCAATGATTTCGGCATTCCGGCTATGGCTGACGATCGAGCGCCAGTACTCAACATCATGCACGTAATCCATCTGTTCGGGCGTCCATGACAGCAGCAGCTCCGGCGGCAGGTTATCATGGCAGTCCTTTTTCATTCCCGGGCATGTGACGTAAATATAGCCGCCTTCACGGACGAAAGGCAAAAGCTTCTGATCGAGGAAATCAGGATCCAAGCCGAAGAAGTTATAAGAATCCGTACAGATCACGGCATCAAAAAATTCCTTCTCAAAAGGCATATCATTGGCATCTGCTTTAACGGAGATAATTTCTGATTCGGACAGTCCCATTTCGAAGAAGAAACGCCGATTTTCATCAGGATCGCACCACAGATCCACTGCATATACGGTAAATCCGTATTCCTTTACCGCAAACACACTCGTGAGCCCTTTTCCGCATGCAAGGTCACACACGATACTTCCTTCGGGAATCCGATGACCGATAAGCATTTCCTCCTGCAGCTTCAAGGGATTGGGGCCCATTATTTTCTTCATCAGCTCTTCAGAACTGTATTTTTCACTGAGCGGATACTTCATTTTTTCCACCTCTCTAAATGTTTATCAAATAACCGTATCACAGAAGCCTTATCTTCCGTCTGATCGTATATACTGTACAGCATATGCATAGGTCCGTAAAACAGCAGCGCTTCTTCCTGCGACCCAAACAGATCAGCAACATAAGAAAGTGGTCCTGCACCCAGATACTGATGATACAGTTGATTCATCTCAGCGCTTCGGTATTGCTCAACTGTCAGCATCTTCCGCAGCAATGACGCAAACTCGTCCTCCGTCCAATAACGAAACATCATCCTGCTGAATGAGATAAGATTCTCTTCTGATGTCTCTTCATATGCCTGAGGATCAACGTCCTTTGTATTCTCCGGCATGTCGCAGGCAGCCGCCTGTTCCCTGTCACGCTGCTCCATTACTTTGAGAATACTCTCAAATATATCTCTCTTACTCTTAAAATGCTTGTACAATGATGGTGCTTTGATACCAACCGCAGCTGCAATCTGCTCTACACTTACTGCTTCATAGCCATCCTTCGCAAACAGTTTCAGCGCTTCCAGCAAAATCTGCTGTTTTGTATTCTTACGTGCCATAAAAAACCTCCGTGCAGATATGCACTGCATACAGTATAAGCTAATAACCATTAGCCGTCAAGTCATTTTTATCAGATATCGATAATCGAACCAAATAAAAATCACCCGGCCTTTATACAAAAGCTGAGTGATAATGCGGATCATTGCGCAGCACATGGTACGATTGTTCAAATCATAAAGCACTGTCGTGTATAAAACAGCAAAGCAAAAGAGTGAAGGAAAACCTCCACTCTTCTTTTTAGTCAATTAATTGTATTTGGCCAGTACTGCGTCTGCCTTCGCAAGAATTGCAGTACGGTCGCCACGAACGTATGCATCCACATCGTCCATAGCCTGCGCTGCAGTGGCTTCATCCAGGTTGCCCTGTGCAGCAGCCTTTACAGCGCCTGCGACCGACTTGATGGCGTTCATCTGACGTTTTGCGTTGTTGATGGAGTTGCGCAAAGTCTTCTGGATACCAAAGATTTCATTGAAGCAATTTTCCAATGCATCACAGGCCTTCTGGGTGGGCAGCTGCAGATTGAAAGCAGCCAGACCGGTGGTGTTGTCGAAAATCAAGCCCATGAAATGCTTCTTTTCCATCTTGCCTTCGGAATTCTTCTGCTCTTCTTCAAAGTAATCATACTTTGCCAGATCACCGATGCGATATACGCATGCCTTCTGGTACTTGCCGAAAATGAAAATCTTGTAGTGGGTTTCAACCAGAGCAACCAGGCCGGTGGAAGGAGAAACATAAAGATCGGCTCCACCGCTCGTTCCAAACTCAACCAGCTTTTCATCCTTGTTCTTGGACTTCTTCAGAGGCAGCAGAACCTCGTTCCAGACCTTAGTACCCTTCTCAATCTGAGCGATGTGCTCGGTAATCATCGGCAGATGCGCAGAAACCTTATCAAGGGCCTTGAAGCACTTCTTGCCGCAGTTCTTCCTGCAGATGTAGTTGCCGTCTGCCAGCTTCTGACCGGATATCAGATTGACCTCTGCCCCACAAATTGCACAAGTATTCTTTGCCATGATATTCGTCCTCCTTATATCTGTTTCAATCCAGCCTCATTTTTAGACAGGACTAAAAAAACTGTAAAACAACATTCCTGTAGCACATCCACGTAACTTACATTTACCGGACATACTCATTAAGCACCAGAGCGCCGTTCATGCCGCTGAGCGAAACAGCGTAATGTCGTTCCTCACCCGCTTCATCCACAAAAGATATTCCGTATGTGGTCATATCACCGTAGAAAACGACTCCGGCAACGAAATATGAATCTTCCTCCAGCCACTCAATACTGCAATGAATATCTTGTACCTCATATACGTCGCCATAAGCGAGAGTTGTAAATCTTATATCGCTCAGATTCTCATTGGCGCGGAATGCTATCCTTATCATATATTCCGATCCGTCTGCAATGTAATCGCAATAGTCCGGATCAATGGTATTTATGATATCTGCGAAATATACGGTAATCGGTGGCTTGCCAATAAAGCGGACGTAATTCAGATTGACCCATCCGGCTCCGGATTTCAGTTTGCCCCATACATTGCCAAGCTCATCCTGCACTTCGTCGACAATCGTGTAAACACCGTCTTCACCGACAATTCCGACACAGGCAGCATTCATCTCGTCAGGCATATTGTAGATCGGCACCCATGCATCAAGCGATACTGTGTAATCCGAACCGGCAGAAAATTCGATCTGCCCGTTAGCCACACATACCCAACCTGCACCGGATTTCAGCCTGCCCCACAGGTTGCCTGCTTCATCATAGGCCTCTTCAACGATGGTATACACGCCATCGGCGCCAACATCCCTGAGGTATCCATGGTTGGGCTTTTCACAGATCACATCGTCTGCCTTGAGAGAAATCGTATACGGAACTTCATTGTAGTAGAAGGCAACTTCTGCAGCCTCAAGCAGAACCCAACCTGCGCCAGACTTCAGTCTGCCCCAGAGATTTCCGTATTCGTCAAATTCCTCTTCGACGATGGTATAGACACCGTCTTCTCCGACATACCCGGAAAATCCGTAATCCTCACCATGGCCTTTGTAGATTTCGACGGATGAATCAAGCTTTACGGTATATGGAACAGACTGTGCCGATGCGGTTGCACAGAACATGATCAAACACAAAAGGACAGACATTACTTTATGAATATATCGATTCACATCAGATCCTCCTTCGTATTTTTTCACACAACTTATTTCACATCGTTCTCATCAAAAGGATCGCCGCACTCGGGGCAGAAACGGGGGGCTTTCGTGGGATCGGCCGGCTTCCAGCCGCACTTATCGCACTGATATACCGGTGCACCTGCAGGACGCTTTGCGCCGCATTCTGCGCAGAACTTACCCTTATTTACCGTTCCGCAGCTGCAAGTCCAGCCTTCATCAGCGGGCTTTTTAGCGCCGCATTCGGGGCAGAACTTGCCGGTAGCCATTGCGCCACAAGCACACTGCCAAGCGCCGGAAGTCTGGGGTTCAGGCTTCTTTGCACCGCATTCGGGACAGAATTTTCCACTGGGCCTTGCGCCGCAGGCACACTGCCATGCGTTTGCATCTGCGGGCTGAGCAGCTGCAGGCGCGGGCTGATAAGTCTGCTGGGGCTGCTGTCCCATCTGGAACAGCTGGGCTGCATTCACTCCGCCTGCCATCGAGGCCATGTTCATTCCCATGAAACCGGTCATTGCACCACCCTGATTATTGGCAGCGTCCTGCATAGCCTGTGCCTGAGCACCGACCATATGTGCGCCCGCCATATTGGGGTTGCGGAAGACTGCATTGCGCTGCAGTTCCTTGATCATTGCCTCGTCTTCTTCGGATGCCTTTACGGAGCTGACACCAAACGAAACAATCTCAATGCCGCGCAGATCAGACCACTTCGGAGAAAGTACATCATTGAGTGCTTCAGCGATCTCGAAAGTATGTCCGGGCAGAGCACTGTAACGAATGCCCATTTCGGAGATCCTTGCAAATGCGGGCTGCAGTGCGGTCAGAAGCTCGGTCTTGAGCTGACTGTCGAACTGTTCGCGGGTAAACTCACCTTCGATATTTCCGCAGACATTGGTGTAAAACAGCATGGGGTTAGTTATACGATAGCTGTATTCACCGAAGCAGCGGATGTTGATATCGATATCAAGACCGATATTCTGATCTACAACACGGAAAGGAACGCCGCCGGGTGTACCATACTTGTTTCCGGTCAATTCCTTGGTGTTGAAGTAATATACGCGCTGATCCTTGCCTGCCTGACCGCCGAAAGAGAATCGGTCAAAGGTCGTCTTGAGTATCTCTTTGACTTTTGCACCGCTGAATTCGCCGTAGAACAGACTCGGCTCACCGTTCAGTTCAAACTTGTATTCGCCGGGCTCTGCACAGAAATCGACGATCTTACCCTGATCTACTATGATCATGCACTGACCATCGTTTACAACAATGATGGAACCATCAGAGATAACATTGTCATCCTCGGTCTTGCTGCCGCCGAAACGACCGTTGATGCGCTTCATAGCCTTGGCCGCCAGTACGTTTACCGGCATTGATTCGCAATAAAAATACTCTCTCCACTGGCTGGCAAGAGTGCCGCCCAGCGCATTAAGTCCTGCAGAAATAAGTCCCATTCTTTTGTCCTCCTGTCATAAAACTCTTATGTCAATAAATCCCTGATCGTCCGAAAACCCTTTCAGCTGCAGCCCATTATTCATCTTCATACACAGTCAGATCGAAATACACCGGATGCTCAACCTGCGGCTGAAAGATCCTGCCCGTAGTGGGCATCACATCAGGATACCACTCATATTCGTCGCCATCGGTCTCAACAATCAGAATCTCGCTATCCATAGCAAAATCATACGCATTACAGCGCAGCAGGAAGGGTTCACCGGTCATGCTTTCATAGAGAACCTCCTCTACATTGCCGGTAAATCCGTCTGCTCCCAGCTGCAGCTTATTGACCGTAACGGAAGCATACTCGTCCGATGGGATGATCAGATAAAGTTGGGTACCGCCGATGATCTCGATGATCTGTTCATCCGGAAGGTTCATTGTCAACGGCCACCATTCTTCAGGCATTCCGCTGAGCACATTCTGCAGATGATTCTTTTCCTGAATGACAGACCACTCTCCTCCCATGGAATCGGAAATCAAGTATACGCCGAAACCAACGCCCTTGGAGTTGAGGGTCGTGCGGGTATTACTCAGAATGTCATCCGAATCGGAATACGGACCTTCGATCGGCTCCAAATAATAACCGTCTATGTAGCCATAGATTCCATCATAGCAGCAGTAGAAAAATGTTTCATCCACCTGCCGGCAATCGGTTACAATACCTCCCAGCGGCACCGCTGCCACTATTTCCGGATCATAACCTGTGTGCTCATACAGATAAGCTACCCACCCGCAATTGATGACCTTCATGCTTTCGCAGTAAACTGCCTCGTCCTTGTCGTCTTCTAACACATCACCGTATGCCTTAAATGCATCCCTGACTACATATCCGTATACATCGTTATAGCATACCCAGTAGAATCCATCATGGGCCGTGTAGCAATTTTCAACAACAGCACCCTCCGGAAGCGTCATCAATTCTCCGAATTCGACAGCAGGCAATTTGTACATGACCGTTTCCTCTGAAACAGTCATCTCACCGAGATAGGTACCAATGTATTCAATATCTGCCAGATAATCGCCGAAGACATAGCCGTACTGACCTTCATAACAAACGTAGAAGTAGCCATCTGCGGCTCCCAGCGCCTCGACGGCGGCGTTCTTCGGCACCCACGCAAGGCGCTTGGATTCGGAGGTAGGCTCTGCTCTCAGCGATACTTCCACGTTACAGTTGGTCACATACTTAACCGACAGCGCCGGCTCAGCAACGTTACCCGAACCAAGAGTAATATACTCGGTAAGAACATATCCTCCGATACCGTTATAATTTACCCAGGTGTACTCATCGCCATAGTATTCGCAATCATAAACCACTGCACCAAGTGGAACTTTCGCCAGTTGGCCGGAATTTACGTCGGCCTTTTCGCGAAGCGGCGTCCACTCCGGACATCCGACAATCTGCATTTCTTCATAATATTCGCCGCCGTAAATCTCCTCTGGTCCGTCGTAGACCTCAAGGTAGTCCTTATGGATATAGCCGGGCTCGCCATACAGCTCCACATAGTAAAAATCTCCATAGCCGGACCGGCAGTTTTCAAGCACCGTATGATACGGAACCCACATCAGCCGCTCCGAATCCTGCGTCGGCTCTGCCCGCATGGAAACTTCTCTCTTGCAGTTGACCACCATCATTCTGCCGATATACTCGTGCGGCTCAGCGAAACCGGCTGTCGTGAGCGCAAGGCAGATCAGCAGAAGAAGGCTAATAATCCTCTTCATAATCTGCTCCTTACTTGTTGCTCGATTCGATCCTTTTGCGGGTGGTTGTCGTGTAGAGATACTTATCATAGCGGATGCTCAGATTAAAGGAATCCTTCTTTACATAGTTACCAGCAGAATCCTGACTTGCCGCCTGCTTGAGCTGTCCCAGCAGCGCACCATACACGCCGAATGCCGCAACCAGTGCAATGATTGCCGCGCCCAGCAGCGTGCCGCTTCCCAACTTGTCCATCAAATACAGAATCAGCGACCCGATACCCATCACGCCAGCGAATACACCGCCGCCCCACAGCCAGGACTTTTTGGTATCTGCCGGAACGTCGCAAGTCAGTTTGCCGGTCTGACCATTGATAGCAAAGGTGTATATCTTGCCTTCCTTTTCCGTCGTGATCAACCATACAGGCATCAGTACCGGAGTAACCTTGCCGCCTTCAGAAAAGATATTCCTGCTGCGTTCACGTACATTGCTGTATCCCTTTACGGTATTGCGCAGTTCAGCTTCCATGCTGTTCTCCACGCGTTCCACCGCACGGCCTTCGCATGCAGCAGCGTCAACATCAGCATGGTCTGCCAGCGCACCCGCCAGAACTGCAGGCTGGAACGGCACAGCAGCCGAAAGATCGTAAGGCTCCAGCGATTCGGTAATCTTGTTGTCCAGCTTTTCGCTTCCATCAACAGGAATGTTTTCAAAGCTCATGGAACCTGCGCGGCGCACGATGTAGTGTTCGACGTTCTCTACCTCATATTCGCCCTGTCTGCTGGTTGATTTCTTCTCGGCATCGTATACGACGTTGCCGTGAGCATCGCAGTCAAACAGCCAGTACGGTACATACAGCTTGCGCATTTCACTAATGCGGTTACGAGTGTTCTTGAAGATGTTCGGCAGCAATATCTTTCCGTGGAAATAATCTTCAAACTGCTTCTGTGCCTGCTCCTTGGTGATCGTAAAGGGAATTACCATTTCCGGCTTAACGCTGCCGTCGATCCTGTCGGGCAGGATGGTCGGACTTCCGCAGTAGGGGCATTCCGTAGCGGTCGTCGTCTCATCGGTCATAAGCTCCGCTCCGCAGCCTTTGCAGACATATGCCTGCATCTGTGATACTTCAGAAGCGTCGAACTCCTCCTTAGGCAGATCAAACTGCACGCCTTCTGAGATATCGGATGTATTCATGGCTTCCATAGCTTCCATTTCGTAACTGTTTCCACAGGAAGCACACAGCATGTTTTTGTTTGCGGCATCATAAGTCAGAGGTGCGCCGCAGCACGGACAATTGTAAGCAACCGTACCCATAGATCAACCCTTCTCTCATCTTATGTTTATCTCTTAATTCTTCTTTTTTTGCGCAGTGCGAGGAACACCAGTACCAGTCCAATCACGAGGAAAGCAATCGCCCCGCCAATTACCGCATTCTTCTGAGAACTTGCCAGTTCCTCTATGGTCTTCACGCCGTCATACACAACGGGACCTATCTTCTCATGAGCAACCAGCCCATTCCCCTGCTGAATGCCCGCAACAGTCATTTCGCCGTGCTGAGCATCATCGTAATAGCGGTAGGAATATGCACGGGCGCCAGCGCGACTATCAAGGATTGCCTTGTCGATATCGCGGATAATTAACCGATCCGCTACACTGTAGCTCCATGTATCGAAGTAATAATCACCGTTTTGAATTACGCACAGCTGGTCGGTCTTTGAAATGTTATTGCTATTATCGGAGAGGGCATAATCCAGTTCATAGCGCCGGATCTCCTGTGCATCGAATTCCTCGTAATATTTATCGGTATCTACAGGGAATGCGCCCAGGGTCTTTTCATCAAGCGAAAACTCGCCGATCACAGCCTCGCCAACGAGTGTCTGCTGCATCATGCTCTGCCAGTCAAACGTATGAACGCCTTCTTCTACCGATATCTCCTTATATTCCTCTGCGTAGCGGTAAGCCTTTACGGTCTGAATCGTCAGACCAAGCTCTTCATCATAAGCAGGTGCGGTCATCACCGCATCGCCGTGAATGACGACAAATTTGCCCTCATTCTCAGGAAGAACGACGGGCTCTTCCAGATATACAGCATCTTCAAAAACAGCAGTGCTGCCGGGAATGCCGATAAAACTCTTTACTGAAAGCGCCACAAGCGCAATTCCCAGAACCAGCATGATGATCTTTCCAACTTTAATGTATATCCCTCATCTCTTACTTTAGAAATCTGCCTGCCGGAATAATCCGGCAGGCGGGAAAATTGATTGATTACTCCACAGGAGTAAGGTGCAGGGTCATGGTTCCGTAGAAATCCAGATCAAAACCGGTTTCGGTAAGAACTGCGTTCCAAACCACGCCGCCATAGTTGAATACAAATGCATCGGTTTCGGTAAGACCGATGGTGACCTTATTGAGACCCCAAGTCAGGCCGGTAACTTCGTATCCTCCCATAACGAAGGAGCAGCTTCCGCTTTCATCAAAGGTCAGAGCGTACTCGGCGCCAAGAATAGAAGCATCGCCGGTCTGACCGTAAGAGGTATAGGTAGTGGCAACAAACTTCTTGCCCAAGCGATCTTCCAGAGTCATAGGTGCGTTTGCAGGCTCAGCAGGAGTCTCGGGTGCAGCAGGAGTTTCTGCAGCATCGGTAACCAGCGGGATATCCATGCTGGGATCCCACACAGCGGTCTCATCCTGGCTGAACACGATGTAACCTGCCAGATCATTGCCATACTTCAGATAGCCGCCCTCCAGGGGGAACATGGGCATATCTGCGCTGTCGCCGCCCTGGCCGAAGTACTTCACGCCGTATTCGCCGTCATACCAGACGCCTTCGGTAAATTCGGGATAGTCGATGTTGCCGGTGCCGTCAGCATTGAGCACCAGAGTCACATACAGGCCAAACAGTGTGCGGGGATCGCCTACGATGGGGCCTGCGGACATGTAACAGGCTTTCCAGGTGCCTTCGTAGATGAACTCACCTTCAGCAGCAGGAGCATCAACGGGAGTCTCTACAGGGGCTGCGGCGTCAGTGCGGGTCATGATAGTCCAGCCGCCATCAATGTTCATAGAACCGTCGGCTTCGATGACAGCAGTGCAGCCCATCCAGTTGCCGGAAGTGATCATCATTGCGCTGTCGGTCATTTCCCAGGTCATGTCTCGTACTTCGCCATCAGGATAAGTCACTTTCAGAGTGCCATCTGCATTTACAGTCATGGTGATGCCGGAAAGAGTCTCTACCCAATCGCCCAGATAGGGAGTGGCATCTGCTGCAGGAGCTTCAATGGGTGCATCAGTTGCGGTTTCACGGGTCATGTAGTACTCGTTGAAGCCGCCATCGGTAACAGTAAGAGTGCCGTCTGCTTCAGGAATTGCATTGTACTGACTCATCCAGAAACCATTCAGTACGCAGCCGTTTTCGTTGATCTCCCAGGTTCCGTTGGAAACATCGCCGTTCGGGAAGGTGTGAACGCCGGTACCGTCTGCGTTGATTACAATCGTGTGGTAACCGTCCGTCCAGGTGCCGGTTACAGCTTCAGCAGTAACTGCGGGAGCCTCAACAGGAGTCTCTACAGGTGCTGCGCCGCCGGTGTAGGGAGAGAAGGTGCTATCGATAATTATACCGTCGCTGACATAAAGGGTGCCGTCAGCATTGAGAATCATGGGGGCGCCGAACCAATAGCCGGTAGTGATCATGGGAACGCCATCCTCGATGGCCCATTCCATTTCCATGGGACCGTACATATCGGTTGCAACGCAGGTACCGTCGGCATTGACAGTCAGGATAATGCCTTCGCTGTCGATCCATTCACCGATAACGGGATTGCCTTCCATGGATACTGCAGGTGCTTCAACGGGAGTCTCTGCAGGGGCTGCACCGCCCTTGCTGAAATTGATCACCATTTCATCGCCCATGTCCCAGGCAAGACTGCCGTCGGCATTGATGGAAAGCGCAAGAGTATCGCCTTCCATTGTGAGATAAACGGAAGTGTCATCGGCAGACCATACCAAACCGGCAATTTCTTCACCTTCGGCGGTCATGGATGCAGAACCGTCATCGTTAAGCATGATCTCCATGCTCATTCCGTAGCTTTCAAGCGTTGCCTGATCCAGAACAGTTCCGGCCATGCTGGCGCTGGTGGATACCCACATGCCTGCAAGACCTTCCTTCTCAAGGAACAGGTAAATGCCGCCCAAATCCATCGTCAGGCCGCCCTTGTCATTGAAGGTAACAAGCACAGCTTCACCGTCTGCAACGAGAGTGATTCCGGTATCGTCCAAAGTCCAGACAAGACCTTCTTCATATTCGCCGGACATGCCAAGTACGGCAGAGCCGTCTGCATTCAGCACCAGTTCTATGACCAGGCCAAATTCGATCAGCATGGCATTGTCCATTACCATGCCATCCATTTCGGCACCTGTTGCGATCCACTTACCTGCTACATTTTCTGCAGTCAGTGTGGTTCCGGTTGCCATAGCTGTCGGGAGCATACCGATCAGCAGCATGACTGTGATAACAACAGCAAGAATCTTTCTTCCGAGTTTCATTGATCTTTCCTCCGTTTTATTTTTATGTATAATGCCGGACTTACCAAATTATTGATTCAGTAAAGCCCCCCTTCCGGCTCAATACCATACTTTTTCAGATATGTAAGAAACAGCAGATCGATGCTATCAGACGTTTCAATGTATCCTTTCGGGAACCTGTTGCTGCCGTAAGCATTTATATCGGTTCCATCGGTGAAACCTATATACAGTGAAAAGCCCGAACCATCCAGCATAAAGGAATTGGATTTATTGAATCCGTCCCATTTTTCAATGGCATGGTTATCAACGATCTCAGACAAATCCTGTATAAATTCATCCTCAGCAGGCAGAACATACACTTCGTTGCCGCAAGAGAACTCACACCTGACTGTCATTTTTCCTGTCTCTTCATCCTTCAATAACTCATATGAATATATATCATATGTTGAAGTACCCCTGTGAGAAAATGAGAATGTTGTGATGGTGGATCTTGCCTCAGGCTGCTGCGCTTTAATCAGCAACAGTGCAACAATCGTCAGTACTGCGATCATCACTGCCGATGCAACGATCCATATCATCCTTCTCAAAGACATCTTCCCTCCGGTATGACATGTATTAATATCCGTAATACATGTCCGGTTCATACATAGGTGCGCTCTTTACAAGATTTCGCTGATTACTGCCGTCAATGTTCATGACATTCAGACGTTCGGTACCATCATACATGTCATATGTGTAGTAGTAGATCTCTCCATCTATGACAGCTATTTTCGGAACGATCTCGGTATAATTGATCGTTTCGTTTTCCGGCAATATGATTCTGAAACTCTCGCCCGAATCAACATCGACGCCCATTATAACGTCCCTGGTATAATATACCTCACCGTTATCGTATTCCTCATAACCGGTTCCGAAGTAGATGCCGTCGGCAAAACATACTCCGAAGATTATGCTTTCGTCGCCAAGCATAACCGGCTGTATCGCAGTGCCGCTGCTCGTTACGCCGATAATGCAGAAGCTGCCTTCGGGATCTGCTGTATAGTCATAGCACCAGCCATAGACTGCATCATCGCAGAAAACCGAGTAATCTTCAAAAACAAGTTCATTATCACCGATGGAAGCCAGCTCTGTCTCTGCGAGTACTTTAAGATTCATATGATACAGACCCTGATCAACATCTACTTCCAGAGCTTCACCGTCTTCCGTAATAACATAGAAGTTTTCGCGTGTGTAATAGGCTGATCCGTCTTCGATGCCCAGGAAGTGGGTTCCCATGCCGCTGAGCAATTCTATTTCTCCGGTATTAAGGTTCAGCCTGTTCAATACAGCACTGCTGGGAAATACCAGCGAATCATCATAAGCGGCAAAACCGTTATTGTTATCCAGATAATAGAGATATCCGTCTTCAACAGCAAGCGGCCAGTAATTCTCGTGATATTCCGGATCGGAACTGAGGATCCACTGATGGTCAGAACCATCCTCTGCTACGGAACTGCCGCCGTAATAGAATCTGCCTTCATGGGCTATGGCATATCCGTTGTATTCGTATGCCGCCGTTTCAGTGGTTCCGTCCTGACGGAGCACCTCCAGCGCGCTGTAATCAGATGCATTATCATAATGCCAAATGAGCAGATTTCCGTTTGATACCGCTGCAAGTGTTGCAGTGATATCGGATATCTTACGTCTGTTGCTGCCGTCGCGGTTCATCACGTAAATGCCTTCGCCCTCACCGTCAATATTACCGGCGTAATATATGAGGTCGCCGTCAATAATGACCTGTGCATTCAATGCGATGGGCTCAGCATCATCGGACTCGGCGGAGGCATCACTGCCGTATTCCAGCTGCCATATTATGCCGCACAGCCAGACAGCCTGGTTGCGGAGAGTCTGACATACACCCTTCTCGACCATTATTACGGTTTCTGCAGTACCATCGCCGGAATTCATGGCAGAGCGCTGGGATTCAACAGATGTGAAGAATGTCGTGCGGTTTGCATACACGCTGTCCCGTTCTTCCTCAGGCAGCAGAGACGCCCATTTTTCATACAGACTGCCGACTTCGTTATACCACATTGCAGAAGCGATCATTGCAGTATCGGAATCGCCGCTCTCCAGCATATTGTGCGCTTCTATATGTAGATTCTGATGCACGACACAGAGAGCGGTATGAGTGTTGCCATCGGAATCGGTCCACTGAGTGCAGCATTCTGCATATTCCGAATCGGCGTACTCCGAATCACCGTCATCTATATAGGTATAGTCGATATCGTCGTTATCGGGAATGAAGTAGATGGAAGGATATTCGCCGAAATACGCACTTGTGATACCAAGTTCCTGATTCAAAACTTCAAGTGAGATGGCCAGCTCATAGATCATTACGTCATCAGCTATACCATCCACAGGAAGCCCTGCATAGTTTTCAAATGCCATTACGGCTTCCTCGGTGTTTCTTCCAAATATACCGTCGGGCAGTTCAAACAGCCAGCCTGCTTCAAACAGCAGCTGCTGAAGATCAACGACCTCATCCCCACGATCGCCCCGTGAAAGATCTGCCATTGCCAAAGGCGTTGACAGCATTAACACCAGAATAATCATGGACACTACGCGAATAATCACTCTGTTCATTGCAGTAACTCTCCTGATCTGTTTTTCATTCTGTCTGCTTTATCAATAGTCCACAGTGCGGACAATAGCGCATATAAGAGGCCAGTACTGTGTCGCAAAGAGGGCAGCTACTGTGCTTTTGCCGATAAATCTGATACAGGGTCTGCATCGGAAGTCTCGTCCGACATTTCGAACAAATATAGCTGGATGCTGCTTCCGTACTGCCGCATGACCTGCATATCTTGACCCGCATCATCGCCTTTGTGCCAAATCCGAAATCATCCGGATCGGCAATTACAACTTTTCGGCGTTCCTCCATTTTAATCACCTCATTCCTCTCAGTCAGCGGTGGTTTACGCTCTAAATCAAGGTCTTGTCTTTTACTCCTCCGACAGACATACCATAGTCTGTTTTATCCCTTGTGTCATCGTTATTCTCAACATCGTTTCCATACCGAAGTCTGTTTTTGCATTTCCTGCAGAATGTTTCGTTTTCGATGACTCTTCCACCGCAGTGCGGGCAATATGACGGTTCTTCCTCCCACGGTGAGCACTCCACGCACTCGAAGGTTTCAGCATTGTAAGCCACATCCGAAACCCATTTCCCGCATTTATGACACATGTTAAAGTGCCGTTTTCCCTCGTTTTCCCACGCGAATTGCAATTCCTGTTCAGGAGTGTCCAACATAACAGGTTCTGTTGTGCAGACCAGCGCACCCGATACATCGCAGAAAAACCGGAACCTGTTTCCTTCCGGGGTATGCCACACTTTATAGCGTGCGACCCGGTTCTGCTTATTCTCCATCCGCAGCCTCCTCTCAGCGAAGAACTAATACCGAAACCTTGAATTGTTATATCCTGCATGGTATAATTTACATTATAAAAAAAGGGTCAGGGCGTCTCTGTGTCCTGTGCATGAATCCAGAGATGTCACCAACATGAATTGCAGTTCACGTTGGTGAAAAAGGGTACCCTTATTACTTCAGCTCATTACCTATACCCTTCTTTGGCAATGCTTGCATCTATAATTTTACTTATTTCCCCATATTTGTCCCCGTCAATCACCCTCAAATTGAGGGGGAAACGGATAATTTTGTTAAGGTTTGTGGGGAATGCGGCGGCAATCCCGCCAAGGAGGACCCATATGAACAAATGGTATCTGATCACACTTGCGGTAATCATTCTTGCTGTTATGCTCACCGGCTGCTCCGGTAAATCCAACCTCTCGCCCGATGATCCTGTTACTCTGACCATGTGGCATGTTTACGGCGAGCAGGCAGATTCACCGATGAATCGTCTGGTCGAAGAATTCAATTCCACTGTAGGCAAGGAAAAGGGCATCATCATTAACGTTACCAACGTAACGAGTTCTTCCAAGATAAGCGGTCAGCTTGACGCAGCTCTTGCAGGCGGTCCCGGTGCGCCGGAGATGCCTGATCTTTTCTCTGCTCATACCACCACCGCCGCATCTATGGATGATGGAATCCTGCTGGACTGGAATGAGTATTTCGAAAAGGAAGACTTGAACGGATACGTACCCGAATATCTTCAGGATGGTACTATAAATGGTAAACTGGTCGTTTTCCCTGTATCCAAATCGTCTTACGCACTATTTATCAACGGTTCTCAGTTTGAACGTTTTTCTGCAGATACCGGCGTGACCTACGAAGACCTTGCTACTTGGGAAGGTCTGTTTGATGCTGCCGCCAAGTACTATGATTGGTCCGGCGGAAAGCCCTTCTGTGCATTTGATTATCTTATCCGCCATGTCGAATTCGATATAATGTCCCAGACCGGCGGTATCACCTATACTGACGATGGATGGTATGACCTTGAAGATCCGGCTGTGAAAGCGTCCTGGATGAAGTTTGCCATCCCCTATGTAAAGGGTCATATCGTTGTTTCCGATACATATGCAAATACTCAGGTGATGACCGGCGAAACTCTTTCCGGCATCGGTTCCACCGCTGCAGTCATCTACTATAATGATTATGTAACCTATCCTGACAACAGCTCCGAACCCACCAATCTTAAGGTCCTTCCCCTGCCGAAGACGGGTGACGGCACTCAGTATATGCCTGTAACCGGCGTTGGAATAAGCGCTTACAAGACCACTGATAAAAAGGCCGAAGCCGCTGCAGTATTCGTACGCTGGCTTACCGAAGGTGGACGCAATCTGGATTTTGTTGTTGAAACCGGATATATGCCCGTCAACAAAAATGCCTTTGAAGCCATCTCCGGATATGAGTTCCCGACTCCCGGTCACGCAAGCCTGTATGGCGCTGTAAAGACCATGAACGATGGCTATACGCCCGTTGTCCGTCCGGATTTCCCCGGATTTTATGATCGTGTGAATCAGCTTTATGACGGCATGCGTCAGATGCAGCCTGACATTGTCGCACGATATCAGAATGGTGAGAGTGCCGAAGCTCTTGCGGAAGAGACATGGAATTTCCTTTGTTCCATAGAATAAAGGAGGCGCCCCATGATCATTGGTTCTGTATTCCGTCAGTCCAAATGGTCTATGAAGCGTAAGTTGTTTGGTTATATGCTCCTGCTGGCAGCGCTGTTGATTATGGCGCTGCTGGCAGGCTTCATACTATTTGGACGTTTTGAGAGTGAAGAAAAGGATACCTTCGAAACCCTTGACATTCAGATGGAAGTCTTTCAGAAGGATATTTACACGCATTTCGACCATATCGCCGCAGCCGGCATACAGCTTTCAAACGACGCTTCCAACATCATCGAAACCTATCTTCAGGATCTGGATCTGCCGTTCTGTGAGTTGTCTGATCATGATCAGGCCATATCGGGTATTCAGGAAGCTCTGATCGAACCGCTTCGTTCTGCGCTTTCACAGGAACACTGCTCAGGCGTATTTATCATACTTGATGCAACAGTCAACCGTTCGCTTCCCAACGCCGACTACTCCCGTACCGGATTATATCTTCAGCAGACCGGATATAACAATTCCGACGACAGCATCCTTCTGTACCGCGGCATATCGGATATCGGTAAAAGTCACGGTATCATGCCGCATAGAAAATGGCGTCTGGAATTTCAGACAGACTTGATTCCGAATTACACCCGGATTGTCGAGACTGCCACGACTCCTGTTGAAAAAGCATACCTGTTCACGGAATCATTCACCCTCCCCGGTACATCTGACAACGCTATGCTGTTGATCGTGCCAATGTTCGGTTCAGACGGAACCTTCTTTGGCCTTTGCGGATTTGAGATAAGCGAAAGCTATTTTGTCACCTATCACGCTCAGCCTACGAAGATCGAGCATCTTACCTGTCTGCTTTCTCCCAATGCGGAACAGACTATCAATGCCGACGCCAGCCTGAGCTGCGGCGGCTCCAATGGATACTATCTTCCTCCGAACGATCGTCTGACCGTCAAAAATGCCAAGAATGGACTTTCTGTCATCGAAGGCGAAGATTCGTCCTACATAGGCGTTATGCAGCAGCTGCAGCTGTCACCCAATAATCCGGACTTCACACTTACAGTAATGATGCCGAAGCCTGATTTCGACCGTGCTGTCAGAAAAAGCAATGTTCAGAATCTTGTACTATGGTCACTTATTCTGTTCTTTGCTGTGAGCAGTTGTCTGTATTTCAGCAAACGATTCCTCTCCCCTATCCTGAAGGCGCTGGATCAGATCAAAGCTGAAGGCAGCACAAGTGTCCGCACCGACGTAATCGAAATCGACGACCTTTTCGATTTCCTTGCTGCCAAGGACCGCGAACAGTATGTTGTTCTCCGGAGTCTGGAACAAGACAGACTCGCCGCGAATCGGGAAAAGGAGCGTCTGCACCGCGAATACGAATCCGTACGGAGCCAGTATGCAACCGCACATCAAAGCCTCGCATCCGCTCAGGTTGAAATTTCGCGTCTGGCTTATTCAAGAACGCAGGAAGTCGATCCGGACGAATACAGGCAGTTCCTCGCAGGTATCGATGAACTGACCTCCCGCGAACGAATCGTGTTCGATTATTATCTGGAAGGCAAATCAGTAAAAGAAATTCTCGAACTTGCAAACATCAAAGAAAGCACACTCAGATTCCACAACCGAAATATCTACAGCAAACTGGGTGTAAACTCTCTCAAGCAGCTGCTGCGTTATGCCGCGCTCATGCAGCAGGATAAAAAATGAACTGATCCTACATAACAATACCTGGCAAATGGATACCACTAAAAAACGCCCAAGCGTGTAATTTCAGAGAAATTCTGAAGCTACCGGCCTGGGCGTTTTTTGTATTTAAAGTATCCAAGAGAACAAATTCGCGAAACTATCGCTGAAAGTGCCTGCTATCAGTTTTTTACGAGCAATGGAATAAAAAGAAAACACTCAGCTTTTCTATAAAAAGCCGAGTGTTTTTGGCGGAAGCGGTGGGATTCGAACCCACGGACGGTTGCCCGTCAACTGATTTCGAGTCAGTCCCGTTATGACCACTTCGATACGCTTCCACATATTATAACGGCTGCGCTGGTGCATCAGCCATTAATATATTATAATCAAATTGGCCTATTTTGTCAAGCAAGCTTATTTTTGTATTGCTTCGCATAGTTTGATATTTGTGTTTGCATACATCGGATTACATGATATAATTAACACAACCTATATCAGGGAGATGAGTTTATGGATACCAATAAGCTTTATGAGCTTTTCAAAATGCCCGGCAATGAATACCGCGGCAAGCCTTTCTGGTCATGGAACGGTGAACTTAAAAAGGATGAGCTTGTCCGTCAGGTAAAAATGATGGGCGAAATGGGCTTCGGCGGCTATTTCATGCATTCCCGCTGTGGTCTCATTACCGAATACCTCGGTGACGAATGGTTTGACCTCATCAATGCAGTTACCGATGCCGGCAACGAAGCAGGTCTCGAAAACTGGCTGTACGACGAGGACCGCTGGCCCAGCGGCAGCGCGGGCGGCAAGGCTACCGTTGAAATGAAATACCGCATGAAGTCGCTTTACCTCTACGAAATGTCTGCAGATGATTTCGCATGGGACAGCGATGCTGTGCGCGTTTTCGCAGCAAAGGTCGGCGAAGACGGCATATCCATCAGCGGTTACCGCGCCGTTTCCGAAAACAACATAAACGGCGCATGGGATGAGCTTGCCGGATGCGAAGGCGAAAAAAAGATTCTCTGCTTCAAGATAGTATATGATCCGCCCCACAGCAATTATAACGGAAACACATATATCGACACCATGAACACCGAGGCAGTACGTCATTTCATCGACCTCACACACGAGGAATACGTAAAACGCTGCGGTGACAGATTCCCTTCCCTGAAAGGTATCTTCACCGATGAGCCTCATCGCGGTCACTGCATGGATAATTTCTCCGAAGAAAATGGAGTGCGCAGCAGTGCTATATTCTATACAAACGATATTTTTGCCGAATTTGAAAAGCGTTACGGATATGATGCCGCCGAAATACTGCCCGAGATATTCTATCGTCTGAACGGAGAATCCGTTTCAAAGGTTCGCATCGATTATATCGACCTCGGCTGCGATCTTTTCTGTGAGCGCTTTATCAAGCAGATCAACGACTGGTGCGACGAGCATGACCACATTCTTACCGGACACTTGCTGCACGAGGATATGCTCTGCACTCAGACTGTGCCCTGTGGTTCTCTCATGCGTACCTATCAGTACATGGGATATCCCGGCGTTGACCTGCTTGGCAACAACAACTACTGCTATTGGGTAGCCAAGCAGTGTCAGTCCGTTGCCCGCCAGTTCGGTAAAAAGTGGATCCTTTCCGAGATGTACGGCGTATCCGGCTGGGAATTCCCGCTGCGCGGTCACAAGCGTATAGGCGACTGGCAGGCCCTCTACGGAATAAACATCCGCTGTCCTCACCTTTCCTGGTATACCATGGAAGGTGAATGCAAGCGTGATTATCCCGCAAGTATCTCCTATCAGTCCCCCTATTGGAAGGACTACAACTACGTTGAAAGCTACTTCGCCCGCTTCGGCGTAATGATGGCGGAAGGTTCTCCCGTTTGTGATCTGCTGGTGCTCGAACCCGTTGAAAGTTCCTGGGCGCTTTCACACCTTAAGTGGTCCAATTGGATATATGCAAATTGTGATGACGCTCGCAAACTTGAAGAGATCTATCAGAACACCTTCCACAAACTGGCCGGCAAGCGCATCGATTTCGATTACGGTGAAGAGCAGATCATTGCACGAAATTACCGCATCGAAAACGGCATGCTGTGCATCGGCAACGGCAAGTATAAGAAGGTGCTTATCTCCGGCGCACTGACTGTCCGCGAAAGCACCATGCGCATTCTGCGCGAATTCCTCGAAGCCGGCGGTACAGTGGTATTCACCGGCGAACTGCCGGAATATGTCGGCGGTGTACGTTCTTCCGCATGCGCAGAGCTTATAAAAGAATTCGAAAATGCGATCTATGTGGATTTTGATACACTGGGTGAAAGCATGCTCGCGATGGATAACTCCCCCATCACTGCCGACTGCGGAAGCTCTGTATTTATTCAGATACGCAAAAACGGTGACGATTACATAACCGCGTGGGTAAACACCGATGGCAGCAGTGCTACGGGAGAATTCACCGTTACTGCCAGACTGCCTGAAGAATATCACGCAGAGATCTGGGTTATGGAGACCGGTGAAAGATTCGCATGTCCCGCCGAGTACGCAGACGGTGCACTTAAGCTGATTTGCTCAATGGAAGCCGCCGGCAGTGCAGTCATCGTATTTACCCGTGAAAAAGCCGAACTCTCTGCATATTCTGCCGCAGAACCGCGTATCACCGGCGAACTTACCGGCGGCGAGTATGAATTTGAGCTCGACGAGACCAATGTAATGGTACTGGACTATGCCCGTTACAGGTTTGCGGACGACACTTCCTTCAGCCCGCTGAATGAAGCCCTCAAGATAGACCAGCAGCTGCGCGACAGAATCGGTATCGAAAGGCGCGGCGGCGAGATGCTGCAGCCCTGGTTTGCCAAGATGATGTATACCGATGTATACGGCGATCTGGAACTTGAATATCCCTTCATAGTTGAACAGATGCCTTCCGGCAAGGTATGGTTGGCTGGCGAACGCCCCGAATTGAACGAATACTATTGCAATGGCGTAAAGCTGAATGCTCCCGACATGAGCGACTGGTGGGTCGACAACGCCTTCGTGAAGATGGAGATTCCTGAGGGCGCACTGAAGAACGGCGCAAACATCATTACCGTCAAGACTGCCTTCAAGCGTACCACCAATATCGAATCCATTTATCTCCTCGGCAGCTTTGGCGTAAAGGCATGCGCCGGAGAATCTGTGGTCACCGCCATGCCCGCAACCGTCAGTCTGGATGATATGGCCCTGCGCAATCTCCCCTTCTACGGCGGACGCGCTACCATCGTCATAAAGCCTGAACAGTATGCAGATATTGTAGACAAGACCGCAGAAAAGATATGGATACAGATACCCGAATGCACAGGTGCGCTGGCTTCCGTCAACGCCGGCGGCAAGGATATTCCCGTTGCATGGGAGCCTTACATGGCAGACGTCACCGAAGCCGTAAAGGCAGATAAGCCCATAAAGGTATCTCTCGTCAATACCCGCCGGAACACTTTCGGTCCGCTGCATCTGGTACCTACCCGCCTGGGCGGCTACGGTCCCGGAGAATTCCTGACCACCGGCGAGCGCTGGCACGATGAATATTCCCTCATCGAAGCAGGCATCGGCAAGATCATTTTCAGAAGCTGACACAAAAAATCACTCCGGTACACACTCAGATGTACCGGGGTGATCTTCTTTTATTCCGCAGAAGTCCAGCGTACGTTTGCCGTACCGTCTTCGTTGTAAGTGATCGCATCGCCTTCCAGCATAATGGAATCTATCGCTGCGAGGAATTCTTCCTTGCTGGCGTAGAGGGGCTTTGCATTTTCCTTTACGAACATGGCCTTCTCGGCGCCATTCTCAAGCAGCGCGCATACGGCTGCCACCTGAGCGGCTGCGGACTGAACTACCGCCAGTTCGGGGTCGGTAATGTAGTAATCCGCGCCATGACCGGTACCCTTCGCGCCGGAACAGCAGGGCTGTACCGCGGGCATGATGCAGCTGACATCACCTATATCGGTGCTGCCGCTTCCCCATCCGTCGGTCATGATGACTGCCTCTTCGCCGAAATATTCGGTGCAGGCTTCCTTGAAAATCTCGTTCAGATTGGCATCGTTATTCAAAGGCATATAGCCGGGCAGGTCGGCAATTTCCACCTGTGCGCCCAGTGCCAGTGCGCCTGCCGCAATTGCACGGTTCACGCGCTTATTGGCAGCCTTTATAGCATCGAAGCTTGCGCCGCGGACATAGCTTTCCATGGTGGTCTTTGCAGGAATTGCATTTACCATAACGCCGCCGGATGTAATGATGGGATGCACGCGGATATGATCGGAATCCTTGAAAGTCTCACGCAGAGCGTTGATGGCAGTAATACCCACCTGCGCAGCATACAGAGCATTGATGCCGGCATGAGGAGCACCGCCTGCATGGGCAGCCTTACCGGTATAAGTAATGTTCTTTACCACGCATCCGTTATTGCCCTTGCTGAGATAGACCATGGGCTTATCGCCGCCGGAGGTATGGATAAGAATAGCCATATCAACGCCGTCGAAATAACCGCGGCTGATGAATTCAACTTTGCCGCCCATGTACTTTATGCGGCCTTCCTTGCGCAGCTGCGCACGATAGCCCAGTTCGAGCAATTCCTCGGCAGGAACAGCCATGATACGTATCTTACCGGAAAGTTTTTCCAGTATCTCGGGCTTTGTAAATGCAGCGGCGATGCCTATAAGCGCTGCGGACTGGCAGTTGTGTCCGCAGGAATGTACCGCACCGGTCACCGGGTCGGACTCGGGATGCTCGGGACAGATGACGCTGTCCAATTCACCCATCACCGCAACGGTGGGGCCTTCCCTGCCGGTATCGATATCGAAATAGAAGCCGGGGATATCGCCTGCCTCGGTGAGTTCAAAACCCATGGCAGTAAAAGCATCCTTCAGAAGACCGTTGGCATACCACTCCTTGAAGCCGGTCTCGGGATGCTGCCAGATATCACGCTCCGCCTTCAGCATCTGAGGTCTGTATTCGTCCATAACTGCCTTTACGGCATCCATCCATTCATATTTCACAAGACATTCCCCTTTCATTGCCTATTTTAAATTGTACCAATTATAGCAGGGATATGCAGATAAAGTCAATCATCATCATAAAATCGATATTATCTTCGAATATATACGGAAGTTCATAGCCAATCCTTATGTTATATCAGATCCATTTCAAACAAACGCGCCTGCTCATCCTCGGAGAAATCCACAATAAGTTTGTTTCCATCGCAAGAGAAGGTCGTGGGCATATTCATAGGATACGCTGCCTTCGCCTCACTCACACGAATTTCCGGAAGCGGTATCTCAACATGTCTTTCACCGTGCAGATTCCACACGCCGAGGTACAGCTTTTTATCCGATTTTATTCCGACACATACGTTTTTATCACCGAAGCCGGTATAACCCATCGGCATATAAGGCACAGCCTCAAGCTTCATGGGAGTCATGCGGTTGTAGAGATTTATACCTTCCCCGATAAGTTTCTGCTTCTCCTCACTGAGCAGATGTATGCGCGAGGCAAGGTGAATTCTGCCGAGAAGCGAGTTTATCATATTCATGACAACGATTTCCCTGGATACTCGCTCGTCCGCCCCATTTTCTATATCATATACATCCAGCTTTGTAGCAACGGGATAGCTCCATACCGCCGCCTGCTCGGGAAGCACCGCGCAGAAAATATTGCCCACTATATAGGGATATTTTCTGTAATCTATCTGGTCGGATGTAGAGGCAAGGGAAAATACAGACAGCGCACTGTAATCAAGCCTCTGTCCGCCGCCCGCGCAGTCTTCAAATACCACATTTGGATGACGCCTTATCATGTCTTTGGTCCAGCCGAGGAACGCCCTTATATGCTCCTCAAGTCCGTCTCCGGGAGAAGTACAGTCCCTGTCAGGACCCGGACCTGCGCTGGGGCAACCGTCGAACTTGATATAATCCACACCGTATTCGTTCACCATTCGGTCAATGGTGCGTGTCATATATTCATATACCATAGGATGGCGGAAATCCAGCAGATAGCCGGTGGAATTGGCTATCTTTTTGCCGTTGCGGGTAAGGAAGCATTCTTCCGGATAAAATTCCAGCATGCGTTTGTTATCCTTGCCCACGACCTCAGGCGCTATCCACAGACCGAACTTCATACCGAGCGAATGTATCATATCGGCTGTCTTCCTTAGACCTGCCGGAAAGCGCATATTGCTCTCATACCATGTGCCAAAGTGACGGTAAATCCTGCTTGCGGGCACTTCATCATGCCAGCCGCAGTCTATGACATAATACTCGCAGCCTGTTTTGGCGATATGGGGTGCGAGCATCGCAGTTTTGTCCGCCCACGGGTCATCCCAGGAAAGATGCATATATTCGTTGAATATTGCAGGCAGATGTCTGTCGGGAACACAATCCGGCTTTATATGCCTTCGGTAGCGGGTAATTTGTGCGAATACATCATTCAACGAATTTCCTCCGCACAGCGCAACAGGTACAGTCTCGTACCAATCGCCGGGCTTCAGCACCTTATTCCACGAATGATACCTGGCATTGGGACCGCTGAGGTGGAGACAATACATGCCACGGTCGACTGTTATCTCATAATACCAGTCATAATAGGATTCTATCTGAAACAGCATAAAATCGCCCGCAGGACGGTTTTCAAGCATTGCCATGGGCAGATATTCCCAGCAGGACTGATTTCCCACGTTATAGGTACGGTGGGACGCATTCACCCAGTAAAAGCCCATATCATACAGGCTGCGCACATCGGGCGATACCTCGGAATAACGGGCATTGCCATAGCGATGCAGATACCAATCCTTATTATCATCCATCGCATTTCCGAAATACAGCGATACGGTATTTGCGCTTTCAAGGCAAATATCTTTATCGGCAATGTTCTTCACTTTTTGAAATATCCTAACGGCGTTCGTATCCGGATATATTTCAAAACAGCTGCGTACTTCAAGCACATCGGAGCGCTGCAGGATTTCAAGATGATCTTCATCCGCCTTGTGCTCAACATACTTCATCTCCGCGCTGCTTTCCGCACCATGCATGGATATGGTACCGGTAGTCGAGCCGCCTGCCATTTCTACTTCACTGAAAAAGAGATTATTTTTGGTCGCGTTATCATAACCATAGCTTTTTATAATGCTTATACGACCGTCGTCCTGTACCCTAAAAGCAAGTTTTCCAAAGCAAAATTCCATGATAGACTCTCCTCTTTAGTCGTCAAGCGCTTTCAGCAGTTCTTTTCTTACAAGATCGACTTCCGTGCCTTCGAATGTGTAATCACTGAAATTCCTGCACAATTTGTGTATGAGTTCCATCGCCAGAGATCTATCCTTTTCTCCGAGCTGATACAGCAGTTCATAGTCCTCTGCACCGGCACGCTGCAGCTGGGCGCGCACAGACCACATGGGACCGCGCTTTCCGGGATAGACGATATGGGCGTTGCCTGCGGGATATGCGATATCGGGATTTGCCGGGTCAGGCATATAGCAGGTCACATCAAAGGGCTTATCTGTGTGCACATTGTATCCCCAGTGGAGGAAGCCTTTGCAGCCGTACATATAGCACAGCCACATGGGCAATATGCTTGCGGTAAGCGGCAGGTCCATTGCACGATTCATCATCTTGCCCGCCGGGAAGCCACAGGTATACAGCCACATCTCCTCACCCAGTTCCTGCAGCGCCTGATATTCGTCCAGATATTTTTCGTATACAGCCTGCTTTACATCCCAAATCTCCAGCGCACCGTCAAGCTGAGTGCTCTCTACGGGATCGTGTATCGGCACGCCGGGCAGGAATTTACGGCAGATAGAAGAAAGGATGCGGTAATGGTCGCTGTTTGGGAACTGAGGCTCGTCCACCAGTGTCTGCATGTAGCGGCCTTCCCAGCCGTTTTCCTTCATTACGCGCGCAGCTTCGGTGAAGTACAGCTTCAGCTGACGGTATCCCTCATGTGAGGCGATACTTACAGACCTGTCCCACAAGAGGTAATGGGTCTCCTCATTCCACACCTCAAAACGTGCCACAAATCCACCCATGACATATTGGAAACCGCGTTCCAATGCCATATTGCCTACCTTTGCGGCAAGACTGAAATCAAAGCCGATCACTTTTCCGTTTTCATCACGCACAGGTACGCCCGAAGGCAGCTGCAGCTGAGTATTGCGCATATCGACCTCGTTATCGATGTAAGCTGCGAGCAGTTCTTCGAATTCATCGGATTCGGTATCGACTCTGTGCTGTGAGCATATCTCTCTGATATTCAGCCAGTTGACCATGCCGAATTTCGCATGTGCTACGGGAGGAATGATAGCCTTGTGCACATCCAACTCGATACATGCTTTCGCTGAATCTCCACCTACTTCAATTTCAAGAGAGATTTCTTTTATTCCTGTCGCACACAATTTATCTGCCTCTATCCTCACATAAAACGCCAATCTTCCGGGAGAAAGCATCCCTGCTTCCATATCGCGCATTGCATCGTATACCATAAATGGCGCTTCACGGGTCACGAATTCTTTCACCGCTTCATAGGGACCCGTCAGATTTTCTGCGCCGCTGTTTCTGTCCACGCAAACGGGAATAAGCTGATAAACAGTCGGACGCACACCGCCTATGCCGCTCCACTTAACTTCCGCTTTTGCAGGTTCGGTTATAACCTTATCTGTGAGCAGCTGAAAACACGCCATACCGCCGCGGGCTGCATCAAGAAAAACATAGTTTATTTCATTATCAATCTGAGTATCGGGATATATCCAGTTATTTGCAGAAAATACCTTAATTTTCATAGTCACATACCTCCGTATGTTAAGATATTATGATTATGATACATACTCGGATCTTTGTCAAGGACAGAAAAACAGGCAGCTTAAATTGAGCTGCCTGTCGCAAATCAGTTATTGGAAAGTTTTTCGTGGATCGCCTTTGCAGCGGTCTTGCCTGCGCCCATGGCGAGGATTACGGTTGCTGCGCCGGTTACGGCGTCGCCGCCGGCATAGACATTCTCACGGCTGGTCTCAAGAGTCTCCTCGTTTACCACAATGCCGCCCCAGCGGGTGGTATCCAGACCGGGGGTAGTATTGCGGATGAGGGGATTCGGAGAATTGCCTATGGCAATGATGACGGTATCCACATCGAAAGTGAAATCGCTGTCCTTCTTTTCAACAGGACGGCGGCGTCCGGAAGCATCGGGCTCGCCCAGTTCCATTTCGAAACACTGGATCGCCTTGACATATCCGTTTTCATCGCCGATTATTGCACGGGGATTGGTGAGCATCTTGAATTCGATGCCCTCTTCCTTTGCGTGGTGCACCTCTTCCACACGTGCGGGCATTTCTGCCTCGCTGCGGCGGTAGATGATGCTTACCTTTTCAGCTCCCAGACGCAGTGCACAGCGGGCAGCGTCCATGGCAACGTTTCCGCCGCCGACTACCGCAACGTGCTTGCCGCAGCGTACGGGAGTATCTGCATTGGGGAAATCGTAGGCGCGCATCAGGTTGATACGGGTAAGGAACTCATTTGCGGAATATACGCCGTTGAGATTCTCACCGGGAATATTCTGGAATTTGGGAAGGCCTGCGCCAGAGCCGATAAATGCGGCAGAGAAGCCTTCTTCGGTAAGCAGTTCATCCAGAGTAAGGGTGCGTCCGATAACCATATCGGGGATGATCTTTACACCCATGTTCTCCAGCTTTGCAATCTCGCGGCGGACAAGCTGCTTAGGCAGACGGAATTCGGGAATACCGTATACCAGTACGCCGCCTGCTGTATGCAGTGCTTCAAATACGGTTACATCATAACCCAGCTTGCGCAGGTCTCCCGCGCAGGTAAGACCGGCGGGGCCGGAACCTACGACAGCAACCTTCTTGCCATTGCTTTCTGCAGGAACAGCATCGGGGGCGTCGTGTTCCATGGCATAATCGGCAACAAAGCGCTCCAGACGACCGATGCCGACAGGTTCACCCTTGATGCCGCGCACGCACTTGGATTCACACTGGCTCTCCTGAGGACATACGCGTCCGCAGATGGCCGGCAGTGCGCTGGTGGCACGGATAACATCGTATGCCTCAAGGAACTTGCGCTCCTTGACAAGAGAGATAAAGGAAGGAATATCTACATTAACAGGGCATGCGCCGACGCAGGCCTTGTTCTTACAATTGAGGCAGCGCTGGGCTTCTTCAACTGCGGTCTCTTCATCGTAACCGAGGGATACTTCGAAGAAATTGTGTATGCGCACTTCGGGCGCCTGTTCCCTTGCGGGATGCTTCTTCATGATGTCCATCAGTGCACCTCCCCGGTCAGATTGCAGAAGTGCTTTTCGGTGCTGATGCGCTCTTCATCCTTATACATACGGCTGCGCTTGATAGCTTCATCAAAGTCAACCAGATGTCCGTCGAATTCAGGACCGTCAACACAGGCAAACTTGGTCTCGCCGCCAACGGTGAGACGGCAGCCGCCGCACATGCCGGTACCATCGATCATGATGGGATTCATGCTGACGATGGTCTTGATTCCGTGAGGACGGGTCAGTTCGCATACGGCACGCATCATAGGCAGAGGACCGATAGCAACAACGTGCTCATACTTCGCGCCGGAATTGATCTGCTCTTCGAGCGCGGTAGTAACAAAGCCCTTGTGACCGTTGGAACCGTCATCGGTCATTACGATAAGATTTTCGCATACGTCCTTGAGTTCATCAAGCAGTATGGCAAGATCGATATTTCTGAAACCGACGATCATATCTACCTTTGCGCCCAGGGCATGCAGCGCTGCAGCCTGAGGGAACGCGATAGCGATACCCAGACCGCCGCCGATAACAGCAACGCGCTTGCCGGCAACATCGCCGAATTCGCTTTCACGGCCCAGAGGACCGACGAAATCGAGAATAGAATCGCCTTCGTTAAGGGTGTCCAGCCTGCGGGTGGTAGCACCCACCTTCTGGAAGATGATTCCGACAGTGCCGTTTTCACGGTCGTAATCCGCAATAGTCAGCGGGATACGTTCGCCGTTTTCATCAATACGCAGGATGATAAACTGTCCGGGCTTAGCCTTGCGGGCCACCGCAGGCGCATCAAAGCGCATAAGAGTGGTGGTCTCGTTCAGCTGCCTTTTATGTACTATTTTGAACATAACGGTCTCCGATCAGATTTTAGATATTATTATTAATAAGCGTCCTTGTTTACGCCTTCACCGGTGCATACGGGGAGAGAACCGCTGTAGCCGATGCCGAGACGATCAACGCCCATATCAACAAACTGCTTTGCGCCTGCGTAATCGCGGATACCGCCGGAAGCCTTTACCTTGATGCGGCCCTTTGCCTGATCGATCATGATGGCAACGCCTTCAACGGTAGCGCCAACGGAGGTGAAGCCGGTGGAGGACTTTACGAAATCGGCGCCTGCTTCGATGGAAACTTCAACTGCCTTGCGGATGGTGGCTTCGTCAAGCTCGCTGGTCTCAAAGATGACCTTTACGAGTGCATTCTGTGCATGACCTTCTTCTACAACAGCCTTGATCTCCTCAAGAACGATATCCCACTGACCGCTGCGGGCTGCGGAATAGTTCATAACCATATCCAGCTCTTCTGCGCCCTGAGACAGTGCGAAGCGGGAAATTGCACGCTTGGCTTCTGCGCCGGCAGCGCCATGGGGGAAGTCTATAACGGTGCCGACATGAGTATTGGTGCCCTTGCACATTTCAGCAGCCAGCTTTACATCGCGGGGCTGCATGCAAACGCTGAAAACATCCAGTTCGATACCGGACTTGATGGCGGCAACGATTTCATCATGAGTCATACCGGGCTTGAGAACTGCGTGGTCAATATATCTGCTGATCTTCATATTAAACATCTCCGTTTGAATATTCTTATAATCAGTATATATCTTTTCCGCCTCTTTGTAAACTATGGGCAAGTTAATATAGTTGACACTTAAATTGGAGACATGGTATAATTTGTAGGCATACAGGAGGGATTCCTATGAAACATATCCGCCGCTTGGCTTTTCTTATTCTCATTTTGACTGCAGCTGTAATGCTTACCGCATGCGGCAGCGATCTTACCGGAAGATGGACCGAATACAAAACCGAATCCTATGTGCTGGAAGACGGTGTATGGTCCCTCGAAGACGAAAAACTGCCATCAGATACGGGCCGCGATCCTGTCGTCGCTGAATTCTACGGTAATGGCAGCATGAAGATAGACGATTTTGAATGCGATTATGAAATCGAAGACAGTTATCTGCGCATGTATCAGGACGGATATCTGGAGACAGACCTTATCCACATCGATGGCAGCAGGCTCGTTATCCAGGCGCGTTACGACGATGAACTGAAAGTGATCTACTTCAATAAAAACTGAATCTGAAAATACAGGACAGATCAGCGCTGTACTGTATTTTTTAACTGAAAATGTATGGATTATTTTGCTGTATTGAATATCATTTCATTTGATATTATAATACAGATACACCATATTCTATGGAGGAATAACACATTGAAGAACATCAAGCGTATATCGGCAGTAATTCTTATACTGTTTTTCGCTCTTACACTCTCCGCCTGCACCAAGGAAAGCAAGCTTATCGGAAAATGGACGCTCACCGGCGGCAGCGGCATATCCGCTTTCATGGGAAGCGAATTGAACGGTTATACGCTTGAAGAGCTTGGCTTTGAGATGAGCTACGAATTCAGGAAAGACAATACCTGCACTTGGTACATCACTCTTTCCGGCTACAACGAAACCCTGGAAGGTATATGGGCAATAAAAGGTATGG
Organism: Clostridia bacterium; assembly: GCA_045649485.1. Lineage (GTDB taxonomy): Bacteria > Bacillota > Clostridia > Christensenellales > Aristaeellaceae > RUG11247. The sequence goes on from JAZRPZ010000044.1 coordinate 32,688, forward strand.
AGCTCGAAATGGAATTCAACGGGACTGATACTGATAGCCGCTTCAGATTAGACGGAGATAAACTCGTATTCGTCGAAATAGACGGCGAAGGCTCCGGAGATCTTGTTTTCAGCAGAGCAGACTGATATCTTCATATTTTTGTCTACAAGTTAAACATACATTGTGTTGATTGTCGTATAAATTGAGTGTATACTACATATACATCATATATTACGGAGGGAAAACACAATGAAGAACATCAAGCGTATCGCAGCAGTACTTCTGGTACTGGTAATGGCAATGGCACTCACCGGATGCGGCAAGGCTAAGCTGAACGGCACCTGGCTCGTAACCGGCGGCACCGCAATGGACTCCATCACCGGCGGCATCGACCTCGCAGAGCTCGGCATGGAAATGGCCTTTGCTTTCAACGACGGCGGCAAGCTGGATATTACCCTGAGCTTCATGGGCGAGAGCGAGACCATGAACGGCACCTGGGAAGTTGACGGCGATAACATCACCATGACCATGGACGGCGATCCTCTGGCAGGTACCTTTGAGATCGATGGCGACAAGTGCACCATGACTTTCAGCGACGGTACCCTCGAGTTCACCAAGAAGAACTGATATAACTCACATAATTATCCGCAGAAGCAGTTCTGCGGATAATTTTTTATGTAACAAGCAGCCATGCATCATTTCACATTTGCCGATACGGATACCCGCGGTATGCCGATAGTCTTACCGCTGTTTTCACGCATTTGACACCTTGCGCCTGTGATGCTATAATAACTCCATCAACAAAAACGGAGTGTATGTATATGAAGATATTTCGCAGAATTACAGCTGTCATTATGCTGGCATGCATCATGCTCACCCTTACCGGCTGCGGTCATAAAATAGTCGATACATGGAAGCTCACCGGAGGAAATGCAGTTCAGGCGATCACCAGCCTCAGCGGCTCTGCTCAGCTGGTAACTTCCGAAGCAGAAGCCCTCTTCACTTTTGATAAGGAAGGCAATCTTACCATCAGCATGAAACGCGACGATATTTCCACTGAAATCAATGCCGGCTGGGCAGAAGACGACGACAATATAATCCTCACCATAAATGGCGCTTCCGTCAAATGTTCATATGCAATAAACGGCGATGAACTGACTCTCTTCTTTACTCTCGACGGTCAGAATGCCAACCTTGTATTTGCAAGAAAATGATATATTCATCAACCGGCGCGTTTGCGCCGGTTTTGTCTTATTACAAAACAATTGACTTTTCTTAACAAGTATACTATCATTTAACCAGCAATATAAATTTATCGGAGGAGGAAAACCACCATGAGAATTTTCGAAATGATGGCCAATCGAGTCACTGAGCCTGTTGGCTTCCAGTTCGATCCCCTGCGTCTCAGCTGGAAGGTTGACGAAACCGCAGCCAAGAAGCAGGCCGCCGCACAGATCGTGATCTCCACCTGCCCCTGCTTCTGCGAAACCGTATATGATTCCGGCAAGCGTGAGGACATCGACAGCCTGTGCTTTGTTCCTGAACTGGAACTGAAGCCCCGCACCCGCTATTACTGGAAGGTCACCGTCTGGGCCGATAACGGCGATACGGCTGAAGGCAAGAGGTGGTTCGAGACCGGCAAGATTGACGAGGCATGGGAAGGCAAGTGGATCACTGCCGACATCAAGGAGAGCATTCTGCTTCTCAAGGATGTAACTGCCGACAAGCCCGTCAAGTCCGCGCGCGTATATGCCACCGCAAAGGGTGTTTATGAGCTGTACGTAAACGGCGATAAGATCGGCGACGAGTACCTCACTCCCTACTGCAACGACTATGATTCCTGGATGCAGACCACCGTTTTTGATATTACCGAAGCTCTGAAGGCAGGCGTCAACAATGTCAAGTTTATGATGGGTCAGGGCTGGGCAATCTCCCGTTTCGGCCTTGGCAGCAACCGCCCCGGCTTCAACGGCCTGTATGCCGACCATATCTCTCTGCTGGCTGAGATCCGTATCGCTTACGAGGACGGCACTGAGGCAGTCATCGGCACCGACGAAAGCTGGACTGCTACCGAGAGCCCCGTCCGCTTCTCCGGCATTTATGACGGCGAGATCTACGATCCCAATCATGATTGCTCCAAGGCATATGCCGTTAAGGTTGACGAAGGCCTCACTACCGATAACGTAATGGGCCGTCTGTCTGTGCCGCTGCGCATTATCGAGCGCATCAAGCCCGTTGAACTCATCACCTCTCCCAAGAATGAAAAGATCATCGATCTGGGTCAGGAGATCACCGGCTGGTTCGAATTCCGCTGCAATGCGCCCAAGGGCACCGAGATCAAGATCTACTACTTCGAAGTAATGCAGGGCGGCTGCTTCTACCGCGACAACCTGCGCTCCGCAAAGGCTGAGTACACCTACATTTCCGATGGCGAGGAACGTATCGTACGTCCCTTCCACACCTTCTACGGCTTCAAGTACATCATGATCGAGGGCCTCGACGATATCAATCTGGACGACTTCACCGGCTGCAGCGTGCATTCCGATATCCCGCGCACCGGTTATATCTCCACCAGCAATCCCAAGGTCGACCGTCTTGCACTGAACGCCCTGTGGGGCCAGAGGGACAACTTCCTGGATGTTCCCACCGACTGCCCGCAGCGCGATGAGCGCCTTGGCTGGACCGGCGATGCACAGGCTTTCTCCGGCACCGCATGCTTCAACATGGATTCCTCCGCATTCTTTGCCAAGTACATGTTTGACACTCTCTGCGAGCAGAACAAGCGCAAGGGTGCTGTTCCTCACGTCGTACCCGCATGCGGCATGGGCGGCGACGGTGCTTCCTGCGCATGGGCAGACGTAGCCACCATCGTACCGTGGAATCTCTACATGTTCTATGGCGATAAGGAACTGCTCAAGAATACCTACGCCAACATGAAGGGCTGGGTAGACTGGATCAAGGCCACCGATGAAAAGAACAACTGCGGCCGTCTCTGGAACGTTGGCTTCCACTTCGCAGACTGGCTGGCTCTTGACAACAAGAGCGGCAACGCAGACGAGGTAATGGGCGGCACCGATCCCTTCTTCATCGCAACCGCATATTACTACTACTCCACCTCCCTGCTGGTCAAGGCTGCAAAGGCTCTGGGCTACACCGAAGATTACGAGAAGTATTCCAAGCTTCTGGAAGAGATCTACAATGCTATCCAGAATGAGTACTTTACCCCCAACGGTCTGATGGCACAGACTACCCAGACCGCATACATCTGCGCTCTGTTCATGGGCTTTGCTCCCGGACAGCATCGCGAGAAGCTGGCCAAGCTGCTGGACGGCGAACTGGCTGCATCCGGCGGCAAGCTGCGCACCGGTTTCGTTGGCACCGCTTATCTCAACCGCACTCTGTCCATGGTCGGTTACAACCGCCGTGCATACAAGCTGCTGCTGAATGAGGAATATCCCGGCTGGCTGTACGAAGTAAACCTGGGGGCTACTACCGTTTGGGAGAGATGGAATTCCCTGCTGCCTGACGGAAGCATCTCTTCCACCGGCATGAACTCCCTGAACCACTACGCCTACGGCGCAGTCATGGAGTGGGTATACCGCGATGTAGCGGGCATCAACCCCGTTGAAGATGCTCCCGGCTTCCGCAAGGCTCTCATCCGTCCCCGTCCCGATTACCTGCTGCCCAAGGTCAGCGTGAAGTACAATTCCGCTATGGGCTGGTACGAGAGCTCCTGGGAGATCAAGAAGGATCTGTTTGTATGGGATGTAAAGGTTCCCTTCGGCGCAGAAGCCGTCGTCGTATTCCCCAACGGCAATGTTGAGGAAATCAAGAAGGCATATCCTGAGCTGGACATCAAGGTCTGCGAAAAGGGCAACGTCTACACCGTAGCCCCCGCAGGTGATTACCACTTCGAATACAAGCCCACCACTCCCCTGCACCGCGTGATCTCTCTCGACCTTAGCGTTGCCGAGATCATGGAAATTCCCGAGGCAATGGCAGTAATCACTGAAGAGCTGCCCATGGCCCGCAGGTTCGGCGGACGCCGCGGCGGCGGAGACGCACCCCTGCGCGCAATGCTCACCCGCAGCAATCCCATGTTCTCCATTCCCGCTGATGTAGTGGAGCGCATCGAAAAGCGCCTGCTGGCACTCAACTGATAACCCTGAATAAAACTATGGCC
>JAZRPZ010000045.1:0-16792 GCA_045649485.1 Clostridia bacterium
AGCGTTAGATAATAGGAAATTAGTAATGGATAGAAAAACAAAGATAGCATTTATATGTGTACATAATTCGTGCCGAAGCCAAATAGCGGAAGCTCTGGGGAAAAAATATTTATCAGATATATGTGAATGCTTTTCGGCAGGTACAGAAACAAAACCCCAAATTAATCAAGATGCTGTAAGGATTATGAAGATCCTGTATGGCATAGATATGGAAGAAACACAGTATTCAAAAATGACTTCAGATATACCGCTTCCTGATATTGCAATTTCAATGGGATGCAATGTAGGATGTCCTTTTATCGGAAGAGCTTTTGATGATAACTGGGGTCTCGAAGATCCTACCGGAAAATCGGATGACGAGTTCAAGATAATAATAAGCGAGATCGAGAACAGGATCCTGCAGTTGAAGAATGAATTGATGTGAAGCGTTTCGAAGTCAAAGTGCATAAGTTTATGTGAACAGGATTTCTGCATGGATATGTTTGACTTGAATCCGGCTTTTCCGGTATCTGTCAATTACGGGTAGAAGTTTTGTTATTCGGGGCGGAAAGCCGGTCCGTACTGTGACGCATGCACCTGTGAATGCCCGGATACTTGTTATGGGATTTATGGACGATGTGCCGTATGAGGCGGGATAAGATATGACAGGGGGAGAATCCCCCTGTCATTTTATTGCTGTGCGTGATATAATCAGTTGAACAAACGGGAATTTGATGGAGATTTACCCAAATGGAAAAGCGGATAATATTGCTCAACGGGCCGTCCAGCAGCGGAAAATCAACATTATCCAAAGCGCTGAAGGCATTGATAGAGGAAACAAGAAACGAAAGGTATGTTATTGTTTCAATTGATGATTTCATGAAACTGTCGACCGAGGAAACGATATATGAGGACGATGTGTTTGAAATATCGGGCGATATGTGTACAAGCGCGCTTGAAGCGCTGAAAACAGCACACGGCGTTATAATCGACCATGTGATCACCAGCGAGCGGATATTCCGTCAGCTGACAGAAATGCTGGGCCGGTATCATATCCATGCCGTGCATGTAACGTGCCCCATTGATGTGTTGCTTGAAAGAGAGAATGCGCGCAAAAACAGATGCCCGGGGTCTGCAGAAGCGTCGTATACATACCTGTTTCCGAAAAACGGATACGAATTGACTGTGGATACTTCCGTAATGACGCCGGCCGAATGTTCTTCGGAAATTTGCAGCGTGATTTTCGGTAACAGGATATAAACGGAGATAACCTCGGCACTGCGGGGCAGGAGTAAGACAGGGGTGCATATCCCTGTCCTTTTTCTGTGGAATATGCTACAATGTATATGATTATATTTGAATTTGCCGGGGTGTTTTTTCATGGTGCGCAAGGCGGTAGAGAATGACAGCCGTACTTTGGCGGAAATGGCTGTTCAGATGTGGGATGACAATACCGTTGATTCTTTGGAAACGGAATTCATAGAAACGCTGAACGATGAAAACGCAGTATTTTTTATCAGGTATGCAGATGACATACCCGTGGGTTTTGCGCAGTGCGGCTTGAGATATGATTATGTTGAGGGAACGGACAGCGCTCCTGTGGGATATCTGGAAGGCATATTTGTAAAAGAGGGCTATCGAAACAGAGGATATGCGAAAGAACTGCTGACTGCCTGTGAAATTTGGGCGAAAGAAAAAGGCTGCACTGAATTTGCCAGCGATTGTGAATTGGATAATAAAGGCAGTCTGATGTTTCATATGGCAATGGGATTTGAAGAGGCGAACCGTATCATCTGTTTCAGGAAGGATATATAATATCTGAAATTTACGGGTACGGCGGAGGTTATGTATGGACAAAAGGAACGGCAGGAAAAGAGAACCGTGGAGATTTGCTGCGGCGATTATTGCAGTGGCATATATCGCTTATATGTGGGTGAAAAAAGATGTTGCCGCCGTATATGCCGGGATGCCGGTGAACAGGTCGTTCCGCTTGTTGTCATGACAGCGGTGGTTTCTTTGGTGAAGGTCGCCGTGCTTGCCGGCGGTGTAATGATGCTCAGGCGGATAACGGTAAAGATAAAAAAATAAATAGGTATATTACGCTTTGGATACTGCGGATGCACATATAAAAGCGGCGGTATAAAGATATGGCAGGGGTAAAAATCCCCTGTCTTTTTGTTGGCCGTTGTGATAGAATTATGGGAGTGCCTTTAAGGAGATAAACGCAGGATGAAAAAATCGACGATCGCGAAAATAGTGCTGTTTTTGACAGCTGTGCTTTGGGGAAGTACATTTACCATAGGAAAAATCGCTGCTGAGGCATTTTCTCCGGCGTTCATAATTGCGCTGAGATTCACGGTAGCGGGTATTGCGCTGCTGATCGTTGCCTGGCCTCAGAGAAAGCAATTGGATAAAAAGCACGTTGTTTTCGGATTCTGGATGGGTATTTCGCTGTTCGCATCTTATATGCTTCAGGTATGCGGTCTGGCGCTGGATACATCACCCGGAAAGAGTGCATTTTTGAGCACTTCATACAGCGTTATGGTTCCGTTCATATATTGGTTTGTGACCAAAGAACGCCCCAAAATACACCATATACTGTGCGTGTTTCTCTGCCTTGCCGGTGTGGGAATCCTTTCGCTGTCCGGCGGATGGAAAATGTCTGCGGGCGATCTGATGACGGTGATAAGCGGCATACCCGCTGCAGTAAATATCGTGATATCATCTATCGTCTGCAAAAACAGGAACGTTCTTCTGCTGACAACTGTTGAATTGTGCGTCGTTGCGCTGTCGGCATGGATATTCGTATTTGCGGGGAACAATTTCCCTGCAGCCTTCCCGATGAACGCGGTAGGTGGAATCATATATCTCGGTCTGTTTGCGACGGCGCTTTGCCTGTACATGCAAAGCTATGGTCTCAAGTATGCAGAGCCCGCTATCGGCGGCATGCTGCTCAGCCTGGAATCCGTATTCGGTGTGATTTTTTCTGCGATAATCTATCATGAGCAGATAACCGTGCGTATGATGATCGGCTTTGCGGTGATATTTGCCGCGATACTGCTTTCACAGTGGGATGGCAAAGAGCAGCCCTGCGCGAAAAACGGACAGGCATAACAAAACCGCCGTGCACATTTTTATGCATGGCGGTTTTATGTATCATTCTTCAAAGCAGTTATAGGTTTCAAGTATGTATTTTCCGGTTTCGTAAAGCAGGTCAACGGCCTTTTTCTTGAGCTCTATGGAAGGGGAGAGAAGCTTCTCAACAGCCTTGCCTTCGTGGGCCCAGGTCTTGCGGTGGTACGGTATGTTTTTCTGATGCAGCATGGTGTAGGAAGCTTCAAAGGTGAAATAGCCGTCGTAGTTTACATCCATGAGTCCCTGCATTATGGAATCGAAGTTTATGATTCCTGCAAAAGGCCAGGTGTGATGATGGCAATCGCCGAAATTATCGGAGATGTGCAGACCTTTCAGCTTGTCGCCGATGGCCAGTATGTTTTCGTACTGACCGATCTCGCGGGCCATGGGATCGATATTGCCGTGTGCGGTATCCCAGCAGACGCCAAGCAGCGGATGATCCATGTGATCCACAAAATTTCTGATGTCTTCGCCGGTGGAGAAAAGGTATTTGTGGTGGTCCCAGTTTTCGGTCATTATGGTAACACCGCATTTTTCGGCGGTTTTCAGAATATCGCCGTAGAACATGGTGTTGTATCTGTAAAGGTCGTCGCGTGAAAAGCTTTCGTGGCAGTTTGAGTGTACGACGATACGCTCGATGCCGAGTATGCGGCATATTTCGACAGAGCGACGCAGTGCGCGGATATTCGCAAGGTATTTCTCATTTTCTCTGTTTCCGAATGCCTCAAAAACAGGGTCATTTATACAGGGCGCGTGAGATACTGCGAATTTCACACCGGCAGATGCGGCAGCCTCTCCCCATTCATTGGCAAGACGCTTATAATCATCGTCGTTTTCGCTGAAGAATGCCGGCTCGGAGGCAGGCTGTTCAAGATTTATATACCTGAACTTTGAACCTTTGAAATTTGCTATCTCATCAGCAACGGAGGGCACATAATGGGCAAAATCACCGGTGGATGTGACGAGCTTCATAAAAATCATCACGCTCCCTTTGATTTATTTTTCTGAATTATACTATATCGAAAGGTTCGTGTAAAGCTGTTTCCTGCGTGCAGATTTGACAGACCGATGAGCATAATAGGATATAAATACAATTACCTCTGTAATTTTCGCAGCGTGTGTGCTACAATGGATCGGGAAAAAAGTCCGACTTTAAGGAGCAGTTATTGCAATGAAGGCCGTTTTTATACAGGGAATAGGAATATTTGGTACAATACTGTTTTTTCTTTCTTATCAGTTCAAAAGCAATAAAAATCTTTTCCGGGTGCAGTTCATTTCGTATCTGTGCTACACTACCCATCTGTTGATGCTGGGGGCTGTTACAGGCGGAATCAGTTATATTCTGAATACCGTGCGCTCTTTCTGCCTTGGAGGTAAAAATAAATTTCTCAAAAGTAAGTGGATGTGCCTTATAATCTGCCTGCTGCAGGTGCTGACGCTCATTTTCACCTGGGACGGCTGGCAGTCCATACTTCCGGTTGCGGCTAACATTGCGGCAACGATCGGAGGATATACATATAACGCGCGTAAGATACGCATCGCAGGAATATTCATTAATTCTCCCCTGTGGATAGTGTACGATGTGATCGTAGGTTCCTGGGCCGGCGTTATCGATGAACTGGTAAGCGAAGCATCCATGATAATATCTATTTTCAGATACGGATGGAAAAATCTGGATTCGGTGGAAAACTGATACTGAAAGACAGCGTTTTTGACGCTGTCTTTTTTAGGATCAATTTCAGCAAGAAATATTAAAACACGGTCGGGGTGTTTTTGCTAATATTCTTTGTGGAGAGGAGGAAAATCATTGAGAGATCATATTACTGATATTGAAGCGGTTATTGATTATATTGAAGCGAATCTTGACGGCAAGCTTGACCTGGAAAATATAGCGGATGCAATTCATTATTCGAAGTATCATTTGCATCGCATGTTTGTCGATGCAGCAGGGATGACCATCCATGATTATGTTGTCAGGCGTCAGCTGACAGAGGCTGCAAAACTTATTGTATTTTCCGATAAGCCGCTTATTGAAATAGCATTTATCTGCGGATATGAAAGTCAGCAGGCGTTTTCCGCTGCGTTCAAAGCCATGTACAAAGTTTCGCCTTCAAGATACAGAGATAACGGAACATTTTATCCGCTGCAATTACGGTTTTCGCTGCAGAGAAAAAATATGGATAATGTTTTCACGAGAGATGATATTTGTTTTGCGGAAAAGGCGGATATCGATGCCTGGATGGAGCTGATGCGGCTGGTGATCGACGGCTATCCGGTTATGAATGAAACGGATTATTTGAATGAGATAACAAAGGCCATTGATGAAAAACGGGCTCTTGTGTTGAAAGACGGCAAGTGTCTGGTAGGGGCGATGACCTTTTCGGAAGAATCCGGCAGTATTGATTTTTTAGGCATACACCCGCAATATCGCAGACAGGGCATTCAACGGCTTTTTCTGGATGCGCTTTTGGAAATATACCTGCCGGGACAGGAGATCAGCATGACTACTTATCGGGAAGGCGATAAAGCAGATACAGGTTATCGCGACCTGCTGAAAAGGCTGGGATTTGCAGAAAGAGAACTGCTGACGGAATTCGGCTATCCGACACAGCGTTTTGTGTTTACGCCAAAGCAAAAGGAGGATATGGAATAATGGCGAGAGAGATAGACCCTAAAGAGACCACAAGATCTTCGGCCTTTGAACTGTGGATGAAAGCACCGAATCCCATGGTTACTTTTTTCAAAACACTGGATGTGACAAATGTTTTGAAAGCGTCAAAAAGGAAGAATATGAAATTCAATATGCTCCTTGATTATTGTGTGGGAAAGGCCGCTTCGTCTGTAAAAGAATTTTATATACTGCCTGTCGGCGATAAGCTTATCAAATACGATACCATTGCCGTAAATACGATCGTGAAAAACAAATACGGCGAAGTCAGTTCCTGTGATATCCTGTATAATGATGATTTGAATGAATTCAATCGGGAATATCTCGAACATACGGTTCGGGTGGCCGAAACTTCGCAGGACAGAGACCTTTCGGGGGACAGCATGGTAATAGGTACATCGGCGATCATAGATACTGAGATAGACGGTGCGGTCGGTATGAACAGCGGTATCTTCAATAATCCGTTTTTGATCTGGGGGAGATACAGGAAAAAGGCGTTCCGTTATTATCTGCCAATATCTTTTCAGTTTCACCATACTCAAATGGATGGCGCCCATGCGGGAAGATTTCTGGAAAATCTGCAGAATGAAATATACAGATTGAAATGATGATTGGCAGATGCAATATGGTCTTGTGAGGATATGTATATACGCCGTATGGAAAAGACAGGGGAATGAGCCCCTGTCTTTTTGCGGCTATGCATGCTATAATAAAATCGGTACAGGTCTATGGACGCGGAAATATACCGGGCGCTGAATATTTTGCGGATGACCTGAAAGATATGCAGATGCCGGAAAGGAACATATTGCGATGAAATATATTTCACTGGCGAATGAAGGAAGAAAATATCTGATAGATATGGATATCGGTGACGATATTGATGATGCCATTGCGTTGTATTCCGCTATGCGGCGCGGATTTGATCTTATCGGCGTGACTACCGTGTTCCGGAATACTGTCGACAGAGCCAAAATAGCGAAAAGACTTATGACGCTGTTCGGAAACGGATATGAGAATACGCCTGTCTATGCCGGGCATGGCAAGCCCCTTAAAGGAACAGAGGAGAAATATGATTCTCCGCCCCATTATTCGCAGGCAGCGGAAGGCTTCGCGCCGGAAAGCGTTGATCCTGAAGATGCGGTGGACTTTATAATAAATGCCTGCCGTACTTATCGCGGCGAACTTACTGTTATTGCTATAGGACCATTTACCAATATTGCAAGGGTAATGCAGAAGGATCCCGAAGCGCTTAATATGTGCGGCAATGTGTGCATAATGGGTGGTGCATTTTATAAACAGTATGCTGACTGGAATATAATGTGCGATGTGGAAGCTGCCGATATAATGTTCCGCGGACTTGACAATCTTGTCTGCTTTGGCGCGGATGTGACGCATCTTTGCGAAGCTGATGCCGTGATGTATAACTCCCTTATGAACTACAAAGGTTCCGCTCCTGCACACAGTTATCTCAGTGATATGTGTGCTATGTGGAAAAAAGACCGGCCTGCAGCAAAACTGCTTCTCCATGACCCGCTTGTTATCTATGGTATTGACAACCCGGAAATATGCACCATGGAGAGCGCGTTTGTGGCGGTCATCTGTGATGGATTTGCCCGCGGAATGTCGCTGAATATTGATGCATACGGTAAAAAGGGCCTGAACCTTTCTGCGTATTCGGGATATCCAATGAAAAAGTGCTGTGTTGCTAAAAATGTGGATGTGGGTCTGCTTATGGAAACAATGCACGTGGATTTTCTGAATGATTAAGCTTACAGAATTTTTGAACAGGGGATGAAGATCCCCTGTTCTTTTTTGATATCGATGTAAAGTATACTTGACGTAATAGCTCTTCTGTGGTAAGATTGAGTTGTAAAGCAAGCTTTACGTATGCGTCCGGATATGGCGTTTGTCAGGAGGGATATTTTGAAAAACAGGATAGAGGAAATACGAAAAGAAAAAGGCATAAGGCAGGAAGAATTTGCAAGATCCATGGGAGTATCGCGACAGACGATAAGCTCTCTGGAGAACGGACGTTACAATCCTTCCATTATGCTTGCGCACAAAATAGCGAAGTATTTCGGAATGGCAATTGAGGAAGTATTCATTTTTGATGAGGAGGAGTAACTATGAAAAACAACAGAAGGATACTGGCGCATATCATATGCGTTGTTTTCGGCGCAGCATTGTTGGTACTGGGTGCAGCTGGTATTGTTGAAGAATTCTGGCTGGGAATGGGTTCGGCATTGGTGATGGTAGGCATACTCAGAATGGTGCGTATGTACCGTTTCCGTAAAGATGCCGATTATCGCGAGATGGTTGAGACTGAAGCGAATGATGAGCGCAGCCATTTTATCCGCGGCAGGGCTTGGGCATGGGCAGGCTATATGTTTGTGATAATTGCCGGCGTTGCGGTAATTGTTCTCAGGGTTATGGGACAGGATATGTTGTCTATGGCAGCATTCTGTGCAATGTGCCTTATCTTGCTGCTGTACTGGATCTCTTATATTATTCTGCGCAAAAAATATTGATATCTGCAGCAATGTGGGGGATATCATCAGACTGTTTTTTGAAAATATATATGCTGAATTTATTTTCTGCGAAGAGCAGAAGCCGCTCAGGCACCTGTGTGAGTGAGAATATTTTCCGATAAGGTCAGGTTCAATTATTTTTCATGAGATAAGGAAAAGTGATATGAAAGAAATGTATTCGTATGAAAGAGTAATGCGTATGGAACGCATATTCAAAACATTGTCAGCTGCTGCAGACGCAGGTGCTGAAAAAATATCCGGCGATGCAATGCTGAAGGAAATGCTTGACGAGCTTACCGGCTATTATGAAAACGGCATGTGGCTGATTGATTATGAAGCGGATGAGAAGGGTCTTTTTCCCGACGATATGATACGCGGGGTCCTTTCGCAGGATGCGGTTTTTGATTTGCTGGAAACTATAAACGACGCAGAAAACCGTGGATGAACCCGGGCACAAACGCTCATGTCAGCCCCAATATATGAAATATAGTAAAATGACATATGAAAAGCTCCCCGTCGTGCCGGATAAACGGCGTTGACGGGGAGATTTATATTATCTGCTTCCGATATATGCTATCGCATCCGCCTGAAAAAGCAGCCCGCGGGAGTCTGCAAATTCGGTCTGCAGCGATTTGCGTACCGGATATTTTCCGTTGAAGCGTTTTCTTATGGCAGCCTCCATCACGGGTATATCCCATATGTTTTTGAAAAGGCAGTCCATCTGAACAACATTTTCCAGTGTAAGCCCAGCACACTTGAGACGCCTTTCCATAGTGTCGAAGGCGTTGTTTATCTGTTCTTCGATGCTGCCGCCCGCATTTCCGGCGCAATATCCAATAAAACAGAATTCGCCTGCTGTTATGACGCCCGAGTGCGCCCAGTCCTCATTGATCTCGTACCGTGTTATCTTCTTCATATTGTACCAGGACCTCCCTGCATGTATCGGCTATGCGCCTGCGTATTTCGGGCGGGGCGGTGACATATGCACTGCTTCCGAACGACAGCAGCACGCCAAACCAGAAGGTCTCATGTTCGGGCACGGTAAAGCGGAAATCAAAATCTCCGTTTTCGTACTCGCGGATGATCTCACCTCTGAGATATTCGCGGCATGCGGATTTGATTCGGGATTTACAGTGGATTTCTACTGTGACACAGCTGATACTGCGGGACTCCGTTTTTTCGGAATAAACGTGAGTTTCCGTGAAAATATCGTCGGTTATTACGATATCGTCCATTCGCACCAGCTTGAACATGCATATGTCATTGTGTTTTGCGTGCCATGCTGACAGATACCAGTTATACCACTTGTATTCCAGGCGTAAAGGCTCAACGGTAATCTGACTTGTTTTGTCCGAACTGTTGGTGTAAGTGAAGCGCACGCAGCGTTTTTCGCATATTGCCTGCTCAATGGTCTTCATAATTCCGTTTATACGGATATCCTCACGGGCTGCGCTGATGTCGATACTGATACGGGAATCTTCGCTGCCTGCGATACTCTGAAGTTTGTCTATGGTCCGAAGTACCGAAGCGTCATCATATGCAGTGGAAAGCCCTTTGAGCGCGGTTATGATATGCGAAAATTCCCTGCCGGAAGCAAACTGTCTGTCAAAAACGTAGCCTTCCGTCAGCTGATAACCGCCGTTTACGCCGCTGAAAGAAGTTATTGGTATGCCGGCTTGTCCCAGCAGATCCATATCGCGCATAATGGTGCGCGGTGATACTTCAAATTCCTTTGCAAGCTGCTGAGCGGAGCAGCGCCCGTTCTTCAGCAGATATACCGTTATGCCCATTAGTCTGTCCGGCTTCATGTCATTCGCCCTTTCCGAAGCAATGATAGCAGATAAACCATGACAACAGTATGTCATGGTTTCGGGTGAATTACAATATGCGGCAATAAAATATGGACGCTGAATGTAAATTATTGTATAATTATGTTCAGTGTAAACAAAGGTATGATCCGGAGGGGATTTTCTATGTACATAAATGATATCAACAAAATATGGCTTGCTACCGGTGAAAAGCCTGTATATCTGCAGCCCGGAATGGCAAATCGTCATGGTATTATAGCCGGTGCGACCGGTACAGGCAAGACTGTTACTTTGAAGGTGCTTGCGGAAGCATTCAGCGACATGGGTGTTCCGGTATTTCTTTCGGATATAAAGGGTGATCTCAGCGGAATGTGCGCTGCCGGAAGTGAGAACGGACATATCCGCCGCAGTATAGATACCATGGGTATAGAGAATTTCACCTATACCGCATATCCTGCGCGCTTCTGGGATGTATACGGCAGGCAGGGAATGCCTGTGCGCACCAGTATTTCCGAAATGGGTCCCGAACTGCTGGCGAGGCTCATGGGCCTTAACGATATTCAGTCCGGTATTCTGCGCATCGTATTCCGCATTGCCGATGATAAAGGTCTTCTGCTCATCGATCTTAAGGATCTGCGAAGCATGCTGCAGTATGTGGCAGACAATGCAAAGGAATATAAGCTGGTTTACGGCAACATTGCACCTCAGTCTGTAGGCGCCATTCAGCGTGCGCTTCTCGCTCTTGAAGATGCAGGCGGTGATATTTTCTTCGGCGAACCCTCACTTGAACTTGAAGACTGGATCGATTGGGATGCCGACGGCCGCGGTGTAATGAACATACTTGAATGCAGCGAGCTTTTTAACAATCCGCTTTTGTATGCTACATTCCTTCTGTGGATGCTTTCCGAAATATACGAAATGCTTCCCGAAGCAGGCGATCTTGATAAGCCCAAGCTTGCGTTTTTCTTTGATGAAGCTCATCTGCTGTTCAAGGACGCCCCCAAGGCTCTTGTGGATAAGGTAGAGCAGATGGCAAGGCTCATCCGTTCCAAGGGTGTAAGCGTGTGGTTCATTACCCAGAATCCTTCGGATATTCCCGATACAGTGCTCAGTCAGATGGGAAATCGCGTGCAGCATGCATTGCGCGCATATACTCCCAACGATCAGAAGGCGCTGCGCGCGGCGGCACGTTCCTTCCGCGCAAATGACGGATTCGATACCGAGGAAGTGCTGCAGCAGTTGGGCGTCGGTGAGGCGCTGGTATCTGTGCTGGATGAAGGCGGTATACCCACTGTGGTAGAACGCGCTGCAATACTGCCTCCCCGCAGCTCCATGAAGGCTGTATCCGCAGCGGAGATCACTGCGGCAAACAGCGCATGTCCGCTCAAAAGCAAGTATGAACAAAGTTTTGACAGGCAGTCCGCCTATGAGGAGCTTGACAGCCTGCGAAAGCGCGAGGAAGAGGAAGAAAAACGCCGCATTGAGGAGGAAAAACGCCGTATCGAGGAAGAAGAACGCAAGAAGCGTTACGCCGATATGTTTACAGGTGCTTCTTCCGGTAGAAAGAGGCAGACTGTATTCGAAAAGACCCTCAATTCCGCCGCTACCACAGTGGGCAGGGAAGTGGGCAAGCGCATAGTTCGCGGACTTTTTGACACGTTCAAGAAAGGCAGACGTTGAGGTGATATCATGTTTCGTGAGATGATGCGTAAAAAGCAGCAGCTTCCGCATGATGAATGCATATCGCTGCTGGTCGAAGAACCCAGAGGAGTTCTTTCTGTAATCGGTGACGAAGGCTATCCATACGGAATGCCGATGAACCACTGGTATTGTCCTGAGGACGGCAGACTGTATTTCCACAGTGCCGTAAAGGGACATAAGGTGGATGCGATAAAAGCCTGTGACAAGGCTTCCTACTGCGTATACGACAAAGGTTTCCGCAGGGAAGGGGAATGGGCGCTCAATATCAGAAGTGTGATAGTATTCGGCAGGACAGAGATCGTGGAAGATGTGAAAAAGGCCGAAGATATCGTGCGCAGGCTGAGCCTGAAGTACACAAATGATACGGATTATATTGAAAAAGAAATAAAAGAAGCTTTGGATCACACTCTGGTATTTGCACTTGTGCCGGAGCATATTTCCGGAAAAATGGTAAACGAGTCCTGACAGACCGTTATAAAGGGAGATGACACTGTGAGATACGTATTCGATCACGATTATCATATCCATTCGCAGGTTTCCAGTTGTTCAAGCGACCCGGAACAGAATCTGCAGAGGCTGATGCAGTATGCAAAAGACAACGGCCTCAAGCGCGTCGTGCTCACCGACCATCATTGGGATGAGTCGGTTCCCGGCGCTTCCGAATGGTACAAGTCGCAGGATTATCGGTGGATAAGCCAGTCTCTGCCGCTGCCGCAGGAAGATGGAATAGAATTTCTGTTCGGCTGCGAGTGCGATATGGACAAATATCTCACTCTCGGCATGGCGCGTGAGAACTTCGAAAGATTTTCTTTTGTTGTAATTCCCACCACTCATCTGCATATGACCGGCTTCACCATTACGGAAGAGGACGCGCAGAGCCTCGAACGCCGTGCACAGCTGTGGGTCGAAAGGCTGGATGCGCTGCTGAATATGGATCTGCCCTTTGAAAAGATCGGCATAGCTCATCTTGCATGCAGTCTTGTGGCAAGATCTTCGAGACAGGATTATCTTGAAGTAATGTCCATGATACCTGATGAGGATATGCATAGACTGTTTGAGAAGGCTGCCCGTCTCGGAGTTGGCATCGAACTCAATTTCAGCGATATGGGCTGCAGTGATGAAGAAGCAGACATAGTACTCAGACCTTTCCGTATTGCCAAGGAGCATGGCTGTAAGTTCTATATGGGTTCGGATGCGCACCATCCTGCAAGCCTTGAACGCGTAAAGACGGTTTTAGAAAAGACTATAGACAGGCTCGGGCTTACCGAGGATGACAAATTCCATATTGCATGATACGAAAAGAGCTGCCGTTTATCACGGCAGCTCTCGGTTTATTTTATATATGGGATGTTGTTTTCGTCGAAGGCTATCTCCATGCGGCTGAGATACCAGGTTTTGCCCATATCGGAACTTCCCTGATAGAAAAGATATGCCTTTCCGTCATCGTCACGGAATGCGTAGGGATGTCCGGATTCGGACGAGTTCCATTCGCCGCTCCTGCCGCATTCCTTGAAGGGCACCTCGGAAAACAGCCTGCGGAAGAATATTCCGTCGTCGGATACGGCGCAGCCTATCTGCTGGGGCTTGCAATTGTAACTGCCTCCGTAGAACATGAAGAGCCTGCCGTCATTTACTATAGTGGCGGGTGCTTCAATGCATTCGCCTTCCCATTTGAGCTCGGGATACAAAAGCGACTGATTGGTTATCTGCGTCCATGCAGCTTTGCCGAATCCGGAATCAAGGTCTGCATACGCACCGCCTACTTTCTGACAGCGCATTTCATGGTCGCGCGTGGCAAAGTACATATACAGCTTGCCCTGCCATACGCATACGTCTGCGTCTATAGCTCTGCCGCAGCACCAGTCATCAGTGGGGCGGAAGACAGGGTTTTCCGGATTCTTGATGAAATTTATGCCATCGGCTGATGTGGCATGACAAAGCGCGTCATTGCGCCAGTTGCCGTATGTCTGGTAGAATATATGAATGACACCGTCGAGCACTATAGCGGCGGGGGCTGCGATGCCGTTCAGTTCGCATTCCTGTGTGCGTTCCACTTCACCAATGCATTTCCAGTTTTCCATATCGGAAGAAACTGCGATGCCGACTCCAAGTGAATCGTCATTATGGCGGATGGTATAATACAGGAAATATTTGTCGGCAAAATGTACCACGGCAGGATCTTTTGCAAAACTGTTCAGCGCAGTATTGGTAAACAGCATGACTTTCATTCCTTTCGGTGCATAATAATAGCATGGTTGTGGATATTATAACGGGATGAAAGGGCAATTTCAATATAAGGCAATTATTTTTGGAATATTTATCCATTTTGCAGGAAATAAAGCAGCTGTGTAGAAGTTTTTAACATAAGGAGTGAGCACTATGCTGCCTGCAAAGCGGATACTGATTGCGGATGCCATGAGCGTGTCTGCCGGACGCACTGCTGATATACTGAAGGAAGCGGGATATGAAACGATCATTGCCGCAGACGGACGAAGGGCGCTGGAGATGTGCGAAGCCTGTTCACCTTATGCGGTTGTTGCGGATGCGGTGCTGCCTTCGGCAGACGGATATTCGCTGGCGAGGCTGATAAGGAACTCTTCTGTCGAATTTATTCCCGGCGTAGTGGTAACGCATCTTCCGGGCATGTGCAGAAGGCTGAATTTCCCGGGAACATGCACCCTGGAAAAGCCGTATGATGCTGAAAAACTTATAGCAGCTATTGAAAAAGTAAAGCCCGAAACGCGTGTGCCGACGGAGGCAATGCTCACCCGTATAGGCGAATATCTTGATAAAATCGGTATTCCCGAACATCCCGGCAGAAAATATATTGCTATGGCAGTATTTATGATGCACGAGGATATGACTTTCAAAGAAAGACTCACTGCGGGGCTGTACCCGCTGGTTGCCGAGGCACATGGAGTTGATGCGAAGGCCACAGAGCGTGCCATGCGTCACGCAATAGATAAAGCGTGGAGCAATGGAAGCATTGATGCTCAATACGAAATCTTCAAAAATACAATTGACGCCGCCCGTGGCAAACCCACCTGCGGCGGGATGATAGCGCAGCTTGCACATATGCTGCGCAGGGAGGTGTTTTGATGAATAAAATGAAACGCGTTGCTATTATTGTACTGGATGGTCTGGGTGCAGGCTGGCAGGAAGACGCCGCAAAATAC
Organism: Clostridia bacterium; assembly: GCA_045649485.1. Lineage (GTDB taxonomy): Bacteria > Bacillota > Clostridia > Christensenellales > Aristaeellaceae > RUG11247. Next base: position 14,996 of record JAZRPZ010000045.1, read on the forward strand.
GGAGACAAGGGTGCGGACACGTTTGGTCATGTGTTTGAAGCCGAACATCCCGATATCCCCAATCTTCAGGATATGGGCCTTCTGGCAGCTACCGGTTATCAGAACGTGGAAGAAGAGGAGCCTCTCGGATGCTATGGCCTGATGAATGAAAAGGCAGCCGGCAAGGACACCACCACAGGTCATTGGGAAATAGCGGGTCTCACGCTCAAAAAGCCTTTTCCGACCTATCCCAACGGATTCCCCAAGGAAGTAATTGATGCGTTCGAACGGGAGACCGGTCTGCAGGTCATAGGAAACAAGCCTGCATCCGGCACTGCCATTATCGAGGAACTTGGTCCCGAGCATATGCGCACCGGCAAGGTGATCGTATATACCTCTGCAGACAGTGTGTTCCAGATTGCTGCTCATGAATCCATCATTCCTCCCACGGAGCTGTGGCACATCTGCCGTATTGCCCGCAGACTGCTTACCGGTCAGCATGCCGTCGGACGCGTTATCGCCCGTCCTTTTGAGGGCGAACCCGGCGCTTTTGTGCGTACCGGCAACCGCAAGGATTTCTCCATCGACCCCAATGGCGATACCATGCTGGATGTGCTGAAGGGCGAAGGTTATGATGTCTACGGCGTGGGCAAGATAGAGGATATATTCAATCACCGCGGTCTCACCAAATCCGACCATGCGGTGGGCAACGAAGCCTGCGTTGACGCTGTTGTCAATTTCCTGAAAAAGCCCAATTGGAAGGGCCTGCTGTTTGCAAATCTCGTGGACACCGATATGCTCTACGGTCATCGCAATGATGTGCCCGGTTTTGCCAAGGCTCTGGAACAGTTTGATGCGCGTCTGCCCGAGATCCTCAGGTATCTCGGCGATGACGGAATGCTGATCATTTGTGCGGATCACGGCTGCGATCCCGCATTCCATCATACCGATCATACCCGCGAACGCGTACCTGTAATGGTATACGGACTGGGTCTCAAGGAAGGTGTCAATATCGGCACGCGTTCCACCTTTGCCGATATTTCCGCTACCGTGCTGGAAGCACTGGGCGCCAAAGGAAAGCTGGACGGCACTTCCTTCTATAAAGATATCATACTTGACGACTAAATTTAACAATATATAAATATTCTACGCATATTTTACCCAAAATACACTTGTCATTCGGTGGTGTATGGGGTACAATAAATCTGTAATTTAGGTACATGGGAAAAATTGTGTACCTGACATTTTAGGAGGTTATTCACATGGCTGTTAAGGTTGCTATTAACGGTTTCGGTCGTATCGGCCGTCTTGCTTTCCGTCAGATGTTCGGTGCTGAGGGCTACGAAGTTGTTGCCATCAACGACCTGACTTCCCCCGCAATGCTGGCTCACCTGCTGAAGTATGACTCCACCCAGGGCAACTACGCTGCTCAGGGCCACGTAGTCGAAGCTGGCGAATCTTCCATCACTGTTGATGGCAAGGAGATCACCATCTATGCAAAGGCCAACGCTGCCGAGCTGCCCTGGGGCGAGCTGGGTGTTGACGTTGTTCTCGAGTGCACCGGCTTCTACACCAGCAAGGCAAAGGCACAGGCTCACATCGACGCCGGCGCCCGCAAGGTTGTTATCTCCGCTCCCGCTGGCAACGACCTGCCCACCATCGTTTACAATGTAAACCATGAGACCCTGAAGGCCGAAGATACCATCATCTCCGCCGCTTCCTGCACCACCAACTGCCTGGCTCCCATGGCCAAGGCCCTGAACGATGCTTTCCCCATCCAGTCTGGCATCATGACCACCGTGCACGCTTACACCGGTG
>JAZRPZ010000046.1:0-14613 GCA_045649485.1 Clostridia bacterium
TTGAAGTGCTTTTCCTCGTCCATCCCTATCTACAATAATCTTTCCATCAAAAATTTGAATAAAATCGTTGCAATCATAGTTGCCGTCGAAATGAGAAGCAGGATATACGAAAACATCCAACTGAATACCACCCACGAACGAGGTATCGTGGAATTGTTCGTGACTATCCGAAATAACCAACGAGTCAAAATCACTGTTCAGATTGTTTGTTCCGTTGGCATACGAGCCATAAAGGATGATGGAAATGGGATTGTAATTTTGCTTTATGTATTCAATAATCTGTTCCAATGAAATCACCTCGTCAAATTCAAGTTTATCGGTCTGCCTGCTTATTTACATTATAGCAGAACCGATGCTTCTTACTTCATCTGACGGGATTTGCCGGTGAAGGATTCCACTTCCATCTTGAATATGGAGACCGCCTTTGCGTGCCTTTCGTCGAAAGTATGAGGTGTTTCGCGGTCGTAATGGGCTACTATAACGCTCAGCGCGTGCATGCGCTCGTCGCCTTCAACCATTTTCACCATGCCCTTGCCGCACACGGACATATACTTAAATGTGCTTGCGCAGGGGACCTTGCCCGGCACCAGCTCATGGGCGCAGCTCATGGAGAAGGCGGCATGGGGATTGTTTGCGATGAGTTCCCACTTTTTGCCTTCCTTGGCACCGTGGAAATAGAGGGTCAGCTTCTCACCGTCATCTTCAAATCCGAAATTCATGGGGATGATATAGGGGAATTCACCGTCCATCAACGCAAGATGGAGACAGTCACAGCTATCGATAATGGCGAGTATATCTTTTCTTTCGGTAACTTCGCGGTCAGCACGGCGCATAAGATCAGATCCTTTCAAAGTAAGTACGCCAAAGGGCTCTGCCCTTTGGAAATTTACGAAGGGAAGAGCCCGTGGCTCTGACTAGGGCGAAGCGAATTGGAAATTCGCCGCCCGTAGCAGCAGGTGTCCATCGGGCAGCTGCTGCCGAAGTCGCTCAAGGGATAATGTCCCTTAAGAATCCCGGGTAGGGGTTAATTATAATTTATTATGTCTTCTGTCTTATGTTCGGTGGCCCAGACCCCGAACATAAGAGGATATGAGTATTATAGCATACTAAAATGCCCGTGTCCATTTTCAGGACACGGGCATCATTACTTATATATCAGATCTTTTCGAATGCTTCGGGGCCATGCTTGCACAGGGGGCATACATAGTCTTCGGGAAGCTCCTCGGATTCGTGCACATAGCCGCATACCTTGCAGATCCAGCCGTGCTTTTCTTCCAGTATGGCGGGAGCGGGCTTGATGTGCTTCTGGTAGTAATCATAGGTGGCGGAGGGTTCGTCGTTCAGCACCTTTGCCTCAGTCACGTCGCCGATGAAGATGCTGTGGGTACCCATGTCGATCACTTCGGTCACATCCGCGGTGATGACGGCGTTCACGCCTTCGGTCACGTAGGCAAGGCCGTTTGCGGTGCGGGCGATCTCTGCGCCGGCGAACTTATCGGTATCCTTGCCGGAAGCAAAGCCGAATTTCTTAAACAGTTCCATATCGGCGCTTTCGGAGATAACGGACACGCTGTACTTGCCGGTGTTCTTGATCATGTCGTGGGTCAGGTTCTGCTTGTTGACAGCAACGGATACGCGCTTGGGAGTATCGGTCACCTGAACGGTGGTGTTGATGATGCAGCCGTTGTCCTTGCCGTTTTCCTGAGCGGTGAGCACGTACAGACCGTAGCTGATGTCGAACATTGCGTTCTGATCGATGGCGGATTCGTCGGCTTCCTTTGCTTCAACGGGGGGATTTACGGAAGCCGCGATGGCGTCTGCCATTGCCTCGAAGTTAGCAAGCTGTTCTTCCTTTACGGAGGACTTGATGGAAACCTTCTGATCGAGGAAGGTCATGTTCTTCAGTTCGGAGAGCTTTGCCTGGATCTTGCTGCCTGCGGTGGCTGCCCAGGTGCCGTTTTCGATGATGGCAACGGTGCGGTTCTGCAGATTGTGGGCAACAACGTCATGGATGAGGTTTTCCATATTTACGAAGATGCCGGAATTATAGGTGGTGGAAGCCAGTACGATATGGCTTGCGCGGAAGAATTCGGAGATCAGATAGGAAGGATGGGTCACGGATACATCATACAGGGCGATGTTCTTGATGCCGCGCTTTGCCAGCATGGTGGCGATCATGTTTGCGGCGTTTTCGGTATTGCCGTATACGGAGGCATATGCCACAACAACGGCTTTTTCTTCGGGAGTGTAGGTGGCCCACTTGATGTACTTGCCGATAAAGGAACCGATGTCCTTGCGCCATACGGGACCGTGCAGGGGGCATACCATGCTGATCTCGAGACCTGCGGCCTTCTTCAGCAGAGCCTGTACCTGAGTGCCGTACTTGCCGACGATGTTGGTGTAGTACCTGCGTGCCTCGGCCATGTCGAACTCGGTCTCGTCAGCGAAGATATTGCCGCTGATGGCGCCGAAGGTGCCGAATGCGTCTGCGGAGAACAGAACCTTGTCGGTGATGTCGTAGGTCACCATGACTTCGGGCCAATGTACCATGGGAGCCATTACGAAGGTGAGCACGTGACCGCCCAGGTCAATGGTGTCGCCCTCCTCAACGATGAGTGCACGGGAGTCGATATCGAACTCGAAGAACTGCTTGATCATCTTGAGGGTCTTCTGGTTGATAACGATCTTCGCTTCGGGATAGCGGTTTGCGGTCTCCTGCAGGGTGGCAGCATGGTCGGGCTCCATATGGTTTACGATGATATAATCCAGACCACGGCCTGCCAGTGCGTACTTGAGATTTTCGGCAAACAGCTCGGAAACGGACTTGTCTACGGTATCGATAAGAGCGGTCTTTTCGCCCTTCAGCAGATATGCGTTATAGGAAACGCCGCGGGGGATGGGATATACGCTCTCAAACAGAGCAAGCCTGCGGTCGTTAGCTCCGAGATAAGTAAGATCCTTGGAAAGTTCGTATACGTTATGCATTTTGATTTCCTCCCGTTGTTTCATGCTTTATATATACACAGCTTTGCGGGAGATTAAACAACAATTTGAAACTTTACTGTATGATAACAAATAAAAGCGGAGAATATATATTTGCGTGTTATGCCGTTATATGAGTTGAACACAGTGCGGCTTGATGATATAATTATTATGAATTATTGTAGGCTGGAGCGGATGTCCTATGAAAATTGCGATCGTTACCGGTGCTTCCGCCGGATTGGGATGTGAACTTGCGATGCAGCTTGCCGGATACTTTCCGGATATTGAGGAATGCTGGCTTATAGCCCGCCGCAGAAGCAGGCTTGAAGAGCTTGCCGCGCGGCTGACGGTGAAATGCCGCATAATAGAAGCGGATATAACCACCGGCGAAGGTCTTGCGGCGATTGCTGCTGCTTTTGAGGAACACAAGCCCGAAGTTGCGCTGCTCATAAACAACGCCGGCTGCGGTACGCTGGGCGATTTTGATTCGATGGACACGGCGAGCCAGTTGGGCATGATAGACCTGAATGTGCGTGCGCTTACTGCAGTCACCCGCATGAGCCTTGATAATATGCCGGACGGCGGAAATATTATAAATGTTTCGTCTATTGCGTCGTTTGTGCCCAATGAACGCATGGCTGTCTACAGTGCGAGCAAATATTATGTGCGCGCGTTCAGCAGAGCCCTCGGGATGGAACTGCGTAAGAGGAACATCTGTGTGACTGTGACCTGTCCCGGTCCCATGAGCACGGAATTTCTGGATATAGCAGGCATCAGCGGCAATTCGAAGACTTTTGAACTGCTTCCGCGCGTGCCTGCAAAAAAGGTTGCTGCGGGAACCCTCAAAGCCGCTAAAAAGCGCAGGGCAGTATATACTCCCGGTGCATTCTATAAATTCTACCGGGTACTCAGTGCAATAGTGCCCGATACGATAATGATGTGGTTTGCAAGAACATAAGGAGGAGAGCGGAATGAAGATAACTCAGGGTGCATTTGCGGGCAAAGAACGCATGCTCAAATGCGGTCTTCACTGCCATACCACCCGTTCCGACGGCAAGGGCGACCCTGCCGAGGTAATGGGCATATATGCCAGGAAAGGCTTTGACTACCTCGCCATTACCGATCACAGAAAATACAACTTCGAAAACTTTGCTCCCGAGACCGGGCTGAAGATAATACCCGGAATGGAGATGGACAGGGGAATAAATTCCGATGCCGGCATGTGCTTCCACACCGTATCCATCGGTCCCGCAAAGGAAGACGGCAACGGTTTTGAGCAGGATCAGGTATTCAATAACGGTATGGTGAAGGACCAGTACGAATATCAGCAGGTGTTGGATTTCCTGCATGAAAACAATAATATGACCATTTACTGTCATCCCGAATGGAGCTGCACTCCCGCACGTTCCTATGAGGACATGAAGGGCGACTTTGCGATGGAGATATGGAACACCGGCTGTGCATTGGAGACCGACTGTGACAAGAATGCCGCCGGCTGGGACGAACTGCTTCTCAAGGGCAGAAAGATATACGGAGTTGCCACAGACGACGGACATCCCACCTATCAGCACGGTCTTGGTTGGGTCATGGTACGTGCAGAGGATGATCTCGCTTCCGTGCTTGCAGCGCTGAAGAGGGGCGATTTCTACGCATCTACCGGACCGAAGATTTTCGATTTCAGCATTGACGGCGATACCGTGCATGTGGAATGCTCTCCCTGCAGATACATCCATTTCGTGAACGGAACACGTCCTTTCAATATAGTAAAGAATGCGGGCGGATTTGTCACTTCGGCTGATGTGAAGCTGCCCGCAGGATCCAAATATATCCGCGCCACTATGGTGGATGCGGAAGGCAACAGAGCATGGACCAATCCTATTTTTCTTGACGGGAGGTAATTTATTATGAGCAAGTATCCCAGGATCTATCTGGCAGTCGATAACTGCTATGGCTACAAGCGTTTTACCGATGTAAAGGAATGGATGCAGCGTTCCCTTGACACCGGCTATACCTACATAGAGGCAAGTGCCGATACCGAGGCCGATCCTCTCTACATGGGCGATGCCTACATGACCCGCTGGGCCGACGAAGTAAACAAGTATTCCGCGGAGACCGGTGCAAAGGTGGCAAACCTGTATTCCGGCCATGGCACCTACACCACCCTCGGTCTGGCACATCCTGATAAGGAAGTACGCCGCAGATTCATCGAAGGCTGGTTCGGCCGCATGGTCGATGCTTCTGCAGATGTCGGCGCAGGTCTGGGCTTCTATGCACACGGCTTCACCAATACCGATATCCAGACTCCCGAAAGCTATGCCCGCTGCGTACGCGAACTGACCGAGTCTCTTGCCGAGATCACCCGTCATGCACAGAAGAGGGGCGTTGAGCTGTCTCTCGAAAATATGTACACCCCCCATATGTACCCCTGGACCCTGAAGACCGCCGATGAGATCGTGCGCGCGGTATATGCCGAGGCAGGCTATCCCATGTATCTCACCGTTGACGTAGGCCACATGGCAGGTCAGAAGAAGTTCATGCGCCCCACCATTGAACAGGTGAAGGAATATTCCGGCACCATCGGCAAGCTGTGGGTAGGTACCGAAAAGGCACACAAGCTGCTGAAGGCAGGCGAGATCAACGCCGTTATGGACGATATCGCTGTAAACCCCCAGCTGTTCGCCGATTGCCCCGCCGATTCCGATCCTTACGCATGGCTCGAAAAGTACGGCTGCTTCTCTCCCATTATCCACATGCAGCAGACCGACAACAACGCCTCCGCACATAAGGGATTCACCGAGCAGCACAACAGGAACGGCATCATCGATATCCACAAGGTGCTGGAAGCTGTCAAGAAGTCCTATGATGCACCCGATATCCCCGGCATGCCCCCCAAGTGCAAGAATATCTATATCACCGTTGAGGTTTTCTGCGGCACCATGGATTATCCTTATCAGCTGCTTGAGGATCTGGCAGAATCCGCACGCTGGGCACGCAAGGGCATTCCGCAGGACGGCCTGACTCTGGATCAGCTGGTAAAGTGATATTGGAAAAAATCAAGAGGATCCTGACGGGAGAACAGATGAGGTATCTGTTTTTCGGCGTGATGACTACGCTGGTGAACTTCATCGTATATTTCCCGCTTACAAGGATATTCGGCAGCGGGTTTTATCTGCCCGCTACGGTCATTGCATGGGTGGCAGCAGTTGCTTTTGCATATGTGACAAACAAGCTGTTCGTATTTGAAAGCAAAAGCTGGAAAACCGGCGTGCTGGCAAAGGAACTGCCGTCATTCGTGGGCGCAAGAGTTGTCTCGCTTGGTATTGAAGCCGCGGGTTTGTATTTTTTCAACGATGTGCTTGGCTTCGGCAGCATGACTATCGCTATAGCAGGATTTAGTGTGCTTTGCAGCGATATATCGAAGCTGATCATGCAGTTTGTGGTGATAGTGCTGAACTATATATTCAGCAAACTGGTAATATTCAAAAAGGATGCGAAGGGCTGATATATCAGCCCTTGCGCAGCCGTTGATTTTCTATTGGAGTAATGTAAATGCGTAATATACAGAAGATGGCGGCGTTTGTAGTTGCGCTGGTTATTGCGTTTTGTGCGATTCCGGCGCTGGCGGTGCAGGCGGATACCGTTACGAAGCAGTGCAGCTTTGAAGTGGATTCCGGCAGTGCAAAATATCTCACCGACGGAGATATGGATACCGCATGGAAGCCGTCCGGCAATGATTCGAAAATGCTCATAAACCTGCCTGCAAACGGTGCGGGTTATGTTGTGATAGAATGGAATACCGAACCCACAGGATATATTTTTTCTCAGTATGACGAGCAGCAGGGTCCGCTTGGCGCAATAAATCAGACTGATGTGTTCGGCGGTCTGACTCAGGTGTTTGCGCTCGATCCGGCTGCGCGCTATGTTATGCTTACGCTGACCAGAAAAGATCAGGGTATTGCAGAGATAACCGTCTATTCGGCAGGCGACCTGCCGGCAGATATGCCGCGCTGGAGCGCGCCCTATGTGAAGACGGATATCATGCTGGTCTGTGCTTATCCCGGCGACGAATTCGTTACTTTCGGCGGACTTTTGCCCTATTATGCCGTAAAAGGTGAAAACAGGGTACAGCTGGTATATATGACAGATACCGGAAGAGAGCGGATTTACGAAAATCAGGCAGCGCTGTGGTCTCTGGGACTTACTGCGTATCCTGTATATCTGGGACTGAGCGCTTCTGATGTGGACGATGTTGAAGAATGTCTTTCGCGCTGGGGCGGCAGGGATGACCTTATAGGCACCATGGTCGAAGCCATAAGGCGCTGTAAGCCTGAGGTGATCGTATCGCATGATATTGATTCTTCCGACCCGAGGAGAAAGCTTACCGCAATGCTCATGAGCTATGCGATAGAGGCGGCATCCGACCCGGAAAAATATCCCGAATCTGCCGAAACTTACGGTGTCTGGCAGGTAAAGAAGCTGTACCTGCAGGGCGGCGAGGGTGAAGTGATCGATTTCGACTGGAGTCAGCCTGCATCCGAACTGAACGGTGCATCGCCGATAGAATCCGCAGCCATCGCATTCAGCTATTACACTTCTCTCAGAGGAAAGTATGCGGTTGAAGAAATAAGCGGCGCTGTCGATACTTCGGTATACAGACTGGAATTCAGCATGCTGGGTGATGATCAGCGGCATGACGGATTCTTTGAGAATGTACCTTCGCTGGACACTTATGTGGCCGATCAGCCCACACCTGAGCCTACGGCAGAACCCACACCAGTTCCGGTGCTGGTGTTCTCGCCTGAGCCCACTGCCGCTCAGAGCGCACAGGCGGGCACTGCGGAAGAGTTTTCCGCAAACATCCGCCAGGTTGCGAAGTTTGTTGCAATCGGCGTAGGCATTATCATTTTGATATGCTTTATTCAGGCTATGTCCTATCAGCTGCGCGGCAGGAAAAAGCGCAGATATTGAGGAGGGTGATCCTATGAATTATCCGGAGATCAAGGAGTTCCGATATAACCCCACCCAGAAGGGATTTGCGAGGCTGATGCCCGGGATCAGGTATTCCGAGATAAACGGCGGACTCAATATGACCATCATCATGCCATGGGGCGAGCCCAAGGGCAGAAAGCTGCCGCTGGTGGTATTCGTACAGGGCAGCGCGTGGACCTTCCCGGATGTGAATTACGAGATCCCCCAGCTTTCTCAGCTTGCAAGGCAGGGATATGTCGTGGCGACCATTGAACACCGCAGCGCCGTAGAGGGCAATGCATGGCCGGCATATCTTCAGGATACCAAGTGTGCCATCCGTTTCCTGCGTGCTCACTGCGAAGAATACGGCATCGATCCCGAACGCGTGTGCATTTACGGTACATCTTCCGGCGGAAACACTTCGCTGCTCGTAGGCGTGACCGGCGATTATGAGGAATTCAAGACCGATGAATATGCCGATCAGTCCGACGCTGTGCAGCTGGCGGTCGAGTGCTTCGGTCCGTCCGATCTGCCCAAAATGATCAATCTGGATCCCGAAACGGCTTCCGATTGGGGAAAGAAGCTGATGTACGGTCTTGCAGGCGAGAGTACTCCCGAAGAAGTGATACGCCGCATGAGCCCCGTGAATTATCTTGAAAAGGGCAAAGCATATCCGCCTTTCCTGCTGCTGCAGGGCGATAATGATTTTGTAGTGCCTTACGATCAGACTCTTGAAATGTTCCACAGCCTTATCGACTGCGGTGCGGACGCATCCATGGTGCGCGTGACCGGCGGCGAGCATGAAGGCAATTTCTGGAGCGACGAACTGCTTCAGTACGTATTTTCCTATATAAAGGAAAGACTTTGATAACAACAACAGCCCCGGGAAGAGAAGTTCTTCCCGGGGCTGTTGCTGTTTTTGGAGATTTATTTTGCGTTGCAGTAGAAGCCACAGCCGTCGCAATCATAGCTGAGCACGATATTGCCGCGCATGTCGAAGTCCTTGGGCTCTATCTCGCCGGCACAGACCTTATCCCATGCTGCCGCGACGGTCCTTACATAGGAGGCAGGCAGCTCGGGAGAGCCATGGAAGCCGTATACCACATCGTATTCGCTTTCACGGGCGATGAGCTTTGCAAGGGATGCGGCATATGCGGGAGGATTCCTGTGTGCACCCTGCATGAAGATATGCCCGTCCTGTACGGAGTCGCCCGTATACAGCGCGCGGTCTGCAGTATCGAGGATGGCCATGCTGCCATAGGTGTGTCCGGGAATGTGGATGAGTTCAACGGTGCGTCCGCCCAGGTCGATAATGTCGCCGTCGGCAACGGGGATAAGTCGGGTATCGGGATACTTTTCGGCGGTGCCGCAGCGCACATGGTCTTCGGGATGCATCATTACCTCTGCAAATGCGGCGGTACCGGATGTATGGTCGCCGTCGCCGTGGGTGTAGATGAGGGAAACGGGCAGAGTGGTCAGTCCTTCGGCTATCTCTTTTGCGTTGGGAAGGCTTGCACCGGTATCGATGAGCAGAGCCTTCTCGCTGCCTGCGAGCAGGAACAAACGCACGAAACCGTTTTCGATGCGCCAGGTATTCTCGTTGAGCTTGATGATCTCGTAGTTCATGGTCAGCCTCCTCAATATATTACAGCATGGCGAGTGCTTTTTTCACGTATCCGTTTGCTTCGGCGAGGGCATTTTTTGCGGTCTCACTGTCAACACCGGCTATTTTCATTACGATGGCGCGCTTCAGGTCGCCTTCAGCGGCGGCGATAAGTGCTTCGGCTTCGGCTCTCTCCACTTCGGTGGCGCGCACATCAACCATCAGGTTTTTGTAAGTCTTGCCCATCAGCGCCATGGCGCCGGTGGATATCATGTTCAGCGCAAGTTTGGTGGCGGTACCTGCCTTGAGGCGGGTGGAACCGGAAAGTACCTCAGGACCTGTGACCATTTCTATGGCGATGTCGGCGGCAGCTGCCATGGGCGAACCTGTGTTGCACACGATTACCGCAGTTACGGCGCCGGCTTTCTTTGCGGCTTCAAGTGCGCCGAGGCAGTAGGGTGCGGAGCCGCTGGCGCTTATGGCGACCACAAAATCGCCTGCCTGCATACCCGCGTCAATAAGGGCTTTCGCGCCTGCGGCGGGGTCATCCTCGGCATTTTCCACGCTTTTGCGCAGTGCACCGTCACCGCCGGCAATTATGCCAACGAACATATCCGAAGGCACGCCGAAAGTGGGCGGGCATTCGGAGGCATCGAGCACACCAAGCCTGCCGCTGGTGCCCGCGCCGGTGTAGAATACTCTGCCGCCGCCTGCGATGGCTTCGTATGCCGCCTGCACGGCTTCGGCGATGCTTTCTCTTGCACTGTCTACCGCGCGCATCACATCCATGCCGGATTCATGCATGGCGGAAACTATCTCGGCGGCATTCATTTCATCGAGACCGACGGTGCGAGCGTTTACTCCCTCTGTGGTAAGCTTAGCGTAATCCATCCAGATCACCCTTCAGTTTTGTAATGAATTCTTCGTTTGCATCGGAGGCTGCGGCGGCTATCACCGCGCCGGCGACCGGTGCGACGGTGGGGAATACCAGGCTTATGCCGTATAGAGAAGCTTTTTCGGCAAGCATTTTTCTGAGCATTTCCGATCTGAACATGCCGCCGGTGGCGACGCATACACCCGGCGGATTTTTACATCCGGATATACACGATTTTATGTGAAGCCACAATTCTTCAGCGCAGTTTTCGGCTATCCGCAGTGATACGGCATCACCTTTTGAGGCACACTCGAATACGATAGGCGCGAAGCCTGCGATGAACGGAACGCCGCCTTCGTATATCGTGGGTATTGCTTCGTGAAGTGACATTTCCAGCTTTTCCTCTGCGGCTTCTTTGAGAAGTGTGTATTCGCCACGCCCGTCAAGAAACCGGTATGCGGCGTTGAGACAGGCGCGTCCCGTATGGTAGCCGCTGCCGGCATCGTCCACAAGATAGCCTCTGCCGCCGACCTGACGTATCTCGCCGTTTTGCCTTACGAACGCGGAAGAACCGGTACCGGCAATGAGCGCAATGCCGTCGCCCAGCCCGACAACGCTGTTCAGACCGTTGAAGGCATCGGAAGAAACGGAAATGTTTTTGATAAGGGGAAATTTTTCGCCGAGCAGGCGGATGATTTCGGAGGATATGGCAACGGAGCCGGCGCCGGCTATGCCTGCGTGGAGACTTACGGTATCCGTGCAGCCGGTTTCGCTGAGCATTTCGCCAAGCATCCGTGCGGCTGTCTGTGCGCCCAATTTTGCGGCGTTTATGCCCGGAAATATCCTGCGCGATATCACGCTGCCGTCACGTGAGCATATGCAGATATCGGTCTTGGTGCCGCCCGCGTCAATGCCTGTGTACATTGCTGAAGCCTCCGTTTCGATTTGCTTAATTTTACCATACTCCATGAAAAAATACCATATCATAAAAGAACGGCAACAGTTTCATAAGTAAAATATCATTGTGTGGCTTCACAAAACGGAAAATACTTGATATACTATATTTGATGTGCAGATTTGCATTTTCTTAGCACGCACCAAACGATGTTATGAAAGATCCGGAGGTACATGTATGGATTTCTTTGACGTACTGACGCTGCTCGGTGGCCTTTCTCTGTTCCTGTTCGGTATGGAGGTCATGGGCAAATCCCTGGAAAAGAGCGCAGGCAACAGGCTCAAGATCATTCTGGCCAAGCTCACTTCCAATCCTATCAAGGGCTTCCTGCTGGGTGTGGTAGTTACCGCGATCATCCAGTCTTCTTCTGCCACTACCGTTATGGTCGTCGGCTTCGTAAACTCCGGTGTCATGGCGCTGGAGCAGTCCATCAACATCATTATCGGCGCCAACGTAGGTACCGCAGTTACCTCGTGGCTGCTGTCTCTTACCGGCCTTGAGAGCTCCAACTTCTTCCTCAGGCTGTTCAAGCCCTCCTCTCTTGCTCCTCTGTGCGGTCTGTTCGGCATACTTCTGCTGATGGGCAGCAAGAAGCAGCGCAAGAAGGACTTCGGTATGATCTTCCTGGGCTTTGCTGCCCTTATGTTCGGTATGGAGATCATGTCTGACGCAGTTGCGCCCCTTTCCGAGATGGAGAGCTTCAAGAACATCCTGCTCATGTTCTCCAATCCCATTCTGGGCGTTATCGTCGGTACTGTATTTACCGCGATCATCCAGTCTTCTTCCGCATCCGTCGGTATCCTGCAGGCTCTGTCCATGACCGGCGCGATCACCTACGGCACCGCTATCCCGATCATCGTCGGTCAGAATATCGGTACCTGCGTAACCGCACTTATCTCCTCCATGGGCGCTACCCGTGATGCACGCCGCGCTTCCATGATCCATCTGTACTTCAATGTACTGGGTGCTATCGTATGGCTGGGTCTGTTCTATATCGTTGAAGCTATCTTCAACTTCAGCTTTATGGAACTGGCATATGTAAATCCCCTTTCCATCGCCGTTCTGCACACCGTATTCAAGATCCTGTGCACCGGTCTGTTCCTGCCCCTCAACAAGCCCCTGCTCAAGCTTGCCAGCATGACCGTAAAGGAAAAGAAGCTGGGCGAGGAGTTCGAACTGCTGGACGAGCGTCTGTTCATGACCCCTGCCATTGCTGTTGACCACGCAGGTCAGGTTGCAAAGCTGATGGCTGACAGAGCCCGTGAAGGCCTCCGTATTTCCATGAATCTTATTACCGATTATAACCTTGCGGACGATGAAAAGGTCGTTCAGCTGGAAGACAAGGTCGACCAGTATGAGGATAAGATCGGTTCCTATCTGGTAAAGCTTTCCAGCCACGAAATGGAAGAGCATGTCAGCCTTGAACTCACCAAGCTGCTGCACATGATCGGCGACCTTGAGCGTATCTCCGACCATTCCGTAAATATCGTTGAGTCTGCCCGCGAGATGCACGATAAGGAACTCAGCTTCTCCGAAGAAGCAAGGGCCGAACTGCTGGGCATGCTGAAGGCAGTAAACGACATCCTCGATTACTCCATCGATGCATTCCTCACCGGCGATATGGATATGGCGCTGCATGTCGAGCCTCTTGAAGAGACCATCGATACAATGCGCGATATGCTGAAGGCAAATCACATCCTGCGCCTCAAGAAGGGCGAATGCACCATCGAGCTGGGCTTCGTGCTGAACGACCTGCTCACCAACCTCGAGCGCGTATCCGACCATTGCTCCAACGTAGCAATGTGCCTGATGGAAGTAGCTCAGGAGCGTTTCGACATCCACGGCTATCAGCGCGATGTTGAGCACAAGAGCAACTTCACCGACGAGTACGGCAAGAACATGGAAAAGTACATGCCCAAGAAGAACTGATAAAAAAGCTGCAGGCCGCATCCGTAAGGATGCGGCCTGTTTTTTATATATTGATGCGGGCGCCGTTATTGTCGGCAGATTCTCTTGCAAGAAGTGCTATGAGCGTATTGTAGATTGCTTCTCTTTCGAAATCGATCTCGGCGTCGGTGCCGACCGCCGCAGCGAATTCGAGGAAAGAATTCTTCATGGGCGGCAGAGGCAGCTTGCGCTTGCTCTCCTCGTTTTCCAGATATACTTCACCGTCTATTACTTCTATCATGCCGCGTGTTCCGGTGAGCCTGAGTCTGTCGTCGTCATGACGGGCAGAACCGGTGGGGCGGAAGAAGTCCGCGGTTACGGTGGCGATCACACCGTTTTCCATTCCCATCAAAACGGCGGAGGTACATTCCATTTCGCCGTTTCCACGGTTTTCGCCGGCAGAATGAGCTGCGGAAACCCATTCACAGTTTTTGCCGAAAGCGGTTACCCACTGTATGCCGTGAATGGCGACCCAGGGAATGAGCCCGCCGAAGGTCTCACGCTTTTTGTAGAATTCGGGACGGACGCCCATGCGGTAGCTCTTCTGCGCATGTATCTGGCGGATGGTTCCTATCTCCCCGTCATTGACAGCATTCTCCATGGCAAGGAACCAGGGGAAGAAACGGTAATTGAACATGCCGCCGATGACCTTGCCGGATTCGGACAGCGCATCTTCAATGCGCATAAGTCCATCCATATCGGTTGCGATGGGCTTTTCGGAATATACATGCAGTCCGTTTCTCAGACAGGCGGCGTTTATCTCCGCTGCAAATGAGAAGGGCGGATTTACCGCAGCATATTCCGCATCGGGAATAGCAATGGCTTCCTGCCAGCTTCCGCATACGCAGGCATCGGGGAATGCATTTTTGAGCCGGGTTATGTCCTCGCCTTCGCAGCCGGGCGCTATTGCGATGACCTTAACGGCGGGGTCCATTTTTGCGGCGCTTTCGATTATGTGCCAGTGACCAGCTGCACCGATTATAATGACGTTCATGCTTTTTCCTCACCGGTCTCGCTGAGCATTATGCGCTCTTCGAAGCAGCGCACCATTCTGTCGTACAGACCGTCTACCCACACACGCTCGTCGTTGCGGGAGATATTCTTGAAGACATATGCTTCACTCTGGATTTCGCGCATCATGGCGATTGCATCCGCGTGCTTCAGTGCGGTCTCGGCGGGGCAGGGGATAGTGCCGCCGTCGCGCATGGCGTCCAGCACGGTCCAGGGCTTGTTCTGATTGCCGTTGTAGCTCAGACCGTAGTCCTTCACGGTGCCGTCGTTGAA
>JAZRPZ010000047.1:0-8057 GCA_045649485.1 Clostridia bacterium
CTATAAAGCTTGTCTTCCTAAGACCGCTTGGCCTCCGACTTGATGCCGCGATAAAGCGTACCGTCGGAATAGATTTTCTCCGATTTTGTCTGGCTGCAGTTATTGCAGTCCCAGATGATGATTCCATAGCTGTTGATGCCGGGCTCTTCCCTATGGGTCTCCACCCAGCTGTGTCCATAGGCGCGCTGGGTGATTTCTTTTTCTTTCGCACCGCAATTGCGGCAGGTACCTACAAAATAGCCGTCGTTGGTGCAGCTGGCGTATTTGAGTTCGGTCTGTTCAAAGCTGTGGCCACGTGCATCCTCTGTGAGCTCGCGGTGATAATGGCCGCACTGTCTGCATTCAATCACATAATAGCCATCTTCGGTGCAGGTGGCATATCCTGCGTCGGTCTGTTCATAGTCATGCGTGCCATGCTGTGCATAGTACCAGCATTCCTTACCTTCTGCATTGGCCGTCCAGAATACCGCCGTCAAAAACAGAATCAGAAGTGCCATTCCCAACAATCTCTTCATATCTTTTTGCTCTCCTTTTCTCTTTCCTGCTTTATGCCGCAGTGCGGACAGAATTTCATCTTTTCTGTCAGCACCGTATCGCACACCGGGCATTTCTTGTGCATCTGCTGATACCGCTGAAACAGAGTCTGTTCGGGCAGCCGCGCTCCGCATTGCCTGCAGACATACCGCTCAGCCGGTTCCGATGCGCCGCAGCGCGCGCACACCTTGATTTTCTTCATGATTCCGACGCCGAATCCGTAATATTCCGGACTACATACGTCAAATTCCGTCTGCGTCTTCATCCGCATTCCTCCGTTTCACGATACTTCAGCCGGGCATTGCAGCTGTGACAGAACGTCTTGTCCTCCACTACGCTCTCACCACAATACGGACAGAACGCCGGCTGTTCCTCCCACGGAGAGCATTGAACGCACTCCATCGTTTCGGCGTTGTACATGGGATCCGATACCCATCTGTCGCAGCGTTGGCACCGGTTGAAATGTTTCTTGGCCTCGTCTTTCCATGCCCGTACTGGTTCATCGTCGGTCAGAACATCCGTGGTGCAGACCAGTGCGCCAGACACATCGCAGAAGAACTGATACCGCACGCCGCCGGGTTCAAACAGCTTTCTATACGTTGCCGTCCTCCGCCCATCCATTGAACTCACCCCCGTGTACGAAGATTCTTTATTGGAAATTCGTTGAAGGATTCCACAGATTGTGATATAATTCCTCAACTATGGTTTCATTATAGGCCACTCCATTCTGCATGTCCCCACCCGATGACGCTCAGAAGTGTGGGAAAAACCGATTTTTCTGCCGAAATGTGTGGGAAAAAGTGTGGGATCGGGCAAAAATAACCTCAAAGGGGTATTGATTTGAAGAAAATCATCGGAGTTATTCTCCTTTTTATGCTGCTCTGCACTCTGCTGACCTGCTTTGGCGGCGTCGGTAATAAGGCGGCGAGCGTATCCATCATATATGCCGCGACGGCTGTGCTTTCTCTGGCAACGGCTGTCGGTTACCGGTTTCTGATCCGCAAAAGAGATCCGTGGTTTATCCTCCTGTTTTCATCGGTACTGATTGTAAACACCGGCTATCTCGCGCTGTCCCTGTCAGGAACGCTGAATGCCGCGCTGTGGGCAAACCGTCTGTCCTATCTGGGCTCGGTATTTCTGCCGCTGTCCATGCTGATGATCATCCTGAACACCTGTCGGCTGAAGTACGGGAAATTCCTGCCCAAGATTCTGATCGGTTTGAGCGCGGTGATTTTCCTGATCGCCGCCAGTCCGGGCATTCTGGATGTTTACTATAAAGAAGTTTCTCTGTCCGTCGTGAATGGGACAACCGTTTTGGATAAAGTCTACGGACCTTTGCACTGCATCTACCTGTTCTATCTGCTGGGATATTTTCTGGCCACCGCTGCCGTACTCTTCCACGCCTGCGCAAACCGGAACGTGGATTCTGCCATTCATGCGGTGGTCATGAGCGCAGCCCTGTTTGTCAACATCGGCGTGTGGCTGCTGGAACAGTTTGTGCGCATCGATTTCGAGCTGCTGTCCGTTTCCTACATCGTCAGCGAACTGTTCCTGCTGCTCCTGTGCTTGCTGATTCAGCGTGACGCGGAAGGCAAGACGGAGCAAATTCCTGCGCCGGCACCGGAAGAAGCCGCCGCGCCTGCCGAAACGCAGCCCGGACAATCGGTTTCCAAGACTCCAGAAGACCAGTGCGCCTATTTTGCCTCTCAGCTCGTTACCCTGACGCCCACCGAACGCCTCATCTACGATTTCTATCTGGAAGGCAAGTCCACGAAGGAAATCATGGCCGCGCTGAACATCAAGGAAAATACGCTCAAGTATCACAACAAAAATATTTACGGCAAACTCGGCGTCAGTTCCAGAAAGCAGCTCGTCAGCATCGCCTCTACGCTGGAGAGCAGCACGTAAACCTGAATACAGCAAAACAGACCGAAAGCACTGCTTCCGGTCTGTTTTTTTGAATGTCTGCCGATACAATTTACTCCTTAAGCGTTCCATACTCCGCAACATTGCTATACACTTTTAGCGTGTTTTCTTCAGGCATTCAAAGAACAAAATGACGTCAGACGGCAACTACGATAACGTAGATTTGTATTCAGGGAGAAAAAGTACGCATGTATGCGTAATGTTTGTACCTTGATTACGGAGGTGATTTTATGAAAATCCGTACATACACACAACTCGAAGGCATCTTGCGCACGGCGTTCTACCTCGACGGCAACAGTATCAAAGACGTGGCAGAGATGATCGGCATCAACAGAAATACCCTGTACAAATGGAACTGCGGCGCAATGCGCTTTTCACCGAATAACATCGACAAATTGCTCATGTACTTTCAGGAGCACGAACCCGAGCGCCTTGACCGCGCCGAAAGGATGTATGACGCCTTGCGCGGCATTGAGTGAGGAAAGTTCCTCTGGCGGCAGTCCAGAAAATACAGTTTATATATATCAATAATTATTATTTAGATCCTCTGCTTTCTGTTTTCAGGGAAGTAGCGAGGACAGGAGGTTTATTATGGCAAATTATCAAGGATTGAACTGCATCATGCGTGAAATCACCATGATGGCAAGCAACGAAAAGAACGCGGTTCACGAACAACATATCTACGATTATTTTACTACGACAGAGAAATTCGTCCGCATCGCCGTTCCACAGCTTGTGGCGGACTATTTGGATCAGTTCAGAGAGAAGTTGGTCGTGGAATTCGAGACATACTTCAATGGTCAGAAGATGCACCATGACGACATTGCGCGGGCGGTTGCGGATATTGTGGAGAAATCCATCGGCGGTGCTGTACACAACCTGAAAATCAGCCTTTAATCCAATGAATCTACCGTTTCAACCCCACGGACGCAACCTTTTGATTCCATTTGGTGGTTTTATATGCTATACTTGTAAATGTAACCCCTAAAGATGTAACTTTAACCCCTCAAGTTGCAGAACAGGATGATTTTTGATGGTTCCAGACGGATATAAGGTAAAACTACTGACTGTCCTGAGCATTTTCGAGCAGAAAACGGACAAAGAGCATCCTCTTTCTGCCGATAAGATTGCAGAACTCGTCACAACAAAATTACGGATCCCCTGTAGCCGCAAGGGAATATATGACGATATCAATGCGCTCAACGACTACTGGGACGCGGTGAACGATTCCCGCTGCATTGAACGCGATGAAAAAGGCAAGGGTTATTATCTTGCAAATCGTTCGTTCTCTGCAGGCGATGTCAAACTGATGGTGGATGCTATCGAATCATCGAAATATCTTTCCGAAGCGAAGACCATGAAGCTGATCACTTCGCTGCAGAAGCTCTGCCCAGAGACGCAGGTCAGCGATATGAAATCGCAGCTGGTCGTTTTTGACCGCGTGAAAAACATGAATACCGAGATTCACGAAAGTCTGGGGACGATCAGCTTTGCCATTTCGCACGATCATCAGATTCGCTTCAAGTACTTTGATTACGATATGAACAAGCGGCGGGCTTATCGTAAAAAGGGCGAATTCTACCAGATGAGCCCCTACGAACTCATCTACACAGACGATAACTACTATCTCATCGCCTACGATTCCATAAAAAAACGCCGCAGCACTTTCCGCGTGGACAGGATGGCAAGCATCACTATTGTCCAGCAGGAACGCGATGGGCAGGAAGTTTTTGGCGATAATAAAAACGAAAAGCTCCGGATCCAGAAATCCACCTTCAGCATGTTCGACGGTAAGATAGAAACGGTCACGATGCGATTTAGAATCAACATGATGAATGCCGTGATTGATAAGTTCGGAAGCGACGTATTCATCACGCGCATCGACAAAGACCATTTCCAGATCAGTGTTCCTGTGGCTATCAGCCAGCAGTTCTACGGATGGGTGTTTGGACTCGGCAACTATGTGACCATCACCGGCCCGGAATACATCAAGAAGGAAATGGCGAAGAAGCTGGAAGACATCCGAAAAAGATACAACGATTAACAGAATAAAAGAACGGAGGCACCCTCGTTTGTAGGGTGCCTCCGTCTTGGATAGGAGCGTTCTTTTCACGCCATCTTGGCATGTAATTGAGTTTTCAAATTGGTGTACAATTGGTGTATTTGGTGTGCAAATTCACCGAGAAAAGTCTCAAACCCCTTATATATCAACTCTTTCTCAGTCGATATTCTTCATGGTGGGGAACAGCAGAACGTCGCGGATGGATGCGGAATCGGTCAGCAGCATCACGAGACGGTCGATACCGAAGCCCAGGCCGCCGGTCGGGGGCATGCCGTACTCAAGGGCGTTGATGTAATCGTAATCAACCTGTGCCTTGGTCTCGGGATCCTTTGCCTTGCGGTCGGCAACCTGCTTTTCGAAGCGGCCGCGCTGATCGATGGGATCGTTCAGCTCGGAGAAGGCATTGCCGAACTCGGTAGCGTTGATGAAGTATTCGAAACGCTCGGTGAAGGCGGGATCATCGGGCTTGCGCTTTGCAAGGGGGCTGATCTCAACGGGATAATCATAGATGAAGGTGGGCTGGATGAGCTTGTCTTCAACATATGCATCGAAGAACTCTGCCAGGATGGCGCCCTTGGTGGGGATCTCGGGCAGGTCTACGTGATGTGCCTTTGCGCAGGCGATGGCATCTTCGTCGGTCTTCCAGTCGTTGTAATCAACGCCGGAGTACTTCTTGACTGCCTCGACCATGGTCAGGCGCTCCCAGTTGCCGATATTGATCTCGTGACCCTGATAGGGGATAACGAGAGAACCGCATACATTCTGGGTAACGGTCTTCATCATATCCTCGACCAGATCCATCATGCCGTGGAAATCGGTATAAGCCTGATACAGCTCGATGGAGGTGAACTCAGGATTGTGCTTGGTATCCATACCCTCATTACGGAAGATACGGCCAACTTCGTAAACGCGATCCATACCGCCCACGATCAGACGCTTCAGGTACAGCTCGGTCTCGATGCGCAGCACCATATCCATATCCAGAGTGTTGTGATGGGTATAGAAGGGACGTGCGGATGCGCCGATCTCGAAGGGAGTGAGGATGGGGGTATCAACTTCCAGGAAGCCGCGTCCGTCAAGGAAGGCGCGCAGCTCGCGCAGGATGTTGGAGCGCTTTACGAAGGTGTTCTTTACGTCGGGATTGACGATCAGATCCAGATAGCGCTGACGATAGCGGGTATCGGTATCCTGCAGACCGTGGAACTTCTCGGGCAGGGGATGCAGAGACTTGGTCAGCAGGGTGAGTTCCTTAACCTGAATGGAGGTCTCGCCGGTACGGGTCTGAAATACAGTACCCTTTACGCCCAGGATATCGCCGATGTCGTCTTCCTTGAAGGCCTTGTATACGTCTTCACCGACCTCGTCACGCTTGACGTAGATCTGAATGCGGCCGTCGCGGTCCAGCAGGTGAGCAAAGGCTGCCTTGCCCATGATGCGGCGGGACATCATACGGCCTGCGATAGATACTTCCTTGCCCTCATATGCGGCGAAATCCGCAAGGATATCGGAAGAATAATCGGTCACGTCGTAAGTGGTGATCACATAAGGATCCTTGCCGGCTTCCTGCAGTGCGCGGAGCTTTTCAAGGCGGATTCGGTTCTGTTCGGAAAGTTCCATCATGATATCTTCAGGCATTATAATAAACCTCCGGATCGTGTCAGATTTTCAGTATTTCGCGTATTTTATCAGCGCAGGCGGATGGCGCGTACTTCCAGCTTGATAACGCCGCCGGGAGTGTTTGCGGATACTACATCGCCGACGCGAGCGCCGATGAGGGCTGCGCCGATGGGAGACTCAGCGGAAACGAACAGCTTCATGGGATCGGACTCGGTGAAGCCGACGATGGTGTACTCATCTTCCTCTTCGTATTCCATATCATATACGGTGACTACGGTGCCCATGTTTACAACATCGGCAGTGAGCTTGGAATCATCCACGAAAGTAGAGGTCTTCAGCAGCTGCTCGATCTCTGCGAGACGTCCGTAGATACGGCCTTCGTTTTCCTTTGCTTCGGTGTACTCGGCATTTTCACTCAGGTCGCCGAAACCGCGGGCGATCTTGATCTCCTCGGTAACTTCCTGCTTGGCGATCTTGAGCTCGTCGAGCTCCTTGAGCAGATTGGCCTTATCGGTCATCGTAAGAATGCGCTGGTTTTCCATTATTAAAGCCCTCCTGTTGGCTTGTTTACAAATAATCAGCCCGGATAATAATAAGCGACACTGCCGCATGTATAACGCGGCAGTGCCCCAATTCCGGACATTAGAATTATATATCAGCTACTTTGAATTGTCAAGTAAAGTACTTGCTCACGGCTTATGCCCGCTCTTCGCCCACCTGCATGCACAGGAAGGTGGCAACTGTGTCGTATCTGGCATCGTGAGCATGTTCTCCGCCGCCAAACCACTTCTTGCAGCGCTTTATCACCAGATCGGGAGTTATTCCGAAGTGCCTCATCAGCTCTTCCAGCTTCGGGGGCTTCAGCTTGCCGGGATTGTTCTTCAGCGGGATGCCTACCTCTTCGGTATATCTCTTCAGCGTGCAGAATGTCGCCGGAGGATTTATCTTCCTGCCGATGCGCCTGAATTCACCGGTAAGGTAGCGCACATCGCACTGCACGTCGTGACCTATCCACACCTCGGCATTTGCGAAGTCCTTGTATATCTCATCTGCGCGGTCGGCGAATATTTCGCCGTTTGAAAGCCTGCGCAGCTTGTATACGCTGAGTCCATGTACCTTCTGCGCGTGATAGTTCATGTAATCCAGCTTGAAATACATGTTCTTCGCCTTCACGCGCCAGCGGGATACTATAAGATAGGAAAGCTGACACACACGGCTGCCCTTGCTGCCGTCGGTCTCTATATCAAATACTATGGAGTACCTCTTTTTGAACATTATACGACCGTCTTTCCGTAGTTGATATGCCGGCCATGCTGTTGCCGGACGGCATCTCTTCAATTATAAGCTACTTTCGGTATTTTGGCAAGTTAAACGACATTTCAGCCGCCCTTCCGCAAAAAATTTACCGTAGCACCGGAAGGTCATATTTACCTGTTGTTCTTTTCCATTTCAATGAGCGCGTTCTTCATTTCAAGCCCGCCGGCATAACCCGTCAGCTTTCCGTTTTTTCCCACGACCCTGTGACAGGGAACTATTATCGGAATGGGATTCACATGGTTCGCCATACCCACCGCACGGAAGCCCTTCGGCGAACCGACTTTCAGAGCAATATCCGCATATGAGCATACCTCGCCGTACGGAATCTCCATAAGGGCATTCCACACCCGCTTCTGAAAGTCCGTGCCTTCGGGAGAAAGAGGGATATCAAAAGCCCGGCGCCTGCCGAGGAAATATTCCTCCAGCTGCTTTTTTGCTTCAAAAAGCACGCCGTCCGTCTCCCCCGTCTCTTCAAGTCCGCCAAAGACTATGCGCACGAGATATCCATCCCGTGCGCATAGTCCCAGCGTGCCTATCGGAGAATCAATATTCAGCGCTGATATTCTTTTCATAAATTATCCTCAGACCCTTGAGGGTGAGA
>JAZRPZ010000048.1:0-79713 GCA_045649485.1 Clostridia bacterium
TCCGACTTACAAGTACGAAAACGAGAATGGGAGCAATGGCTTTCAGTGCGCCTACAAAGATTTCACCCAACATGGAAATGATTGCCAGCTGAGGGGCGACAAGACCCAGGCAAACACCGATCACAAGACCGATTGCAATGCGCAGAATCAGGGGGGTCTTTACATAGGATTGCAGAATACGTTTCATGATGTTTTTTTCTCCAATTAGACAATATATTACTATCGGCCTGCCCGAGAATTCTCGGTCCAAGCCGATAGTTTGTCACTGCTGTAAAATTGTATATCGAGCTTCAAAGCTCAGGGAAAACTGATTGACTTATTCCCACTCGATGGTTCCGGTGGGCTTGGGAGTTACATCGATAAGAACGCGGTTTACGCCCTTTACTTCATTGGTGATGCGCTGGGTGAGCTTGTGGATGAGAGCCCAATCCAGTTCCTCAACGGAAGCGGTCATGGCATCGATGGTGTTGACGGCACGGATGATTACGCACCACTCGTCTGCACGGGCGTGGTCACGAACACCGACGGACTTGATGTCCGGGATAGCGGTGAAGTACTGCCATACCTTGCCTTCGAGGCCGTTGTTGGCGAATTCTTCGCGCAGGATAGCGTGGGACTCACGAACGGCTTCCAGAGGGTCGGGGGTGATGGCGCCGAGGCAGCGTACGCCCAGGCCGGGGCCGGGGAAGGGCTGACGGTATACCATGCCGTGGGGCAGACCCAGAGCAACGCCGCAGGCACGTACTTCGTCCTTGAAGAGCATCTTCAGGGGCTCAACCAGTTCGAACTGCAGGTCCTCAGGCAGGCCGCCTACGTTGTGATGGGACTTTACCATCTTGGCAGTCTTGGTGCCGGACTCGATGATGTCGGGGTAAATGGTGCCCTGACCCAGGAACTCGATGCCGTCCAGCTTGCGGGCTTCTTCCTCGAATACGCGGATGAACTCGCCGCCGATGATCTTACGCTTTGCTTCGGGATCTGCAACGCCGGCCAGCTTGTCAAGGAAACGATCCACTGCGTCTACATAGACCAGATTCTCGCCCATGCCCATCTGCTCACGGAATACGGAGATAACCTGCTCGGGCTCGCCCTTACGCAGCAGACCGTGATTTACATGTACGCAGACCAGCTGATCGCCGATGGCCTTCAGCAGCAGTGCGGCAACTACGGAAGAGTCGACGCCGCCGGAGAGAGCCAGCAGAACCTTCTTGTTGCCAACCTGCTGACGGATCAGCTCGATCTGGTCGGCAATGAAGTTTTCAATATTCCAGTTACGCTCGCAGGCGCACTTTACGATGAAATCGTCCAGAACCTTCTTGGAATCCTCGGGCCATACAGCCAGGTCAGCAGTACGGTTCGCGGCATTGTGGTCGACCGCGATAACGGGCAGGCCGCAATCAAAGATGGCGGGATCGACATCGATGGCAACGCCGTCAACAACGCGGTTTACGCCGCCGTTGAGGATAACGCCGCATACGCCGGGAAGTGCCTTCAGCTCTTCGGGAGTGATGTCGTGGGGATAGATCTCACTGTAAACGCCCAGCTCGCGGATTTCACGGGCAATACGGGGATTTTCAGTGCTGCCGAGGTCAAGGATAGCTATCATGCTCTGAATCATCGTTGTATCCTCCAATCAAGTCGGAAAAGTTTAAGTATCCTACTATTACACAAAAACCACAGAAAAATTATTGCACATGCGCGGGAATCTGTCAACCGCGCATGTGCTAACATAGGTAATTTTTTATTTATTCTTTCTGCGCGCTTTGTAAATTATGAACAGAAGCGCCACAAGATACAGCGCGACAAGACCGAATGTGACAAAGCACATCAGGTCACTGCGGGTGGCAAGGCTTACGAGCACCAGCATGGGTGCGCCGAAAACAATGCCGTAACTGGAACCTACTACCAGATTGTCAGCTGCAGGAGTCTTGAGTTCAGGGTCGATCTCCCTGAGCAGCAGCACGCCGGAACCGATGGTACCGGTGAGCATGCCATACATGGAGATAAGTCCCTCGCGGAAATAATTGCCGTATACATGCTTACATACCACGCGCAGGAAGAACCAGGTCACAGCGCCGCCCGCAACTGCCATCAGTACGAAGGGCACCCACAGACCGCTGATGTCCTCGGGATTGATGGCTGCGATACCGGCAACGATCATCAGATCGAAGAAGAAACCGGAGATACGGTTGAGCAGGTAGTTGTTCTGATACTGACGGTTGATTATCTTCATCTTGCGGCCCTTCTCAAGGATAACGCGGGTGAGCATCGCAAAAACAGAACCGATGATGAAGTTGAATCCCCACAGAAGGGAATTGAGCGTGTTGCCCAGACCTTCGGATATGGCAGAAAGACCGGAAGTAATGCCCCAGGTAGCGAGGTAAGTGGCAAGATAGACCACCATTACCATTGCAAGCTGCATGGAGAGCTTATCGACAGAATCGGAAACAGGTATCTCGTTCTTTTCCTGAAAGAAGTTTGCGGAAAGGTTTTCGGAAGTCTCTTCCTTGTTTCCCTTTGCCAGCAGACCCTTCTTTGCCCAGTGGTTGAGCATCACAACGCCCACGGTGCAGGCGCAGAGATAACCTGCTGCCGCGATGGAAAGACCAAAGCTGCGTCCACCGACAAAGCCCAGCGCTTCATAGGAACCGCCGATATTGTTTGCCTGACCGGGGCCCTGACCGTAGCCCATGGGCAGCAGAAGACCCGCAGCCTTGAACATATCTGGCTTGATGGTGTATGCAAGGGCGATGGTTATCACAAGACCCACCAGCGCCTGCACAAGATATGTACTTACTATGATAGCGCCGGATTTGAGTCCGACAAGGTTGTTGTTATCCTGCTTCTGCTTGTCAACAGTGCGCAGCGACATTGCTATGAATCCCAGGGCAATGCAGTGGTATACCAGGAATTCAAGGAATTCGGTGTTTGCCTTGTAAAGGCCGGTAACCTTGCACAGAAGCAGTATGAAGCCTGCCATTACCGACACGGGCATGAGACCCTTGCGGATGAAAGGTACCTTACGCCTGAGCATGTTTGCCAGCAGAATGGAACCGGCGATTATACCCAACTGTATCATCGCGCTCCAGAGAGAGGCGTTTGCTGCTGAATAATCCATAATATCCCTCCTGTTACTTCTGTCTGTTGGCGTTGAGCCAAACTATCCTGTATTTTCTGAGGCAATCCACAGTCATGGTCCTCAGTTCATAATAGATATCGTCATAAACGAAGAACAGTCTGTTAGTGCGTACGATACCCATGTTGTGAATCTTTTCAAGCTCGAAGCACTTGTCCCCGATATACAGCGCGCCGTCCTTCAGGGTAAGCCTGCCCACATGCAGCTCGGTCACCCCATGGTCATCGGAAACCTGGCTGAGATGGATATTCTCATCGGAGAACATTTCCCCGCCGTGCTCGAAATCACCGGCGGCGATCTTCTCATTCTGCCATGCGTCCCATTCACCCACGGTGCGGAAAGGCTCTGCGGGGCTGAATTCGCCGTATTCGGTGAATTCCACCTTCATGCCGCATTCGCATTCAAGGTAAATGCCGCTGCTCTTCATCCTGCCCACGCGATTGCACTTGGGGCAGAGGCACAGCATGCTTTCCAGTGCCTCGGCACGCTTCCTGCTGCGGAAACGTATCTTTTCGGTCTTCTGCCTTTCCTGAGCGTCTTCGTAAATATCGCGGTTGATGGCAGCCGCCACTTCATCGGGACGCATCTTTTTAAGCTCTTCCGGCTGATAAACGTTCACCACATGACCGTTCATCCTGCCGCGGCGCTGTCCCGCACTCCAGCGGGGCATTGTGAAATAGCCGCCTTCTATGCGGTAAGTCACCAGAGGTGCGCCGCTTGCCTTCGCGAGGGTGCCGGTAGCAGTGAATATCTCTACGCTGCGTCCGTCCCAGGTACACTCACCTTCCGCAAACAGACCCACGCTGCCGCCTGCCTTTATGGTACGCAGGCTGGACATCGCCGCATCAAGACCGGAAGATCCCTTGCGCCTTGCGATGGGTGCCACGAGGAAATTGATAAGCTTGGATACAAAGCCCATTCTGAAAAGATGTTCGCTTGCCACAAAGTGCAAATTCGTCTTCGGGAAGCTCATCGCCATCAGCAGCGGGTCCCAGTTGGTGACGTGATTGGATATCACGAGACACGGTCCTTCCGGCATATACTTATCATGCTTGTAATTGAATTTAAGCTCAATAAACTTATGAGCTATGAAATACAGGCACTTCCAGACACGCCTGTAATGTTTCTCAGTACGCATAATGTCCCCCAACAGTCTGTCGAATTATGACGTATTTTTACCCATTAATTATAGCATACCGTTCTCTCAATGTAAATAATGTTGGCTTTAGAGCAATTCGTTCTAATTGTTGACCGTGCAACTTTGTTCCTGCTATACTTTATTTTGCAAAAATATGATATGATCAAAAAGGTAAGAAGCAATGCATCCCATCAAAAAAGTATTCTGCCGCATATATCAGGCGGCATTTCACGCGGCACTGCCTGTGCTGCCCTACCGCGAACCCCACATTATGCACAGCGTGAATGAAGTACCCGCAATGCTCGAAAGGCTCGGAAAACGTTCTGCACTGCTGATAACGGATTCTTTTCTGCGCAAAGCCGGAGTGACTGCCGCGCTTGAAAAGTCAATGTCGAAAAGCACTGTGCGCCTTGCGGTTTACGACGGCACCCGCCCGAACCCTACTGTAGATAATGTAAGCGAAGCCCGCAGGATATATCTTCGCGAAAAGTGCGATTGCCTCATAGCCTTCGGCGGCGGTTCATCCATTGACTGTGCAAAGGCTCTGGGCGCACGTCTGGCACATCCAAGGAGAAGTCTCGACAGCCTGAAAGGCGATCTCAGGGTATTCAGAAAACTGCCCACACTCGTTGCCATTCCCACCACCGCAGGCACGGGCAGCGAGGTAACGGTCACCGCAGTCATAACCGACCCGGCAAAAAAACATAAATATACAATGAATTCTTTCCCGCTCATTCCCAGCCACGCAGTGCTCGACCCGGAGGTCACCCGTTCGCTGCCCCCGCAGCTTACTGCCACCACGGGAATGGATGCGCTTACCCATGCCGTGGAGGCCTACATCGGCCGCTCCACCAGCAAGGAGACCCGCCGGCTGTCCTGCGAAGCCGTAAAGCTGGTATTTGAAAACGTTGAAAAAGCTTACCGCGACGGCAATGATATAAATGCCCGTTCAAACATGCTGACCGCCGCCTACAAGGCAGGCATCGCATTTTCAAAATCCTATGTCGGCTATGTGCATGCCGTAGCCCATTCGCTTGGCGGACAGTACAACATACCTCACGGCCTTGCAAATTCCGTGCTGCTGCCCATCTTCCTTGAAGCATACGGCAAGACCATACACAAAAAGCTCTATGAGCTTGCCGTTTATACCGGCATTTCATCCGAAAGCGAAAGCTATGCCGAAGCGGCATACAAATTCATTCAGACCGTGCGCGATATGAACAGCAGCATGGGCATACCCGAAAAGATACCGGGAATAAAGAGTGCCGATATTCCTGCCATGGCAAAGCACGCCGGAAGAGAAGGAAATCCCCTCTATCCTGTACCTGTTCTGATGGACGCAAAGGAGCTTGAACGCTTCTACCACATAGTATCCGAAGGGAGCAGCAAAATATGACTTCCGCAGAAATGGATCGCATCCTTGAGGCGCAGCGACGTTTTTTCGCAACGGGCGCCACTCTTGATATCAAATTCCGCAAGGCGATGCTGAAAAAACTGTACAACGCAGTAAAAGCACGCGAAAAGGATATAACCGACGCGCTTACCGCCGACCTTGGCAAAAGCGCTTTCGAAGGATTTATGTGTGAAGCCGGACTGGCCCTGACCGAAGTAAGTCACATGATCAGGAATCTTGCGCGCTATTCACGCCGCAGGATTGTGCCTACTCCCATCACACAGTTTCATTCCGTAAGTTATGTCAAGCCCTGTCCTTACGGCAATGTGCTCATCATGAGTCCGTGGAATTACCCCTTCCTGCTGACTATCGATCCCCTTGCGGACGCTATCGCTGCCGGCAACACCTGCATCGTGAAGCCCAGCGCTTACTCCCCTGCCACTTCCAAAGTGATTTCAGAGATCATCTCAGAATGCTTTCCCGAAGAATATATTTCCGTAGTTACCGGCGGCAGGCAGGAAAATGCCGCCCTTCTGGAGAAAAAGTTTGATATGATCTTTTTCACCGGCAGCAAGAACGTAGGCAAAGAAGTTCTTCGCAGGGCGGCGGAGCATCTTACTCCCGCCGTGCTGGAACTGGGCGGCAAAAGCCCCTGCATAGTGGATGATACCGCGAACATCGCCCTTGCCGCAAAGCGCATAGTCTTCGGCAAATTTCTCAATTGCGGTCAGACCTGCGTAGCGCCGGATTACATTCTCTGCGCAAGCACCATAAAGGACAAGCTCATTTCCGAAATCAAATATCAGATCGAAACACAGTACGGCTCCTATCCCCTCGGCAACAACGATTACGGAAAGATAGTGAACAAACGCCATTACGATCGCATTTGCGGTCTCATTGACCAGACAAAGGTAGTCTGCGGCGGCAAAAATGACGATGCGACTCTGCGCATAGAGCCTACCGTTATGGCAGACGTGGACCGGAACGATCCCGTAATGCAGGAAGAGATATTCGGACCCGTGCTGCCCATACTCACCTACGATGATTTCAGCGAAGTGATTCCCATGGTGGAATCCCGCGACAAGCCGCTGGCGCTGTACATCTTCTCTTCCGACAAAAAGCGCATTGCGGATATCACCGCCCGCTGCCGCTACGGCGGAGGCTGCGTGAACGATGTCGTCATACATCTTGCTACCAGCGCAATGGGCTTCGGCGGCGTAGGCGAAAGCGGAATGGGCGCATACCACGGCAAGACCGGCTTCGACGCATTCTCACATCTGAAGAGCATTCTCGATAAGAAGACCTGGCTCGACCTTCCCATGCGTTATCAGCCTTATAACCGCTTCTACGGCAAACTTCTCAGGCTTTTCCTGAGATGAACGAAAGGATATGAATAATATGAACGTACGCATAATGTGTGATTCCACGGCAGACCTTACTCCCGAAGTAAAGGCAAAGGTATCCCGTATCATCCCCCTCACGGTAAACTTTGACGGCGTGGAATACATCGACGGCGTTACCATAGACCACAAGGAATTTTACCGCATGCTGCTGGAGTGTGAAAACCTTCCCACCACCAGCCAGCCTGCACCTGCCCTTTTCAGCGAGGCATTCGAGGAAGCTGTCAGCGCAGGCGACGACGTGGTCGTTATAACCATATCCCAGCACATCTCCGGTACATATCAGTCCGCCAGCATCGCCGCAGCGGATTTCCCCGGACGTGTGCATGTTGTGGACAGCAAAAATCTGTGCATCGCCTCCGGAATACTGGTTGAATATGCAACCCGTCTGGCAGACGAAGGCAAGTCCGCCGCCGAGATTTCCGAAATCCTCAACCGCGAACGTGACCGCGTGCACCTCATCGCAGTCTTCGATACCATGAAGAACCTTATAAAGGGCGGCCGCATTTCCAAGGTAAAGGGTCTGGCCGGAGAACTTCTGGGCATCAAGCCCGTTATCGGCACCAGAGACGGCAAGATAACTATCTTCGGCAAAGCCCGCGGCAGGAAGATGGCCGATTCCATGATGACCAAGGAAATCCTCAGCCGCGGCGGCGTGGATTTCTCCATGCCCATGCTGCTGGGTTACACCGGCGTTGACGACCACATCCTGCGCGCCTATCTTGATAAGACTCCCGAAATGTGGCAGGGACGCATGGCTGAACTGCGCACTTCTCTGGTAGGCATCGCCGTCGGTACCCATGCCGGTCCCAATGCAATGGCAATAGCCTTCTTCGGAGCGTAATAATACCTTCCGGGCTTGACACAGCCGCAAAAATGTGATATTTTATCCACAGAAGTTGGATGCATTACGTGCTGCCGAATCGATTGGCAGCACGTTTTTTGTTTTTTAAGGAGTGTTTTTATGGCAGGCAAAAAGCTGGTACAAGACCTGACAGTAGGTAAACTCACACCGGTATTGCTCAAATTCGCAATCCCGGTAATGCTCTCAAATCTGCTGCAGACCGCATACAACATGGTGGATATGGTAGTAGTGGGCCAGTTCGGCGGCAGCGCCGGTCTTTCGGCAGTCTCCGTCGGCGGCGATGTGATGCACTTTTTCATGTTCCTGGGCATGGGTTTTGCCACCGCAGGCCAGATAATGATATCCCAATATGTAGGCGCCGGCCGCAAAGACGCGCTCAATCAGGTCATCGGCACGCTCTTTACATTCATACTGCTGCTGGGCGCAGCGCTGAGCATTATCGGCATAGCAATGGCGAATCCGTTCCTCAATATGCTCAATGTACCCGATGCCTCCCGCGCAGGCGCATATGCCTACACCGTATGCAGTTCTGCCGGCATGATATTTGTATTCGGCTACAACACCCTCTCTGCCGTGCTGCGCGGCATGGGTGATTCAAAGCATCCCATGATGTTCATAGGTCTCGCGGCGGTGATCAATATGCTGCTCGACCTCATATTCATTGCCGGTTTCAAAATGGGCGCGTTCGGCGCGGCGCTGGCCACCGTGCTGGCGCAGGGCACTTCCTGCGTACTGTGCCTCAGATATCTTTACAGGCACAGGGATCAGTTCGGCTTTGACTTCAGGTTCAGCAGCTTCCGCATTTCCAAAAAGCCCCTTATGCTGGTGCTGAAGCTGGGCGTACCCATCGCGATCCAGTCCAGCGCAGGCAGCATCTCCGCGCTGTTCGTAAGTTCCTTCGTAAATCAGTACGGTGTTGTAACATCCGCTGTTTCCGGCGTTGGCAGCAAGCTCAACTCCATCGCGCTCATAGTGGCAAATGCGCTGAATGTTTCCGGCGCGGCAATAATCGGCCAAAACTTCGGTGCCGGCAAGACCGACCGTGTAAAGCAGGTGCTTTACCGCAATTTCGGCTTCAATCTGGCATTCCAGACGCTGCTGAGCATCTGTATCCTCACTTTCCCCACCTATGTATTCAGTATATTCGATTCCAGCGCCGAGGTTCTGGCCATGGCGCCCCGCTATGCACCGGTATGCGCCATAGCATTTATGGGCTTTGCATTCCGCTCGCCCAGCCTTGCGCTGATCAACGGTCTGGGACATTCCAGAATGAACTTCCTCATGGGCATCACCGAGGGCTTTATACTGCGAATCGGCCTTACATACCTGCTGGGCGTAGTCTTCAATCTGGGCGTCGAGGGCTTCTGGTACGGCTCCACCATTGCCAGCTACGGCTACGGTCTGGTGGTATTCCCCTACTTCTTCTCCGGCGCATGGAAAAAGCGCCGTTCACTGGTTGAAAACTGAACACCATATAAAACAGACGTCCTGCTGCAGATACGCCGCAGGACGTCAATTGATATAAAAAAGCAATCCCTGTAAGAGGGATTGCTTTAAAAAGTGCTGGAAGCGGGGCTCGAACCCGCACGACTTGTGGTCAACGGATTTTAAGTCCGTGGCGTCTGCCAATTCCGCCATTCCAGCAAGAAGACCCTTGCGGGTCTGCTTATTATTCTTCCTCGCGCCTGCCGCGGCGGGATGCACGACGCGCATAATGCTCCACGGACTGGAGCTTACGGTATACCATGCCGTTCATGACGACGCCGATTCCGATGGTAAGACCAAGGAATGCAAAGATTGCAAGGCTGATAAGATAAGTGGGAAGTCCCTCGGGACCGGGGAAGCTGAGGAATTCCATAATATCAAGCTGTGCATTGCCGCCCATAACATTAAAGAAAGATTCGAGACCCAGTGCAATGCCGGTAACATGACCCAGCAGCAGGAAGCCTACGATAATGATTATACCAAATACTATGCAGAAAACACCCATAGTCATACCTCCATACAATAATAAAATAATTATACAGCCCCGCACATGACACGTCAAGCACATACCCGGTACATAACGGGGTACAAAACGGTGACAGAATCATGACGGGGCTTATATATTGTATTATCAGAACTTGGCGGCTTCTGCCTTGAGTTCCTCAACCTTGTTCAGGCGCTCCCAGGTCAGATCCAGATCGTTGCGGCCGAAGTGACCGTAAGCAGCGACCTTCTGATAGCCGGGCTTCTTCAGCTCCAGATCGCGTACGATGGCTGCGGGACGCAGATCGAATACCTTGCCGACGATCTCGGACAGCTTGTCATCGGACAGAACGCCGGTGCCGTAGGAATCTACGAAGATGCCGACGGGCTTTGCAACGCCGATAGCGTATGCAACGCCGACTTCGCACTTCTTGGCCAGACCTGCTGCTACCAGGTTCTTGGCAACGTGACGGGTGGCATATGCTGCGGAGCGGTCAACCTTGCTGGGGTCCTTGCCGGAGAAAGCGCCGCCGCCGTGATGGGCATAGCCGCCGTAGGTGTCAACGATGATCTTGCGGCCGGTGAGACCGGAGTCGCCCATGGGGCCGCCTACTACGAAACGACCGGTGGGATTTACGAAATACTTGGTGTTCTCGTCCAGCAGTTCTGCGGGCAGGGTGGGCAGGATGACCTTTTCCATCATGTCGCGCTCGATCTCTTCATGAGTGGCCTTTTCGGCGTGCTGGGTGGAGAGAACAACTGCCTCGATGCGAACGGGGGTGTTGTCATCGTACTCAACGGTGACCTGAGCCTTTCCGTCGGGACGCAGGTAGGGAACTTCGCCGGTCTTGCGTACCTGAGCGAGCTTGTAGGTCAGCTTGTGTGCAAGAGAGATGGCCAGAGGCATATATTCCTCGGTCTCATCGCAGGCATAGCCGAACATCATGCCCTGGTCGCCGGCGCCCTGATCCATGTCTACTTCGCGGTTTACGCCCATGGCGATATCGGGAGACTGCTCGTCAACGGAAACCAGCACAGCGCAGGAAGAACCGTCGAAGCCGTACTTTGCGCGGTCGTAGCCGATCTCAACAACCTTCTCACGTGCGATCTTGTCGATCGGCACATATGCCTTGGTGGTGATCTCGCCCATTACCATTACCATACCGGTGGTAACGCAGGTTTCGCAGGCAACGTGTGCATCGGGATCCTGTGCAAGGATCGCGTCCAGAACAGCATCGGAGATCTGGTCGCAGATTTTATCGGGATGTCCCTCGGTTACGGATTCGGAAGTGAAAAGATGCCTCATGAATATATCTCCTTTTCAGATAAAGTCGAACAAAAAAGCCCGCCTCTTACGGCGAGCTGAACATGATAAGTCCATCCCGCCTCATCTTCCGGCAAATATTCGCCGCGGGAATTGGCACCTAGCTTGCGCCGGTTGCCGGGTTTCATCGGGCCCGTCCCTCAACCACTCTCGATAAGGCTCTGAATTGTCCGTGAAGTATTATACACCGGCATTGTATAGATAAAACGGAGAAATTGCAAAGAATCACAGCACAACAAAATGATAACAAACTGTGTTTTTTCAAAGTCAATGTTTGCAAGCTAATTATATTATATGATATAATAGTATCAAAATAATATTCAGGAGGTACCTTTATGCCTTTCGTTAATTTCGTAACTTCCGTAAAGCTGGATGAAGCCAAGCGCGACGCAGTCCGCAATGCAATCTGGGAAGCAATCACCGTTATCCCCGGCAAGACCCCCGAAGTAACCATGGTCGAGATCCGCGACGGCGCCGATATGCAGAAGGGCCCCGGCGGCGCACCCTGCATCTTCATGGAGACCCGTCTGTTCACCCGTCCCACCATGGACAGCAAGAGGGAATACTGCCAGAAGCTGTTTGCCAAGTTCGAAGAGCTGCTGGGCGTTGAACCCGCCAAGATGTATTTCAACATGCTGGAGTTCTTTGAGTGGGGTTCCGGCGGAAACTACAGAGCCTTCTGAGGTGAATGAAAAATGGATATCAAGTACATAAAAAATGAAAACGGCCCGGTGCTGGGCTATACTTCCGTAAAAATAATCGAGCAGGACGGTCTCTTCTTCAAGGACATGGACGGCACCGGCGTGCTGAAGCCCTATGAAGACTGGCGCCTTGACGCCGATACCCGTGCAAAGGACCTGGCAGCGCGCCTTTCCATAGAGGAAATCGCCGGTCTTATGCTGTATTCCGCACATCAGGCAGTGCCCAACCGCAGGAGCGGCCACTTCGGCGCATCCACCTACGGCGGCAAGCCCTTCGATGAGTCCGGCGCAGCCAGCTGGGCACTCACCGACCAGCAGCAGACCTTCCTTTCCGAGGACAATGTGCGCCACGTGCTGGCCACCACCTTCGAAAGCGCAGAAGTAGCCGCAAAGTGGAACAACGAGATGCAGGCCTTCGTAGAGGGCAAGGGCTTCTCCATTCCCGTAAACACCTCTTCCGACCCCCGCCACGGCTCTGACTTCTCCGCAGAGTACAATATGGGCGCCGGCGGTGATATCTCCCTCTGGCCCGAGACCCTTGGTCTCGCAGCCACCTTTGATCCCGAGGTAACCCGCAAGTTCGGCGAAGTAGCCTCCAGGGAATACCGTGCGCTGGGTATCGCCACCGCCCTGTCTCCCCAGATCGACCTTGCCACCGAGCCCCGCTGGAGCCGCTTCATGGGCACCTTCGGCGAAGGCGTTGAGCTGGATACCGACATGGCACGTGCCTACTGCGACGGCTTCCAGACCTCCGAAGGCGACCGCGAGATCAAGAACGGCTGGGGCTACGATTCCGTAAACGCCATGGTCAAGCACTGGCCCGGCGGCGGTTCCGGCGAAGGCGGACGTGACGCTCACTATTCCTACGGCAAGTATGCCGTATATCCCGGCAACAACTTTGATACCGTAATGAAGCCCTTCACCGAAGGCGCATTCAAGCTGGCCGGCGGCACCGGCTCCGCTTCCGCCGTCATGCCTTATTACACCATCTCCGCTGGTCAGGATCCCGACCAGCAGGTTGGCAACGGCTATTCCAAGTACATCATTACCGATCTGCTGCGCAACAAGTACGGCTACGACGGCGTTGTATGCACCGACTGGGCAGTCGTAAAGCCCATGGGTCCCAAGGTATCCGCATTTGCAGGCAAGTGCTGGGGTCTTGAGACTCTGAACAGCGTCGAACTGCACTACGCAGCCATCGAAGCAGGCATCGACCAGTTCGGCGGCAATAACGAAAAGCACCCCGTACTGGATGCATACGAAATGGGCGTAAAGGAGCACGGCGAGGCATACATGAAGGCCCGCTTTGCCAAGAGCGCCGAGCGTCTGCTGCGCAATTTCTTCCGCACCGGTCTTTTCGAGAATCCCTATCTGGATGTTGAGCACACCCGCGCCACCGTTGCCTGTGATGAATTCAGGCAGGCCGGCTTCGATGCACAGCTCAAGTCCATCGTAATGCTTAAGAACGAAGGCCGCAAGCTGCCCATGGCAAAGGGCAAGAAGGTATACATTCCCGATGCATACCGTCCCGCCAGCCGCAACTTCTTCGGCATGATTATGCCCGAAAAGCACTTTGCGCCCATCGACCACGCAGTCGTAGGCGAATACTACACCGTTGTTGACACTCCCGAGGAAGCCGATTTCGCCCTTTGCTGCATCTCTTACGCAAACGGCGGACAGGGCTATTCCGACGAGGACCGCGAAAACGGCGGCAACGGCTATCTGCCCATCTCCCTGCAGTACCGTCCCTACACCGCAGATACCGCACGCGAAGTTTCTCTCGCCGGCGGCGATCCTCTGGAGGACTTCACCAACCGTTCCTACAAGGGCAAGAGCGTAACCACCTCCAACGAATCCGATCTGGACATGGTACTGAATGCAAAGAAGGCCATGGGCGACAAGCCGGTCATCACCGTCATCCGCATGTCCAAGCCCTGCGTTGTAAAGGAATTCGAGCCCTCTACCGATGCTATCATCCTGCACGCAGGTCTGGAAGCCAAGGCTGTGCTGGAGATCCTCTGCGGCAATGTCGAGCCCAGCGGTCTGCTGCCCATGCAGATCCCCGCAGATATGGAAACCGTCGAAGCCCAGTGCGAGGACAAGGAACTGGATATGCGCTGCCATGTTGATGCTGCAGGCAACACCTACGATTTCGCCTTCGGCATGAACTGGGCCGGCGTCATTGACGACGACCGCGTAAAGAAGTACGCAAAGCGCTGACCGTATAAAGGAGAAATGAACATGTCCAATCCCGTACAGAAAGCAATACTTGACCGCCGCAGCACCCGCGGATTTGACGGCGTACCTCTTACAGAGGCCGAACTGCAGAATCTGGTAGATGCCGCGCTGGCATCTCCTTCCGCAGTAAACCGTCAGCCCTGGCACTTTGCATTCGTAAAGGACAAGGCGCTGCTTGACGAATTCAACGCCGCCGCAAAGGCATACATGCTGGAAAACGCAGCTCCCGAGCGCCGCGCAGCTATCGAAGCTCCCGATTACGCTCCCCTGATGGGCGCTCCCCTGT
Organism: Clostridia bacterium; assembly: GCA_045649485.1. Lineage (GTDB taxonomy): Bacteria > Bacillota > Clostridia > Christensenellales > Aristaeellaceae > RUG11247. The sequence continues at coordinate 14,450 of JAZRPZ010000048.1, forward strand.
ATGTCATCATCTCCTCCGCAAAGGAGAATCAGGGATACTATCCGCGCCTTGACTGCGGCATCGCCGTAGAAAACCTGGCCCTGTCCGCAGTCGGCATGGGTCTGGGCAGCGTCATCGTAGGCATGTTCCGCGATATGGTGGAAACCACTGCCTTCGGCGCCGAATTCAAGGAGAAGATCGGCGTGCCCGCCGGCAACGAATACATGATCGGCATAATCATCGGTCACAATACCGTTACCAAGGACGCGCATCCCATCGGCGAAAACAAATACAACATCATCTGATCCGTCTCAGTCCGCTGTCTTACCGGCAGCGGACTTTTCGTATTTACTATAATAGTCTTGACACAAATTCCTTTTGTGATATGATTATAGTGATTTACTATTGAAGCAAAAGGAGAGCATTCCTTTGATCGGATATTACAATCCTTCCGTTATCGCAACTTATCTCAGCCTCATGAGTTCCATCGTGGGCATGTGCTTTTCTCTCAGCGGCAAGATGCTGGCAGCCATATTCTGTCTGATGCTGTGCGGTCTGCTGGATATGATCGACGGTCCCATCGCGCGCAGATGCAAGCGTACCGAAGATGAGAAGAATTTCGGCATCCAGATCGATTCTCTGTGCGATGTGGTCTGCTTCGGCGCACAGGCTGCTGTATTCTGCCTCTGCATGGCCGGCATCACCTGGTATGCCGCCATCATTGCCGGCTTCTTCGTGCTGGCAGGCGTCATCCGTCTGGGTTTCTTCAACGTTCAGGAAATGAACCGCGTGAAAGTAGATCCCGGCCTGCGCAAGGTGTATGATGGACTTCCCATCACCTCTTCTTCCATGCTGCTGCCTCTGGTGACGCTTATCGATGCAGCTATCAAGCCCTTCTGCGGCTGGATATATCTCATCGCCATGGCAGTTATCGGCTTTTTCTACATCGCACCGGTGCACATTCCCAAGATCCACGGCCGCGGTCTCATCGTGCTCGGCGTAGTAGGTCTTGCGATGTACATTATGGTATTCGTATTCGGCAGTTCTCTTGCAGCGGCCTGACGCCGCGTATAAATAACGGGCAGGCATCGGCCGGCCCGTTATTTGTTTATCTACGCCACAGATCGGGGTAAAAACATGAAAAAGACAATCGGCATACTGGCCCACGTTGACGCGGGCAAAACCACATTTTCCGAACAGGTACTGTTCCTTACAGGTGCGCTGCGCACGGCAGGCCGCGTCGATCACAAGGACGCTTTTCTTGATGCACATCCCATCGAGCGCCGCCGCGGAATAACCATTTTTTCCGATCAGGCGGTATTTGAGCGCGGCGGAGATACATATTATTGGCTGGACACTCCCGGTCACGTGGACTTTTCTGCCGAGATGGAGCGCGCAATCGGCGCAATGGATTACGCCATCGTTGTAGTCAGCTGCGCTGAGGGTGTACAGAGTCATACCGAAACGGTATGGCAGCTTCTGAAAAAGCGCAATGTGCCCACATTCATATTCATAAACAAGATTGATCGCGCGGGCGCGGACAGAGACGCAGTCATGAGCCAGATACACGCCCGTCTTTCCTCCGACGCAGTGATAATGGACGGATACTCTCCTGAAAATCTGCCCGATGAACTCTGTGAAGCCATTGCCGAACGTGATGAAGCCATGCTGGACATGTTGCTTGAGGGAAACACTGACCCCGCCGCATTCTCCGATGCACTCATCCGCGAGATAAAGAACCGCGAAATATTCCCCGTATTCTGCGGCGCTGCGCTTACCGGACTTGGCGTAAAGGAATTTGTGGACGCAATGTGTGCGCTCACTTCCACCAACCATCACACCCGCGAAAACGAGCCTTTCTCTGCAAGGGTATACAAAATAAGGCACGACCCGCAGGGCGCGCGCATATGTTTTTTCAAGGTTCTGTCCGGTACTGTCAGCGTGCGCGATGAAGTAAACGGTTTCAAGGTATCCGATCTGCGCCGCTATCAAGGTGCGAAATACCAGTCCATACCCAAGGCATTTTCCGGTGAGCTCTGCGCCGCTGTGGGACTGGCGGATGTGCGTGTGGGCGATATAATCGGCACAGGTGCATGCCGCGACGATTCATTTGATTCGGAGCCCATGCTGCAGTCCACTCTGGAATTCGATGCCCCTTTGCGTTCCGACGAAGTGCTGCGCGCTCTGAAACAGCTGGAAGCCGAAGACCCGACACTCTCAGTGGAATCTGACAAAACCGGCATCAGCATCCGCGTAATGGGTGAGATTCAGCTGGACATACTGCGCGAGGTAATGAAGGACCGCTACAACATGGATGTCCGCTTTGGCGAGCGCCGGGTCATTTACATGGAGACTGTCGCCGAGCCCGTTATCGGCATAGGCCACTACGAGCCGCTGCGCCATTATGCGGAAGTGCATCTGCGCATTATGCCCGGAGAACGCGGCAGCGGCATTCGCTTCGAAAGCAAATGTCATGTGGACGACCTTTCCCTCAACTGGCAGAGACTTATCGAGACCCATGTATTCGAGAAACATCACCACGGCGCACTCATCGGCGCGCAGCTTACGGATGTCACCATACAGCTGCTGGCCGGCCGCGACCATCTGAAGCACACCGAAGGCGGCGATTTCCGCGAGGCAACCTACCGCGCGATACGTCAGGGACTTATGAGTGCAAAAAGTGTACTGCTGGAGCCCGTCTGTTCCTTCACCATACGCGCCCCCGGAGACATGTTCGGCAGGATAACCGGAGACCTTACCCGCATGCGCGCGAACGTCGAGCCGCCCGTTTATTCCGGGGACATGATGGAAATAGCCGGAGAGGCTACATTCCGCGAGATATCCGGTTACGGTCAGACGCTTACTGCGATAACTCACGGCAGGGGCATGCTCAGTTACAGGCTCGACCACTACGAGCCCGCCCGTGATGCCGAAGAGATCATTGCGCAGGCGAATTACAACCCTTATGACGACGACAGTCCCGATTCCGTATTCTGCGCAAAGGGTGCAGGCTTCGCGGTAAACTGGAAGGAAGTGCCCTCCTACGCACACCTGCCTCAGGAATATTCACTGTAAAGGATGAACCGTATATGGGAATAATTGAAATGGTCATCATCGGCGCGTCGCTGTCAATGGATGCGTTTGCGGTTTCGGTATGTTCGGGACTGAAGATGAAGCGCATCGATTACGGCAAAGCGGCTTTGATAGCACTGTTCTTCGGTGGATTTCAGGCGCTTATGCCTGCTTTGGGCTGGGCACTCGGCAGTATGTTTGCCGCCTATGTAGACAGGTGGGATCATTACATCGCCTTTGCGCTGCTGGCATTTCTGGGCATAAAGATGATACTGGATGTATTCAAAGCTGATACCGAGTCAGAAGACGCCTCAAAGCTTGACATGCGTTCACTGTTTATAATGTCCTTTGCCACAAGCGTGGATGCGCTTGCCGTGGGGGTCACATTCGGCATGGATCCTTCCGTAAACATCATATCCGCTGCTCTGACCATCGGTATTACTACTTTCGCCATCTGCGTTGCCGGCGTATTTATCGGCAACATATTCGGTTCGCGATGGCAGACAAAGGCCCAGATAACCGGCGGCGTGATGCTCATTCTGGTCGGTACAAAGATACTGCTGGAAGGTCTGGGGGTATTGGTACTGCCCATCTGAGAAGAACACACGGGGGCTCTGCCCCCGTGTCCCCCGCCAAAGGGACAAAGCCCCTTTGGAATCCCATGCAGAAAGTATCTTTTTGATGGACGTGTCCGTTGTCCGTGCTTCGGGGGCCCAACCCCGAAACACGGATATATGCTTGTCAAATCCAAATACACTATCAAAAGAAAAAAGCGTTAGGATTGTTCCCAACGCTTTTTTCTTTTATTTATTCACCAAACATCCAATGAAGCTTCTCTGTTTCACGAATAGTTTCAAATGTATCTTCATCAAAATAGTATATCGTGCCGCTCATATCCTTGAAATCAGCTATATCAACAATATCCGTATCTTCTTCGATACCATATATCTCCAGAGGATATTTAGACTTACCGTTTCCGCTTACAGAAAATACAGGACCAAATACATCCCAGCCATTCACCTGACAATTCTCCACGCTGATGATAAGGTTCTTATCTGTATTATTCTCAACAATTGCATCGATTGTAAGAACACCATACTCTATATAGGGATCACTGGTAAGAGTTATCTTGATGTTTTCATCCTCATAGAAAATGTTAGCATCGGTCACATTGTCTGATTCGCGATTACGAAGTTCAATTCTAGCCTGCTCAATAATATTCCAAAGTTCAGCATCTGTCATTGCAGTCATATCTATGCCTTCGGCATTTGCACAGAATCCAACCATCATTGTACAAATAACAACTATCAGAGCAATAATCTTTTTCATATTCTTCCCTCCATAAACAATTCAATATTTACTTGTCCCAGGGGTTGGGGATGAACTCGCCGCCGCGGCACCACTTAAGGTACTTCAGGGCATGCAGCTGACCGACCATCTCCCATTCGCCGGAATATACGGGGTCATGGTAACCTTCAACGCAGATATCGCCTTCATAGCCGCCCTTATGCAGTATGGAGAATACATCGCGCCAGTCGGTATCGCCGAAGCCTACGGTGCGTTCGGGTGCATACCAGTCGGAATTGCACATCACGCCGTATTCGCGCACTGCGTTCCAGTCGACGGAAGCATCCTTGCCATGGAGATGATAAACCTTCTTGACCCACTTACGCAGCTGGGGAATGGGCTCGATAAGCTGGATCATCTGATGGGCAGGTTCCCATTCAAGACCGAGAGCGGGAGAATCGACTTCATTGAACATCATTTCCCAGGCGCGGGGATTCATTGCGATATTGCAGGTAACGCTGTTCCAGGTGCCGCCCATGGGGCAGTTTTCGAATGCGATCCTGATTCCCTTATCCTCGGCGCGCTTTGCCAGTTCGGAATATACTTCCTTGAACTTGGGCATGGAAGCATCAACGCTCTGACCTTCCAGACCGCCTGCGAATGTGGAAACAACCTTTGCACCATAGAGATGGGCGTTATCGATAACATATTCCATGGTCTTCTTATGTTCTTCCAGCTGCAGTGCGTTGGAATAGAAGCCGAAGGTAGTTATCTCCGTGCCGCTGCCCTCAATAAGCTCAAGCAGACGGGGCGCCTGTTCTTCCATCTTGATACCATTCAGACTCATGTGGTTGTTTATGGAAAGGGTCTCAAAACCTGCCTTTACCATATGGGGAATCCAGAGTTCGGCCTTATCGGCGGGGATGCAGGTACCGATACGAATCTGCTTCATCGTTGGGCCTCCTTATTTTTTAAAAGATACACCGTACACCTTGAAACGGGGTACATTTGCCATTACCAGATCAATAAGTTCATTCCATTCGCCGTTTACCATGAGGCTGCGGTCAACTGCAGCCCAATGCTTACGGGACATGCACATAAAATAGATAACCTTATCGGTCACATAGACGCGGTCGATATCGCCCCAGCGGGTGGTCAGCAGTTCGCCGACTTCATTCACAGGGCCGAACATAAAACCATCGCCGCGGAAGATATATTCACGCTCTGCGCGCTTCGCATCAGTGGGCTTGATGCGGCTGCGGTTAAGCAGCGCACGCAGGAATCTTGCAAGAAAAACAGCCGCAATGATTATGAAAGCATACATGATGTAGGTGGAATTTGCCATCGTGGTCTTGGAGAACCAGAAAGACAGTGCCGCGATAACGCACACAGCCAGTATCGAAAGCTCAACAGTGAGCCTCTTTTTCAGATTGTTGGCATGATACACCCTGTTGAAGGCTACCATCTTACGGAAATCCAGGTCGTTGTTGTATTTAATTACGATGGGATCATAGTTGTAATCGCGCTTTTCGGAATTATTCTGCATATTGCTCATTTTTATTTCACCTCATAAAAATATTATAACTCCAATCACCGATTTTAGCAAGATTCCATATGATGCAATGTGAGCTGGGAAAGCCCACAGATAACCGTCAGGGAGGAATCCTAATGAGCTTCTATTCCTATAAGAACGCCAACGCCGATGTAAGCCCCGGCAACGTTTGCGGCAACATACTGAACGGCCTTAACAAGCGCGCCTGCATCCAGGTGAAAAACGTCTACGATGCCTGCCTGCAGCAGGAACAGCTGGACGACAAAGAGGTGGTCATCCGCAATATAGTCCCCGTACTGCCCGCAAACTGCCGCAATAACCGCAGCGGCTGCAACTGCAACTGCAGCTGTGAAGGCAACGAATGCACCTGCAATTGTCCCAATTGTTCCGGACCCATCAGCCATGCGGAAGCCGTTGAAAATGCAGCGAATTCGCCCTGTCCCCTGCCCCAGCCCTGCGGCGCATGGACATTCGAAAGCTGCCGCAGTTCTACCATCAAGGGAAACATCTCAAATCTCTGCATCGAGCGCATGTGCGACCGTCCCCAGTTTGCCCGCGTGCGCTGCAATGTGGATGTGCCTATCGATATCCTCTTCACCGACCAGAATTGTCAGGAATGGATGGGACAGTCCAGCATCACCGTAGCCAAGGATGTCCTGCTGTGCATCCCCGAGGAATCGGTAATCCCCTTTACCCTCGAAAGCCTTGTGAGCGCGATTTGCGTGTCCGGTTCGTACATAGGCAACTGCACCTTCGAAATCACCATATGCGTAAGCGTAGTCCTAAAAGTTCTGGCCGAAGTTGATCTGCTCATACCCACCTACGGCTTCTGCGAAGTACCACCCTGCGAGGAATTTGCCGAATCCGTATGCGACGAGTTCTTCTCGCTGCCGCTCTTCCCCCAGTCTTCCTGCGCATTCCAGGAGGTATGCCCCGAAAACGGCGGTGCGGTCGCCGCTGCAGCATCCGGCGGCAATGTAAGCTGTCCCGCTGCCGGCGGCAGCCGCAGCAACTGCTGCCGGGTAAGCACCTGCTCCAATTGCGGCACCACCTGTGCCTCCAACGGCTCAATGTGCCCCCGCTGCGGCAGCACTATGACCGCACTCAGCTAAACTAACCGAATAAAGGGCGCACAAACTGTGCGCCCTTCCCGAAAAAATTTCCCGCATCCTTCGGGAAGCGGTTTATATAAGCGCCGGGGAACGAATCGTTTTGATCACGAAAGAACCCGGCGCTGTTTTTTTATGTATTCGGTTATATGAAAGTTCCTTACGGAATACCCATTTCATTTGCGGCCTGCTGCCACAGTTCTTCCGGAATATCTCCCTTTATTTCCATATCATCGGCAATGCTTCTTGCACGGCGGAGTATCGCGACGCTGGCGTCATATCCGGTAAGCGCCATGTATCTTACTCCGCGCGTCCACACGCCGCCCATTTCAAGCAGTCCGCCGGTCTCAAATTCGGCAACGGCAGTTTCCACATCATACGGCACGGTCACAGTAGACGGGATCCATTCTCCGTTCACATAATCTATATAGGCAAACTGTGCATGCCCGCCGATACCTTCGCACAGACCAACGCTGCCCACAAAATAAGCTCTTTTATTGCCATGGCAGTATGTGCGCACGATATGCTGATGTCCGCAGAACATAAAGCGTGTGTCAATAATATCAAGACATTCAGCTATCTTGTATTCTGCAAAGCATATTGGGTCTCTGCAGCCGCGGGGCGATGAATGGCAAACGGTAAACGCTTCCGCACCTTCCGGAGATATCTTCATTGTAAACGGAAGACTTTCTATGAATTCCAGATCCTCCTGCGTCAGGTCGTTATATGCAAACAATCTTGAGCCCGTATCGGAACCGGGTTTCCAATCGCGAAGCCGACTGTGATGATAATCTATCAGATAATCCTCACGATTACCCTTCAGCACCCAGCACTTCCACTCATTCATGGCCTCACGCACTATCTGCAGGGATTTATGGCTTCCCGGGAAATCCGTCACATAATCTCCCAAAAATACGATCCCGTCCACACCAACTCTCCGCACATGGTCAAGCACCGCTTTTAGCGCGATATGATTGCCGTGTACATCGCTGATAAGTGCAAACCTCATTGCCACACCCCATCTCAGAATACATAAGGCCGACAGCAGCATATCTTCCGTCGACCTATTCAATTATATCGTTTTAACGGCATACTGTCAAATTCACATACAGCATGGACTGCTCCGTAGGAATTCCTTTCAGACAAAAGAAAATGCGCCTTTCACGCAGCCGCATCGCCTATAACGACCAAGCTCATTTTGGGAATAACCCCCAAACATTATGTATCTGTATAAATCACAACGGGGACGCCGCAGCATCCCCGCATATACATGTATCAATTTTCTTCTAACCGATAGCATTTGACCCAGTAACCCGTTCCTGTTCCTCCCGTCCATGCATAATCCTCAAGCCCGACAGGCGGCTCAGCCGAAAACTTCGCTGGCAGTGCCACACACATTTCTCCGCCGCAGGACGGCGTGCCTGCATACGCATATTCATATCCGCAACCTGACGGCAGCTTTATGCGCGTGAAATTCCAGCCTTCGCGGCGGAATATCTCCGGCGTTTCGCTTTCCATACTTTCCTGCTGCGAAAGATCCCATACCAGTCCGCCGTCGTTCGTCTCATCGGCGCCGTCATCCTGCGGAACCTCATACGATTCCGAAGCGCCATTGTCTTTCATTTCCGATGCATCATTATTATCAAATTCAAGTACACAGCTGTCGCCTTCGCATACTATATCTGCCTGCAGCGGCTCTTCCGGCTGCACTTCTGCGGAATCGTCAGCGCTTCTGCCGTACGGAGTCTGTATAAGATCCTCGGGACGGGGCTCGGGCGCGTACAGCGCGCACACCACATCACGCACTCTCGACCAGTCATTTTCCGTGGAACCGTTTATATTGCCCACAAGCGCAAGTTCGCATACGCCGTCATTGACGGTAACCAGCGCCAGCAGCGAATATGCGTCCAGCGTCCTTCCGCCGATGTCCCGCGGGTCAAAGCTTACGCTCAGCCCTGCCTGACCGCGCATATCACGTCGCAGATTTCCAAGAGGGTATGCATAATACAGCGCGCTCCTTTTTCCCACAAGCGCAGCACGTACCGACTGTGCGCCCTGAGGTATCATTGTACGGATGTTCAGGCTGCCTGTAAGCGTGCGTATCTCTATTCTTGCGTGACCGGAATAACCGTTGAGCAGCGAGCGCAGCATTATAAGCGCCCGCCTGTATTCATTCCGCTGCATTGACCGGCCTCCTTGCCTTTTATGCCGCCATTATTTCAATATATGTCACGATATCATTGCAGATGCCGCGTTCCCATGCGGTCATGGCTGCGCATCAGCTGTCTGTATGTGCCGTCACGTGTGGCTTTGGGTATGTATACAGCTTCCCTTACAGTCGCCTCATGCGATTCTGCAGGTGTCTGCATACTGTATGCCCCTTTGTGTACAGCATCCATCTTTCTGAAGATACTTTCCGGAGTGTTCTTCACCCCATCCCTCCCTTCGCTTACCGGGGCATACTATGCAAAACAAAAAGGAATCGTCACACATACAGCACAGAAAAAGACCGTCCGCGTTTCCGCGAACGGTCCTCATTTTTGTTTATGGAATTACTTCTCCAGCAGTTCGGCAGCCTTCTTCAGCTCCTCGATGATGGGGAGATGCTGGGGGCAAACGGATTCGCACTGGCCGCACTCGATGCAGGCGCTGGCCTTGCCGCCCTTATTGGTGGACCAACCGTAGCCGCCCTTGGCGCCGGCCAGGTTATTGTATACGAGGTAGGTATTCATGTTGCTGAAAATACCGGGGATATTGATCTGCATGGGGCAGTCCTTGGTGCAGTACTGGCAGCCGGTGCACTCGATGTGAGGAATTGCGGCCAGCGCAGACTGTGCATCCTCAATCACCTGCTTATCGGCGTCATCGAGGGGCTTGAAGGCGGACATGGTCTTCAGGTTATCTTCCATCTGAGCGATGTTGGACATACCGGAGAGCACGGTCACGATGCCGTCGAGGGAAGCTGCGAAGCGCAGTGCCCAGCTGGAATTGGATGCTTCGGGCTCGGCAGCCTCAAAGATACCGGAAACTGCCTCGGGCAGGTTTGCAAGGCTGCCGCCCTTTACGGGCTCCATGATGATGACGGGCTTATTGTGCTTGCGGGCAACTTCGTAGCACTTGCGGGCCTGAACGGAATCGCTCTCCCAGTCAGCATAGTTGATCTGCAGCTGAACGAATTCCATCTCGGGATGCTTGGTGAGCAGGTCGTCCAGAACATCTGCCTTATCGTGGAAGGAGAAGCCCACGTGCTTCAGAGTGCCCTTTGCCTTCTCTTCCAGAACGAAGTTCCAAAGGTCCCATTCATCGAACTTTGCGGTACGGGTATCGCCGCAGTTATGCAGCAGATAGAAATCGAAGTAGCCTGCTCCGGTGCGGCGCAGGGAGGTCTGCAGCATCTCGCGTGCTTCTTCGGCGGACTTTGCGGCCCATGCGGGCAGCTTGGTGGCCAGCTGGAAGCTCTCGCGGGGATAGCGGTCTACGAGTGCGGCCTTAACGGCTTCCTCAGACTTGCCGCCGATATAGCCATAGGCGGTGTCAAAGTAGGTGAAGCCTGCCTTCAGGAACATATCGACCATAGTCTTGGTCTGCTCGATGTCTACTTCCTTTTCCAGCATGGGCAGTCTCATGAGACCGAAACCCAGCTTGGGGATATCATGACCCAGATAACTCATTTGAAAAGCACCTCCGTGCACCCGTTTACATGGGCGCAAAATTGTGATATTATAAGTATACTACATTAAAGTTACTCTAAGGCAAGATTTAATTAGGAGATTTAACATATGGCAACTTATAATGTGCATCAGGTGGCAGAAAAGTTCGGTATTTCCGCCCACACCCTGCGCTATTACGACAACGCAGGTCTGTTTCCCGATATGCAGCGCGATAAAAACGGCGCAAGGATTTTTTCCGATGAACAGCTTGAATGGCTGGGCATCGTAATGTGTCTGCGCTCCACCGGACTTTCTATTGCCGAAATAAAGGATTATCTTGCACTGTGCGCCGAGGGAGATTCCACCCTGCAGCAGAGATACGAAATAATCCTGAAGCAGAAAAAGCGCGCCGAAGAAGAGCGCGCCGAGATAGACAAAAAGCTGGAAGTCCTCTCCCACAAGGTAGCCTATTACGAGAAAGCCATCGCTGAGGCAGGTGCTCTGCCCCTGCACCTTTAAGGAGAGAGGGGCCATAGCCCCGACCAGGGCGAAGTGAATTGGAAATTCGCCGTCCGTAGCAGTTGGTGTCCGAAGGACAGCAACTGCCGACTTCGCTAAAGGGACTGAGTCCCTTTGGAATCCCATGCTGGGGGAAAATAATTTTAGATATTGTCCGTCAGCCGCCCGGGGACCCAGCCCCGGACGACTGAGGTTATGAAAAAAGGATGCATGAACTTTTAAGTCATGCATCCTTTTTTGTATTTTCTTATACTTCAACTACCATTCCGTCATAAGCCAGATTGACTTCGTAATTTACCTTTTCGGCAAGTACGTCGACTTCGGGCTCATTCCACGGCACGATATGGCTGACGATAAGCTTTTTGGTGGTGAACTTTGCAAAGGTCTCCACGGATTCCGCAAGATGGCAATGGGCTGCTTCGGTAACGACCACATCACAGGGCAGAGTATATGCCGCTGCAGGGAAATCGTCATACTTATTGAAGCCCATATCGCCGGAAAGCACTATGCGCTTGCCTTCTGCTTCCACCATATAGCCGTATGCGGGGCGGTCGGTCAGGTGCTGGGTACGGATGGCGGTGACCTTTACGTTGCCGTCATCGTAGAACAGACCTTCCTTCACCTCGGTGTAGGGCGGCATTGCCTCGCGCATATCCTGGCCGTGAGTGACCTCAAGCCAGGCTGCAGCGCCTTCGAATGCCTTTATCTCAGGCACATAGATATCGGGGCGCACATCCTTGAAATACCAGGTAAGCAGATCGGTAAATTCGATAATGCCGTTAGTGTGGTCGCCATGCATATGGGTAAGGAACACTGCCTTCACGTCATGCAGGTCGATCTGGCGCTTCCTGAGTTCGTAGCAGAGCATAACGCCTGCATCGATGATATAGTGCTTACCGCCTACAGTGAGCATAACGCTGGTACACTTGCGGTGAGCCTCAGGCACGCCATGGCTGGTGCCAAGGAAAGTTATCTTCATTTCGCTATACCTCGAATTACAGCTTCAGCACGTTCCTGATATACTCGCGGGAAACCTGTGCAGAATGGAAATTGCAGATCTCGGGGTTATCCAGTTCAACGCACAGCACGCCGTCGTAGCCCTTTTCCTTCAGTACGTTTACAACGCCCTTGAAGTTTACGGTGCCCAGACCCAGTGCACGGAATGCGCCCATCTTGCCGCGGGGACCTACCGGTACGTGAGCGGGATCAACGTCCTTCAGATGCATGTAAGCGATGCGGTCTGCATACTGCTCGCACAGCTTTACGGGGTCGATGCCTGCCAGAGTGGTATGGGCGGTATCGATGCAGAAGGATACGAATTCGGGGTTGGTATTCTCGGCGAAGAAGTCGATCTGCTCCTGAGAGAATACATAGGTAGCTGCATGGGGATGGAAGCACAGGGTAACACCCTTGCTCTTTGCATACTCGCCGACCTTATTGGAGATCTCGGCGATGATCTTGATGCCTTCGGGACGCATTACGGTGTCATCGAAATCATCCGGAACGTCGCTGGGAGCGCCGCTCTGGCAGTTGAACCACTTGCCGCCGATCTCGGCCAGCCAGTCGATCTGCTTCTTTGCCTTTGCTACCTCTGCCTCAACATCCAGAGTGAAGTGACCGTATACGTTTACCAGGGGCAGGTTATACTTCTTGCTGATCTCCAGCTCCTTTTCGGGGCTGAGGAAATCGGAAATGAAGGCGAAGTTCTCAGCGACTTCATAGCCAAGGAAAGCGATCTCCTTCATGGACTGTTCAAACTTTGCGATCTTTTCCTCATCGGTAGCGTTGGAGCCTGCGTTCATCCAGGTCCAGCCGGTATATGCGATCTTCATAATTATCTATCTCCAATCTCAATCAAGAATTCCGTGCATGGGGTTATTATACATGGGGTTTGCGCGCTCGTACTCGGTCTTCAGCTGGATATACTTACCCTCGCGGGAGCTCTTCTCAAAGGAAGTGAGGATCTCGAGCACGTGATGCTGCTGCTTATAGTTACACCTTGCTTCGCGGCCGGTCTCGATTGCCTTGCACATATCGGAAAGGCCCAGTGCGCGGCTGTTCTCGCGATAATCGAACATCAGGGGAATCTCCTTATAACCCAGATAAGGATCCCTGATCTTCTCCATCAGTGCGGGGTCACCGGCGCCGATGGGCTTCTGGTCTTCGGGACGCAGCAGGTAGATGGGACCATCGAAGGTATTGGGATCGGGCACGATCAGGGTTCCCTTGGTGCCGTAGATCTCGAACCTTGCCTGAGAGAAAGGTCCGTAGTATACATCGAAAGTGGTGAACAGGGTGGCGATAGCGCCGTTCTTGAACTGCAGGGTGCCTGCCAGATAGGTATCTACATCAACATCAACAACTTCGCCGTAGTGGGGCTGAGAAGTGATGGTGCGGGTAGCGAAGGACTTCTTGGTGCGGCCCATAACGCCCTCAACGGGACCCAGCAGGTTGACCAGTGCGGTTACATAGTAGGGGCCCATATCCATCATGGGGCCGCCGCCGCGCTTATAATAGAATTCGGGATCGGGATGCCAGGTCTCATGGCCGTGGCAGATCATTGCGCAGGTAGCGCCTACGGGATCGCCGATGACGCCGTCGTCAATGAGCTTACGGCAGGTCTGGATGCCTGCGCCCATGAAGGTATCGGGAGCGCCACCCATGAACAGGCCCTTTTCCTCTGCCAGTGCTACCAGCTCATCGCCCTCTTCCATATCAGCTGCCAGGGGCTTCTCGGAGAATACGTGCTTGCCGTGCAGCAGAGCCTGCTTGGTTACTTCGTAATGCTCATAGGGACGGGTGATATTCAGTACGACATCTACCTCAGGATCGTTGAATGCTTCGTACATATCCTTATAGATCTTGGGGGTAACGCAATCGAAGCCCTTCTTCTGCTGCTCGATGACGTAATCAACGCCCTTCTGTGCGCGTTCGGGGATAAGGTCGCACACGCCGATGAGGCTGACTTCCTTGAAGGTTTCGGTCAGATTCTTGAGATAGATTCCGCTGATAGCGCCTACGCCGATCATTGCGATCTTTACCATAATAAACGACCTCCTGTGAAGTATCTGTTTGCTAACACTATCATCACAAATGACGATATTTCTTGATGATATATTAACGCACAAAGCGTATATTGTCAACGCCGCAGCACATCATTTTTTAATATTGACCACTGTGCACCATGGTTGTATAATCATATCAACAAAAACACTCGGAGGCACGAACATGGCAAAATACGATCTTGGTTTCATTGGCACCGGCAGCATGGGCAGCGCGCTTGCCGCCATGCCCTGCAGGCTTTTCCCCGAAAAGGTCATTGTCTCCAACCGCACCCGTGAAAAGGCGGAAAAGCTTGCCGAAAAATACGGCTGCGCTGTGGGCTGCTGCTTCGATGCGGCAAAGGACAGCCGTTATATCGTCATCGGCACTCTGCCCGGCGCTGTATGTGATACCATCAAGCGCATCATGCCCGAGCTTACCTCTTCCAAGGAGCGCAAGGTCATCGTAAGCATGGCAAGCGGCGTATCCCTCGCCGAGATGGAAGCCATCTCCGGAAACATTCCCGTTATCCGCATCATGCCCAACACCCCCGTTGCCGTAGGCAAGGGACTTATATTCTACTGCGCAGGCAGTCTCGCTACCGAGGACGATGTAAACGGACTCATCGAACTGCTCTCCTGCGCCGGCGCGATGGAGCAGCTGGACGAGAAGCTCTTCGGAGCAGGCAGCGCGGTCGCCGGCTGCGGTCCCGCCTTTGCCGCCATTTTCATCGATGCACTCGCAGATGCCGGCGTTAAGACCGGTCTGCCCCGCGCAAAGGCTATCCGCTTTGCCGAGCAGATGATCCTGGGCACCGCACAGCTGGCCCTCGACACCGGCAAGCATCCCGCACAGCTCCGCGACGAAGTCGCCAGCCCCGGCGGCGCAACCATTGAAGGCATCCAGGCCCTCGAAGAAGGCGGCTTCCGCGCTGCGACCATAAAAGCAGTGATAGAGGCGTGGAAGAAGCACTGAGTTACGCCAGAGGGCTCTGCCCTCTGGACACCCGCTCAAGGGACGATTGTCCCTTGAGAATCCCTTGCTGAAGGGATTCTGATTTTTGATGTGTATTCCGTTGCACGTCGCGGGGCCCAACCCGCTCCGCGCAAGGAAATAAATATAGAGTTATCTTCAAAAAGGTAGCTCCCCTGTTTCACGTATTGCTATTGAAATCAAATACTCCAAAAGTTCCAATATTGAACTCTTTACCAAATTAATCTCCATTCAAGAATGAACGCCATTTCCCTAATTTCTATATAAAGGTATTCAACATGAAGCAATGTATAAAGTGCATGGAATATAAAGAAATCTCTGATTTTGTAAAAAGGGGTGATGGGACTAGAAACATATGTAAAACCTGCTATAATCTAAGCAAGCGCAAGACTCCATTGCCAAAGATATGTAAAGAAAACCATAAACACTGTGCTAGATGCAACAAAGAAAAGCCTTTATTCGAATTCAATATGCGCTTAATTTCAGGCAAGTATCGTTATTTCAGTTACTGCAAGGAATGCGAGAAGAAAATAAACAATACGCGTTATGCGCACAAATGTATTCAATGTGGAAAAGAATACAAAAGCGGTCGCAAAGATTCTCAACTATGCGAAAGTTGTAAAAACTTGAAATTTAGCAATGCAGGTCGAGAAAGGTTTATTCAACGAAATCGTATTCCAGAAAATAATCCTTGGTATGGAAAACCTCGCATAGGTAGTGACAATCCGAACTATAATCCTGATAAGACCGAAGAGGAACGTGAGGCTGGTCGCATTATTCCGGGATATAAAGACTGGATACAAAACGTTTATCAACGTGATCACTATACATGTCAATGTTGTGGCAATAACCATGGTGGCAATCTAAATGCGCATCATCTTGACGGCTACAACTGGTGCAAAGAACGCCGAACCGATCCTGCTAATGGTGTTACGCTTTGTGACGAATGCCATACTAAATTTCATAAGAAATATGGATTCCGGAACAACACCAAAGAACAATACATTGAATTCTTATTATCTTCCACAAAAAAGTACTGAAGGCGCTGTCTCAAATGGCTATACAAAGCCAATAGAGACAGCGCCCTATTTTTAAGACATCATCCTGCCCGAAGCGAAGCCCTGATAGTCATCAAGGAACCATTCGGCGTGCTTAAGGCCGTGGAGGGTGACGGTATCGCCCTTGAAGCCTGCCACTATGCGCAGCTGGCCCAGATAGATATCGGCGATATGGACATAAATCATCAGGCTGTCGGGCATGGTCCAGGCGGCGGAAACGTAGGTATCATAGCCTTTATCCATGATATCGCTGATGCGCCTGCCGGAATACTTTTCGGGCAGTTCGCACTTGATGTTTTTTCCGATGCCGAAGGGCAGCTCGTGGTAGCCGGTGGCATTTTCGTAGGACATGAGGCCTTCATCGCCGTTGAAATCGAACTTCACGCGCTTGATGCCCATATGGTTTTCGCGCATGAGGTACCACTTGCCGTTTATCTCGGGTACGATGGGCGAAGTCTTTTCGCCGTTTACATATTCAAGTTCGAGGCTGTCGCCCAGTTTTTCGAGGCTGGCATTTGCTGCGGCATCCTCAGGCAGAGGTTCATCGGATACATACGGGAAAAGCTTCGCCCAGAGGCCGGTAAAGATCGCCTGCTTACGGCCGGTGATCATAAGCTCCTCATAGCCGGTGGTCACGATGAGCAGATCCTTTTCGGGGAAGCACAGCGCATACTGACCGCCCATACCGTAGAAGGCAAATCCGCCGTGGCGCAGCATCCAGAACTGATAGCCATAGCCCTGACCGAAATCGTCGGAGGAGGCATACAGCGAATTATCTATCTGCTTGCTGGTGGCTTCGATCATATAGTCACGGGGCAGTATCTGCCTGCCTTCATGCTCGCCGTAGTGCATACACAGGTTGGCAAACTGCGCGAATTCACGGGCAGTGGCACACACGCCGGAGCCGCCCCATTCGGTGCCGTCGGGAGTCTCCACGCAGAAGATATCCTCCCCTACGCCTATCTCGTCAAACACAGGGCGCAGCACTTCGATGAAATTCTTGCCCGCTACCTTTCTGATGATATAGCAGAGTATGGTAGTGCCGGAGGTGCAGTAGCTGAACACGCTGCCGGGCACATGGGAGACCTCGTCATTGAAGAAGGTCTCCGCCCAGTCGGGCTCGTCCACGCCGTAGTTAGCGCCCTTGGTATATGCGGAGGACATGCGCAGCAGGTCGCGGATGGTGCACTGGTCAAGATAGGGGTCTATGGTGCGTCCCATAACCTTTTCGGGGAAATACTTCACTATCCTGTCATCAAGGCTCAAGAGGCCCTTGCCTGCCAGATAGCCGATTGCCACGGAAGTAAAGCTCTTTGAACAGGAATACAGCCTGTGACGGAAGTCCTTATCGAAGGGCTTCCAGTACTTTTCGAATACCACCTTGCCGTGACGGATGATCATCACGCTGTGCATCGCCAGTTTTTCGTCCAGTATGCCCTGCACATAGTTTTCTATTGCTTTGGAGGGTATGCCTTCCTTTTCGGGAGTGGAAACGGGGAAGAATTTATCGGCCATATCTATTTTCCTTTCTCAGATGAATCCCTTCAGGAATTCGGGCGTGTAGTTTATAAGCAGTTTTGCATAGAAATCTTCCATGGTCATACGGGTATCGAGAGTATGATATACCCTGATGGGTCTGTTGGGCTGACCGTGCTCATAGATTCCGTCGGGGCGCACTCTCGGTGCGGGTACCCAATCGAAGTTCTGGGACGCATAGTCCTCCAGCAGCAGCGTCACCGCCGCCTGGTCGCCCAACCCCCAGGTCTCGCCCTGAGGCCAGCGGCCGGGAGTCTTGCCCTTTTCGATATTGAATTCCACCATCTGATCGAAAAGGTATTTGCCTATGGCACCACAGGGACGCACACGGGTCTGCAGCTCCGCAAGAGAGATATTCATCTGCTTGTATGTGGCACGGGGCACCTGCCATATCTGCATATCGGATTTGAACAGCGCATTTACCGCGTTTATATCGTTTCCGCAGTTGAATTCTCCTCCTCCGGTGGGGTACGAACCTCCGCCTATCCATACGCCGGTAACTCTGCCCGCAATGCGGGGTTCAAGCAGATATGCGCTGGCAAGGTCGGTTATAGGACCAAGCAGGCATACAAACAGCGGCCTGTCATCGTCCTTCATGGCTTCCTCGATAATGAGCCTTGCGCCGGGAGAATCTATCGCCGTGTACTCATCGGGAATCGCATTTGCCGCACCCATAACCACGGGATATTTTCCCGCGATTCCCATAAGGTCCATCACCTTGATTATTTCGTCGTAGCTTGCCTCTACATTCAGTTTCGGCAGATAGCGTTCGTTCTTTCCGAAATGCGCTGCGATAACGCCCTTTATATCGAATCGGGGCGTCATCAGAAAGTGCGCCACGGCAAACTGATCGTCAGCCTCGTTTTTACAGTCCGTATCTACGATAACACGTACTCTGCGCGTCTCGGGTACAGTGAATTTATATTTGTCCATTTTTCCTCCGATACACATATGCCGCACCCCCATCTCGCGGGAATGCGGCATTTTGTTTTATTTATCTGTTTCCGCCCATTTCCAGTGCAAGCATAGCTGCGCCTATCATGCCGGCGTCGTTGCCATGCTTCGCAAGGCAGATGCTGCCCTCGAACAGGTCGGGACGCTGCCTGAATTCACCGTATACTTCCTGACGGAGTGCATACAGCAGCTTGTCACCCAGCGCGGCAAGACCGCCGCCGATAACAAATACTTCAGGATTGAAAGTCATTATAAGGGAAATGACACCCACGCTCAGTTCATGGATGTATACACGGAAGCCTTCTTCGATCTGCTTATCGCCTGCATCGAGCCCTTCCATTACCTGTTTTACAGAATCGGTTTTTGTATATCTCATCAGCGCGCCTGCAGATGCATACATCTCAAAGCAGCCCTTGTGAGAACAAGCGCACTGCAGACCGTCAATATGAGTGATTATATGTCCGAATTCGCAGGCGGTATTCTTGTGTCCGCGCCAGGGCTTGCCGTTAACTATAAGTGCGCCGCCGACGCCGGTGCCGAGGGTTATCTGCACGGCAGTCTGGGTACCGCGGCATGCGCCGTCATAGAATTCAGCCATCAGCGCAGCATTCGCATCGTTATCGACCCAGACACGCTTGCCGGTAGCCTTCTCAAGCATATCTCTGAGAGGCAGTTCCACCCACTTGAGATTTTCTGCGGTAATGAGACCTTTTCCGGTATCAACGTAGCCCGCAGTACCTACGCCTACAAGTTCTACCTGAGAACGGTTTACGAATTCTGCAATACCAGCCACAATTTCCTCAGCGGGAGCGCCGCCGGTGGCAAGCCTTTCGATGCTGAGAAGACCCGCACTGGTATCAAATACACCCATTTTTACGCTGGTTCCGCCGATATCAATTCCTGCTATACGCACGCCGATACCTCCAGATATATATTAACTGCAAATTCCACGTTTTGCGCAGAACATTCCTTTAACATTTTACAACAAATCCCTGCCTTTTGCAATACTAAAAGGGCCCACATTTGTTCATCATGACATATACGGACATTTACATGCATAGAAAAAAATGATATAATCAACATATCAAAATGCAATATAAAGGAGACTTACAATGCTTAAACGTTCCGAAATGAAGCCCGAATACACCTGGGACTTCACACACATATATAAGACCCGCGAAGACTGGGAAGCTGCCTACAAGCTTGCCGGCGAACTCATCGAAAAGATCCCCCCTGTAGCCGGCACTATGGGTCAGTCTGCCGATGCGCTCGTAAACGCATGTGAGAAATACATGCATGCCATGGAAGTTCTGGAGAAGGTATTCATCTATGCAAATCTCCACAAATCCACCGACAACGGCGACAGCGAATATCAGGCAATGGAAGCCCGCTGCATGAGCCTGCTGATGAACTTCTCTTCCAGCACCGCTTTCTTCACTCCTGAGCTGCTCTCCATCGACGAAGACAAGCTGAACGAATATCTCGCCGACCCCCGCATGGAGATATACCGCCAGATGATAAAGGACGCCGCCCGCGGCCGTGCCCACACTCTTGACGCAGACAAGGAAAAGATGCTGGCCATGCTCACCGAGGTAGAAAACACCCCCGGCGATGCATTCGGCATGCTTTCCGATGTTGAAATGGAATTCCCGGATATCATCGATGAGGAAGGCAATCACCTGCCCCTCTCTTCCGGCAACTTCAACACCTATCGCGAAAGCCCCGTGCGCTCCATCCGCGAGCAGGCCTTCAACAACTTCCTCGGCATGTACAAAAAGCACATCAATACCTGCGCCGCACTGTACGGCGGCTCCGTAAAGATGAATGCCTATCAGGCAGCCGTTCGCAACTACGGCAGCGTCGTCGAACAGAAGCTGTTCGCCAACAACGTACCCGTCAGCGTATACGACAGCCTGCTTGACGCCATCCATGCAAGCCTGCCCATCATGCGCAAGTATATCGAGCTGCGCAAGAAGGCGCTGAAGCTGGAAAAGATCGATATGTGCGATCTTTATGTGCCCATGATCCCCGATGTAGACTTCTCCATGCCCTATGAAGAAGGCAAGAAGCTGGTCAAGGAAGCAGTAAAGCCTCTGGGCGAAGAATATCAGCAGCTGCTTGACCGTGCCTATTCCGAGCGCTGGATGGACGTTTACGAAAATCCCGGCAAGACTTCCGGAGCATTCTCCTGCGGTCTGTTCGGCGTACATCCCTATGTGCTGCTCAACTACACCGACACCCTGGATGACGCATTCACCCTCGGTCATGAACTGGGTCACGCAATGCATTCCTGGTTCTCCGATTCCACCCAGCCCTTCCCCAGCCACGATTATTCCATTATGGTAGCGGAAGTCGCATCCACCGTAAACGAAGTGTTCATGGCCATGCACCTTCTGAAGACCGAGACCGACAAGAAGCGCCGCGCTTACGTACTGAACCATCTGCTGGAATCCTTCCGCACCACCGTATTCCGTCAGTCTCTGTTTGCGGAATTCGAGCGCAAGGCTCATGATATGTATGCCGAAGGCACTCCCCTCACCGCCCAGAATCTGAGCGCCATGTTCAAGGGTCTGTGCGAACTCTACTACGCAGGCTGTGATGTTCCGGACATCATCGAAAACGAATGGGCATATATCCCCCATTTCTACGGCGCTTACTATGTATATCAGTATGCTACCGGTTTCTGCAGCGCTGTCGCCATCGCCCGCAATATCCTCGAGACCGGTGATGCTTCCGGCTATCTGAAGTTCCTTTCCATGGGCTCCAGCGATTATCCCATTGAGGAGCTGAAGGTAGCAGGCGTAGACCTGACCAAGCCCGACACCATCATGAACGCGATGAAGGTATTCGAATCCTACATCGACGAGCTTGCTTCCATCATCGACGAAATCTGAAAGGAGCATCTACATGGCAAACATTAAGGTCAATTTCCTCTCCTACACTCTGCACCGCGCAGTAGACCTGACCGTCATCATTCCCACCATGTGCTTTTCCGAGATGATGGTCAAGGACCCCGCACCCGCGCATCCCAAGGATGCAAAGTACCCCGTGCTCTATCTGCTGCATGGCTACGGCAACAATCATGCCACCTGGAACGGCTATACCTCCGTTGAACTGTATGCCGAAGAGCATAATATGGCCGTTGTAATGCTCTCCGCCGAAAACAAGTCTTACATAAACCGCGGCGGCGATGACAATTACTTCGATTTCATCTCTAAAGAGCTGCCCGAATTCATTCATGGCATGTTCCCCGTATCCGATAAGCCCGAAGACACCTACATTGCAGGTCTTTCCATGGGCGGCTACGGTTCCCTCGTACACGGACTTTCTCAGTCCGAACGCTTCGCTGCCATCGGTTCTTTCTCCGGCGCAGCAAAGGGCATGCCCGGCACTCCCGATGAATACAGCCCCGCAAAGCTTGCCGAAAAGTGCGCCGCCGAAAAGCGCATGAAGCCCATGTATATCGCCTGCGGCGACAAGGATTTCCTCTACGAAGCAAACATCGAATTCAAGGATATGCTTGTTGAACTGGGCTACGATGTCACTTGGGTCGTTGGCGAAGGCTACAGTCACGAATGGCGTTTCTGGAATCGCGAAGTAGAGAATTTCCTCAACTGGATTCCCCGCACCGACAAGTACTACACCAAGGAAAAGCGCAAGATATAACACACGAGCCTGCCGGACAAATACCGGCAGGCTCGATTTTCCATCACTAATATGATATAATTATCCTCATAATATCACAGGAGGCAGCACAAATGGCATTACTGCGTTTCCTTGAGGGCATCCGTACGCCCTTCCTTGATTCAATAGTCGCTCTGCTCACCGAAATAGGCGGCGAAACGGTCTTCATTATTTTCGGACTTCTCATCCTCTGGTGCTTCAGCAAGCGCCGCGGCTATTATCTGCTGACGGTCTGCTATTCCGGCATAATCCTCAGTCAGTTTCTGAAGATACTCTGCCGCATTCCCCGCCCGTGGGTAAAGGACCCCACTTTCACCATAGTGGAATCCGCACGCGAAGCTGCAACCGGCTATTCCTTCCCCAGCGGACATACCACCAACGCCACCTGTACCGCCGGCGCCGTTGCAATGATATTCAAAAAGAAATGGGTCACAGTATTGTGCACCGCGCTCATCGTGCTCATCGGCTTTTCCCGCATGTATCTCGGCGTCCATACTCCTCTCGATGT
Organism: Clostridia bacterium; assembly: GCA_045649485.1. GTDB lineage: Bacteria > Bacillota > Clostridia > Christensenellales > Aristaeellaceae > RUG11247. The sequence continues at coordinate 37,393 of JAZRPZ010000048.1, forward strand.
AGCAGTTGCGATTGTCATTTCACTTTCACTGGTATTCGCCATTGACAGAATGTACCGCAAGATAGACGCCAATCCCAGGCTAATGTACGTGCTTTTCGGCGCAATAGTCATCGTCAACGCCGCATACCTTCTGTACACATGCCTGTGGCCCTTCCCTGCAGATGTGGATATCGCCAATCTTGAAAGTGCCCGTTCAAACGGCTGCTCTCTGCTGGGTGCGTCCCTCGGCATGATACTCGCCTATTTCATCGATGAAAAGTACGTCCGCTTCGAAGTATCCGCCTGCCGGTGGGCTCAGGTACTTAAGTTTGCCATCGGCGCTGCGCTGCTGCTGGCGATCAAATCCCTGCTGAAAACTCCCCTCAACGCGCTTCTCGGCGAAATGTTCGGCCGCATCGCCCGCTATTTCCTGATGCTGCTGTTCATCGGCGCTATCTGGCCCATGACATTCAAATTCTTTGCAAAGCTCGGAGGCAAAAAGGCATGAATATCGAAAAGCTTATCGACGAACTGAATTCCATTCTGGATGAACTTGACGAACTTTCCGACAACGAAGAAATCGAAGAACTCAACGCAAATCTGGAAGACGTACTGTTCATGCTCTCAGAATCCGATGACGAAAGCGATTTCGAAGAAGAACTCGAGGATGCACTCGCCGAACTTTCCGACATAGCTTCCGGCTACAAGGTAATCCCCGAATCCGCAAAATACGGCGACAGCATTTCCGCCATCGCCGCCCGCATCACCATGGTCATGAATAACCGATAAAATTACCGCGTCACTCCGCCCGCCGTGAAGCGGCGGGCGGGCGCAAACAAGCACCCCCTGTCCGGGCCTGAGGCCTTCGGACAGGGGGTGCTTGTTTGTGTCAATATCTGAATTCCCTGCGGAGTATGGCATACAGATCCACATCCACATACTTTCCCTTATTGAAAAGCTTGCTGCGCATTGTGCCTTCCGGCTTCATGCCGCATTTACGCATTACCGCGCCAGATGCGGGATTGGAAGTCTCATGCATTGCCTCAATACGATTCAGCTTCATTTCATCGAATCCATATTTCAGAAGAGCCTTCAGCGCTTCGGTCATATATCCCTTGTTCCAGTATTTTCTGGAGAGGGAATATCCAACTTCGGCAGCGGAATTCTCAGGCTGTATCCACATGAAACCGATGGTACCTATCACCTTATCGTTCTCATTCAGTGCAATGCCCCAGCTGGAAGCTTCTCCGTTACGGTATTTTCGCATCATCCAGCGGATATAACCCTTACTTTCCCAAACGGAAGTATGGGCATCCCAAAGCACATGCTCGGCAACCAGAGGATCTTTGGAATATTCATATATATCCGGCGCATCCTTCATGGTAAGCTTTCTGAGATGCAGGCGCTCGGAGTGTATCACGGGTGTATGCTGAAAATAGTCCATTGGGAATTCTCACTTTCTCAGATCTCGACCTCGCGGCCCAGACGTGCGGAATCATAGATACCCTGCAGCATGCGCTGTACGGTAACGCCGTCCTCGAGGGGAGACTCGACTTCTTCGCCGGTGCGCAGGCAATGGATGAAATGCTCGATCTCCTCTGCGAAGATATTGCAGTCCAGAACGGTGGGCTTATTGTCGGTCAGGTAGCCCATATCCTCGCCATAGATGGTGAGAGGATTCAGGGTAGCGCCGGCCTTGGTGCCGCAAACCTGAGTATAGTCTGCGGGCGGTGCATTCAGCGCCCAGGATACTTCGAACAGCAGGGTAGCGCCGTTCTCGAAGTGGATTGCGCCAGCTGCGCTGTCTTCGGTATCAAAAGCGGTTACGTCGCTGTCCAGTGCGGTCCAGCGGTTTACGCCCTTGGTCTTGAAATCGCCGATGGCATGGGATACGGTAGCGCTTACGCGTACGGGACGGGGCCTGCCCATCAGATACCAGGTACGGTCAATGCAGTGAACGCCGATATCGATAACGGGGCCGCCGCCGGACTTGGAGGTATCGGTGAACCAGCCGATGGGAGTGCCGCGACGGCGCACATTGGCGGTCTTGGCATAGTAGATCTCGCCCAGCTTGCCTTCCTTGCGCATCTGGTTAAGCAGCTGTGCTTCGGTAGAATAGCGGGTGGGAACAGCCAGCATGAAGCGAACGCCGCATTCACGGATGACCTTTTCCATCTCAAGAGCGTCCTCAAGATTGATAGCCATGGGCTTCTCGCAGAGGATGTCCTTGCCTGCTCTTGCGGCGGCGATGGCAACGGGTGCATGAGAACGGTTCCATACGCAGATGTCGATATAATCCACATCAACGTTTGCCAGCAGTTCTTCTACGTTCTGGAATGCATTGGGAATGCCGAACTTCTTTGCGGCTTCCTGAGCGCGCTCAAGGTTCCAGTCAGCAATTGCAACAACTTCAACGTCATCACGCTCTACATATACGGGCAGATGGGCGCTCTGGGCGATATTGCCGGCGCCAACGATACCAACGCGAATCTTTTCCATTTTCAAGTCCTCCATTTATGTAAGGATTCCATCAATATTATATCATTTATTCGGCGTTTGTAAAGCAAAAGAAAACCGCCGTACATAATGTACGACGGTCATTTTTATCACTTGGTCAGCTTGCCCTTGCTTCCGCCTACGATATTCTGCAGAATGGTAGAATCGAAGGAATATACGGATCCGTTCTTATCGGCATGTGCACGGAAAGCATATTCAACCATCTTATCCAGCAGCTTGTCAAAGGGGATTCCCTCGGGCTCCCACAGATAGAATGCCAGAGAACCGGGAATGATGTTTGCCTCGTTGATGTACACATTATCATCCTTATCCAGAATGAAGTCGGTACGTGCAACGCCCTTGAGATCCAGCGCTTCAAAAATCTGAGCGGCCAGTTCCTTTATCTTTGCGGAGCACTCTTCGGAAATGGGTGCGGGGATGATGCGTGCCAGGGACTGCATGCCCTTGCTTCCGCCACCCTTGCTGCCGCGCAGATACTTCTCGGAGAAGTCCAGCACATCCTTGCCGGTAACGGGCATCTCGAGAGCAGAGGTCATTACCTCGCTGCCGTAGCCCAGTGCGGAGCAGTTTACCTCGCGGGGATTCTCAACACCCTGCTCGACCAGTATGCGGCGGTCATATGCACAGGCGGTATCGATAGCGTCCTCGAGAGAATCACGGTCGGTAGCACGGCTGATGCCGATGGAAGAACCCAGGTTTGCGGGCTTTACGAACATGGGATAGGTCAGCTTCTTCTCGCATTCCTCGAGTATCTCGGCGTGCTTCTCGCCCCACTTTGCGCGGTCGAACCATACGCCTTCCAGTACTGGCAGACCACAGCCCTTGAACAGCTGCTTCATGCTGATCTTATCCATACCGACTGCGCAGCCCATGATGCCTGCAGAGGTATAGGGCACATTGAACAGCTCCAGCATACCCTGCAGGGAGCCGTCTTCGCCGTTCATGCCGTGCATAACGGGCATTACCACGTCATATTCGCCGTATACGCCGTCGTCAGCTTTGCCGAAGAGCTTTTTCTTCTGCTGCTCTGCGCGGATGAGGCGCAGCTTCTGATCGCCGGCTGCGGGAATAACGCGGGTAACCTTGGTAAAATCGGGATTCTGATAGAACTTCATGTTCTTCAGCGCTTCACCAACATACCACTTGCCTTCGCGGTCTATGTACACGCGTTCTACATTATAATCGTTCTGATTCAGGCCGCCGGCTGCCTGCATACCGGAGATGATGGAAACATCATGCTCACAGGTGCGGCTGCCGAAGATGACCGCTATATTCAGCTTCATTGGAAATTCCTCCGATTATTCGTTATAGTTATCGGGCAGGTCGTTTTCAAACAGTACCACGTCACCGGGTCTGCCCAGCTTTCTGAGTTCTTCGGTGGCTTCGGTCAGGTTGGAAACGGTGAAGATATGCTCCTCATCGAATCCGGCTTCGATCATGCCGCTGCGGATGGGCTTCGTATGCTTGGGACCTACCAGTATTGCGTAATCTACCTTGCCGGGCATCTGTGCGCCGAAGGCATAGTTTATCTTGTCCTCGTGCTCGCCCTGCTCGACCATGCCGGGGGTGACGATTATCCTGCGTCCGCTGGTGAAGCCGGAAAGCACGTTCAGCGCCTCAGCAGAGCCGGAAGGATTGGAATTGAAAGCATCGTCGATTACGGTTATCTGGCCGGGGATGAGCTGCAGCCTGTGCTCAACGGGCTCGATGCGGCGGATACCGCGGGCTATCTCCTCCATGGTAAGACCCAGCCTGCGTGCAACGGAAGCTGCAAGGGCAATGTTCTGGATATTATGCTTGCCGAGCAGTCTGGTATGGCAGCGGGTGTAAGTACCGTCAGAGCAGGTCAGAGTGAACTTGCTGCCCTGATTATCAACCTGTACATCGCTGATGAGCATGTGAGGCTTGCGGTTTGCATCGTATGCGATACGGTACTTTTCCTTGTCACACTTCATGAACAGCCTGTCGCAGAACTCACCGTCGGAAGCAAAGAAGCCGACGCCGTCTGCGGGCAGTCCTTCCATGATCTCATTTTTGGTATTTACTATGTTATTGATGGAACCGAAGGTCTCCAGATGCTGGGGACCTATGGAGGTCAGCATGGCATACTTGGGATGCACCAGCTCAACCATTTCCTTTATGTCTCCAACATGGCGCGCGCCCATCTCGGCAATGAACACCTGATGACTGCGCTGCAACTGGTTATTTACGATAGAAGAAACACCCATGGGGGTATTGAAGCTGGAAGGCGTTGCAAGCACATTATACCTTACGGAAAGGATATCGCGCAGGGCAAACTTGGTGGAAGTCTTGCCGTAGCTTCCGGTGATGCCGATCTTAATAAGATCATCGCGCTCGTTCAGCTTCTGCTGAGCGGATTTGAAGAAGCCCGCATTGATGTGCTTTTCAACAGGTTCCTCAATATATTCAGCCGCATATACAAGATATGCAATAAGTGCATACACCAGATACGGAGGCAGATTGATGAAAGATACGATCGTGCAGGTTATGAGAGTAAGTATGCACAGCGCGGCATACAGCCTCTTTGCACGCTTGGTCATGACGAGGGGCTTCTTGGCAGGCGCATTTTTTGCGCGGATCATAAGCAGCGCGCTCATTGCCGCAAACAGCACCATAACTATTACGGTGGCAATAGTTCCCCTGTGTTCCGTGATGCCGGAAGTAATGGGATTGATAAGCACGGGCATGACATAATCAAGCACGGTAAACACAACGCCGATAAGCACGGTGGAACGCATTATCTTATCGAAATTGCGCGAAAGCCAGCGCTGATAGCCGGGCAGCTGATAGCTTTCCAGCTGCAGCATGTGTATATAATGACGTGCGCCGATAGCACAGCATGCCGCGACGATCACGATTTCAATCCATTTAAGAATCATAAAGTCACCTCAGTTATTTCAGGAATTCCCTTGCAATGGCGATGAAGCGGGCATACTGTTCCACGAATGCGAAGTGGCTGCCGCCTTCGAATCTGATAAGCGCGGCGTCTGCCATTTCCTTTTCCATCTTCTCGCCCATCCAGATGGGAGTTGCCGTATCGTTTTCGCCCCATATGAGCAGCGCAGGGTTCTTTATCTTCTCAAGGCAATAGGAAAGATCCTGCTTGAGCACCCTGTTGAAGGTCTGCCTCATGGAAGGCGTAAGCGCCCTGTAATCCGCAGAACCGAATTTCTGTATAAGCGCTTCTCTCCACTTATCCACGCTCTTGCCGAATACCGCGCGGGTAACAGCGTTATCCGCCATGGTACGCAGCATCTTATATACACGGGTACGCATGCTCAGCTTGCCGCTGGGCCTGTTGGGTATACCTGCGCAGCCGGTGAGCAGCAGCCTGCCCAATGCACCGGGATGCTCCGCCGCAAGATACAGCGTCACACGTCCGCCGAAAGAATGGGCAATAACGTCCGCGCCCAAAAAGCCTTCCTTTTCAAGAAGCGCATAGGTAAGCTCGGCAAATTCGGTAACCTCCCATGCCGCAGGAGGCTCGGGGCTCTTGCCATGACCCGGGAAATCCACCGCCAGCACGCAGTGGTCGGAAGAAAGATCCCTCATTATGGGAGCCATGGTATCTATATTGCAGCCCCATCCATGCAGCAAAACAAGCGGCTTGCCATTCTCGCCCAGCCGCTCATAGTGCATAACAGCGCCGTTAAGTTCAAAATCCATCGGTCACTCTCCGGTCAGATTTCTGCTATTATATATTGTAGCGCATGCCGCAGGATATGTCAAATCCCGCATCATTCGGCAACCGCGAAGGGATCGTTTTCAGGATGACCCTCCGGCAGATGCTCCAGACCCATCAGCAGCGCATCCTCCTGATTGTCTTCATAATAGCGTTTGCGGTAGCCGACATCCACAAAGCCGAAGCTGTGATACAATGCCTGAGCCACCTTATTGGAACGGCGTACTTCAAGAGTCATCCATATCATGCCGCTGTCTGCAGCCAGCTGAATGAGTCTTTCCATAAGCGCCTTGCCTATGTGTTTGCCGCGCATATCCTTGCGCACAGCAACATTGGTTACATGGGCCTCATCAATTATGAGCCACATGCCGGCGTAGCCGATAACTTCGCCGTCCTTGCGCGCAACAAGATAACGCGCGCAGGCATTTTCAAGTTCACCCTCTATGGCCTGACGGGACCATGGCACATTGAAGGATTCGACCTCAATTGCGTGCATTCCGTCCACATCAGCTTTGGTCATAAGGGAAATTTCGTAATCAGCCATTCTTCAGCTTCTCCATGCGTTCGCGCTCAGCCTGAGGTTTGCGCAGATATACGGGCGCAAGGGCATGGGCTTCAACCCATTCATCCCTCTTCTGCTCAGCCAGCAGGCATACGGCATCCGCCCTCAGGGAAGTAAGGTTTGCCGGCGGTATGAACGCACGGTCTCCCAGTATGTTGCGCAGCTTTGCGGCATTTACACCAACACCGTCTCCCACGAAAGCGAGACGCTTGTCGACGGGCAGCTTTGCAATAAACTCTTCCAGCGCAATTGCGTCGTCTTCCAGCACTCTTACGGGATTTCCGCCCGCCATATCGAATGCGGCACAGTATACCTGGCCTCTGCGCGCATCCAGAATGGGACACACCACGCCGTCAAAGCCCGCCATGTTCATAGCAAGCGCTTCAAGAGCATGCACCGCAACACAGGGCTTGTTTGCCGCATGTGCAAATCCCTTTGCAGCACATACGCCTATGCGTACGCCGGTGAAAGAACCGGGGCCGGCGACCACAGCGAACAGATCGATATCTGCACAGGTCATACCGGAGCCGGAAAGCACCTGGTCAACTGCGGTCATAATGGTCTGGGAATGGGTAAGACCGTGCTCCATGGCGATAAGATGGCGCACCTTGCCGTTTGCCGTCACGCAGCAGCCCGCTACGGGGCCGGATGTATCTATCGCAAGTATATTCATCCGTCGATCCTCCATGCATCCATTCCGGAAAGCACATTATCGGGTGCTTCCACCTCAATTATGCGCTCATCGTCATCATTTTCACTGCGCAGCACATTTACATAAACAGCGCCGGCAGGTTCCAGTTCGGCCATTTCGGGCCACTCCACTACGGCAATGCCGTCGCCGCCGATGTACTCCTGCAGTCCCGCCTGATAGAACTCATCCGGGTCATCCATGCGGTACAGATCGAAGTGATATACGTTGATATCGCCCTCGTAGGGTATCATCAGCACAAAAGTGGGGCTGGGCATAGGTCCGGTGATTCCGTGCGCGCCTGCGATGCCGCGTGCAACAACGGATTTTCCCGCACCCAGATCGCCGTTCAGCAGCACACAGTCGCCGGCTTTCAGACCGGCGCCCAGCGCGCTGCCAAAGACATATGTATCTTTTTCAGAAGTGGTTCTGAATTTCATGATATCTCCAAACAACGGTTTATTTGATTACTACAGCGCCCTCGGGACGTACTGCCAGAACAACGGAAGCGCCTTCGCCGAAGATGCTGTCCATGGTCTTGCGGTATTCGGCGGTCATTGCCTTGGGAACGAATGCCAGAATGGTGCCGGCAAATCCGCCGCCATGGATACGCCATGCGCCCTTGCCGGAAAGCATGCGGCGGCTCATTTCCAGAGCCAGGCACATTTCCTGATTATCGCTGTTGGCAACGTACAGATTCTGCAGCAGCTTCCAGCTGGATTCGCCGGATGCGATCTCGGCGGCGAAGAAGGCTTCGATATCGTCCTCGCGCAGAGCCTTTACTGCCTTCTCAACGCGTACGCACTCGTCTGCGAAGTGGAAAGCGCGCAGGATGGCGCGGTCGGTAACCTTATTCTTCAGCATAGGAACGGCAGCCATCAGTTCATCGCCGGTGATGCCGCAGAGAACTTCCTTGCCCATAGCTGCGGCAACGGACTTCATCTCGGAGGGGATAGCTGCGTAATCAGCGGTCAGGTTGCCGTGCTCGCCGCCTGCGGAAACAACAATAACATCATAGCCCTTTGCGCCAAAATCGTAGGAGATGGCTTCAACAACGGGCTTCTCGGGACCGAAATCGATGGTAACGAGACCGCCGACGGAGCTTGCCATCTGATCCATCAGACCGCAGGGCTTGCCGAAGAATACGTTCTCGGCATACTGGGAGATCTGGGCATTCAGCTGGGGATCGACCTTCCAGCCGTTGTACAGTGCATCGTAGATGGCTACCAGCAGTACTTCGAAAGCGGCAGAAGAAGAAAGACCGCTGCCCTTCAGTACGGTGGAAGTAACGCATGCGGAGAAACCGCCGATCTCATAACCCAGTTCCTTCATGCGGGCAGCAACGCCGCGGATAAGGGCCAGAGTGGTCTCGCGCTCGGAGGGCACAGGCTTCAGGGAGGAAAGATCTACCTTGAAGGGACGGGAATAACCGTCGGAATACAGTTCTACCTTCATATCATCACGGGGAGAAACTGCAGCAACGGTATCGAGGTTTACGGCGGCTGCCAGCACGCGGCCCTTGTTGTGGTCGGTGTGATTGCCGTTGATCTCGGTACGTCCGGGAGCGGAAACAAACTGAGTGGGCTCTGCGCCGAAGCGTGCGCGGAACTGCTCAGCCAGCTTTTCGTAGCGGGCAGTCTGATCAACGCCGGAATACAGGGCGTTCAGCTTTTCGGAATTATTCTTCATAACGGATACGACATCCATGGTAAGACACCTCCGCGGAAAATTTATATATCATCTATTGTATTTTACCGCGCCCGTATTACATTAGCAAGGACAAATTAAAATCTTTACGATTGACATGTGCCAAATTATGTAAGATAATATAATAAAAGGAGTGTGTGCCATGCTTAAGCTTGCCACTGAAAACATTTATCGTCTTGTAGACTTCGCTCAGGCGAAGGGTCTGGTATATCCTATCGACCGCGCATATGCGGTAAATCGTCTGCTGGAAGTCATGCAGCTTACCGCCCCTGAGCAGATCGAATACGTACCCGAAGAGATTCCCGAGACCGCTACCAAGTATCTCGAGAGTCTGGCTGATTGTGCCTTCCGTATGGGCAATATTTCCAACAGCAAGGAAAATCGCGATCTGTTCATGACCAAAGTTATGGGCGTGCTGACTCCCTCTCCCGCTGAAGTACGCGAAAAGTTCGTACAGCTGGAAAAGGCTTCCCCCGAAGCAGCCACCAAGTGGTTCTATCAGCTCTGCCGTGACAGCGACTACATCAAGGTAGACCGCATCGCAATGAATCAGCAGTTCTTTGCCGATTCTCCCGCAGGCAGGCTGGATATCACCATCAACCTCTCCAAGCCTGAGAAGGATCCCCGTGATATCGCCGCCCAGCGCATGATGCCTCAGACCAGCTACCCCAAGTGCATGCTGTGCGTTGAGAACCCCGGCTACGCAGGCCGTATCGGCTTTCCCGCACGCCAGAATCACCGCGTGATCCCCGTGACCCTGCAGGGCAGCCAGTGGTTCATGCAGTATTCTCCCTATCTTTATTATAATGAGCACTGCATCGTATTCAACGAGAATCATGTGCCCATGTATATCTGCCACGATACCTTCGAGCGCCTGTTCGATTTCGTGACCCGTTTCCCCCACTATTTCATCGGCTCCAATGCAGACCTGCCTATCGTCGGCGGTTCCATTCTGAACCACGACCACTTCCAGGGCGGAAACTACCGTTTCCCCATGGATGATGCAGCGGACCGCGTTCAGCTGAACTGCCCCGTAGAAGGCGTACGCGCCGCCATCATCGACTGGCCCATGACCTGCATCCGTCTGCGCGGCAAGGATCGCGTGAAGATGATCGAAGCAGCAGACATGATCCTCGACGCATGGCGCGGCTACTCCGATCCCGAGCGCGAGATCATCGCCGAGACCAAGGGCATCAAGCACAACACCGTCACCCCCATCCTCCGCATGGAAAACGGCGAGTGGAAGCTGGATCTGGTGCTGCGCAACAATCTGACCAGCCTCGATCATCCCATGGGCATCTATCATCCCCATGAGGATCTGCACCACATCAAGAAGGAAAATATCGGCCTTATCGAGGTCATGGGTCTGTTCATCCTGCCCGGCCGCCTCGTAAACGAATTCGAAGGCCTCGCCAAGTATCTCACCGGCGAATCCGCCATCGACTTCATTCCCCGCGGCGATTCTCCCCTGCGCCAGCACTATTCCTGGATCAGCAAGATCGTCCGCAATGTTGGCAGCGAGCTCTCTTATGAGCAGGCCATGGAGACCCTCCATGCAGAACTCGGCATCAAGTGCGCACGCGTACTCGCCGATGCAGGCGTGTTCAAGGAGGACGCAGGCACTGTCAAGTTCCTGGAGACCCTCGGCTACAGCTGCTGATAACCTTTCAGCAAATAATTTATCCCGTGATGCTTACCGCATCACGGGATTTTTTGTTCTATTTCTTTATGTACGCGGTTTCCTTCCTGGCCGCGATCTCCTCAAAGCCCCTGTGCAGACGCTTGACGCTGAAGGATTTGCCCTTGAGATATTCCAATACACCCGCGTCGGTTTTGAAATCAAACACCACCCGGTAAGAATACAGCTGCTGGAAATTGCTGGGATAGCGTTTGTTTATCTCCGCATCGCCGTACTGAGTATCACCGATAAGCGGATGTCCCGCAGCAGCAAACTGTGCGCGGATCTGATGGGTACGTCCGGTAAGCAATTCACATTCTACGAGTGATGCTCCACCGTCACTGCTTATGGTGCGGTAACGGGTGCAGGCCTCCTGTGCACCGGGACCGGGCTTCGAAAGCACCTTTACCCGCTTGCCTTCTTTAAGGAGATATCCCCGCAGTTCGCCCTCTGCCGGATTCAACCTTCCTGCGCATGCACAGAGATAGAATTTCGACACTTCACGGTTCCTGATCTTCATATCCATCGCATGCAGTGCTTCGGAATTCTTCGCAGCGATAACTATGCCGCCGGTGAATCTGTCGATACGGTTGCACAGCGCCGGTGCAAAACCCGTACCGTCGTATTCACCCTTCTGATAGAGATATGCCTGCACATGGGTCACAAGGGTATCGACCTTTTCTTCCTCATCGGGATGCACGCGGAGACCGGGACGCTTATCTATGAGCATGATATTCTCATCCTCATAAAGTACATCCATGCGCACGCGGAATCCCGCAAGCAGCTTGTTCTCCCTGGGCTTTTCTTCAAAAAATTCGTCGTTGATATAGGCGTTTACCACATCGCCGGCGGCAAGCACCGCGCCTTCCTTGGCAACCTTGCCGTTTACGCGCACCCTCTTCAGTCTGAGAAACTTACGGACTGCGCCGAAGCTGAGTCCGGGCGCCACAGCAGGCAGCCATTTTTCCAGTTTTCGTCCGTTATCCTTTTGGCTTACAGTAAATTCTCGCACTTTCCGGCAACCTCCAGGCGTATTATTCTGCGTTATCCCTTATCTCTTTTTTATCAAATATTGCCTGCTTGGCCAGCGCATACAGCACGGCGCACAGCGGCACACCCAGCAGCATGCCGGGGATTCCGGCGACATTTCCGCCTACGGTGACCGCTGCAAGAACGATAAGTCCCGGCAGTCCCATGGATTGTCCAACCACTCGGGGGTATATGAGATTACCCTCCAGCTGCTGCAGTATAAGTATGAAAGCAAGGAAGAATAAAGCTTCCACAGGACTTACAATGAGTATCAGCAGCGCTGATATGCCTGCGCCTATCCACGCACCCATTATTGGCACCAACGCAGTGACGCCGATAAGCAGCGATACCACGGCCGCATAAGGGAAGCCGAATATCAGCATGCCGATGAAGCAAAGCACGCCCAGTATCACAGCTTCAAGCAGCTGACCTTTCACAAAATTATTGAAGCAATCGTATGAAAGGCTGCATATCTCCAGTATCCGTTTGCAGCGTGCGGGCTTCATAAAACGCTTCAATGCGGCCTTGCTGAAACCGGCGATCTTTTCCTTGCATGCCAGCACGTAAATGGCAAATATCAGGCTAAGCACTATTCCCATAACGACATCCAGCACAGATGTGGTCACGTTCAGCGCAAAATCCGCAATCTCCATGTACTCACGCTTTATCAAGGCGAGCAGCTGATCAACTATCTCCTCCAGATATCCGGAAACACTGGCGATGCTTTCCTCTGCAACGCCTATGCGTTCAAGCAGCGCAGACAGCCACTCGGCAAAGCTTTCAGCCGAGCCGGGCAGATAACTTACCAGCTGTCCTATCATTTCGCCAATTGCCGGGATTATGCCCCACATTATCAGCACGATAGCGCCAAGCATAAGCAGCAGCGTTATGATAATACCGAGTCCTCTGCTTATGGCATGGTTGAGTTTGTGCCTGCTGATAATTCCAAGCAGTTTTTCCACATAGACCATGCCCACATTCAGAACAAACGCCATGCACATGCCCAGCACCACAGGCGCGACATATCCCCAGAGTTTTTCAACGATATCCTTATATATTACCGGCCGGTGCAGCAGCGTATAAAACAGCACCACAAATGCAGCTATTGCGATACCGGCCTTTATCGGACTCCTTACCGACTTACCATTTTCGTTCATCCGGAAACCACCTATTCAAAAGCATATTGGCAGGCGGACATCAATGCTGCCCGCCTGCGCAAAATCATATCATTCTACTGTGAACTCAGCAATAACTTTTCCGTCGGAATCCAAAAGTTTATACTGATCGCCCATTCCGACCCAATAGCGGTCATGATCCAGATTCAGGAAATAATCGTATTCCACAGGAACTATCTCATTGCCGTTATGGTCCACAACGCCGTATACGATCGTTTCAAAATCCGCACTGAGACCGACCACATCATCGTATTCATATTCGATCATGTCATAGTTCAGCACCTGATACCTGCCATTGCCGTCCATCCAGCTGACAGCATATATCTCACGATAACCGTCGCTGCAGGGCTCAAGATTGAAATCCGTGATATACGCTTCATATCCGTAATCAGTATTGCGGGTTATCACAAAGCGCTCAGGGCGGGAATCCGTATAGCTGTATCCGGTATAGAGATTTCTGTCAAATTCCATCTCTCCGCTCCAGAGAACGTTGCCTTCGGCATCCAGCACCATTTCCCTTGTGTCACTGGAAGCGATAATAAAGTTGTCTCCGGAATAATATGCACCAAAGTAGAAATCGCCTTCTTCGGGAGTGAAGCGCTTTATTATCGAATAATCGTCGCCGGATATCAGATCAAAACCGCCGTCAGCCAGATTTCCGATTATCGGCATACCGTCTTCAATGCCCAGACAGTCGAAATAGCTGTAGCCTTCACCGGTAACATATTCGCCGGATGTATTTATCAGATGCACCTGATAATCGGAGTTATTTATTTCTGCTACGCCGCCAATAAAGTTTGCAGCATATTCAAAAGATGTATCGAACTGCGGCTGACCTTTTGTATCTATAAATATATATTCATAAGACGAATCGGCAGCGGCATTTTCATCGCACACAAGTACGCTCATGTATCCCTCCGAGAAACCCGGAAGCGTTTCATAGCTGAAAGTATACATGCCGCTGTCAGAAACAGTGCCATCGGCAGAAATGTGCACTATGGATGCTGCTTCCGAAAAATCGCCGCTGACAGGGTCCACATCAGGCATCACGGCAAAAAATCCGCCGCTGCAGTCACTTACGATGGAAGTATACATTCCCTCGGTAATTACATTGCCCTGTTCGTCCAGCACGGTAACAAAGCCTTCAAAAGTATATGCTTCGACGATTCCGTTTTTTACATCATGGGTAAAACCGACATAATCAAATCCGGTGAGCAATTCGCCGCGGGCATTCATGAGCGCCACGCCGTAATCGTAACCGTAATCCATGTAATCTTCTTCCATTACGCCAAAGTCATCGCCCAGCACATCGCCGTACTCGCCGCCGTCATCGGTTTCGGAAACGGGAACATCGTCGATTACAGCCATCTCATAGCCGTCGGACAGCTCCTCAAGGTCCACAGGCCATTCTTCCACATCATCAAGTTCCTCATCCCAGTCTCCGGACCAATCGTCTTCCATGAAGCTTCCGGTATACTCGCCGTCATCATACTCCTCTTCATCAAGGAATCCGCTGCTGAGATCCATCTGACTTACCATAAACAGCCTGCGTTCGGCAGGACATTCGCTGTTGCTGATAAGATCTATCACATCATATTCGCCGGCATCCGTAAGCAAATTGCCGTTCTCGTCTATCAGCATGGCTCCGCTTTCGGTATTTACAACAAAGCTGCGTAATCCCTCAGCGCTTGCAGGCAGTGCGAGCATTGCCAAAACAAACAGTATCGCAAAAAATCTTTTCACGGATTCATTCCTCCTATTATATGAAGTATTACTTTTTAGACGCCGCCGTTTCCATTTTGGTTGCATCACTTTACGGTCACGGCGCATTCATCGCTGCGTCCGTTTACCGCGGCGGCAACTATCGCGCATTTGCCTTCGCCAACGGCAGTTACATATCCGTTTTCATCAACTACAGCCACATTCTCGTCAGTGGACGACCATGTCACCGAAACATCGTCCGCCCATTCAGGAATCACCGCCGCACTCAGCAGACATATATCTCCGACATCCATTTCAAGCGCACGGGGCTCCACTTCCACCGCAGAAGGATCTATAGGATAGAGCGAGATCATTTCTACAATATATTCTATCGCTGCCGGTTTCCCGTCGGCATACCGCAATCCGTCAATGCGCACATGCCATACCTGATTCTGCTGATAATCGGTGATACCCATTTTTTCGAGATCTGGCATGAATATTATTGCAGGACCTGCACCGTAGGATTCCGTGCTCACATTGAAAAACTTGAGCTCCGCCCTGCCTGCGCCGGCTTCGTACATACTGACCGATATATCGGAAAAATCGGAAGAATACACTTCCGGATTCAGCACCACAGACCATGGGATATCATAGCTGGTAAGGTCTGCGGGAAACGCGCCCCCGGAAGGCCACTTTATGTTTTCCCAATAGCCCGGATCATAAGTATCATCGTGCACATACATCGCCACATAACTCATACCGGAATCGGAATTGGCCAGACCGAAGCCCGTCTTTCCCATATAAGGATTCAGAAGCCAGCGCCTGTGACCCAGCACCGGCAAATTCGCCTCGCCGTCATCGCGCACGAAATACTCCGCGGATACTATCAGTATATCTCCGTCCATCCAGTTTATGGCCGCAAGGTTGGAAGACATCGTACCGGCATATGCCGTGCCGTAGAAACCGTCAGACATTCCCTCCACTCTCGGCGAATCATGAGCGATGGCATCATTCGCCGCCAAGAGTACCGCACCGTGCTGCGCGCGCATGATATATATATCATCCAATGTCACGCCGGTATCAAGATAGGCGACGTAACGTATGAAATTCACATACTCCAGCACATCTTCAAGCGCCGCATCCGTCAGGCTTCCGGGGCTGTATTCGCCGCTGACGGACGGCTTTTCCAGGTAGGGAGAAGGCTCAGTATCAATGTTAAGTTGAGAATAAGCTTTTCTGATATCCTCTTTTTGGTGGATTTCCGGGCCTTCGGCGGCCGCGCAGGACAGCATCACCAACATTGAAATTACAGCCGTCAAAACCGCCCGAATCTGCGATATCTGCATGATTTAAAATGTTAACCCTTCATTTTTTCGATTTTCTTCATAAATATTCCATATTATTTGGCAAAAATCCTGCTTTGGGGGCTTTTCAAAACTTATCTTTTGTGTTAAAATCTATAACATAATGGTGCGCTATGGCGCCCCACCCCAGAGTTTGTCCATGGAACCCGGAGGTTACGAAACACCGGTCCTGGGCCGGACGCCGGGTCCCAACTTATAATAGGAGGAAGAATAATGAAAAACTACACTACCAGCAATATCCGTAACGTCGCCGTAGTTGGCCACGGCAGTGATGGTAAGACCACCCTGGTTGAGGCTCTGCTGTACTACGCAGGCGCTATCGATCGTCAGGGCCGCGTCGAAGACGGCACCGCTACCACCGACTGCGATCCCGAAGAAATAAAGAGGAAGATTTCCATTTCCGCGGGCATGGCTCCCCTCGAGTGGAATGAGACCAAGTACAACTTCATCGACGTTCCCGGCTACTTCGATTTCGCCGGTGAAATGGTCGGACCCATGGCAGTTTGCGAAAACGCACTGATCGCCGTTGGCGCAGTTGGCGGCCTGACCGTCGGCGCCGAGAAGGCATGGACCATGGCTGAGAAGAACGGCACCGCACGCATCATCGTCATCAACCAAATGGATCGTGAAAACGCCAACTTCGACAAGGCTCTGGCTTCCCTCACCGAGAAGTACGGCGCTGCTGTTGCTCCCATTCAGGTTCCCGTTATCGAAGGCGGCAAGTTCGTCGGCGTAGCAAGCCTGCTGGACAACAAGGCTTACATGGGCGAAGGCAAGTCCTACAAGGTTACCGATATCCCCGCTTCCGTTGAGGATGCAGTTGAAGAAGCACGCGCAACTCTGATGGAAGCTGCTGCAGGCGCTGACGAAGAGCTGATGGAGAAGTTCTTCGAAGAGATGGAACTGTCCCCCGAAGACACCATCGCCGGTCTGCGCAAGGGTATTTCCGAAGGCACTCTGGTTCCCGTTGTTTGCTGCTCCGCTCTGACCCGCATCGGTCTGGCTTCCCTGCTTGATACCATCAAGGATCTGATGCCCTCTCCCGAAGGCACCGTTCTCAAGGGCATCAACACCAAGACCGGCGAAGCCGACGAGCGTATCTGCGCCGAGGATCAGCCCTTCTCCGCTCAGGTCTTCAAGACCCTGGCCGACCCCTTCGTTGGCAAGCTGAGCCTGATGAAGATCACCTCCGGTGTTCTGAACAACACCACTGCTCTGTTCAACGCCAACGTTGAGAAGACCGAAAAGGCCGGTACCATCAACATCCAGCGCGGCAAGAAGCAGATCCCCGTTGAGAAGGTCATCGCCGGCGATATCGCCGCTCTGGCCAAGCTGGCTTCCGTGGGCACCTCTCACACTCTGTGCGATCCCGCAAAGCCCATCAAGTTCGCTGAGCTGAACTTCCCCGCACCCACCATCTCCATGGCAGTTTACGCCAAGAAGTCCGGCGACGAAGACAAGATCTTCCAGGGCCTGGCACGTCTGGCTGAAGAAGATCCCACCGTTACCGTCGGCAAGGATCCCGAGACCACCGAGTCCCTGCTGTCCGGTCTGGGCGAGATGCACATCGACGTAGTTGCAAAGAAGCTGCTGTCCAAGTTCGGCGCCGATTGCGACCTGCGCGCTCCCCGCATCCCCTACCGCGAGTCCATCCGCAAGCCCATCGATGTTGAAGGCCGTCATAAGAAGCAGACCGGCGGTCACGGTCAGTTCGGCGACGTTAAGATCAAGTTCCGTCCCAACGACGATCCCAACGATATCGAGTTCCATTTTGAAGATGCAGTTGTCGGCGGTACCGTACCCCGCAACTTCATCCCCGCTGTTGAAAAGGGTCTGCGTGAGAACATCACTCACGGCGTACTGGCAGGCTACCCCGTTGTTGGTCTGACCGCACAGCTGTACGACGGCGGCTACCACCCCGTTGACTCCTCCGAAATGGCATTCAAGATCGCTGCCCGTCTGGCATTCAAGCAGCTGACCACCGCTAACCCCATCCTCCTCGAGCCCATCTATTCCGTTAAGGTTTATGTGCCCGATGAGTACATGGGCGACATCATCGGCGACATGAACAAGCGCCGTGGCCGCATCATGGGTATGGATCAGGTTGACGGCCAGCAGTGCGTTTCCGCCGAGGTACCTCTGGGCGAAATGTACAAGTACACCACCGATCTGCGTTCCATGACTCACGCACGCGGTTCCTTCACCATGGCCTTCGAGCGCTATGAGGAAGTTCCCGCCGCCGATGCAAAGAAGATCATCGAAAACGCCAAGATCGAGGTCGAGGACGACGAGTAACCAAGGGCTCTGCCCTTGGAACCCGCCAAAGGCACCTCTTTGTCCCTTTGGAATCCCACGCTGGGGTTTCAGGAACAAATCAATATTTTCCGTCTGCAGCCCGGGGGCCCAAACCCCGGACTGCAGATTTTTTCATTGGTTTTTTCGGCAAAACGTGGTAAAATGTATACAATAAATATAAGGAGATACATATATATGAGCATTCCTTCTCAGCAGGATATCCTTCGTGTAAAAGGGCTGGGTTTTCTTTATAATCGTGGAATGGGCACTTTCTCTGCGCGAGCAGTGAACAAAAACGGCGTGCTGACTGCCGCTCAGCTGGCAAATCTGGCTGAATGCGCAGAAAAGTACGGCAGCGGCAAGGTAGCGATCACCTCCCGCCTGCAGGTCGAGATTCCCGGCATCGCCCTTGAAAATGTCGAAAACGTGATGGAACATGTGGCTAAGGTAGGTCTGGTCATCGGCGGCACCGGCGCAAAGGTACGCCCGCTGACTGCCTGCAAGGGTACCACCTGCGTATTCGGCAATGCCGACACTCAGAAGATCTGCGCGGAGCTTTTTGATATCTTCTACACCGGCTGGCACGATGTTTCCCTGCCCCACAAATTCAAGATGTCCGTCGGCGGCTGCCCCAACAGCTGCATGAAGCCGTCGCTCAACGATCTCGGCATCGAAGCTCATCGCCTGCCTGTTTACGACATGGACAAGTGCCGCGGCTGTGCAAAGTGCGTACTGGAATCCAAATGCCCCATGAAGGCAATTTCCGTGGTCGACGGCAAGATGACCGTCAATGAGACCATGTGCTCCAAGTGCGGCGTCTGCATCGAGAAATGTCCCTTCGGCGTTTCTCCCGCAGTAGAGAAGCCCGTATTTGCCATCTATGTTGGCGGCACCTGGGGCAAGCATCCCCGTATGGGCACCCGTCTCAGCCGCTTCTATGACCGCAGCGAGCTGGAATCCATGATTGAGAAGACCATTCTGTGGTTCCGTGAAAACGGCTATCAGAAGGAACGTCTTGGTGCAGCGATCGACCGTATCGGCGTTGAAGCTTTTGAAGCTGCGGTTGCCACCAACGACCTTATCGACCGCAAGGCTGAGATACTTGCAGCGCCCCTCAAGGTAAAGCCCTGATGCGTTCAGTATTTATCGCAATACTTGCAGCGCTTATGCTGCTCACCTGCTGCGCCGCAGCCGAGACCGTACTTACAGATGACCGAGGGATAGCCATAACAGCTGAATCGCCCGACCGCGTGGTGTGCCTGTACGGTTCATATGCGGAGGCTTGGATAGAAGCCGGCGGCATGCCCGTAGGCGTTACCGAGGATGCCGTTTCGGAAAGACAGCTGACACTTGGCGATGATGTACAGATAATCGGCACCAACAAGGAACCGAATCTTGAATTGGTAATCGCTCTCGAACCCGATTTGGTAATAGTTTCCGCCGATATCCCGCAGCAGCTCGACGCCTGTACTGTTTTGGAAGGCGCAGGCATTCCCTGTGCGGCTTTCCGCGTTGATACATGGCAGGATTACGCACGCATGATGGATATATTCACCCATCTTACCGGAAGGCGCGACATATATGATGCAGTTATCCCGCATCTTGCGAATGAAATAGAATCCATCACTGCCGACGCTGCAACACACGAAGCGCCTACCGTGCTGCTCTTGAGGGCTTATTCCTCCGGCGTACGCGCAAAGGGCACGGATAATCTGGCAGGCGTTATGCTTTCTGACATGGGCTGCACAAACATCGCTGACAGCGATACTTCCCTGCTGGAGGATCTTTCTCTCGAAGCGATAATCGCTGCGGATCCCGATTTCATATTCATTAGCGTAATGGGCGGCGATGAAGCTGCCGCGCTCGAAGTGGTGAATTCCACTCTCGGCGCGAATCCCGCATGGCAGGCCCTTACTGCCGTGAGAAACGGCAATGTACACGTGCTGCCCCGTGAGCTTTTCCACTACAAACCCAATTCACGCTGGAGCGAAAGCTATGCATATCTGGCAAAAATACTCTTCGGCAAATAAGGCCCTGCGTCTGGGCCTGATACTGGCGCTGCTGCTTATTGCGGCAGCGCTTTTTTCGCTGTGTGCAGGTGCCAGCGGCGCATCGTTTTTTGCAGGATTGCGCGATGCAATTACCGGCACAGACAGCGCCGCTGCGAGAATACTTATCCATATACGTCTCCCCCGCACTGCTGCCGCGGTGATGGCCGGCGCTGCACTCAGCTGCGCAGGCGTAATAATCCAGGGCGTACTGGATAACCCGCTTGCCGGTCCTAACGTCATAGGCGTAAATGCAGGAGCCGGATTCACGACTCTGCTGGCTGCAAGCCTCGCTTTCCCTGCCGCACTGCTGCCTGCCGCGGCATTCGCAGGTGCTTTGGGAGCGGCGCTCATCATATTGCTGCTCTCAGGGCCCATGGGAGCTTCAAAGATCACAGTAGTCCTGGCGGGCGTTACGCTCAGTGCCATAATATCCGCCGGTACAGATCTCATAACCACCATTGATCCTGAAGCAACGCTTGGTATGAGCACCTTCATGATCGGCGGTTTTTCCGGAGTTACTGCGATTAAGCTGCAGACAGCCGCATGCTACATAATTCCCGCAATCGTAATCGCTCTCATCACATGCGGACAGCTTGATATACTCGGCCTTGGCGATGAGACAGCACGATCCCTTGGCATGCGTGTCAAACTGACCCGCTGCATACAGCTTATACTTGCTGCCGTGCTTGCAGGTGCTGCCGTCAGCTTCTCAGGCCTCCTCGGCTTCGTAGGGCTCATTGTACCGCATGCCATAAGGCGTATCATCGGCGGAGCGCATCGAAAGCTTATGCCCATCAGCATCATTGCAGGCGCACTGTTCGTTTTGATATGTGATACTGCTGCCCGCAGCGCATTCGGTGCATACGAACTGCCTGTCGGTATAATCCTTTCCCTCACCGGCGGACCGTTTTTTCTTGCATTGCTTATCCGCAGCCGAAGGAGGTGGGAACAATGATAACTGTGCGCAGCATAGAATTCGGCTATGGCCGTTCACCGCTGTTTGATTCCACATCCTGCACCATGGGAAACGGGCGTATCACCGCCCTGCTCGGTCCTAACGGCTCGGGAAAATCCACTCTGCTGCGGCTCTGCGCAGGGCTTCTCACTCCCCGCAAAGGCGAGATTTCTCTGGATAACACATCCATCTCATCGTTATCGCCGCGGCAACTGGCCAGACAGCTTTCATTCCTGCCTCAGTCACGTCCTGTTCCGGCCATTACCGTAGCTTCACTCGTTGCCAACGGAAGATTCCCCTACCGCGGCATATCGGGCCGACTGAGCAGCGAAGACAAGCACGCCGTCGAACAAGCGCTGGTGCTTACGGGACTTGCCGATAAGGCCGGGCGTGAACTGCGCACACTGTCGGGAGGCGAACGCCAGAAAGCCTATCTGGCAATGCTGATCGCCCAGAATACACCGCACCTGCTGCTTGACGAACCCACCACATATCTCGATATAAACCACCGCATAGAACTTATGGAGCTTATGCATGCCCTGCGCGATGCCGGCAAATGCATAGTAACGGTGCTGCACGATATTGACCTTGCCATGGAATACTGCGATGATGCAATAATCCTCATGAATGGCAGCATAATCCACGAAGGTGCTGCCGACCGGATATGCAGCACGGACGCGCTGCAGCGCGCCTATTCTGTAGAGCCCATAATGAACGCGGGTCTCAGATTCAGAAAGATATAAAAATGCCCGGAGCCTTTTGAAAGGTTCCGGGCATTGATATTACTTGCCGTAAATGAAGTTGTGAACTGCCTCTGCATTGGCCTCCCAATCGGTATCATACAGCATGGACTCGCCGTCACGGGTCTCAAGCACGTATGTGCCGTTTTCAGGAATTCGCATCTGACCAACCTGCAGGTCATTGCTTACAACAACTATGGCAACGCTGATGATATCATCAATGGTCATGTTGGTGGTAACATAGCCGCCGAGGGTCATAGCCAGCGACATTACCTGCTGGGGAGAGCATTCACGCAGCTTGCCGAGCAGGGCAACAAGCACCTTGCGCTGGCGTTCGGTACGCGCGGAGTCACTGTCAATTTTACGGATACGTGCATATGCCAGTACCTGAGGACCGTTCAGATGTACGTTTTCGCCGTACTCTTCAAGATAAGTATGGGTAGCATATACTTCTTCCTCGGTCATGCCGGAATCGTATGCTACTCTTGCCTGCCTGCGGAGGTTGGTGTTTATCTCCTGCATTTCAGCCATGGATACATCGATATCGATGCCGCCCAGATTATCGGCAATAATAGAGAAGGAAGTGAAATCGACCATTACATAATACTGTATGTTCAGGCCAAGCTTCTCGTTCAGGAAGCTCATCAGATATTCGGGGCCGCCTACATAGCAGGCAACGTTGCAGCGGTAAAGGCCGCTCTGTTCGCCAAGTTCATTCATATCCATTGCGGTATCACGCATCAGGGATGTGAGCTTTACTTCGCCGGTAGACTTGTTTATGGAGCAGATCATCATGGTATCCGTACGGAAAGGCTCGTTGGGCACACGCTGATCGCTGCCCAGCAGCAGTACGTTGATCCACTGATCATCCAGGTTGGGATTTATATGCAGATCGCTGACCTGGACCTGCTGACCGGTAGAAAGCGCAGGCGCGTGGAGTGCATCGGTCTCGCCCGCATCATCGGTCAGCACATTGCCCTGTTCCTGATTGGTCTCATTATTCTGAGGCACTGCGGTGGGCTGTACGTTGACAGAGGGATCGACAGTATTTTTATCTTCTCCGCCGGACATGCCAACAACCAGGCCTACGCCTACCGCCAGCAGAGCTATCACTGCAAGAAAGATCACAAAGCGTGCGTTGGAACGCTTTCTTGCGCGCTTGCGGCTGTTATTATTGGGACGCTGTCCCTGAGGGCGCTGACCCTGCGGACGCTGATTCTGCGGACGCTGTCCGTTACGGGGAGCGCTGTTTCTTCTTTCGCTCATTAATTTATCCTCCTGATAAGGGTAATATATAAATTATAGCTCCATGAATATTATAAATCAAGTGATATAAATGGGCAAAAATATAACAGCGTATGCCGGAAATACCGACATACGCTATTTTTGTATTCTTTTACTTGCCTGCAACAGACAGCTTGCTTACCCAAACAGAGGGGCTGCCGTAGCATGCGCCGCGGGGCATGCCGAACTTGAGGTCGGAACCGACTTCAACGACATCCTTCAGCAGCTGATAGTAGTTGCCTGCGATGGTGATCTGCTTTACTGCGCCGCCGATCTTGCCGTCTTCTACCTTGTAGCCCTTCGCGCCGAGGGAGAAATCGCCGCTGATGGGGTTTGCGCCGGCGTGCATGCCTTCCAGACGGGTGATGATGAGACCATTGCCCATCTTTGCTGCCAGAGCTTCCAGATCGTTCTCACCGGGCTGGATGTAGAAGTTGGTGGGTGCGATGCCTACAGGTGCGGTGTAGGAAGGACGGGATGCGTTACCGGTGCTCTTGATGCCCTGCTTGTTTGCGGTTACAAGGTTGTGCAGCAGGGTGGTCAGGGTACCGCCGGAGATAACTTCCTTGCGATAGGTGGGAACGCCCTCACCGTCGAAAGGAGTGGATGCGGACTTGTCTGCCATGTGGGGATCGTCCACGATGGTAACGCAGTCTGCAGCGATCTTTTCGCCTTCACGGCCCTTCAGCAGGGACAGACCCTTCTGGGCATTGTCAGCGGAGAAGATGCCGGAGAAGGTGGCCATAAGGCTGCTCATTGCGTCGTAGCGCATGATGATGCCATATTCGCCGGAGGGAACGGACTCGGCATACAGATTGGCAACTGCATCTGCAACTGCGTCTGCAATAGCCTTATCGGATTCGGAGGTATCGCCGCCCTTGCAGGAGAAAGTCTTGAAGGTGCTGGCAACCTTATCGCCTTCACGGGCAACGGGGCCGATGAAGCCGCCCATGCTGTTCCTGCGGCTGGTGACATTGAGACCCAGGGTATTTACGATGGTGCGCTCGGAAGAGCCGCTCATAACCTCGGCTGCCTCAAGCTGATCGATACGCTTGTCGGCGGCCAGGGTGCGTACTTCGATATCCTTTGCCAGAGCGATCTTGGCCGCGGCAGAGATATCGTCGATTGCTGCATCGTAATTGTCGATGGTCACATATTCGCCGGAGCCGTCATGCATGAACTGCACGTCGGTATTGTCGATAAGCTCGGCATTGGTGATAACTGCGTTTACCAGCAGTTCGATGGCCTCGTCATCCAGCGCCTGAGTGCTGGCATAACCCATCTTGCCGTTTACCAGCGCACGGAAGCCCAGACCGGCCTCGTCGGCGGCGCTGTAATCGATAACTTCGCCCTTGAAAACGTTTACGCTGAAGCTGGAGCCGGTCTCATAGAAGACTTCACACTGGGTGATGCCCTTTTCGGCTGCGCGGGCGAACAGCTTCTGAATGAAAGTATTCTTATCCATATTATCTGCCTCCCACGGTGATGTCGGTTACGCGGATCATGGGCTGACCTACGTTGGTGGGTACGGAACCGGACTGGGAACCGCACATACCCTGTGCCATCCACATCTTGCGGCCAACGCGGTCGATCTTCATGAGAACGTCTGCGCCGCGGCCGATGAGGGATGCGCCGCGAACGGGGCGATCGATCTTGCCGTCACGGATGAGGTAGCCTTCGTTTACTGCGAAGTTGAACTCGCCGGTAACGGGATTTACGGAACCGCCGCCCATCTGCTTGCAGTACAGACCGTCGCCGCAGGTGGCGATGATCTCGGCCTCGTCATGGCTGCCGGGAGCGATGTAGGTATTGCGCATACGGGAAGTAGGCGCGAAGGTGTAGTCCTCACGACGGGCGCTGCCGGTGGGAGCCATGCCCATGCGGCGGCCGTTGAGACGGTCTACCATGTAGTTCTTCAGGATGCCGTTTTCGATGAGCACCAGCTTGGTAGCGGGAGTGCCTTCGTCGTCAACATTCAGGGAGCCCCAGTCATTGGGGATGGTGCCGTCGTCAATAGCGGTTACGACGGGAGAAGCGATCTGCTGGCCCAGCTTGCCGGCGAATTCGGAGTTGCCCAGAGCAACGCCGGTGGCCTCAAGGGAGTGACCGCAGGCTTCATGGAAGATAACGCCGCCGAAGCCGCCGTCGATAACAACGGGCATACGGCCTGCGGGGCAGGAATCTGCGTGCAGCATGGTAACGGCCATCTTTGCGGCCTCGATGCCTGCTGCAGCGGGATCAACAACGGTGTCAAACAGTTCGAAGCCCATCTGACGGCCGGGGTTGGTGGAACCTACCTGGTTCTCGGAACCGGAGGCTGCGACCGCAGAGCACATCAGGCGGGTGTAAACACGCCTGTCAGAGAGGCACAGGCCCTCGGAATTGGCGATGGTGATGGAGGAATCCCAGTCCAGCAGAGTGGAGCGTACCTGACGGATCTCGGGAGATACGGAAGTAGCTGCCAGATGAGCATCACGCAGCACCTTGGAACGGCGTGCGCCCTCAACATACATGGGCAGTTCCTTTACGGGGTTGATGTTGCCTACAACGCCGCCGCGCAGACGTACATTGAACTGAGCAGCGCCTTCGCCAACAGCCTGAGCTGCCTTCTTTGCGCATGCCAGAAGACCGTCGCGTGAGGTATCGTTGGTGTATACATACACACTGCCAAGTCCCTTGTAAACGCGGATACCTGCGCCGCAGGTACGGCCGGTTACTGCGTTTTCGATCTTGCCGTCGGTCATGGAAAGCGTATCGCGTACGCAATCCTGATAGTAGATTTCGGAAAAGTCACCGCCGGTGGCCAGAGCCGCGGACAGCGCCAGTTCCATATCGCTTCGATTGATCATACATACACCTCTTCAATCTTTATTCATACAATTTCTGAAGGTCCGCATAACGTTCATGTGTTATGAGGGCGTCAAGCCGCGTTCCCGCAAGCTTTATCACATAAGTCCATCTCCCATAAGGCGAAATGGATTCAATATGAGCAAGGTTTACTATGTAGGATTTATGACTGCGGAAGAACATATCATCCGGCAATCTTTCATCCAGTTCCGAAAGGGTATCCGTGGTTACGAATTTTTCCTCGTTGACCGTATATATAACCGTGGAGCGCTCCTCGCGCTGTATCAGCAGTATATCTTCCAGTTTCAGGAAACTGAGCCCGTCTTTGTGCTTCAGCATCAGTCTGCGGGACGCAGGCTTCATAGAGGTCTGCGGCGCTGGCTTTGCTTCCTCGCGCACGGTGAGCCTTTCCCTGATGAGCGCAAACGTATTCAGCGCGCGCTCTGCCTTGAAGGGCTTCACGAGATAATCGAAAGCATATACCTCAAAGGCATGCTTCATATATTCCTCATGGGCGGTAGCGAATACTATCACCGTCTTCGGGTCCTTATCCTGTATATACCGCGCGCACTCTATACCCGTCTTTCCGGGCATCTCCACATCCATAAACACCACATCGGGATGCAGTTCGTCATAGAGCGCGATCAATTTATCGCCGTCCTCCGCCTCGCCTACGTGTTCGTAGCCTTCAGCCTTTGCGGCAAGCCTTTTCATTATGAGGCGCATTCCCGCGTCATCATCCGCGGTGAGTAACCTTAGTTTCTTCAATTATTGCCTCCATATTAATTATAACACAAGTGTCAATATAGTTAACAACCTTACGTTTACAAAAATTTCCTGATAATCCAAAGCCCCCTTACGGAAAGGGGGCTTCGTTTATCATGCGTCTTTCGCGGTCTTCTTATCTATGATGGCAATGCCGATAGTGGCGCCCACCAGCAGTATGCCGGTAAGCAGCACCAGCGCCTGCTTATTGCCGAAGAGGAATCCGCCGATATTCAGCTGCATCTCCTCGGTAAACAGTACGAAGTACTTGCCCAGCGTTACGCCAAGCAGCGCCGCCAGATTGGAAACAGATGAATAGAAGCCGATGAACACCGTCTGATTCTTCTCGGGCATGTTCACATAGGGAATGCCGGTAAAGGCAAGGTTTATGCCGATGGCGAATACATACGCCAGTATCTGCGAGATGGGATAGATGAACAGCGTGCCCTTGGTAACCAGCGCCAGCAGCACATAGTGGGTAAGATACACCGCCATGGACAGATACAGAGTCTTGAACCAGCCGTACTTGGTGAGCAGCTTTCTCCAGAAGGGAGTCAGCAAAAGTACGATAGGTATGTTGAACATCGAGATGACGGTAATGTAGGAATAGCTTACCTCAACAT
Organism: Clostridia bacterium; assembly: GCA_045649485.1. Classification (GTDB taxonomy): domain Bacteria; phylum Bacillota; class Clostridia; order Christensenellales; family Aristaeellaceae; genus RUG11247. The sequence continues at coordinate 65,056 of JAZRPZ010000048.1, forward strand.
CGCGCAGCAGATATACCGTGTAATAGGAACCCGGCAGGTTTGCCGCGAAGCACCACAGGAATACGACCGCAACGGTGAACAGATATTTCTTCTCCTTGAAAGGCACCGTGAACAGGTCTTTTATGGTGAATCTTTCCGAAGAACTTTCGTAGGGATATTCCTTTATTTTGAAATAGAGTATCAGTTCGACCACGCAGAGTATTACCGCGAATATTCGCAGCACCGAGAAGCCTATGTACTCCATTCCCTGTGCGGTAAGCATATCGCACACTTTACTGCCGATAAGGTTGAACAGCGCCACCACAGCGCCTACGGTCATCGTGACCACGCTGAAGAACTGTTGGCGCACATTATTTGGCAGCGACTGCACGTGCCATATACTGAGGCCGGGAGCGATCAGCGCGTTTATTACGTTTACCAGCAGCACCGATATCGCCACCATGGTCAGCTTGAACTGACTGCCCACGGGGAACAGCGGTATCACGCCTATGAACGCCACGTTCAGAAGATACATTATGCCGCGCAGTATTGTCAGCATCACCTTGCGGCGCTTGAACTGTTCAAGGAACAGGGGCGCTATGAACTGCAGCATATTCGCTGCCGTGCATATCATCGTGATGGTACCGACGAATGCGTCGTCCGCATTCAGCAGCAGCAGAAAGCCTGTCCAGAACGTACCGCCTACCATGTTGGCGATTACGTTTGACGTGTAGTTACAGGCAAGCAGGCGAGCGCGGTCTGTCGCCATTTCATCGCCTTTTGCATACCAGCCCTCGGTGAATATTCCGCCGAGGCGTCTCATCAAATGACCCATGTCAATATGTCTGAGCTGGCTGAGATCGAATTTCCTCATGTACAAAACCTCCGCAAAATGTACTGCGAATGTTATTAGCATGATACTACAACAGTAAAGCTCCCATGTCAATATGTACTGCAGGATTAACAAAAATAAAGTTGCAGGCACGCTGCCGAAACCATAGTTTACGACGTCGTGCCTGCAATTTTATCTGCGCAAGGCTCCTTTCAGTGCAACAGGCCTTCCAAGCACCTCGCTCATGACCACTGCCTGCCTGAGCTGCGCGGCATTCACCTTTCCGGGAATTACAGAGCTTTTATGTGCGGCTATACGCTCAAGTTCAATAGCGGCGGATTCCTTCACAGGCTTCACTGCAGGCCTCGGCATGGGGATAACCACGGGTTCATGCAGCGGATGATCGCAGTCACCCTCGCCGGAGGGCACGCCTTCGGGCTCATGGGGCATCACCGGAACAGGTGCCGCGGCGGGCTGTGCTGCGGCCGGAACTATTACCTGGTGGGGAATAACGATACGGGGAGTTTCGTCGTCCTCGTCGGCTTCCTCCTCCAGTATCTCGTTCAGCTTGTCGATACCCGAAGAGATCTTCTCGCCCACGGCATCCCACGTGGATGCCGGCTTTGACTCTGTCTTCTTCTTATTCTTCTTGGCTTTCGCAGCGATGCCTATTACAGCGCAGACTATGACCAGCAAGAGTTCAAACATTTCTTCCAATGGTGTTCCTCCCTTCTTCAGGGATATTGATCAGCCGTCCCGATCATGGGACTCGCCGTCATCCAGCGAATCCCAGTTGAAATCGGGCTTTTTCTCATACCTCGGGGGCTTCATTCTTGAATGCACTCCGACCAGGATGTTCAGCAGTACGACAAGGGCAATTATGATCCCGAAACAGAGCCGGTAGTTCATAATACACCCCACCCGTCACACCCGTCAGCTTACTTGGCAGGCTTGTTTTCGGGCTTTGCGGGCTCGTCCACGCCGGCGATGGAATCGCGCATGCGGGTGTCGGAGATCACGTTCTGCATCTGGTAGTAATCCATTACGCCCAGCTTGCCGCTGCGCAGAGCCTCGGCCATGGCCAGGGGAACTTCGGCCTCGGCCTGAACGACCTTCGCGCGCTGTTCCTGTACCTGAGCGATCATTTCCTGCTCGTGGGCAACTGCCATTGCACGGCGCTCTTCGGCCTTGGCCTGAGCGATGCGGCGGTCGGCTTCTGCCTGATCCATCTGCAGCTGTGCGCCTACGTTGCGGCCTACGTCAACGTCTGCGATATCGATGGAAAGGATCTCGAATGCAGTACCGGCGTCGAGGCCCTTGTCCAGCACGGTGCGGGAGATCTTATCGGGATTTTCCAGAACTTCCTTATGGGTCATTGCGGAACCTACGGTGGTAACGATACCTTCGCCTACACGGGCGATGATGGTCTCCTCACCGGCGCCGCCGACCAGACGGGAGATGTTGGCGCGCACGGTAACGCGGGCCTTTGCACGCAGTTCGATGCCGTCCTTTGCAATGGCGGCTACAACGGGAGTCTCGATGACCTTGGGGTTAACGGACATCTTCACGGCTTCCAGCACGTTACGGCCTGCCAGGTCGATAGCACGGGACTGTTCGAACTCGAGGGGGATCTGAGCGGACTGGGCTGCGATAAGGGAATCCACAACGCGGTCAACGCTGCCGCCGGCCAGCAGGTGGGCTTCCAGTTCGTTCATGTTTACATCAAGACCTGCCTTGGTTGCCTTGATCATGGGCAGCACGATCTTGGAGGGATTGATACGGCGGAAACGCATACCTACCAGGGAGAAGATGGAGATCCTTACGCCGGAAGCGGCTGCGGAGATCCACAGACCCAGGGGGAAGAAGCTGAAGAACAGGGCCAGCAGGATGATAATGGCTACGATGATGACCATCAATGCGATAATGGTTTCGGGCATTTCGGGTTCCTCCTTTAATTGTTCTTGTTTTCACGCACGACGATGCGGTTTCCCTCAACGCGCGCGACGATTACCTTTGCGCCATTGGCGATATATTCGCCGTCAGAAACTACATTCAGCTTTACACCGTCGAACTCCGCAATACCTGCGGGTCTCAGCACGGTGCGGGTCTCGCCCTCGCGGCCCACGAAATAGTTCATGTCGTTGGTCTCAGGGGTCTCAGCCTTGGTAGCAACATCGTGCAGCACGAATCTGGATTTCGAAAGCCTTCCCGCCGCTGCGGAGTGCAGGCATATCGAAAGCGCAATGCACAGAAGCGCTACGATTATAAGCACCATGATCACCGCGCCAAGAGGCGAGGGATGAGCGAAATACACACCGCCTATCAGCATCAGTATGCCGGCTATTCCGGGCACGCCGAAGCCGGGGATGTACATTTCAATAACGACCATCACGAAGCCCACCAGCAAAAGCACTATTGACGGCAGATACTGGATAAGCAGGCTCGACAAATCGGCCATTTCAAACACCTCCGTTGTTTATGTTTGAATATATTATATCATTCACCTAAACCGGATTCCATACTCTCCCGTCACAGGATGCTCATTCGCGTCCGAAATGTCAGTTTTTCCATCTGAAATTACAGCTGTGTTTCGTCAGCATACCGTTCTATTCGGAGTCTCAGCCCGTACTTATTACGCAGCGCGGCTATTTTCTTCATCATGGGCGACTTATGGTGTATATCCAGCGCCTGCTGATCCTTCCATCGGTCTATCAGAAGCACGGTTTCGGGATCATCCATAGGAAAAAAATATTCGTATCTCTCGTTACCTTCTTCCGCGCGCACCTCTGCAACCACGCCGGATTCAACCATTTCGCGGGCAAATTCCCGTGCACTTCCGTTTGTTCCGGTGTAGTAGAGATTGATCGTAATGCTCATTTCAACACCTCCGCCAATCTTGCGGCAGCCTTTGTGTCAGCGGTAGAAAATTCGAATTTTCTCAGTTCTTCCGGCAGCACATACCGTATCTCGGAATGTTCCGTAAGTTCAGGCTCGCCGTTTATTATACGCGCATGGTAATAAAGTATTATAAATTCATGGAATTCGCTTTCAAGCTGCGCATCAAGAATGCGGCCTATCTCGGTCTCTATCTTGAGTTCTTCTCTCAGTTCGCGGGCAAGACCTTCCTCGGGAGTCTCCCCTGCCTCAAGCTTGCCGCCGGGAAATTCCCATACACCCTCAAGCCTGCGGCCGGGACCGCGCCTGCATATCATATACCTGCCGTCCTTCTCTACAACGGCAGCCATTACCACTTTCATATTCAGTCCTCCACAGAAAGCATCATGCCGTCATAGGATACCATGAAGCCGGGCATCATATTTTCCAGTTCTTCGTGGGGCAGCATTCCGTTATGCGAGAAATGGTTTGCCACAAACACTGTCTTCTCATCCGCCGCGCCTATTGCAATAAGCTTTTCACGCATGCGCAGGTTTTCGGTTGCTCCCATGTGGCCTACATAATCAAGATCGAGTCTTGCATTCGTGCAATCGAGGCTTATTATATCTATATGCTTGTCCGCAAGGAATTCCATGTCAGCAGGAGTGAATTCATCGGTATCATGGGCATAGAGTATCTTCTTGCCTTCCTTTTCCACAAGGTAGAAGAACGCCTCTTCGGAGCGCATGTAAGCCTTGTTTTCGAACACCACGGGCCAGCCTGCGCCGGGTGCTCCGCTTACACAGTGCACCGCTTCGAGGGCGGTAACGGCATAGCCTTCGATATCCACGGTCTCAAAAGCCTTCAGCTGTCTGAAGGCGAGCCTGTCACAGAGAAAAGGCTCCACCATTTTTCCAAGCTTTGCGTTGCCGTATATTGTCAGGGGCTCCTTATCCTCGGTTATGTTGCCGAAGCCCGGGCGGCGGCAGGATATATCTCCCGGCTCAAAATGGTCTTCGTGGGTATGGGTCACAAGCAGCGAGTGGATATGGGTGTAATCGATATCATAATCCATCATATGCTTGAATGAATCGGGACAGAAATCTATCTTCAGCTTTCCGTCGATAAGGGCGCCCGAGCGGGTGCGCACTTCCTTGCCCTTATGCATTCTGGCATATTTACACATTTCACATTCGCAGAAAAGCGCAGGAATTCCCTCTGCGGCAGCAGTACCCATGAACAGAATATCCATACGATCACTCCAAAATCCATTATTTGTTAAGTTAATTATATCATATATAAAAAGGCGGAATCAAGAGAACATACGTCCCCCCATACCGCCTGTAATATCAATAAAAGAACCCTACGGCTACATCAATCGTTCTGCCGTCTGCACATACCCGAGCGTCTGTATGCATCCAAGAAATATCTCCGCGTGTCATAAACGCCTGTTCAAGCATTTCAATGATATTATCCATCATAGCCAAGCCAATAAGCGATGCACTCACAGAAATACTTCCGCCATCTGCATCCTGCAATACAAGTTCCTTCAGCTTTCCGGCTTTCAGCAGTTCAAGCTGCATATGAATCCGGCATATATCTTCAGCAGGCAGGCGTACGGTCAGCTGACCATCACCAATATACTCGATTCTGCAGGTGATCTTTTCCATACCGGCACTCCCCGTCAGAAAACTATTTCCTTCGTGATTATATCGCTCGCATCGGGCGTGAACCCTCTCGCCTTAAGTGCTTTTTCCAGCTTCTCATTATTCAGCGTGAACGTGCAGCATACCTTCGGCACGCCCATAGCTCTTGCGTGGTTGACAGCGAAATCTATGCATTTATCGTAATCGCCGTCCATCATGGCGATATGCAGCGCCACATTATGCTGAAAGCGCGCGCCGCACACTATGAAGCTACCGTCTGTCTTATCCTCAAATACCTTTCCCTCAGCGGCAAAGCAGCGTATATTCGCCTCATTAATATGAAAGAACGTGCGGTTGAACACCATGTGGTCGTTGTATTCTTCCTTCAGGGGCATTACGATTTCGGAAGCGCGCATGGGGTTTACCGGACGGAAGCCGTGTGGGTTTCCGCCCTCGGGCTTCATCAGATTATATCCCCTGTGAGTTGCCGCGGTCCTGAGTCCGTTTTTCTCCGCAAGACCCGAACTTACCACATTCTTCTCGCCCGTGAACATAGCCATGGATGGGCAGCCGTATTCCTCCGCAAGTTCGCGGTATTTCAGATATATAGCTTTGCCCGCGCCCTTTCCCTGATGAGGAATTGCCACGCGCAGGGTCTCGAGCCAGCCTGTGCCGTCAGGCAGCACGGTAAACCGGCCTATGCCTATCAGCTCGTCGCCTTCGTATACGCACACGCATGCACCCTTCTGAGACTGGAAATAATGCCAGGCATCCCTGAGATACCCGGGGTAATCCGGCATACTTTCATATTCCACACGTGCGCATTCATCCACATCGGCATACTGCGCAAGCTTTACCGTAAACGCCATACACTACCTCCGATAAAATATCTGACTTTCATTATGTTAAGGCTATTATACCACAAAAACATAGCTCCGTTATAAATATTTTCCGTAGAACTATTTGGTCTCATATCCTTGTCCCATGCATAAACAAGATGATATAATCGGATTTGAAGCGCTGCACGTTTCACCAAATAAAAGCCCCGCAACCGAAAGGGACAATATGCGAAAGAAAAATCCTGACATCGTTTCCGAAAAAAATATCAGCAAAAAGAAATTACCCAAAGCATACCGCGAGCTCCACTGGGAAAAGCTGGACAATACCGCTCACCTTTTTCCCGTTATTGCCAGTGAGCAGATGAGCAATGTATACCGCGTTAGCGTTACGCTGCAGCAGACAGTTGAACCGAAATACCTGCAGCAGGCTTTGAACATGGTGCTGCCCAAATTTGACGGCTTCAGGCTGCGCATGCGTCACGGTATATTCTGGCATTATCTTGAAGAAAACAACAAGCCTGCTCCCCGCGTGCGTGAGGAGACAGAATTTCCCTGCCGCCATATGCGCCCGAATCAGAACAACAGCTATCTTTTCAGGGTAACATACTACAAATACCGCATCAATCTTGAGGTATTCCACGCCCTTGCCGACGGTATGGGCGGCATAAATTTCCTGCGTGAGCTTACATACCAGTATCTCAGGCTTGCGCACCCCGAAATAACCGATCTGACCGGAAACGGTCTGACCGGCGGCACCACACTCAACCGCGAGGACAGCTTCCTTAAGAATTTCAAGCGTTCCTCACCGAAGAAATACGCAACAAAAAAGGCCTGCCTGATAAACGGCGAAAAACTGCGTCCCGGCGAATTCGGACTAATGCACGCCTATATGAGCATATCCGAATTGAAGAATATCTGCAAAGGCTACGGAGTTACCATAAACGAATATCTCGTAGCCGCATATATATGGAGCATTTACAGTGAACACCTTCACAGCATGCCAACCGGTTCTCCTATACGCATCGCCGTTCCTGTGAATCTGCGTCCGTATTTTTCTTCCATCACCACAAAGAATTTCTTTGTGATGATATCTGCCGAATTCCAGCCCCAAAGAGAAGACCACACCTTCACCGAAATAATAGAAACCGTACGCGAGAGCCTGCGAAATCAGCTTAAAGGCGAGCATCTCGAAAAGGTATTCTCCTACAATGTTTCCCGTCAGAAGAGTGCTGTCCTCAAGTTCCTGCCCCTCCCTTTCAAGCACATAGGTATGCGTTTTGTGTTCAACCGTTCCGCCCTTGCCAATACATCTACGCTTTCAAACATAGGCCGCATAGAGGTAGACGAGCCATACAGACCATATATAGATACTTTCCACGCATTCATGGCCGTATCCAAGGGACAGTATCTGAAGGGCACGGTATGTTCATATGAAGACAGGCTGATATTCACATTCAGCTATACTCTAAAGGATGTGTCGGTGCAGCGGGGCTTCCTGCGCGCACTTACCGAGGACGGCCTGCATGTAGAAACTGAAACAAACGGAGTACATTATGGCTAAATGCATAAAGTGTAACTTGGAAATACTGGACGAAACAGAATACTGTCCGCTGTGCCATTCCGTATTGGAAGAAACGGACGCACTGGAGAACATGTATCCAGATATACGCCTGAGGCTTTATAAGCGCACTATTTTCAGCCGCATATATCTGCTGTGCGCCATCATTGCGGAAACAGCGCTGATACTTATAAACATCCTGACCGATTCCGTTATCTGGTGGAGCGTCATAACGGGACTCGGAATACTTTACAGCTACATGGTGCTGCGATATGCCATTATAGGAAAAGCGGGCTACCGCAGCAAAACAGTCGTACTTTCGATGATTGGAATAATCAGCATAATCTCCATCGATTTCGTGATCGGTTACAGAGGCTGGTCCATAGACTATGTACTGCCCTCGGGAATACTTACAATGGATGCCGCAATAATCCTCTGCATGATAATCAACCACCGAAACTGGCAAAGCTATATAATGTGGCAGCTGGGCATGATCTTCATAAGTCTTATACCGATAATGCTGAATTTTTTTGAACTCGAAAAATATTTATTTATTGCATGTACTCCGTTGGTTGTATCAGGATTGCTGTTTTTAGGCACCATGATACTCGGAGGAAACCGCGCTTCCACCGAATTAAAACGCCGCTTTCACGTAAACTGACATTGTTAAAAAAACAGCACCGCCGAAAAATATTTTTTCAGCAGTGCTGTTTTTTATTTATCCCGGACATTTTTTAAGGCAGCAAATTCTGCCACAAGAATTTTTATACAAAAATATTTTTGTTTCACTTTGCATATATAACGAAAAACCCGCCGCTAAAAGCGACGGGCCCTTCAATGGAGGTGCCACCCGGATTCGGACCGGGGATAAAGGTTTTGCAGACCTTTGCCTTACCACTTGGCGATGGCACCAAATAAAAATGGAGCGGTAGACGAGACTCGGACTCGCGACCTCCACCTTGGCAAGGTGGCGCTCTACCAACTGAGCTACTACCGCAAAAAGTGCCTTGGGGCGGAATCGAACCACCGACACTGTGATTTTCAGTCACATGCTCTACCAACTGAGCTACCAAGGCTTATGGCGATCCGGAAGGGGCTCGAACCCTCGACCTCCAGCGTGACAGGCTGGCGTACTAACCAACTGTACTACCGGACCACATATGGTGGGAACAACAGGGCTCGAACCTGTGACCCTCTGCTTGTAAGGCAGATGCTCTCCCAACTGAGCTATGCTCCCATAAGCGTTTTACCGCCGTCGTTCGTTTCACTCTTCAGTGCCCCGCGCGACGTGTATTATAATAACACATACCCAAGGGTTTGTCAACACCTTTTTTTGAGAAAATGGCACTTTTTTCAAAAAAGTTTTTTCGGGCTCAAAACAGCCGTTCCGAGCCCGTTTTTCATGGCATCAGCGCACCGACTTCAGCATCTCGCCGGCTGATATCTCCCCCACCCGGGCACACCGTCTGCCGTCATTCGTATACAGAGTATCACATATATCACTGCGCCAAGTTACAAATACCTGCGGCAGGTCTCCTCAAACCAGCGTTCGTCCATCGCAAGCGCCCGCAGCTTCTCCAGCCCCTCAAGGCTGCGCGGATCATTCAGCTGAAAATGCAGATATCCGCCGTCACAATACTTATTGCGCAGATGCTCCCGGGCACGCAGTATCTGTTCCTCCGCAGTCATATCGGGATAATTCACCCTGCCGTACTGTATCGTGCGCCTGATAACATTCTCAGGCACCACAAAGTGGTCTGCATCCGCTATGATACATCCGTACAGCGAACGCGGCGTCTCTTCAGCTGAGGCTCTGTGGTCCTCTACAGCCGCTCTCATGACGCGAAGTGCATCTTCATCAAACCATTCGTGCAAATGCACGTCTGAAGCCAATATAGCCCCTGAAGTCAAATGGTGATCTTTCCTGCCATGTGGGATACCCAGATCATGATAAGCCGCGATCACATAACACATCTCAGCATCGGCACCGTACTTCTCCGCCAGATATAAACTCTCGCGGATCACCATCTCCACATGATCGCGCCCATGCCCGTCCTCAAATCCCTCGTAACGCGGGAGTATGAATCCTTCGATATATTCTTTCAAGCCGCCTCTCACAATACCCTCCTACAAAAAAACTGCCGCATATAAACACAGCAGTCATTCCATCCTCCGCGCTTCGGGGTTGGGCCCCCGAAGCACGGACAATCAACATATATAATTTATCATACCCCCAGCCCGGGATTCTTAAGGGACATTCGTCCCTTAAGCGGGATCCAGGGGCAGCGCCCCTGGTTAGAACAGGCCGGTGATCTTGCCGTCGCCGTCGATGTCGATGTTCTCGGCAGCGGGAACCTTGGGCAGACCGGGCATGGTCATGATCTCGCCGGTGAGTGCTACGATGAAACCTGCGCCTGCAGATACCTTCAGCTGGCGTACGGTAACGGTGAATCCCTCGGGAGCACCCAGCAGCTTGGGATTGTCAGAGAAGGAATACTGAGTCTTGGCCATGCATACGGGCAGATCGCCGTAGCCCAGCTCGGTAAGACGCTTCTCTTCACGGGATGCTTCGGGAGTGAGCTTTACGTTTGCGCCGCCGTAGACCTTGGTAACGATGTCCTTGATCTTTGCACGGATGGGCTGGTTAAGCTCGTAAGAATATGCGAAGTTGTTCTCGGTCTCGCACAGGTCAACAACGGTCTGTGCCAGTTCCATTGCGCCCTTGCCGCCCTCTGCCCATGCGTTGGACAGAACAGCCTTGACGCCCAGCTTTGCGCACTCTTCGGTGATCAGGTCGATCTCCTCCTGAGTGTCGGTGGGGAACTTGTTGATGGCTACTGCGCAGGGCAGGCCGTAAACATTCTTCATGTTGGAAACGTGGCGCAGCAGGTTGGGCATGCCGGCACGTACGTACTCGATCTCTTCCTTGTCGGCGTTCTTCTTGCCTGCGCCGCCGTGCAGAGCCAGAGCGCGTACGGTAGCAACGACAACTACGGCAGAGGGAGTCAGACCGGCTGCACGGCACTTGATATCCAGGAACTTCTCAGCGCCCAGATCGCCGCCGAAGCCTGCTTCGGTAACGGTGTAGTCAGCCAGAGTCAGTGCCATCTGGGTTGCAATGATGGAGTTGCAGCCGTGCGCGATGTTGGCGAAGGGACCGCCGTGAACCAGTGCGGGGGTGCCTTCCAGAGTCTGTACAAGGTTGGGCTTGATGGCATCCTTCAGCAGGGAGCACATTGCGCCGGCAGCCTTCAGGTCTTCGGCGGTAACGGGCTGACCTTCGAAATTGTAGCCAACGATTATCTTCTTGAGGCGCTCCTTCAGGTCTGCCAGAGAAACGGACAGGCACAGGATAGCCATGATCTCGGAAGCAACAGTGATATCGAAACCGTCCTCACGGGGAGAACCGTTGCTCTTGCCGTTCAGACCGTCCACAACAAAGCGAAGCTGACGATCGTTCATGTCCATGCAGCGCTTCCAGGTGATGCGGCGGGAATCGATGCCCAGTGCATTGCCCTGATGGATGTGGTTGTCCAGCATTGCGGCCAGCAGGTTGTTTGCAGCAGTGATGGCGTGGAAGTCGCCGGTGAAGTGCAGGTTGATATCCTCCATGGGAACAACCTGTGCCCAGCCGCCGCCGGCAGCGCCGCCCTTGAGACCGAATACCGGGCCCAGAGAAGGCTCGCGCAGAGCAACGATGGCATCCTTGCCGATCTGACGGAGACCGTCAGTGAGGCCGATGCTGGTAGTGGTCTTGCCCTCGCCTGCGGAGGTGGGGGTAATTGCGGTAACCAGAACGAGCTTGCCCTGCTTGTTACCCTTGGTGGTCAGGGGCAGCTTGGCCTTGTAGCGGCCGTAAAGCTCAATGTTCTCGGGGTCGATGCCTGCAGTAACCGCGATATTGCGGATATCGCGCATTTCAACCGACTGGGCGATCTCGATGTCTTTCATGTCAACGCACCTCACTGATTAGTATTTGTATTTTCACCCTCGCTGTGCTTATAAAGCATGGCGCGGAATCTTACGAGTCCCTCGGAATCCTTCTCACCTATGCCGCAGAATTTTCCGTCCATATAAACCCTCACAGGTCCTTCGGGCGCAGGGGCGGTAAGCCACTTTTCACGCAGCGGGTTGCCGTTGAGCACGGCATGAAGGCTCTTTATTCCGGTGTCGACCCTCGGAACATGCTGCAGCGGGAAATCCATCTCACAGAGCGCTTCCTCAAGCTTGCCGGCCTTGTAAAGCTCGTCAATCTCTTCAAGAGTAAGCGCATCTTCGATCCTGAACGCACCCGCCTGCACCCTTTCGAGGGTAGCCATATGACCGCCGCAGCCCAGCGCCGCGCCTATATCGTGGCACAGCGTACGGATGTAAACACCCTTGCCGCAGCGAATTCTGAGCGTATATCTATTATCGCCCAAATCGTCCAAAAGTTCAATACCGTGAACGGTACATTTTCTTGCTTCGATCTCTACAACTTCACCTTTTCGGGCCAGCTGATACAGCCTTTTGCCGTCCTTCTTCAGCGCGGAATACATGGGCGGTATCTGTTCTATCTCGCCGATAAGCGAAGGCAGAACTTTTTCAATGTCCTCCGCAGTGGCGGTGACTTCCTTTTCCTCCACTATTTCGCCGGTGGCGTCCTGTGTGGTGGTCACCTGCCCCAGCTTGAGGGTGGCAACATAGGTCTTTTCCTTGTCGATTATGTAATCGAAAAGTCTTGCCGCGCCGCCTACGCATACGGGCAGCACGCCGCTTGCCTCAGGATCGAGAGTGCCGCCGTGTCCGACACGCACACCCCTGGGCAGACGTTTTCTTACAAATACAACAACGTCGCTCGACGTTCTGCCGAGCGGCTTGTTGACGTTTATGAACCCGTCCATCAGTTGAATGCATCCTTTACCCGTTCAAAGAACGACTTTTTCTGCTCATACTGGTTGCCTTCCATGGATTCCTCAAACTGTCTGAGCAGCTCTTTCTGCTTGCCCGTCAGCTTGCGGGGCACGTCTATGGACACGGTTATATACATATCTCCGTTGCCGGTTCCCCTGAGATAGGGTATGCCCTTGCCGCGTACGCGGAAGGTGTGACCGGGCTGGGTGCCTTCGGGTATATTCTGCTTGAAGGGCTTGTCGAGGGTAGGCACATCTACCTCTGCGCCGAGAGTCGCCTGTGCAAAAGTGATGGGCAGTTCGATGTAAAGATCCGCACCGTCGCGCTTGAACAGCTTATGAGGACGTACGCTTACAACGACCAGCAGATCGCCGGGTGCACCGCCGCGTTCGCCGGCCATGCCCTGACCGCGGATGGTCAGAACCTGTCCGTCATCGATACCGGCAGGGATCTTGATAGTGCGCTGCTTGGTGGTACGCACCTTGCCGCGGCCCTTGCACTTGGTGCAGGGGTCGGTGATGATCTTGCCCGTGCCGTGGCAGTTGGAACAGGGACGCACATTCTGAATGCGTCCGAATGCGGTATTCTGAGTGACCCTTACCTGACCGGAGCCGCCGCAGGTGGGGCAGGTCTGGGGATCGGTGCCGGGCTTTGCGCCGGAACCGTGGCAGGTATCGCACTCTTCGTCACGGGTGACGTTTATCTGCTTCTCGCAGCCCTTTGCCGCCTCCTCAAAGGAGATGGTGATATCATACCTGAGATCATCGCCGTGTACAGGGCCGTTGCGGGTGGCGCGTCCGCCGCCGGTAAATGCGGAGAAGATATCATCGAAATCAAAACCGCCGAAGCCGCCGCCGAAACCACTGAAGCCGCCGAAACCGCTGCCGCCGCCAAAGCCCTGTGCCTGAGGACCGTCGTGACCGAACTGGTCATAATTGGCGCGCTTCTGCTGATCGGACAGCACCTGATACGCTTCATTTACTTCCTTGAATTTATCCTCGGCTTCCGCGTTGCCCGGATTGACATCGGGATGCCACTTTTTGGCAAGCTGGCGATAGGCCTTTTTAATAGTCGCGTCATCCGCGTTCTTGTCAACGCCCAGCACCTCATAATAATCGCGCTTTGCCAATTTGAACACCTCTTTCGATCGCATATGCGATCCTGAATATCTGAAAATAACGCCCACGGCACCGGCCGCCCTGAGAGCGTCCGCGTCGTGGGCGCGGTCATGCCGTTACCGATCCATTATAGATCATTTACGGCCTGATATAAAGTCTTATTCGGTAAAGTCGGTCTCTACGGTGCCGTCGTCATTTACGCCGCCCTGTGCAGCCTGTGCGTCGCCGCCTGCCTGCTGGTAGATCTTGCCGAAGATAGCGTAGGTGGACTGGGAGAAAGCTTCCATCTCAGCCTTGATCTTCTCGGTATCGTCGGTGGCGCGGACTTCCTTCAGCTTGGCCAGACCGCTTTCGATGGTTGCCTTGTCGGCTGCATCGATCTTGCCTTCCAGCTCCTTGACAGTCTTCTCGGTCTGATAGATCAGCTGATCGCACTGGTTTACGGTCTCAACAGCTTCCTTGCGCTTCTTATCCTCGGCAGCGAACTGCTCGGCCTCGTTTACAGCCTTCTTGATCTCGTCCTCGGACATGTTGGAAGAAGCGGTGATGGCGATGGACTGCTCCTTGCCGGTGCCCAGATCCTTGGCGGATACGTGCACGATGCCGTTGGCGTCGATATCGAAGGTTACTTCGATCTGGGGTACGCCGCGGGGAGCGGGAGCAATGCCGGACAGCTGGAAGCGGCCCAGAGTCTTGTTGTAAGCAGCCATTTCGCGCTCGCCCTGCAGAACGTGTACGTCAACGGAGGTCTGTCCGTCAGCTGCAGTGGAGAATACCTGAGTCTGCTTTACGGGAATGGTGGTGTTGCGCTCGATCAGCTTGGTGAACACGCCGCCCAGGGTATACCAAGATATCCCAACTCCGCAAAGGAAATGCAACGATGGAGCCACGTGCGTATTTCCTTCTCCGGAAATATGTT
>JAZRPZ010000049.1:0-1701 GCA_045649485.1 Clostridia bacterium
CTGCGCCGGTCTCACCCAATCGGCGGACCCAATCCGCAGCCACTTTCTGCACATTTTCGCACAGCGGACAATAGGCGCCCATATTCATGGTGCCGTCAAGCCCCACCATACGCTGCAGACCATCGGTGATATCGTCGTTAACGAATTCACCTATGGTGCCGCCGTGACCGAGAGAATTTATCCATATGCCGACTTCAAAGCCCGCAGCCCTGAACTTTGGGATGTATTTTATCAGCCTTTCAAAAGATATCTGCTTTTCCTCATCCGAACTCATCAGATTGGCCGAGCAGAGGAATACACGCTGCACATCTGCTGCCTTAAGTATTTCAATATACCTTTCGGCATAGCTTTCAAAACGCGGATTCGTCAGCATGACCGGGACAGATATTTTATACATCTTCCGCACCTCTCGGATGTTTTTCTTTCAGAATTTGAATGCAACCTTGAAATCTCCGTACTTGCCGGTAGCATATTCAAATGCCTCCTGCCAGTTTTCAAGATCGAAATAACGGGTTACAACGCCGTCGGTCTTGAGGTCGCCGGAAGCGATATGCTCGATGACATAGGGATAGCAGTAGGGGCTCAGGTGAGAACCCAGTACATCCAGTTCCTTGTTGTCGCCGATAAGAGTCCAGTCAACGCTGGTATTCTCGGCGAATACGCTGAATTCAACGAAGGTTCCCAGCTTGCGGATAGCCTTGAGACCCTGCACAACGCTGGAAGGATGTCCGGTGGCTTCTATGTAGATGTCGCAGCCGTAGCCTTCAGTCAGGTCCATTATCTTCTGAACAACATCTTCCTTGCCGGGATTCATGACGATATCCGCGCCGAATTCCTTGGCCTTGGCAAGGCGTTCGTCCTTCATGTCCAGCACGATAAGCTTTGCAGGGTTCATCATGCGGGCATAGGTAACCATGCCCAGACCCAAAGTGCCTGCGCCGGAAATTACCACTACGTCTTCGATGGTTATCTTCGCGCGGTCAACGGCATGCTTGGAACAGCCGTAGGGCTCGATAAGCAGCGCCTTTTCCAGAGGCATATCCTTAGGCACGCGGTGCAGAACCGCACCCTTGGGATAGCGCACATATTCTGCCATGCCGCCGTTGTTTTCCTTCTGGAAGCCGAAAGTGGCATGGGGCTGGCACATCCAGTAACGGCCGGTGCGGCAGAATCTGCACTTGCCGCAGGGCATTATCTGGTCGGCAATTATGCGGTCGCCGATCTCATATTCGGTGACATTCTTGCCCTTTTCGACAACTACGCCCAGAAATTCGTGTCCGGGAATGAAAGGAGGACGTACCCAACGGTCGTGGGTCTCATCGCCCCAGGTGGAATTTCCGCCGAAGCACTTCAAATCGCCTGCGCATACGCCGCAGCCTTCGGTCTTTATAATAATATCGTCATCGCCGCACTCAGGCACGGGATATGCGGGTTCGTAGCGGTAATCACCTTTATCATAAGCAACAAGAGCCTTCATAGTCTTGGGCAGATTTGACATACCAAAAGCCTCCTCATCAAATGTTAACATTTATTTATGCGTAAATTATAGCAACTCACCTATAAAAATGCAATAGACAACTTTCGGTCAGTTGAATACACTGAAACATACATATATTGCATGCCCGAAAACCGCATACTGTGCTGTTCAGCCTCGAAAAAGAAGAATAACGTATATCCGACAGCCGGCTCAGCTTGCTGAAC
>JAZRPZ010000050.1:0-5055 GCA_045649485.1 Clostridia bacterium
GGTTGTAGATGATCTCCTGCCACGGAATGGGGGAGGGGCCGCCGGTGCGGATGGCATCGCAGAAGTCCTTACACTTGAGGAAGAAGAAGCCGCGCTTGTCGTCTTCGGTCTTCTTGGGGATCTTGACTTCGACCTGATTGCCGTCGATATCCTTGTACAGGTAGATATCGCCTACGCCGCCGTCCCATGCGCCGCCCCAGTTGAGGTGGGGATTGGGGGACTTGACCTTCAGACCAGCTTCGGTGCCCAGGAACAGGGTGTCGCCCATGGTATCCATGTGCATTGCCCAGCTCATGCGGAAGTCCATAACCAGACCGTCTTCGAAGCGGATGAGGGCGCAGGTGAAATCGTCAACGGAGAACTCGGCGCCGCCCTTTTCGGGATCATAGTACTTGGGGTTCTTGCCGAAGTGATCGGAAGCATATGCGGAAACGGTGACGGGCTTGCGGTAGCCGACTGCGTTCAGAGCCATATCGAGGCCGTAGCAGCCGATATCAGCCAGACAGCCTACGCCGGCCAGTTCCTTCTGAACGAAGGTGCGTCCGGGGATGCCGCGGCGACGGCCGCCGCCGGTCTGGATGTAATAGATATCGCCCAGTTCGCCGGAACGTACCAGATGCTTGATCATCTTCATGTTCTCGCCGTAGCGGGGCTGGAAGCCGATGGTCAGGATCTTGCCGGTTTCCTTCTGGCACTTTGCCATTTCGATGGCCTGATCCAGAGTTACGGACATGGGCTTTTCGCACAGTACGTTTACGCCGGCGCGCATTGCTTCGCAGGCGCAGGTGTGGTGCTGGGTGTTGTAAGTGCAGACGGAAACGCCGTCAGGCTTGAGGGCCAGCAGTTCGGAGTTGTCTTCGAATGCGGGAACTTCGGTGAGACCGAACTCATCAAGGAAAGCGCGGGCCTTTCCGGGGATGATATCGGATGCGCCGATGATCTCAACGTCATCCATTTCGAGGTAGCTCCTCATGTGGGAATGGGCGATGCCGCCGGTGCCGATAATACCTATACGAAGCTTTTCAGACATAATAAATGACCGTCCTTTCAGCCTATTTTGTTATCTTAATTATACAGTATTCCCGCGGTTTTGCAATGATTATTTTGTTTTTATTGCCATTTTGGGCAGGTGTTGGTATAATTTTTATTGATGATTAATGTAGGGAGGTATGGGCATGGATTTCATGACCGAGGCGCTTGCCGAAGCAAGGCTGGCACTGGAAGCGGGAGAATTGCCCATAGGCTGCGTTATTGTGAAGGACGGCACCGTTGTGGGCCGCGGGCATAACCGGAGAGAACGGGATAATGACCCCACGGGTCACGCGGAAATCGCGGCGATGCGCGATGCGGCGCGGAATCTGGGCGACTGGCGGCTGAACGGCTGCGATATGTATGTGACCCTGGAACCCTGCCCAATGTGCGCCGGTGCGATATCTCAGGCAAGGATAAGCAGGCTGCTGTTCGGAGCATATGACCCGGAAAAGGGCTGTGCGGGCAGCATATACCGCATCCCCGAAGACCCGGCATTCGGTCATTTCTGCCGCTGTGAGGGCGGCATGATGGAAGAGGAATGTAAGGCGCTGCTGGATGAATTTTTCAGAAACGTCAGGAACAGATAAAGGAGAGATCTATATGGCGATCAGATATATCGAGGACAACAGGACATTCTGGCTTTCCGGCGCAGATGTCAGCTATGTGATGCATGTTGATAAAAATGACATGCTCATGAATCTTTACTGGGGCAAGCGTGTTGCCGATGGTTCGATTGCTCCCGCGCTTGAGAATTATCCTTCCGGTGCATCCTTTGAACTGCAGGCAGGTCAGCTGCCCTGGGAACTGCCGGTACGCGGTTCCGGCTGGTACGGCACTCCCGCAGTGGGCGCAGTAAATGCCCATGGCGACGATGTTGTGGTGCTGACCTATGTTTCCCACGAGATCTATGCCGGCAAGAAGGCACTGCCCGGTCTGCCCGCAACCTATGTTGAGGACGATTCCGAGGCTGAGAGCCTTGAGATACTTATGGAGGACAAGCTCACCGGTCTCAAGGTGACCGCCTGCTACAGCGTATTCGAAAAGACCGGCGCCATCACCCGCAGCCTGCGCATCGTAAACGGCGGCGAGGGTGATATCCGTCTGACCGGCGCCATGGCAGCTTCCGCACCCCTCTACGGCAAGGATTACGATATCATCCATCTGAAGGGCGCATGGGGTCGCGAGCGTCAGCTCGTGCGCACCGCTGTGGGCGAAGGCGAATACCGCATTCAGTCCCAGCGCGGCGCATCCAGCCACGAAGAAAATCCCTTCATGGCGCTGTGTGAGAAGAGCGCCACCGAGTTCGCCGGCGAAGTATGGGCAATGAACTTCATCTACAGCGGTTCCTTCCTCGCAGGCGCAGGCGTGAACAATTTCCACAACACCAATATGTTCATGGGCATGAATCCCGAGACTTTCCGCTGGCTGCTGAAGTCCGGCGAGGAATTCGTTACCCCCGAGGCGGTAATGGCATATTCCGATAAGGGTCTCAACGGCATGAGCCATATCTATCACGAACTGTACCGCACCCGTCTGGTACGCGGTCAGTGGCGCGATAAGGTGCGCCCCGTGCTCATCAATAACTGGGAAGCCACCTACTTTGATTTTAATGAGGAAAAGATACTCGATATCGCCCGCCGTGCAAAGGATATCGGCGTTGAACTGTTCGTATTGGATGACGGCTGGTTCGGCAAGCGCAACAGCGACAACTGCTCGCTGGGCGACTGGGTTGTAAATACCGAGAAGCTGCCCAACGGCATCAAGGGAATGGCAGACAAGATCAATGATCTGGGCATGATGTTCGGTCTGTGGTTCGAGCCCGAGATGATCTCTCCCGACAGCGACCTGTACCGCGCTCATCCCGACTGGTGCCTGCATGTTGACGGACGCGCCCGTACCGAGGCACGCCAGCAGCTGATCCTCGATATGTCCCGCACCGACGTTCAGGATTACATCATCGAGGCAGTATCTTCCGTGCTGAGAAGCGCCAATATCGACTACGTAAAGTGGGATATGAACCGCAACATGACCGAGCATTTCTCCGCGCTGCAGTGTTCCTGCCGTCAGCTGGAGACCCAGCATCGCTACATCCTCGGTCTGTACAGGGTGCTTGAGAAGATTACTTCCGATTTCCCCCATATCCTGTTTGAATCCTGCTCCGGCGGCGGCGGACGTTTCGATGCCGGCATGCTGCACTACATGCCCCAGACCTGGACTTCCGACGATACCGATGCAGTTGAGCGCCTTGCTATCCAGTACGGCACTTCCTTCGCTTATCCCGCCAGCTCGATGGGCGCTCATGTAAGCGCAGTGCCCAACCATCAGACCGGAAGAATCACTTCCATGCGTATGCGCGGCGAAGTGGCGATGGGCGGCAATTTCGGTTTCGAACTGGATCTTTCCAAGCTTTCCGATGAGGATATGGCAGTGGCAAAGCAGCTGGTGGATGAGATAAAGTCCGTGCGTGAATTGACCCAGAAGGGCGTGTTCACCCGACTCATTTCTCCCCTTGAGGGACGCCATGCCGCATGGCAGTTTGTATCCGAAGACGGCAAGGAAGCTATGGTATGCGTATATCAGGTGCTGGTAAAGCCCAACATGCCTCCCATCCGCGTCAAGGCACGCGGTCTGGAAGCGGATGCATGGTATGAGGATCAGGACGGAAACCGCTACAACGGCGGCATGCTGATGAATATGGGCCTGTGGGTGAAGTTCCGCGGAGACTTTGAAAGCCGCATCGTACGCCTCAGGAAGATCTGAGAAAATTTATTCCCAACATGTTAACAATAAACGCTTTATATTGTAGGGAAAATATCGTATAATTACAGGAGTATACTTAAACTATAATGCGGATGGAGGCATATTATAATGGCTATTATCGATAAGATCAAGGCTAAGGCAATGTCCGACGTGAAGCACATCGTGCTGCCCGAGGGCGAAGAGACCCGTAACATTCAGGCTGCTGCACAGATCGCAGAGGCCGGTCTCGCAAAGATCACCGTACTGGGCGATCCCGCGAAGGTAGCTGAAGTTGCCGCAACCACCAACACTGACCTCTCCAAGGTAGAGATCATCGATCCCAAGGCTTCTGCAAAGGCTGCCGAGTACGCCGCTGCTCTCTATGAGATCCGCAAGGCAAAGGGCATGACAGAAGAGCAGGCTGCCGCTCTGGTTGCCGATCCCATGTACTACGGCGTTATGATGGTCAAGGTTGGCGATGCTGACGGTCTGGTTTCCGGCGCCATCCACTCCACCGGCGATATGCTGCGTCCCGCACTGCAGATCATCAAGTCCAAGCCCGGCATGAAGACCGTTTCTTCCTGCTTCCTGATGGAGTGCCCCGACAAGACCTACGGCGACGAAGGCATCATGATCTTTGCTGACTGCGCTGTTATCCCCAATCCCACCGCTGACGAACTGGCCAACATCGCCATCGGCGCTGCCGATTCCGCACGCGCTCTGGCCGGCATCGAGCCCCGCGTTGCAATGCTGAGCTTCTCCACCAAGGGCTCTGCCAAGCACGAGAACGTTACCAAGGTTCAGGAAGCCACCGCAAAGGCAAAGGAAATGGATCCCGAGCTGATGATCGACGGCGAACTGCAGGCTGACGCCGCTCTGGTTGAGTCTGTTGGTCAGCTGAAGAGCCCCGGCTCCGCAGTTGCCGGCAAGGCAAACGTTCTGGTATTCCCCGACCTGCAGGCCGGTAACATCGGCTACAAGCTGGTTCAGCGTCTGGCCGGTGCCGAAGCTTACGGCCCCATCCTGCAGGGTATCGCAAAGCCCTGCAACGACCTGTCCCGCGGCTGCTCCGTTGAGGATATCGTTGCTACCGTAGCCATCACTGCCTGCCAGGCTCAGGGCTAATAGACACGACTGATCTGAGATCGCCGGCGCATAACCTGCGCCGGCACTTTCCACGATATAAGGAGATATTGCAATGAAGATTCTTGTTATCAACGCAGGTTCCTCTTCCCTGAAGTATCAGCTGTTTGACATGACCGACAACACCGTTATGGCAAAGGG
>JAZRPZ010000051.1:0-19471 GCA_045649485.1 Clostridia bacterium
TGTTCATCAGGATCTGACGGGCCTCTTCCATGGTCATGTTGGAAATACGCTCCAGCTCGCCCTGCTGCTGATCGTGCAGCTTCTGCGCCTCGGCTTCGAGCGCCTCGGCTTCCTTGTACTTCGCGTTCAGGCTTTCCTCACGCGCTTCCAGGTTGTCCGTCTTCTTGTCCAGCGCTCCCTCGCGCTGAGTGATGCGGCGCTCCTGCTTGCTTACTTCACTGCGGCGGTCCCGGATTTCCTTGTCCAGCTCGCTCTTGAGCCGGATGATCTCTTCCTTGGCTTCCAGAACGGCTTCCTTGCGCTTTTCGTCTGCCTTACGGTTGGCGTCGTCGATCAGATTCTGAACAAATTCTTCGGTCTGACCGATCTTCTTTTCCATGACGGACTTGCGATACAGATAACCGCCTGCGATGCCTGCTACCAACGCAATCAGCGCAATTATTGCGGAGATTGCCCAATCCATATTGATATCCCCTCCCATACATATTTATTTTTTATAGCCGACAGCGTTGCTGTAGTATGCGCATATCAACATATGCCCAAATTACATTGCTAACATATCATATTGTAGCTTTTAACGTCGGATGTGTCAAGCAAAGATATCATTACAAAACTTCATGAATTTGTCTATATTCTTGACGGGGTTGTCATAATATGTCATTTACTGCGGGCTGCATTCCTGCGCTGGGCGCTGATGATATAGTATCCGTCCGCTTCAACGGACTTCGCGCCGCCGAAAACGGCGCGCATCTTGTTCAGATACCACTTTTCACGCTTTACTACAAGATACATCCAGCCGCCGATTTTCAGGCGGTTGAACCCCTTTTCGATAAAGGATTTTGCCACGGAAAAATCTGTCTGATAGGGCGGGTTGGAAAGTATGATGTCAAAACCTGCGGCATCCACAGAGGTAAAGCCGTCGGATACGCAGATGTGTACATCCCCTACCCCGTTGCGCTCCGCGTTTTTGCGGGCGGCCGCAACTGCAGCGGGGTCTATATCGCACATGTATACGTTTTCAGCGCCGCAAATCTTTGCCGCAAGCACGCCCACAAGTCCCCAGCCGCAGCCAAGGTCCATGACCCGCTGACCGGGGGCGAATTCTATCTGGGAGAGCATGGCAACAGTTCCCCTGTCCGCATGGGCGGGGGAAAACAAGCCGGGTGCGGACTCCATATCCAGTATGTGTCCCTTGAGTTCTATGTTCATGATTTATCCCCTATAAAGGCTCCCGTGCGGGACGGGAGCCTTATTTGAGTTTTATTCTCAGCCGGTGATGCAGACCTTGCCGGTGATACCCAGACCCGGTGCGAACTTGGGTCCGGAGAAGAAGCCGCCGGCGTAAGCGCCCTGCTGATTGCCCAGAGTGTTGGTTACTTCGATGCGGATATCGCATTCGCCCGCGGGCAGTTCGATTTCAACTGCGTAGGGAGGTGCGATGGAGAAGCCCTGAGATGCGCCGTTTACGAATACTTCGATGGCTTCGGTGCAGTCCTCAACGGTGATGAGCGCACGGCGTGCGGCAGCGGAGGAATACTTGCACTCATAGGCGATGGTGCCGGAGAATTCATGCTCTGCGCAGGGAATATCGCCGAATACGGGATACTGTTCCGCGCGGGCATAGCCGGTGATGACGGGCTTGATCTCAACGGTCTCGCCGGTGATGGGCTCAACATCGGCGGTCTTGCCGAATACATATACGCAGGCTTCGCCGCTTACGAGGGATACCTTCACGCGGCCGTCGATGCGCTCGGCCTTCACATATCTGTCGGCGTGTGCGTCATAGAAAGCGCCTTCGGGCAGCGCGACGGTGAAGTTGGCGGGTGCGGCCATGTCTTCGTTGAAGAACATGACGGCCTCTTCATCGCCCTGATAGTGATAGGTGCGCAGGCCCTTGATGACGTGGCAGATATCCAGATGACCTTCGACTGCGTCTGCCAGCTTGTCCAGAGCGACTACCTTGCCGGTATCGATGCCGCAGGGCAGCTTGTCAACGAAGATAACATCGTCGATATTTGCCTTTACCCATTCGATGGCCTTGGGAGGCAGATAATCGCAGGCAGGTACGATGAGGGGCTTCTTGGGCAGGGTCTCCAGCCTGTCAACGGGCCAGAACAGGAAGTCCTTCTGTGCTTCGTGCAGCTTGCGGGCGGGCTTCTGAACATACATCGCTTCGCCCATCCAGTAGGATTCGGCGTTGTAGAGTATGGTGGCGTCGATAACAGGCTTGCCGCCGTCGAACAGGTCGGAGATGCGGTTCATATAGGGCATAAGCTGACCGAAATGACGGAACTGGGGGTTGTGGCCGTGGGCATAGAAGTGGGGCGGACAGTCGCGGTCCGGGAATTCCTTGCCGGTGAAGGCATGGGGCACATAGTAGTTAACGCCGCGGACGAGGAAGTGGTTTGCGAGGTACTTCATCTCGCGGGTGCCTTCGTCCCAGCCGTATGCGCCGAAGATCTCGCACATGGTGCGTCCGGCCTTGTTCTCATCATACTGTGCAAGGGAAGCGCCCAGCTTGCCCAGAGCAAAGTGGAAGAATTCGCCGTCGGACTTGCTGTTCATACGGTAGCGGTAGGTGTTTTCCATGCCGGGGATGACCTGACCGCCGATATCATCGATACCTGCCATGTGCATGCCGGACATGGAGCGGAAGAAGTGACCGCAGGAAGAGCCCAGACGCATGTGCTGGTTGTTATCCTCGATAACGTGACCGATGTACATTACGCCGTGAGCCTCGCACCATTTGCCGAGACGGTCGGAGAAATTCTTGGAAATAAGCCTGGTGCAGGCATCCATGTAATTGAGGCGGGCCTTTGCGTTTGCATCGTCGCCGCCGTTGAACCACAGGTAAGCGGAAGTCTTGTCAAAGTCATCGCCGAGGAGACCGGGCATTTCGGGAGCCCAGGGCAGGGGCATCATCTTGTGGCCTACACGCTCGTTGAAATCGAAGCCGACGCAGTTGCCCACGGCGGGTTCATCGGAGAAGAAGCCGAGGATGAGATTTCCGAAGTACTTGGAATAATGAGCCCAGTGCTTTTCGTAGACCTCGTCGATGAGGATATCAACGGATTCGGCGTGCAGCAGGTTGACATAATTGGTGTTGCCGCCGCCGTTGCGGGTGAAGTAGGTGACTACAACGCGCCAGGTGCCTGCGGGTACATCCCAGTAGAGCATGCCGTCTTCCTGCACCTTGTCGGTGATGTCGATGCCTTCGCCCAGTTCATCGAATTCACTTACGGGATAGGCATATACGGCCTTAAGGGAGTTATCCTCGAAGAAGCGCTGATTCTTGGGAGCAAACATGCCGCCCGGTGCGGGGAAGGGATTGGGCTTGGCCACGTACATGCCGGCAACATTCAGGCGGCCGCCGGGGATGGGACCGCATACATCGGCATGGGCGGAATTGATGTACAGCTTGGCAAGGTCGTTGCTCTCGTTCAGCATGCGGCCGTTTGCGAAGCCGGTGGGGAAATGGGAATCGTCAAGTATCCATATCTTGAGACCCAGCTTCAGACATTCATCGATGATGATGTCCATGTCGTGCCACCACTGCTCGCCGACATAATCGGGATGGGGGCGGGATTCGAGACATACGGCGCCGATGCTGCTCTCATGGATCTTCTGCAGCATGGTGCGCAGGGTGATTTCGTCCTCTCCGTGAAGCCAGAGGAAGGGCAGAATGTGATTGTTCTTCATATTAAAATGCCTCCGCATTTATTTTTCATTTTCATTATATCATATGGCAGCATATTTTTACAGTTGAATGGACAAAATGTACCTGAAAAGCCACGGATCGGGGGCGTTTATATGCCGTATGCCGCAGCTGCGGTAATGATTGCTATATATATGTACAATCTTCCGCTGGTGTTCGCCTTTGTGTGGCGGAAAAATGGATTTGGCGCGGGGATAGGTGTTTTCGATGCGGTTTCTGCAATAAGCAATGCAGAGCGCAGAATGGAAAAAAAGAAAAGGTCTGATAAGCGCAGCCCGGGCAAGGATAAGGGCGCATATGTACGCTCTGCGGTGAGGCTTATGCGTACGATGGAGATAGAACATTTTTCGGTGAGGATGCTGGTGGGTACGGGAGATGCTGCCAAAACGGCGCTGCTGTGCGGGCTTTTGAGGACTCTTGCGAATGTGCTTCGGGCTGCCGCGAACGCAGGATATGTGGATATAAGACCGGAATTTGCGGGAGAAGCACTGCAGGGCGATGCCAATCTGGTGCTTTCCGGAAAACTGGGCAGATTTATTGCGGCGGCAGTCATGGTTAATATCGGCTGATGCGGGCATGATATATGCGAAAAGGAGCTGATATATATGGAAGAACATCCCATCAGGGGTCTCATGGAGACCAGCATGCAGAGCATCCGTGACATGATAGATGTAAATACCGTGCTGGGAGATGCTATTACCGCGCAGGACGGCTCGACCGTGGTGCCTGTATCAAAGGTAAGCTTTGGCTTTGTAGCCGGCGGCGGCGAGTACGGGGAGCGGGAAGATGAACGATATCCGTTTGCCGGAGGTGCGGGAGCGGGTGTTT
The DNA here is from genome assembly GCA_045649485.1 of Clostridia bacterium. Lineage (GTDB taxonomy): Bacteria > Bacillota > Clostridia > Christensenellales > Aristaeellaceae > RUG11247. The sequence continues at coordinate 4,544 of JAZRPZ010000051.1, forward strand.
CCCTGCAGCCTGTAGGTTTTCTCGTATGCGGGCAGGAACATGTACGAATGCTGCCCGTACCTGCGAAAAATTCCGTGGACAGGGTAATAGACCTGATGCCCGGACTCATCGAGGAAGTAAAAAACGCCCTCAGCCGAATGAACTGCAAAGAGGATAAACAGCCTCCTGCACAGATAAATATATGATACAGAAAAGATACGTCTGCACGGGGCAGAGTCCCCTGACAGACAAAAAGTAAGAAGGATACCGGTCCGACAGAAATGGCGGGTCGGTATTTTTGTTGAGGTAACGGCGGGAAACGGTTTATCAAAAGACGGATAGATGCAGCGTCGCCCTTTATCTGCCGTATTGCCCGCTCACGGAAAAATACGGGATATTTGGCATGCCCTGCCCCCGTTTTCAGTTCAGACTGCTTTTATTTCGGGGGAATGCATGTTATAATTGGTAAAAACGACCCGGGAGGAATGGTTTGATGAAGGTAAGAAGAGGTTACGAACATCTGGTTTATACCGCTCCGGAAGCAAATACAAGAAAGCTTTCTGTCGATCCCACCGAATATGCGGATCTGCTGTTCGGCGTCGGAAGCGCTACCTCTGCAGGACCGTCTCTCCCTGCGGGCTCGATACATCCGAGTCCCGAAACTCTTGAAAAGGACAATGGCGGATACCTGCGCGATCAGCCGATAATCGGCTTCGGTCAGGCATTTCTTTCCGGCTCCGGCGGCGTGAAGTGCTACGGCAATTTCCTGCTTGCGCCTATGGTAGGCGCGGTGGAGACCGACAGCGCCGCCCGTGCAAGTTATGCCGTCAGTGGCAGTGAGACCGCAAAATGCTATGAGTACAGCGTGAAGCTGGAGAACGGCATATCTGCAAGGGTGTCGCCCGCCCACAATGCGGCGATCTATACGTTTGGATTCCCTGAGGGCGAGGAAGCCTCGCTGCTTATCGACGTGGCTCATAAGCTGGATATCGACGCATGCATGAGCGCCGGTTTTGTCGAGATCGATCCGGCAAAGCACATGATCAGCGGTGGAGGCCGCTGTACCGGCAATCTCAGCAAGATTGACTGGGATATGTATTTTGCGATGCAGTTCGATGCACCGTTTACCGAGGTTGGCATCATGAAGGGCGATGAGCTCACCGCCGTGAACGGCGAAAATTTGTTCCGCGCGGAAACAGAGCCCTTTGAACGGCTGGGCGCCTATGTCAGGTTTGGAAAAGGCGGTCCCTGCGTGCGAGTCAAGCTTGCCATCTCTTTTGTAAGCGCACAGAAGGCTAAGGAGTTCCTTGAAGAGCAGATACCGGAATTTGACGATGCAAAAGTCAGGGATGCTGCCCGTGCAGCCTGGCGCGAAGTGATGGGCGCGGTGGATATCAATACCACTGATCCCGATCTGCTGAAGCGTTTTTACACGGCAATGTATCATCTGAACATCCAGCCGGTCAACAGGATAAACGACCATGGCACATGGGATGATTTCCATACGGTGTGGGACAGCTGGAAGACCGTGTTCCCGCTGTATGCGCTGCTGTATCCCGCAAAGATGGGCCGGATAGTGGACTCCATGCTGGACCGCGCGGCAAAGAACCGTCAGTCCGGAAGCGGTATCGTGATAGCCGACGAGTATGTGGCGGGCAAGGAATTTCCTGCCGGTCAGGGCGGAAACGACGTTGAAAATGCCATCGTGGACGCCTATATGAAGGGCATTCCGCTGGAGAAATACGACTGGGAGGATGCCTACAGGACTTTGCTGGAAAGTTCCGAAAAGATGCGTTCTCCGGAATACATCAGCATCGGCCGCGCAGCGGACAACCCGGTCACAGCTTCCGGTGAACCGTATTCCTGGCGTTTCAAGGCAGCGGCGGCCACTTTGGGCTTTGCGGTGAACGACAAGGCGATCTCTTCGGTTGCCCGTGAACTGGGTACCGATCAGGAATACGAAAAGTATCTGGCACGCTCAGCCAACTGGCAGAATGTATGGAATCACGAGCTTGAAAGCGAAGGCTTTTACGGATTCCCCCAGAAGCCCGAACCCGACGGCAGCTTTGCACCGGGATTCGATGCCCACACCGGCTACAACACCCATTTCTACGAAGCGACGGCCTGGGATGCTTCCTACATCAATTACAATGATGTGCCCCGTCTTGTAGAGATAATGGGCGGACCGGAACGCTTCACCGAAAGACTTGTCTGGGCCTGCGAGCACAGCGTGAATTATTTCAACGATGACGGCGGCAGGGAAGGTTATCTGAATTTCACCAACGAACCGTCCTTCCACATACCGTGGCTCTTCTGTACGGATGAGATAAAGCGTCCCGATCTGGCTGCCAGGGTGATAGACGGCATTATTGCCAGATTCTCCAGGCTCAACGACTATCCGGGCGACGAGGATAACGGCGGAATGTCCTCCTATTACATATTCCTGACCTGCGGATTCTTCCCGTATGCCACTACCGAGAACTACTATCTCCACGGCACAAGGATCAAGGAGATCACCTTCCGTCTGGGCAACGGACGCGATTTCAGGGTGACCGGCGAAAACGTCGGCGCAGGCAATATCTATGTGCAGTCGGCAACATGGCAGGGTCGTGTGCTGAACGAGTGCAGGCTGACCCATCGGCAGATACTCGAGGGCGGCGAGCTGCATTTCGTCATGGGTCCCGAACCTTCCGACTGGGCGCGGAAGCAGTAACGATGCCATGTGGGGTAAATTGCTCTGCAGTATTTGACTTCCAAAGACAAAACGAACCCCGTATTGTTTTCGCAAGAGAACAATACGGGGTTTTTCGTTTCATTGCGCGTCAGTTGCGGACGCCTTCGGTCTTTTCCAGTTCCAGATACTTGAGGAAATGCTGGATGTGCTCATCCCAGAATTCCCAGGTGTGGGCGCCGGGATTCTCTTCATATACATAATCAAAGGGATTGCCCTCGATGCCCATGAAGAAATCGCGGGTGGCATGGGCGTTTTCCTTCAGGAAATCCTGATCGCCGCAGGCATGATAGATGCGGGGGAAGGGGCCGCCTTCCTTCACTATCTTCTTTGCATTGCCCAGAGTATCCTCTTCGGTGCCTTCCAGCTTGCGGTCGCCGTAGACCATCAGCTGACGCTTTGCGAAGCGGGGATTGGGGTTGGCATTGTTCCTGCGCATATTGGATGCACCGGCAGAGAAGCAGCCGATGGCGGAGAACTTGTCGGGATTGGCGAGACCTATCTTCATGCAGCCTGCGCCGCCCATGGAAAGACCGGCGATGTAGTTATCCTCGCGCTTGTCGGAGAAGCCGAAGAACTCGCGCATCTTGCGGGGCAGCTCCTGAGAGATGTAGGTGTAGAATTTCTGACCGTGCGCCATGTCGGCATAGCTGGAAAGGTGCGCGGCAGGCATTACCACGGCAAGACCCAGGGGCGCTGCGTAGCGCTCGATGGAGGTGCGCCTCTGCCAGATGGTGTGGTCGTCGCTGGCGCCGTGCAGCAGATAGAGTACCTTGCGGGGGCCGGTCGCTTCGGAGGTCTTCATGCCGATGAGGGACTGGGAATACTGGGGCAGTATCACATCGCAGGACATGCACATGCCCATTACTTCAGAAAAGAAACCGATATGGATAAGTGCCATGTCACTTTACCTCCTTTGCGGGAATCATCCAGTCAAGTACGGTCTGTATCTTTTCATCCCAGTACTTCCACTGATGGTCGCCGGGGGACTGTTCATAGGTGAGCTTGTAGCCCAGCTTTGTGAGATGGGCATTCATCTTTACATTCTGATGATGCAGGAAGTCCTCGGTGCCGCACCACATGTATACTTCGGGGCGGTCGGCAACGGCCAGCTCTTCGGCTGCGGCAAACAGGTCGTTGAAGGAACCCTTTACCTTATCCTTGGGTCCGAAGATATTGAACCACAGGTCGTTTCCGTCGGATTTGGAGCAGACGTCTTCTGCATCCACGGCGCCGGAAAGCGCAGCGCACTTGGAGAATACGTGGCTGGCTCTGAGACCGCACTTCAGCGCGCCGTAGCCGCCCATGGAGAGGCCGGCAACGAAATTGTCCTCGCGTTTGTCGGACATGGCGGGGAAGAAATTGCGGCAGATCGCGGGAAGTTCTTCGGTGATAAAGGTGAAATAATCGTAGCCGATGTGCATGTCGGTATACCAGCCCAGATGAGTGGTGGGCATAACAACGGCGATGCCCTTTTCGGCAGCATAGCGTTCAATAGAAGTGCGCCTCTGCCAGATGGTGTGGTCGTCGCTCATGCCGTGGAGCAGGTACAGGGTCTTTACCTTGCCTGCGCCGGTCTTGCCTTCCATACCTATCTGACCTTTGGTCTTCTCCGGGAGTATGACGTCCATCTGCATGCACATGCCCAGTACGTCCGAGAAGAAGTCCACATGTAACAGTGCCATTGCGTAAACACCTCCGTGTTTGTTATGAGAATATTATAACATTGCTGTTGTATTCAGGTCAATAGGCAGCTAATTAACGGATAGTGAACATCGGCTTCGATGAATTTTACTGCCTTTGCGGTGATTTTTCTATGAGTGGAGCAAAGATTAATTACACAATGTTAAAATTTGTAGTGAAAATCGGGTAATTTACGTGACGAAATTGAGTAATATGTGCAGTTTTTTAGGAATTGGTGTTAGTTACCCTTGCAAACTGTAAATTGTTATTGTATAATATCAATTATCGGAAGCGAAGATGCGTTAACTGGCGAGACGGATCTTCGCAGCAGCCTGCTGTTCGTGCGCGGACAGCATCGCTTGTTGTCCAATTGAACGTAACTCCGCGTACAGAACCCGACTGGCCAGGGCGTTATGCGCCCGAATCGACGGAATAACTATTACCGCCCTGAAGGGCGGGAAGGGGGAGAACGAAGCCAAATGTTGCTCAATTACATCCTGAAGCGTACGCTTCAGCTGATCCCGCTGCTCGTAGCGGTCAGCGTCCTCATCTTCATTATTATCCAGCTGCCTCCGGGAGATTACCTCACCACCTACATCATCCAGCTGGAAACCTCCGGTATGGAAGTTAACCAGTCCGAGATCATCAACCTGACTAAGCAGTATGGTCTGGACAAGCCCGTGTACGCACAGTACTTCTTCTGGATTGGTAATATTATTACCAAGCTGGACTTCGGTCGTTCCTTCCAGTGGAACCGTACCGTTCTGTCCCTGCTGGAAGAGCGTCTGCCCGCTACCGTAGCTATCTCTCTGCTGTCCCTGGTTGTTACCTGGGCCATCGCCATCCCCGTTGGTATCGTTTCCGCTACCAACCAGTACTCCGGTTTTGACTATTTCTTCCAGTTCTTCGGATTCATCGGTATGAGCTGCCCGTCCTTCCTGCTGGCACTGGCATCCGTATTCATCATCTTCATCGTTACCGGCGAATCTCTGACTGGTCTGAACTCTCCCGAATGGGTTCAGTCTGCAATGTGCTGGGGCAAGTTCGTTGACATGCTCCCCCGCCTGCTGCTCGTTATCTTCATTATCGCCATTTCCGGTACCGCCGGCATGATCCGCTCCATGCGCGCCATGCTGCTGGACGAACTGCAGAAGCAGTACGTTATTACCGCACGTGCCAAGGGTGTTAAGGAAAAGAAGCTGCTCTTCAAGTACCCCATCCGTATGGCAATTAACCCCCAGGTTTCCACCATTGGTTGGACCCTGCCCGCACTGATCGGCGGTGAGATGATCGTTTCCACCGTTCTGTCTCTGCCCACCATGGGTCCCCTGGTAAGGCGTGCTCTTACCAACCAGGACATGTATCTGGCCGGTTCCTACCTGCTGATCACCTCTGTTCTGACTGTTATCGGTACCCTGATTTCTGACATTCTGCTTGCGATCGTCGATCCGCGAATCAAGTTTGGAGGTGTCTCTGAATGAGCGAGAAGAATACTACCAATAACACCGCCATTGAGACCGTGGATAACAAGAATTCCTATGAGGTTGCCAGTCAGTGGAAGCTGATGTGGTGGAAGTTTAAGAAGCACAAGGCCGCAATGATTTCCGTGCCGATCCTGATCATCATGTACATCATCTGCATGTGCTGCGAGTTCTTCTCTCCTTCCCTGCCTCTTGAGCGCTACAAGGACTACAAGGACACCGCACCCACCAAGATCCATCTGTGGGATGACGAAGGCAACTTCCAGGGTCCCTTCGTTTACGGTCTGACCCGTTTCACCGATCCTTATACCTATCGTAAGACCTACATCGAGAACGACGACATCGTAAAGCTCGGTTTCTTCGTTCGCGGTTCCGAGTACAACGTATTCGGCATGTCTTCCATCCAGTGGGATCGTCACTTCTTCGGCGCAGTCCTGAAGGACGGCACCCCCAACGGCCTGTCCGTTAAGAAGGGTGACATCATCGTCTCCGCTACCTCCGTTACTTCCGAAGCAACCGGTCACGAGTGGCTGGAAGTTACCATGGAAAACGGCGACACCGGCTTCATCTTCGAGGATCTGACCGAAGATAAGGCTCCCGTTGGCTACGAAGGCGAATGGACCAGCTACGGCTATGTAACCAAGGATTCCGATCTGTTCTCCAACGAAGACGGTCTCGTACGCGAGAAGGCTGGCGATAAGATCTTCTTCCTGATGGGTACCGACACTCTGGGTCGTGACGTATTCTCCCGTATCCTGAGCGGCGGCCGTATCTCCCTGTCCTTCTGTCTCGTTTCCGTATTCTTCACCGTTGCTATCGGCCTGTCTCTGGGCGGTATCTCCGGTTACCTGGGCGGCATTGCTGATACCGTTGTACAGCGTGCAATCGACATCATCATGTCCATCCCCGGCATCCCCATGTGGATGGCACTGGCTGCTGCTCTGCCCAGCACCATGAGCAACCTGAAGAAGTACTTCCTTATGTCCCTCATCATGTCGCTGATCGGCTGGACCGGCCTTGCCCGCGTTACCCGCGGTAAGATCCTGTCCCTGCGCGAAGAAGATTTCGTTACTGCAGCCCGCATGTGTGGTTCTTCCCACGCCCGCGTAATCTTCAAGCACATGCTGCCCTCCTTCCTCAGCTACATCATCGTTTCCGTAACCGGCTCCATCCCCGGCACCATCCTGGGCGAGACTTCTCTGTCCTTCCTGGGCCTGGGCCTGCAGGCACCCACCGTATCTTGGGGTACTCTGCTGCAGGACTGCCAGACGGTTGACTCCATGGCCGCTACTCCCTGGCTGATGTTCCCGGCCGTGTTCATCATCATTTCCGTTCTGTGCTTCTGCTTCATGGGCGACGGTCTGCGTGACGCAGCTGACCCCTACAAATAACAGATAGGAGGATAAATTCATGAAGAGACCCGGTGAAGACGTCATCCTGGCTGTTAAGGATGCAAAGATTCACTTTGATATGGACGAAGGCCTCCTGAAAGCTGTTGATGGTGTAGACTTCGTTATCAGAAAGGGACGCACCCTCGGTATCGTTGGTGAGTCCGGTTGCGGCAAGTCCGTTACTACCAATGCTATTTTCAAGATCCTGCCCAACTACGGCAAGATCGGCGGCGAGATCTGGCTGTATGAGAAGGATGGCGAGGTGCTCGAAGAGCCCATCAACATCGCTGAGCTGGATCCCACCGGTGACGTTATCCGTTCCATCCGCGGCGGTAACATTTCCATGATTTTCCAGGAGCCCATGAGAGCATTCTCCCCTGTTCATACCGTTGGCAACCAGATCATGGAGACCATCCTGCTGCACATCACCAAGGATGAGAAGAAGGCACGTCAGATCGCTATCGATACCCTGCGCGCAGTTGGTATTGCCAACCCCGAGCAGCGTGTTGACGAGTATCCCCATCAGCTCTCCGGCGGCATGCGTCAGCGTGCTATGATCGCTATGGCTCTGGCTTCCAAGCCCGCCATCCTGATCGCCGACGAGCCCACCACCGCTCTGGACGTTACCATCCAGGCTCAGGTTCTCGACCTGATCAACGACCTGAAGCGTGAAAATAACACTGCTGTTATCTTCATCACCCATGACATGGGCGTTATCGCCGAAATGAGTGACGACGTTGCTGTTATGTACCTGGGCAAGGTTGTTGAGGCTGCTGATGTAGATACCCTGTTCTACAACCCCATGCATCCCTACACCAAGGGCCTGCTGAAGTCCATCCCCACCGCCGACAAGCAGCATAAGGGCCGCTTCGATTGTATCTCCGGTACCGTACCTTACGCAATGAATCTGCCTGTGCGCTGCGGCTTCTGCGATCGCTGTGAGGAAGCTATCCCTGGCGTATGCGACAAGGGTTACCCCCCGAATGTTGAAGTCGAGCCCGGCCACTTCGTTCGCTGCTTCAAATTTGCCGATAAGGGAACGGAGGCTAAGTAAATGGAGAACATCAAGTACACTAATCCCATTATTGAGGTAAAGAACCTCAAAAAGTATTTCCCCATCCAGGCTGGCTTCTTCAAGAAGACTGTCGGCTACGTCAAGGCTGTTGACAACGTTGATATGTACATCAACGAAGGCGAGACCCTGGCTCTGGTTGGTGAGTCCGGCTGCGGCAAGACCACTCTGGGTCGTTCCGTTCTGCAGCTGATCAAGCCCACCTCCGGTTCTGTTCTGTTCAACAACAAGGACAACCAGCAGGTTGAGCTGACCACCATGCCTTACTCTCAGCTGCGTGAAACCCGTCGTGACATGCAGATGATCTTCCAGGATCCCTACTCCTCCCTGAACCCCCGTATGACCGTTCTGAACATCATCTCTGAGCCCCTCGTATGCCACGGCCTGATGAGCGGCGCTGAAATGCGTGATTATGTTCAGGAGCTGATGGAGACTGTTGGTCTTAACCCCCGTCATCTGGAGCGTTATCCCCACGCATTCTCCGGCGGCCAGCGTCAGCGTATCGGTATCGCCCGTGCACTGGCTACCAAGCCCCGCTTCATCTGCTGTGACGAAGCTGTTGCTGCACTGGACGTTTCCGTTCAGGCGCAGGTTCTGAACCTGCTGATGGAACTGCAGGAAAAGATGCATCTGTCCTACATGTTCATCTCCCATGACCTGGGCGTTGTATCTCATATCTCCGACCGCGTCGGCGTTATGTACGTTGGACATATGGTTGAGCTGGCTGACACCGTTAAGCTGTTCGCCCGCCCCATGCATCCCTACACCGAGGCTCTGCTCTCTGCAAAGCCCGTTCCGGATCCCCGCAACAAGTCCAACCGTATCATGCTCGAAGGCGAAGTTCCGAACCCCGCGAACCTGCCTTCCGGCTGCCCCTTCCATCCCCGCTGCAAGTATGCAAAGCCCGAGTGCGCTCAGGTTGTTCCCGAGTGGCGTGAGCTCGAGCCCGGCCACTTCGTTGCCTGCCATCGTGCCGGCGAACTCGAACTGGGCGGCATGCGCGGCTACGATAAGTAATTATCGCAGAAAAATATTTTCAGGTCCGGTGCTTATGCACCGGACCTTTTCTTTGTGCATAGCCGTTTACATTTTGGGTAAGCTGTGATACAATCAAATAGAAGAAATATTTAAGGAGAACAAAAATGAGTCTCGGATGGATACTGCTGCTCACTGTTGCAGCTCTTGCCCTTATTATGATCGGTTCCTGTTATTATTTCTCCTGGGTCATGCAGAAGCTGCTGTATGATCACGTGGAAGACCTTGAATATATCCGCGCATATTCCATGCCGCCGGATAGATGGCAGCGTCGCTTCCTGATAAAGGCCAGAAAACAGGGATATATCGATCCTGCAGACCAGAAGAAGCAGACCAAAAAGAACCTGCGTAAGCTGGAAAAGGTAATCAGATTTGCAGAAAACACCCGTTATATGGAAGATGAAAGAGTTCGAAAGGAATGCCTGCTGGTGCTCAAGCTTGTAAAGCGCGAATGGCAGTATTCCCTTAAGGGCTGAGAAGATCCGGAGCAAAATGCTCCGGATTTTTGTTTTGAATTCTACAAAATTGTGCCATTAATGCAAAAAGCGGTACATTGGTGAAATGCTATGTTATAATCATAATATGGAGAGGAGGCTGTTTATGAGCTCTGAAAAAGAAAACAAGACCGTAGGTAAGCACCAGCGAATTGAGGCTGAAAAGCCCGCGAAGACAGGTGTACCTTTTGCGGTGACTATACTTCTCGTGGTTATGGCTCTGGCAAGCGGCTGTGTAGCCGGATATTTCTATGGTACCAATTTCTCCGAAACAGCGCACAAGCTTGCTGAAGCGGAGCAGACTATAGGTGAATACGAGCTGATGTTTGCCGGATTCTATACCGACGAATACCAGTCTGAGACCGAGGAAGAAGAGGCTGCCAGACAGGAAAATGAAGGCACTGCCGCTCTTACCGGCGAAAACGTCATTTATACCGAAGAGGCAGAGGTATATGTGGTCGTTCAGTATGACGGCGGCGATATCACCAACGAAGAAGCGCTGCCTGTTTATGAGCAGGCTCTGTCTGATTATGCAATCATCGGCGAGGATGTAAGCGTAAACAGTGATATTATTCTGGATGAAGTGCTGTTCGACATGGCCAGCGAGCGCATCGCTTACAAGAAGGCCGTTGAACTGGGCCTCACCGAATACAGCAACAAGGAACTTGCTGAAATAGAAGCTGAAGCCGAAGCGGAATACAACGCAACTGTGAGCTTCTATGCCGGCGGTGAAACGGACGAAGAAATTATAGCCCAGACTGCGCAGTATCTTGCCGATGAAGAGGGATATACGCTTGAAAGCGTACGTACTGAGAAGATGAATGAGTATTGGCACGTAAAGCTGTATAACCATGTTGCTTCCGGCGTCAAGGTCGACGCTGACGACATTGCAGCTCAGTATAATTCCCGACTGAATACTCAGCAGGCTGCGTATGATGCCGACCCCACCGCATTTGAAAACGACCTTATGAACGGTGAGATAGTTGTTTACTATCCTGCCGGATACCGCACCGTGAAGCAGATATACTTTGCGCTGGATGCCGAATCCATTGCCCGTGTTGCGGAAATAGAGGCTGCTCTTGAAATCGAGACCGATCCTGCGGTTATTGATAGCCTTAATGCCGAGCTGGATGCTATTTATGCGCCTGCTGAGGCAGAGGCTTCGGATGCGATAGACCAGTTCAGGAGCGGTACTGACTTTGATGAGCTGATCGAATCCAAGAGCGACTTCAATGCACTGGATGACAGCGCATTCTCTTCCACCGGTTATTACATCTCTGAGAGCACTGTAATGTGGCCCGTGGAGTTTGTGGAAGCTGCCATGGCGCTGGAAAATCCGGGTGACATCTCTGTGCCTGTGCGTACCGCAGAGGGTGTTTACGTGCTGCGATTCATCGCAAACGTAACTCCCGGTGCTGTGCCGCTGAGCAATGTAAGCTCCCGTCTTACTACCGAGACTCAGCAGGCTATGAAGGATCAGGCTTATAATGAGCAGCTCCATACCTGGATGGAAGAAGCCAATGTAACCTACTATCCCGAGCGAATGAAATAAAAGATACTTTGAAAAGACCGCTGCGAAAAAACGCGCAGCGGTCTTTTACGGTTTTTGGCAACGGTGAAATCTTGCAGAATGGGCATCATAACTTCGACAGGAGCTGATATGATGACATTTGGTATGATATTGCTTATTGTAACAGGGTTGCTGATAGCTTTCGGTCTGGGGCAGCGTGCTTTGGACAGATTAAGGCTGACGGATGCACAGGCTTATGTGTTCATTGCTATGATAATCGTGCTGGGATTGGTGCCTGAGATACCGTTCGGACGCGTAAGTGTAAATGCAGGCGGTGCATTGGTGCCGCTGGGCATGTGTGTATATCTTTTTATCAAGGCGGATACTGCCCGTGAGCGGTGGCGCAGCGTATTGGCTTCAGTTGTGACAGGCGCTGTTATATGGGCAATGATGCGCTTCTTACCCGATGAGCCGGATGCCATTCCTTTTGAGCTCAATTGGCTTTACGGCATCGCAGCGGCAGCTGTGTCATATATACTTGGACGATCCCGCAGAAGCGCTTTTATAGGCGGTGTAGTGGGCGTTATGCTGGCACAGGTTGCCTCGGTCGTGCCTGTATGGCTTGCAGGCTCTGAACAGCGGCTGGTGTTGGGCGGCGCAGGTGTATTTGATGCCGTGATAGTAGCCGGATTTCTGGGCGTAATGATAGCGGAGATCGTGGGCGAGATAACCGAGCGTGCTGTGCGCGGCAGACAGCGACCGAAGCGTGAATTCCGGGGCGGTGAGTTTGTATCGGCAGACGAGCATAACGGAGGTGACAACTGATGTTTATGCGGATATTGCCAATAATACTGCTGTTGTGTCTGGTATCGCTGCCATGCTCTGCGGAGGACCAAAACGACGGTGATTGCGTTTATACCCTGTATTCTCTGGATGGTGAGAGGCTCACATCGCGCGGAGGCAGGATGTATGCGGATGATGAGTATATTTCGGGTGATAACCGTCATTTCCGTGTTGTGAGCGTCGATGATGAAAACTGCGCTGCGTATGCGGAATATATTGGTCAGGCGGCGGTGGAGGTCGACGGTGTTGTATGGGAAGAGATGCTTGCTGAATTTTTTTCGGCGCAGGCAGAAGATGATAAGGGCCTGATATGCATGTATTCCACCCATTCGGACGAATCATACATCGAGGGTGATGGAGATTCATCCAAACTTGAGAATGCAGGCATTTACGATGTGGGGGAAGAATTCAAGGCGGAGCTTGAGCGGCTTGGATATACAGTGGTGTACTCGGATGAAACTTTTCATCCTCATGACGCAGGGGCTTATTCCCGTTCAGCATCCACTGCCGAAGAATTCGTGAAAAGAAGTCCGGATGCACTGTTTGATATTCATCGCGACGGAATCTCTGCCGATGAGTACGAAACAGAAGTTGAGGGTGAGGACCTGAGCATGATACGCCTGTTTGTCGGTCGGTCAAATGCAAACAGGGAAGCGAACAAGGCATTTGCACAGGAAATAAAGGCTGTTGCTGATGAGAAATATCCCGGACTCATAAAGGATATATACATGGGCAAGGGAAATTACAATCAGGAATTATATCCGCAGGCATTGCTGCTGGAATTCGGCACTCATGAGATCGATAAGGATCTTGTTATGAAATCCACAGGTTATATGGCTGAAGTTGTGGATAATGTTATCTCCGGCGGCAGCGCGCAGGCTGAAGAAGCGGCGGCAGAGAAAAATACCGGTGCGGGCAAGACCGTGATATGGGTTATAGTAATAGCGGTCATTGCGGCGCTTCTCTATGCGCTGGCTGCAACGGGCAGGCTTGGCGGCGCATGGGATAAATTCAAGCGCAGCATATCCGAATTGACAGGCGGCAGCGCCGGCAAACGCAAATGATATTTTCGGATGGAAATAATGCAGCTGAGGTGATATAATTGCCTCAGCTGTTTTTGTATTTTTGGAGGGCTGCGCATGAAGGTGCTTATCGGTACGACAAATCCTTCAAAGGTGAAGTGGATAGCGGATATTCTGGAAGGCTGCGATGCCGAATTTGTAACGCTGAAGGATCTGGGCATTACAGGAGAGCCTGATGAACACGGCAATACTCCTGAGGAAAACGCAGTGCTGAAGGCTGAGTTTTATGCAAGGCATTTTGATGTGGTCGTATGCAATGATTCGGGTCTGTATTTTGATTCCCTGAAGTTGGACGACCCGCGTCAGCCCGGGCTGAATATACGCACTCCCGGCGGCTGTGAAAGGCTTGATGACGAAGCTATGATAGAATACTACAGTGAACTCATAGCGTCTCTTGGGGGCAAAGTAACGGCATTTTACCTTAACGGCATCGCTGTGTATAACAAAGGGCAGATTTATTCGTTTATGGAAGACAGGAAGGCGACCGGAAACGAAGGTTTCTTCATGGTGGATAAGCCCTCGGAAAAGCGTCATCCGGGATGGCCGCTGGACTCGCTTTCGCAGTACAGGGACACTCTTATGTATTTCTCGGAAAGGGAAGGAAAAGCGGGCGAAAAACCGCGAAGAGAAGCCTCCGAAAACGGTTTCAAACAGCAGGTAAGGGCATTCCTCAGGGGTGCTTTGGGCGTATAAAATGTGGATTTTCAGCGGTGTGCCGTGCGTGGCGCATCGCTTATTTTGGGCTTGGTTGAGAGGCTGTTAAAAGATGCCGAATCACTTTATAACAACCGCCAAAAGTGGTATAATTATATGGTAGGAAAATTCCTGTGAGGAGAAGCTTAATGACTATAGAAAACCATTATGACGAAAGTCAGATACAGGTCCTTGAAGGTCTTGAGGCGGTTCGTCGCCGTCCCGGTATGTACATCGGTTCCACCGATGAAAGGGGCCTGCATCACTGTGTATACGAGATCGTAGACAATGCTGTTGACGAGGCATTGGCAGGCTATTGTGATAATATCAACGTCACTCTGCTGAGCGACGGTTCCGTGCGCGTTGAAGATAACGGGCGCGGCTTCCCTGTAGGTATCCATCCCAAGATGGGTCGTCCCGCAGTCGAGGTCTGCCTTACCGTGCTGCACGCGGGCGGTAAGTTCGGCGGCGACGGTTATAAAGTATCCGGCGGTCTGCACGGCGTAGGCGCTTCTGTTGTAAACGCCCTTTCCAAGCATCTGAAGGTTACCGTATACCAGAACGGAAATATCTACGAGCAGGAATATGAGCGCGGCAAGATTCTGTATGACCTGCGCATCATCGGCAGCACCGACCGCACCGGCACCACCATACAGTTCTGGCCGGACGTCAAGACCGGCGAGGATCCGGAGCCCGGCATCTTCGAGACCGGCCACTTCGATTTTGATACGTTGAAGACCCGCTTCCGCGAGATGGCCTTCCTGAACGCCGGCATCCGCATCAGCCTGCGGGACGAGCGCGGCGATCAGGTCAATGAAAAGGTGTTCCACTACGAGGGCGGCATCGTGTCCTTCGTGGAGTACCTCACCCGCCACAAGACGCCGCTGTTTCAGCCGCCGGTGTACATTTCCGGGGTGAAGAACGGCTCCACGGT
>JAZRPZ010000052.1:0-5575 GCA_045649485.1 Clostridia bacterium
CGCTGGGTCGCGGCACCACGCTGGGTGACCACGCCGCCAGTCTGCAGTACGGCACCGAGGGCGTAATGCACGGTTTCAACAGCGTGATGCTGAAGGACGAAAACGGCGACCCCGCCCCCGTGTATTCGGTGGCCAGCGGTCTGGACTATCCCTCCTCCGGCCCCGAGCACGCGTTCCTGCATACGCTGGGCCGTGTGAAGTACGACGTGGTCAACGACGACGACACCATTGACGCATTTTATGAGCTGTCGCGGTTGGAGGGCATCATTCCCGCCATTGAGAGCGCCCACGCGGTGGCCTATGGTATCCAGTTGGCCAAAAAGATGGGTAAGGGCTCGGTGCTGATCAATTTGTCCGGTCGCGGCGATAAGGATATGGACTATATCATTCAGAATTACGGCATTCGCTGATAATACAAAAAGCGCATCCTTATGGATGCGCTTTTTGTATCATTCCCAGTTTTTCCATACATCGGGACAGAAGCCCGCGGTTATCTGCTGGCCGTTGCGGACGATGGGGGTCTTCAGCAGCTGGGGCTCAAGCATCACCTTTTCGATGATGGTCTCCATGTCGGATGTGAAGCGGATGAGATGCCCCTTGTACAGCTCGCTGTCCACAGCGAATGCGCCGGGATTTCCCAGCTTCTGAATGAACAGCTGAACTTCCTTCTTGCTTGGACCTTTTTTGCCCATATCTACAAACTGCACCTGTATGCGGCGCTCCTTGAAAAAGCGCTCCGCCTTCTGTACATCGAAATTCTTCTTGCAGAAGTATATCTGTATCATGT
The DNA here is from genome assembly GCA_045649485.1 of Clostridia bacterium. Taxonomy (GTDB): domain Bacteria; phylum Bacillota; class Clostridia; order Christensenellales; family Aristaeellaceae; genus RUG11247. Next base: position 788 of record JAZRPZ010000052.1, read on the forward strand.
ATAAAAACTCCCTTTATAATATCATTCCACGATTATCCTTACCCGATCCAGATTCTGTATCTGCGTAAAGGGATCGTCTGCATCACCTGTGCGCTGAGACGTGATGCGCACGGAAGCGAAGTAAGTGCCGGGCTTGTCGAAGCGATGGGTAATCATCGACACAGCACCGCGCAGACCACCATTCACGGTGGGCGTGAATTTGCCGACAATGGGGAAGAGGTTCTCCGGAGGTTCGGGATAGCTCCAGCTGTCGTTAAAATCATAGCGAACAGAGGTTATCTCGCCCATGCCTTCGGGTACGGTAATTTCTGCCGTCAAAGTGAATTCCTCGCCGCATTTCACATGAGCACACTTGCTTCCGCCGGCGGTAAGCTTCACATCGGGCTGCATGCCATAACGCTTTGCAGGATCGGCTTCTTCGATTATCTGGCTGCCGATGCGCTCGTATACGGTGGATTTCGCAGGTTTCTTGCCAAGCTGCAGCCAGTCCGCCATATCCAGCAGCGCCTGCAGCAGTGCGGCTTTGTAATTGACCACCATGTTGTTGCCCAGGTACGCTACATCGCCGTGCATGCAGCGCTGCATGTAGTAGATGCGGAAATCGTCTTCGTTGCCCTTGGATTCACGTACCTTGCCGCGGTACCAGTCACCGCACCATGGACAGGTGGATTCATCCATCAGGCACTGGATGAGTATGGTTTTTGCGTGTATATTGCCGTCCTGCACCGTTCCTGTTCCGGTAAAGCCGTAGCCCATTACGAAGCTGCGCTGGGGCAAGGAAGGAGTGCCGTCAGCATTGCGGAACTGATCCCAGGCGTGGAAGCTCAGGTCAGCGGGCACCTGATGACGGTAGTAGGACTGTATAGCGATGTAATCGGAATTGTCCAGCATCAGCTCATCGCCGACATTTACCATGGAAAGCACTTCTGCTGCATCAGCTGTGCCGTAACTCATGCCGATGGTCACGATGCCTCCTGCAACTTTGTCGCGCCGGATATTACCCATGAGCAGCTGCTTTCCGGCAGCCTCGCCGGTGAGGAAGGTGAGGTTCACTCCCTGCAGGTACAGATCGTCGCCTTCAGGCAGCGCATCCAATTCAAGCCATGCGCCTTCTGCATCTGCAAGCATCTTCTTCCATGCGTCATCAACGCCGTTGCGTGTTTCGGGCTCATCATTGTTTACCGGCGCTCCGGGCAGATGAATGCGCTTTACCATTGCACGCATGTTGATCCGGTCGCGGCATGCGTTACTTTTGGAATCAGCGCCCAGATAGCCCGGTACTGTCCAGAACTCTTCGAAGTAGCTTGGATCAGCGCGCTTCACGCCGGGAGAGAGCACCGGCAGCGAACCTTCGTTGAACTGTCCGCGGGCTTCGGGATACCACGCCGGCGGAGGAAAACCCATGTCGGTAAGTTCGCGCAGCATGAAGGCTTCGTCCTCAGATAGACCGGCATACATGTCGCCGCTGCCGCCTGCGTCTATGGAATCCAGAATCTTGCCGAATGCATTGCGCAGTACGCGCTCACCCTGCACATGCATGGTGATGGTGTTGGGCAGCGATACGGGCGAACCAATGACATAGGGAACAGCGCCTTCCCAGGCGTCGGTGTTTTCGATGCAGGCCATGGTCTTGTAGCCGCCGCCGCTGCCGCCGAACACAATGCCCACCGGGCGCGCGCATCCGTATATCTCGATTGCCTTTTTGCGGCTGAATTCCGCAACCGCGGCGCTGGATTTCCAGCGAACGGTGTCGTCTCCGTTGGGTCCGAACCTGTTCGCGGAGCCCATGTTGCTCTCCACGAAATATGCACCGTTCAGAATGGAAAAGCTGATAATATCATCGCCGTCGGTCTTGCTGATGCTGAGCATTTCCTCATCAGGACCGGGAAATGGCGAAAGATACTGGAAGAAACGCCCCTTGAAGGCGTCCTTCTCCGGGAAATGCAGGCTGAATTTAACGGACATTGCCCGGAAGCCGCCGTGAATGTAGCGGTATGTCAACTCCTGCCCGTCAGGTGCAGTGCGCGTGCGTATCTCGTCCACGTCCACATAAACATCCTGATAATCCGGATCTATATTTGCTTTGTATATAATGTTGCCCATGAACAGCTACCTCCCGATAAACGCTGTTATACGAAAAACTCGTTTTCTCTGCGAACATCCTTGAATACGCCCAGTCTCTCAGCCAAGCCGGCCTGCATCGGGGGCGGCAGTATGCGGACCTTCGCGGGACACTTTGCCACGCAGGAAAGGCACAGCATGCACTTGCCAAGCTCGGTGGCCGCATTGCCGTCAACAACAGTGATGGCATCGGTAGGACATACCTTAGAGCAGTATCCGCAGCCTGTGCATGCATCAAGCGAGAGGGGAGTGGCAGATACCGTCATGCCGTCCCTGTAGGGATGATTTCCGGGTACTTCAATATCACCGGTACTGCCGGATTCGATTGCATTAAGCACACGTTCCGCAAACAGACGTATTTCTGCGGCATCCGCTTCATCAGGCCTACCGGCACCTACCTCGGGAACCATGGAATGCTGTGCGATCAATGCGGCAGAAGCGATTACTTCAAACCCGACGGCCTTCATCACGTCGTTCAGCTCAAGCAAGGCGTCATCGTAAGCCCTGACGCCGTAAACCACGGCGGTGATCGCTTTCTTTCCGGCGCCATTTATCTTTGCAATCTTCTCGGCTACCGGTGCAGGAATCCTTCCCGCAAATACAGGCGCTGCCACAACCACTACATCAGATAAAGGCTCGTTTACCGTTTTCTCAGCAAGATCGTTCTCATTTACGGCCTCTGCAAGTTTGTAAGCCAAAATACTACCGGCCTTTTTCGTGCCTCCCGTAGGGCTGAAGAAATAAAAATCCACTGTTTTCAGCATAACTGTATTTCCTTTCTCCGATGCAATTATAAATCGGGTTGCAAAACAAACTCAAGCCTTCAGATTTTCTATATTATATCACATAATACATACACAAAACAACAAACGCAAAAACCCCCGCGCCCATGATATACGGGCGCGGGGGAAGATGGTCGGCTGAAAACGCCTGAAAATTATCTTTTTCTGCAGATATAGAGCAAATGACTCGAGCATCCAAGCAATTCTCTCTTTTCGCAGGTGGCCAAATGGTATTTTGCAAATGCTGCAAATTCTTCATCCGACATGGCAAAATCCTGTTTGTCCTCTGCAAGTTCCAATATGTTGTCTGCGGCTGCGGTGGATATATATTCAACTTCTTTATCAGCGAAAAGCTGCTCAAATTCAGCAATATCATACCCGGTGAAAAGCTGCTCTTCAAAATGTTTTACTGTATACTCATCAGTGAAGTTTTCTTCAATTCCATTAATAAGGCTGCCGTTCAGGTAATTATTAAATAGTACCGCATAAATCGAAAGAAAGGCTACCAGTATAACACCATTTTGCTTCGTTACTCTGATCGCCTCGTTAATCGCCCTGCATACATCGGCTTTATCATACAGATGGTACATTGGCCCAAGGACCAGGGTTATATCAAACATACCATCGTTGAAACGGGAGAGGTCCAGCGCATCTCCCTGATAAGCGCACAGGTTGTTCAGATCACCGCTGTTTGCCTTTAATATATTGATGTTGTGCTCGACAAGTTCAACTGCGGCAACATCATATCCCTCTTTGGCAAGCGCTATGGAGTATCTGCCGGTTCCGGCTCCGATCTCAAGGATTTTTGCACCTTCTGTCACATACCGGTGAATGTACTCCATGGTCGTCAGATATTCCAGCTGTCCGTGTCTGCTTCGGTTCAGTCGGGAATCTTCATCAATATTGCCATAAAAAGATTTTACTATTTTGATTCTTTCGCTCATTGATTTCAACTCCGCAAATTCATAGATTGTCATTTATTATATCATATGACCTACATATAAACAACACACAGCAATCTGATATAAATCTCAAACTTACATCTCCGGCGCAGAAACCAGCTAATCACCCGTACCGAATTACAAAAAACGAAAAGGAAGTCTCCTGTGTCAATTCTGTACGGGTACAGGGGACTGCAATATCCATGCAATAAAGGCCACCGACAGGTAAAAACCAGTCCGTAAACATATAACAGGTTTCAAGCCGCTACGGCGCAGCCAGCCAATTACAAATTGACTGGTCCGCGGTTTTCGCAAAGCGAAAACTAAGTTTGGCGAATTGAAAATTCGACAAACTTACATCTCCGGCGCAGAAACCGTCCAATCTCCCGCAGCAAAACCCAGAAACGCAAAGAAAGTCCCCTGTGCCCATTGCGTACGGGCACAGGGGACGAAAATATACGAGCGATAGCAGCCGCCTGAAGGCGCTCGCCTTCTTAGAAGAAGATCTTGTCCTGAATGTACTTGACCAGATCCTTGATGGCAACAACTTCCTGCTGCATGGTGTCACGGTCGCGTACGGTGACGTTGCCGGTCTCTGCGGTGTCGAAGTCAACGCAAACGCAGAAGGGAGTGCCGGCTTCGTCCTGACGGCGATAGCGCTTGCCGATGGAACCGGTCTCGTCGTATTCGCAGACGAAGTGCTTGGCCAGCTCAGCATAGAGCTCGCGAGCCTGATCGCCCAGCTTGTTCTTCTGCAGGGGCATAACGGCGCACTTGATGGGAGCCAGAGCGGGATGCAGGTGCATAACGGTACGTACGTCGCCGCCTTCCAGCTCTTCCTCGTCATAAGCTTCGCACAGGTAGGCCAGAACCAGACGGTCTACGCCGACGGAGTAAGTGCAATGTTGCAGATGTTCGAGCCGACCACGTTGCCGAGAGAGATG
>JAZRPZ010000053.1:0-35813 GCA_045649485.1 Clostridia bacterium
ACATGGACTGCGGCGATTTTTCGTTTGGTAATTTATTCGCCGGCGCAGAATGTTCCGGTTATTACAAGCACGCTTTCGCCGGGAGTTACCGTCCATTCGCCGGTCTCCTCATCCTGTTCGTAAGTTGCGGCAGGCACTGTAATCTGACCGGATACTGTGCGGAACTGTCCGGTCTGTGCATTATAGAAATAGTAACCGGGTTCGGTCCATTCGACACCGTTGAATTCTACGGAAGTGATATTGATAGGCGGAGTGAAGGTATCACTGATTACGATGTTGGAATTTGCCATGGCAGGACAACAGCCGCTGTTTCTTACAATGAAAGTGAAGCGTACGGGCTCGGTGCAGCTGCTGATGACGGAGGGACAGAGCTGTTTTGCTATGGTCAGCCGCGCCTCACATACGGTTTCGATTTCGGCAAAATCTTCCGCATCGGCACAGGGACAGTTGTTGTTGAGGGAAGCGGTGTTGCGGATAACTCCTCCGCAGGGCGGTGCGAATTCATTCGCCTGGGCGGAATAAAACACCATGGTATTGCCGCCGGCGGGAACGTCGATTCCTTCGATGATAAGAGCATCCTCTGCTGTCACTTCGGGCGCCTGCTGAAGTACGCCGTTTACGAATATCTGAGCGGAGTCATCTACATAGGTGAGGGGATAGAGCTGACCGCCGTTGAAATCATACGCACCGAGGTCGTCGGTAAGCGTAAGATCGTTGAAGTCGTTTGTGCCATTGTTTGTGATGGAAACAACATAGCCTATCACATCCCCGGGTGCATAGACTGCGGTAAGGGCAGTCTTTGTAAGAGTCAGAGAAGAAACAACTTCACCGGTTACGATGTTTGAAGAGACGGTACCGGTATTATAAGAAAGCGTTGCCTGATTAGAAAATGCGGGCATATTGCATAACCTCCCGAAAGAGCGCGTTTTTTTCTGCGCTCAGGGTATATTATGCAAAAAGCCCGCCTAGCGTGAAAAAAGCTCCGGAACAGCATGTGCTCCGGAGCTTATATTTTTTATTTGGTGAGCCTTGTGAACATGTCGGTGAACAGTGCATCGCGGTTGATGAACCATACATACTTTATCCACGGACGGTTGGGGTCAAAGCCGTAGTGATTGTCATACTCCGGAATGGGAGCACGCTCGAGACGATCGAAGATTATCCTGCTTTCGGGATCGACCAGCCATGCAATGGTAGTGGCGTCCCAGATAACGCGGCTCCATGCGGTGCCGGCGCCGTAGGATTCGGCTTCCTCAATGGTGTTTTCGGCGAGATAGTTGGCCAGAGGATTCTTGTCCTTGAGCCAGTATTCCAGTTCGGCACGGGTAGTGGTAACAGCGCTTACAACGCCCATGCAGGGGAACATTACGACAGGTGCGCCGGAGCCGAATACAACGCGTGCAGCGGCTACATCCTGATACATATTGAATTCCTCGGAATTGGGCCAATGGAAGGCGTGACCGCCCAGCCATACGATAACGATCTTGTCTTTGATGTCGGGAGCTTTGATGAGCGCGGAGGCTACGTTGGTGATAGCACCGATAGCTACTACATACAGAGGCTCGTCGCCCATGGCGCGTGCCTTTGCGATAAGGTCGTCGCAGGCGGGGGATTCAACGGGGGTCTTCTCATCGGGCAGATAGGACTTGGAGCCGCGGAATATCTTGGGCAGCATGTCTTCGCGTCCGGCAAACTTCATGAGCTTGATTATCTCATTGTAGCTCTTCTCCATGCCGTCTTCGGGACCGCTGGAACGGGTGTTGTGGAAAGGAGCGGCGTACAGAGCCTCTACTTCAAGCTTTTCGGGGCAATGCAGTGCATAAGAAATTGCAAACTGGTCGTCGATTTCGTTGTATGCGTCGGTATCCAGAACCATGCGCACTTTGCCGGTGGGGCGTTCGAGTTTCTTTATAAGTTCGAATTCAGTCATGTCGGCACCTCCGATGTTGAATTGAATATTTCTTTATGCTATTATATATCTTAACAATTGCGGATGTCAATCGGTAATGCCGAAGAATGGCACGGCATTCGCATATGTTTTGAGAACAATATATCTTTTGAAATCATTAGAGAGGGAATAAATGAAAGGTATTGTATTTGATATAAAGGAATTTGCGGTATATGACGGACCCGGAATACGCACCACCGTTTTCCTGAAGGGCTGCCCGCTGCGCTGCCGCTGGTGCCACAATCCCGAGGGACTTTCGCCGAAGCCTCAGCTGATGGTGAGCGTAGCTGCGTGTACAGACTGCGGAAAATGCAGAGAGGTATGTACTCATAATTCTGATTGCATCACCTGCGGAGAGTGCGTAAGCCGCTGCCCGGGCGGTCTGCGCAGGATAGCAGGTTATGAGATGGAAGCTGAAACACTTGCCGCGAAGCTCAGAAAGAGCGCTGTCTTTGAGGACGGGGGAGTGACTTTTTCCGGCGGAGAGCCCATGCTGCAGTGGGATTTTGTGCAAGAGACCTGTGTCCACCTTGATGGAATACATAAAGCAATAGAGACAAGCGGATTCTGCAAAGACGAACAGTTTGCGCAGATGATGGAAATCATGGATCTGGTAATGATGGATATAAAGCACACCGATCCCGATGAACATATCAGATGGACGGGCGTTGATAACGCGCCTATTCTGAGGCATCTTGATATGCTCAAAAACGGCAGTGTACCGTTTATCATCAGAGTGCCGCTTATACCGGGCGTAAATGATTCGTCTGAGAATCTGGGCAGGCTTGCCGGAATGCTTTCGGATGCGGAAAATCTTATCAGAGTTGAGCTTCTGCCTTATCATCAGACTGCAGGCGCTAAATACGAAATGGCAGGTATGGTATATAAGCCGGGATTTGATACGGAAATGCCTGTGCAAAAGCATATGGAATTGTTTGAAGCAAAAGGCATTTCTGTAATGGCACTTTCGTAATTTATTGTTGGAATATGGAACTTTATTCCGTGCTTCAAGTCTAAAAAGCAAGAGTTCTGAAAAAGGAAGTGGATAGCGTGAAACAGATAATTTCGGTTATTTTGGTACTGATGCTGTGTGCCGGCTGCGCATTTGCAGGAGGCTTTGGTGATGAGCTTTCTGAAATTACGCTTCAGGTAAAGCAGGTGCTCAATATCGGCGATGAATATACGGATTTCAACGGCAGCAATTACGATGGTTATTGGGAATTGTGCTGGATGAACGATGTGGATGAAATCTGGGTAAGATGCGACCGGAACGGCAAGATCTATAATTATTATGTATATGATTATGAATACACCTATGACGGAGATTACATGCCCCGTTATCCGGCTATCGGCGACGAAGAGATACTTTCAATTGCCGAAGAATTCCTTGGGCATGTTATAACCGATGAAAACGAAGGATGGCAGCTTGGCGAGGTAAGCAGCTCACTTCAGTGGGGAAATGAAGCCTATTCCACAATTGATGGCAAACTGACCATGATGGGTAAGCCTACCGACATCGACATAAGTATCACTATCAATACCGGTGACCGCAGCGTTACTTCCTTCTATCGCGGTGACAATTATCGCAGCTATTCGGAATTCACAGGCGATATGACCGATAATATCGGAGATGTGAAAGCCAGGGAGAAGCTGGATTTCACTGTGGGTATGGAACTGGTTTACTATGTTACCGATGGAAACAGCATGGCAATGCCCGTATACATACCCAAAGATGTTTCCAAGTATATAGTTCGTGCTTCTGACGGCGAACTCATCAGCATAGAAAACGGCTATGCATACTATGGTATGTATGAAGGCGGAGCAGCAGATAATTTTACTGTCTCTGCCAAGGGAGAGGAACAGGTTCAGCTTACGGAGATTGAACTTGCCGGTATAGGCGCATACGACGGAGCGATGAACAAAGATGAGCTGGATGCATATCTGCGTTCTGTTCCTGAACTCGGCATCGTTGAAGGATATGAGTTTATTGGGCTGAGCTATTATCATACCGACAGCGGTCTGGTTGCAAATGTGAGCTATAAGCGCGAACTCAGTCAGGAAGAGGCCGTGCTGCGCAATGCAAATGCCGGCGAAACCGATACCAGAGAGATCATAGTTGATGCTGTCACGGGTACCGTGAAGGGTATGTATGTCTATTATGCCGGCAGGCGCACTGAGGAGCCGGTCTATACCGAATCCGAACTCGTTGACGCAGCCGCAGCTTTCATAAATGCTTATTATCCCGAATACGCTCCCTATCTCGTGATTGATAGCACAAGTGCGAACGTATATGAATATTCCTGGGAACGCAATGTGACCGTCAATTTTGTACGCACATATAACGGTGTGCCTTTCCGTGCCAATTATATCAATGTTTCCGTCAACTGTGACGACGGCACTATTGATAACGTGAATTTCTGCTGGAGCGATACTCAGGAATTTGTGGAGTTCGACCCTGCAATTATAATCGATGCCGACCGGGCGTGTGAGGCTTATCTGACCGGTTTTGAATTCGAAGATATATTTGCGTCCGTACCCGGAGAAAGCATCTCGGACTGGGATTTTATATTCGATCTTACTTACGGCTGGCACTATAAGAATGTGAAGAACTTCTATGCAATTGATGCATTTACAGGCATTGGCTACAGCAGGAATGTCAGCGGTGAAGAATTTGTGTATAATGATATCGCAGGCCATGCCAATGAATCCGAGATAATAATGCTCGGAAACTATGGAATCGGCTATTCCACAGGCAGCTTCGAACCTGATGCACAGTTTACGGCTTATGATGCAATGCTGTTCATATATCAGGCAAGCAACTATAACGATGGAAATATTGAAGTAAGGAACTATGACGAACTCAAGCAGTTTGCCGTAAACTACGGCTGCGATCAGCTTGATATGTTTGAAGAAGATCAGGTAATGACTGTATGTGATTTCGTGAAGGTGCTTGCGGATATTTCCGGCTATGATAAAGCAATGGATATCACTGGAATCTATGACTGCGGCTTTGCTGATGATGACAGCATTGCTGCCGAAGATTATCCTGCAATCGCCATTGCATACGGACTCGGACTCATTACAGAAGATGCGGATGGAAATATCAATGCATATTCGCCTTTGACCCGTGCGGAGGCAGCAGTTATTTTCCACAACCTGCTTTCTTCAAAGTAAACGAAAAAACAAGCCGTTACATTTTGTAACGGCTTGTTTCTATAATCAGCTGGGCTTGCGTCTGTCCTTTACGGCTTCGCGGGAACCGTCTTCGCGCTGGATAACGGTGCTGTCCAGCTGCTGACGGAAAGCAGCGCGGAAGTTCTCCAGATAGGCCTTGCGCAGTTCGGCACGCTCTGCCGCTTCTTCGGGGGTCAGTTCGCGCTCCTTTGCGATGCGCGCAAGCTCATTAATGCGGTCAATATTGACTTTTTCCATGTTTTCATACCTTTCGGATTGTGATATAATATATTTATATTCGATATAAATGAATAAAATCCTTCCAAACGAAAGGCGGTTATATAAGTGATCCGCGGTAAATTCCTTACTTCTATGGATGATATATCTCAGGTACTCGACCTGCGCCGCAGCATATTCTGTGATGAAATGGGTTTCTCCGGTGAAAACGAGCCTGATGAGCATGATAAGATGGCTGTCTATGCCCTTGCATACGCAGAAGATGGTACTCCTATTGCTACCGGACGCATGTATATTGCCGATGACAGATTCAATATAGGCCGAGTTTGCGTTCTCAAGCCTCTGCGCGGCATGCAGATAGGCGATTTCATCATGCGTATGCTGCTTTATCGTGCGCAGGATCTGAATGCAGGTTCCGTCACTATGCAGGCTCCCGCAAATCTTGTGAAATATTTCAGCCGCTATGGTTTCCGTCCTCAGGGTGAGGCTTTTGAAGTAAACGGAATCACCAGCCGCACTCTGTATGTTGAGGGAGACAAGATTGATATCGAGGGCAGCTGCGGATGCCACAATAAGTGTGAAGGATGTACCGGAAATTGCGGAGAATGCGGTAATGATTGAAATGAAAAAGCTTCAGCAGCAGGTGTTTGAGAATAAAGTGGCGCATGGTTTCAATACGACCAGCGTTGATGAAGAAGTGTGCCATATAATGAGCGAACTTGCAGAGGCATGGGAAGCTTACCGTAAAAAGACAAAGGAGGATTTTGCGGAGGAACTTGCGGATATAGCAATATATCTCTTGGGACTTGCGGAGATGACCGGCATAGATCTTGAGAAGGAGATACTTGCCAAAATGGAAATAAACTCCGCACGCAAATACCACCGAAACGAGAACGGGGTCATGGTAAAAGACTGATACTTAAAACGCGGCGTTATATGGCGCTGCGTTTTTTATGCTCATTTATTTGTTGAAAACAAAGTTAACATTTGTTATAATACACTTGGAAATGTGTGGAGGTTTATTATGAACGGATCTATTTTCGACATACAGCCCTTCTCGCTGCACGATGGTCCGGGTACCCGTACCACTGTGTTTATGCAGGGATGTCCCCTAAGGTGCAATTGGTGCCACAATCCGGAATCCCAGCCTTATGAAGGTGCATTGCTGTTTTATCCTGCCCGCTGCATAGGCTGCGGCGCTTGCGTGGAGGTATGCAGAAACGGCAGTCCTGTGCGCACTGCAAGGCACACCGATAAATGCGTGATGTGCGGCGAGTGTGCGGAAACCTGTTATGCAGAAGCCGTAAAGCGATCCGGCAGGAATATATCCGCAGACGAATTGTTTGAGGAATGCATACGCGACAAGGCTGTTTATGAAAAATCCGGAGGCGGAGTCACTTTTTCCGGCGGTGAGCCCATGCTGCAGTCTGAGTTTATAGCGTCTGTAATGGAAAGGCTGCGCAGCGAAGGCATACATATAGCTATGGAGACCAGCCTGTGCGTAAAATGGGAAAATATTGAAAGACTCGTTCCTCTTGTAGACCTGTTCTTTGTTGATATAAAATGCGTAAGCGCAGACCGCCACAAAGCAGGCGTGGGTGCAGATAATGCATTGATACTTCAGAACATCAGAAAACTCAGCGCCGCAGGTGCCAATATGATACTGCGCACGCCTGTAGTGCCCGGATTCAATGCGGATGCCGGGGAGATAGGGAAGATAGCGGCGTTCATAAAAGAACTGCCCGCAAAGCATACCGCCGAACTTCTTGCATATCACGGAATGTGCGCTCCCAAATACGCTGCGCTCAGCCGTGAATTCCCATGCAAGGACACTCCGGAACCCACAAGAGAAGAAATGGAAGCCTATACACAGATACTTAAAGATATCGGAATAGAAGCCAAATACAGTATGTAACGGGAGGCAAAAATCATGCGTGATATGAATCTGCTGCGTGAATGCACACTCAAGCGTTGCTCCGATCAGGGAGAAGCGAATCTTTACCGCGATTATCTCACCGGCAAGGCGCTGTTTGAAGAGAGAGTGCCCTTTGCCCACAATCTGCGCCGTTCCATGATAGACCGCGCTATTTTCGAAGGCTATCCCATCGATTTTGATGATTATGAGCTGATCGTTGGCCGTGTGGCCGACCCTCATGCGCTTACCGACGAACAGAAGGCCCTTGCCGAGGCTGCCCGTAATTATCTGAATGCATCCGATAAGATGGCAGGTACTTCCACCGCATTCACCGGACACCGCGTAATAGATTTTGAATTGCTGCTCAATACCGGCATCCGTGAAATTCTTGAGCGCGTGGAAGGCAAGCGTGCTGCTATCGATTTTTCCAGGCCCGAGGATGCAGCCACTGCGGCTTTTTATGAGTCCGTGGCAATGTCACTCAAGGCATTCGTGACTTTCTGTGCCCGCTGCCGTGAGGCTCTTCTTGAGCGCGCCGCAGCAACTGCAGACGAAAAGCGCAAGGCTGAGCTCCTGCGCATGGCTGCGAACTTTGATAAGGCCCCCATGGAGCCCTGCACCCATTTCTATGAGGCGCTGCAGATCATGTGGGCAATGCAGTTCTGCCTGAGACTGGTCAATGACATCACTCTTACCGGCAGATTCGATAATTACATGTATCCCTTCTACAAGAAGGATATCGAAGAAGGCTATATTACCAAGGAGTTCGCATTTGACCTTATCTGCGAACTGTACTTCAAGCACAACGATATCTACGATGCATGGCCCGCTTCCGTAATGGTCGGCGGCGTTGACAAACAGGGAAATCCCGTATGGAATGATCTGAGCTACATGTGCATCGAAGCTATACGTACCACCGGTCTTGTCAATCCTTCCGTAAACGTCGCATATACCGACGAAATGCCCGATGACCTTATGGACACCTGCCTTGAGATACTTGCACAGGGCTACACCCGTCCCGCTTTCTTCAACGACAGGGTCATTCAGGAAGGTCTGCGCGCTGCAGGCATGTCCGAGGAAGACAGCCGCTATTACATCCATTCCACCTGCGTTGAGATCACTCCCGTAGGTTCTTCCAATGTACAGGTAGCAACTCCTTATATCAACCTGAATAAGGCATATGAGTATATCTTCGGCGGCGGCAAGAAGCTTTTCGGCGCAGAATGCACCGTAAAGCCCGAGGTAAATGTGGATCTTAAGTCCCTTACCACCTTTGAAGCCTTTGAGGCGCTCACCAAGAGGGTTGTCCGCGGCATCATCCGTGCAAACCTCGAGCGTACCGCAATGTATCTTTACAGCTTCTCTCAGTATTGCTCCTCTCCGCTGGCTTCCGCTTTCATCAATGACTGCATCGAGCGCGGTCAGGATTCCGGCGCAGGCGGCGCACGCTACAGCTATGTATATCCCTGCTTCCCGGGCTTCCTGAATCTGGTAGATGCCCTTGCGGCAGTGCGTAAGGCCGTATACGAAGAGAAGATCATGACTCTCGAAGAGATGGGCGATATGCTGAAGGATAACTTCGCAGGCAACGAGCGTATGCGTCAGTATCTCATCAACCGCTGCCCCAAGATCGGCAACGGCATCGATGAAGTCGATCAGATCGGCGTTGATCTCTATGAACTTATCCGTCATGAACTGAAGAATTATACCACCTCTGTCGGCGCTACCTTCCATCCCAGCTATTTTGCATGGATCCAGCATGGTCTGCTTGGCAAGGTTGCAGCTGCAGGTCCCGATGGCCGCAGGCAGGGCGAGGCCCTTTCCGAATGCCTCGGTTCCGTACAGGGCATGGACAAGAACGGTCCTACCGGCATCCTGCGTTCTATTGAAAAGATCGATCAGAAGTATGGTATCGGCGGAATCGCGACCAACCTGCGCCTCACCAAGAAGCTGATGAACAGCGAAGAAGGCCGCGCAGCTGTCAAGGATTATATCAAGTCCTTCATGGATCGCGATTGCTTTGAACTGCAGTTCAATGTTGTGGATCAGGCTGACCTGCTTGATGCACAGATCCATCCCGAAAAGCATCGCTCTCTGCTGGTGCGTGTTGCGGGCTACAGCGATTATTTCGTAAATCTCACCCCCGAGATCCAGAACGAGATCATCAAGCGCAACGAGCATTCTGCAGTATAATCATCTTATCCCAAATACATTTGCCCGGCTGCAAAACAGCCGGGCAGTATACTATCATCTGCACGAGGTGTGAATATGGGCATCAGCAAATATGTCAGCACTAAAATAGGCACCATAGGCGATATGACTGCCACCAGCATACACGGCGGCGGAAAGACCCATCCCGGCGCAGTATATCCTTTCGGAATGGTAGCGTTCGGTCCCGATACTTTTGAAGGCGGCGACAACGGTGCAGGTTACAGCTATCATCATACTACAATTGATGGTTTCTCTATAAATCATATGTCTGGCGTAGGCTGGTACGGAGATCTGGGTAATTTCCAGATAATGCCGACTACCGGCAGGCTTGAACTTCTTTCGGGAACATACAGCGATGCGCTTACTACGCGGAAGGACAGAGGATACGAATCGGATTTCAGTCATGCCAGCGAAGTGACAGAAGCCGGTTATTATGCCGTAACGCTGGATACATACGGCATACGCGCGGAAACCACCGCTTCCGAACATGCAGGAATGCTGCGCATGACTTATCCTGCAAACGAACGCCGCCGCGTGCAGATCAATCTTGCCAGACGTATTGCCGGACGTTCCGCGCTGCAGGTGCTGAACATACTGAACGATCATACTATAGAGGGCTGCATACATTGCCCTTCAACTCACGGAGGATTCGGTCGAGGCGCGGGAAAGGTGAATTACGATTTGTATTTCCATGCTGAGTTCACAGAAGACTGGGATACATTCGGTGTGTGGAATATCGGAAAGCCTGTGGATAAAATACAGACTGTGTATGAAGGCGAAGAACTTTGGTTCTATGCTGAATATGCGCCTTTGCAGGAGCCCATTACCGCAAAGGTTGCAATATCATATATCAATATAGAAGGCGCAAGGGATAATTTTGCGGCAGAGGCAGCCGGTGTCACGTTTGATGAAATGCATTTGGCTGCTGCGGCTGCATGGGATGATGCGCTTTCTGTGGTCACCATAGAAGACGATCGCATTTCCGATGATAAGCGTACTATATTTTACAGCACGATGTACCATGCGCTGCTGGACCCGAGAGTATACTCCGATGTAAACGGAAATTATCTCTCGGCAGATAATACGGTAAGGCACACCGGCAGCTTCAAAAAGCGCACGGTTTTCAGCGGATGGGATGTATTCCGCAGCGAATTCCCGCTGCTTACTGTGATAAAGCCCGATGCTGTGAATGATATGATCAATTCGCTCATTGATATAGCGGAATACGAGAACGTATCATTTCCGCGCTGGGAGCTTTTGGGTCATGAGACCGGATGCATGCTGGGTGACCCGGGAATAGTAGTAACTGCGGATGCCTACCGCAAGGGTATACGCGGTTATGACGCGAAGAAGGCATATGATATCTGTCTGAAAACGGCATTCCATCCCGATTCGAAGAGAAGCGGGGGAAAGGCTTTTGCAAAGTACGGATATGTGCCCGGCGATATTTCCGCTACTCTTGAAAATGTATATGCCGACCATTGCATAGCACTTATGGCAGCTGAATTCGGCGATGAAGAAAACGAGAGGCTCTTTAAAGAGAAGGCGCAGAATTACAGGCTTATCTACGATGCAGAGAAGGGCTGGATGCGCAGCCGCGACGAAGCAGGCAACTGGGAGGACTGGCGCGGCGAATATGACACGAGGCACTGTACCGAAAGCAATATTTTTCAGCAATCATGGTTTGTGCCCCATGATGTGCAGGGTCTTATATCGCTGATGGGACATGACCGTTTCGTAAGTGAACTTGAAAGGCTCATGTCGGAGGCAGAACTTTCGGCCATGTGGAACGAATCCTATAATCATCCCAACGAGCCCTGCCATCACATTGTACACATGTTTACCGATGCGGGTCTGCCGTGGCGCGCTCAGTATTGGGTTCGCCGTATACAGGATGAAGCTTATAATACCACCGAATACGGTTTCTGCGGCAATGAGGATGTTGGCCAGATGTCGGCATGGTTCGTGCTTACGGCCCTTGGAATACACATGGTGTCGCCGGGAAGCAATATATTCCACGTGAATACACCGCTTTTCCGAAAGGCTGAAATCAGGCTGGACAGGAAATACCATCCGTGCGGTGTAAGCGACCGCCTCGTAATCGAATGCGACAGAGACCCTTCCGAAAATATCTACATCAGGAAAATGACGGTAAACGGCAGGTGTGCAGACCGTGCATGGCTGACATGGGATGAGATATCCAACGGCGGTGTAATAAGGTTTGAATTGTCCGATACTCCGTGTACGGATTGGGGAAAAGAACTGCCCGGGTCATTGGTATAAATAGGAAAAGAGCCTCGCTGAGAGGCTCTTTTTGTGTATAAACTATAAATACAAGTGAATATTTCGGAGACACCGGCTTATGTGCTTTGAAATTAACGGCGTATATGGTATACTAAAACATAATATATCATGCCGGAGGTATTGCCATGGCTGATAAGAAGATTGTTCTTGCTTCTACGTCTCCCCGCAGACGTGAACTGCTTGCAAGGATGGGTTATGAATTCACATGTGACGCGCCTGAAGTTGACGAAAATGTCGATGGCCGCGCCGATGACATAGTTGCACTGCTTTCCGAAAGGAAGGCTATGGCTGCTGCAGAGAAGTATTCCGAAGGTATCATTATTGCATCCGATACACTGGTCTCTCTTGACGGCAAGGGACTGGGCAAGCCTGTCAATGAAGATGATGCATACCGCATGCTGAGAGCCCTTTCCGGAAGGACTCATGAGGTATTTTCCGGGGTATGCATGATTGATGCGCAGACCGGAAGGAAAGAGACCCGTGTTGCGCGCACAGGCGTAATATTCCGCGAAATTTCGGATGAAGAAATAAACGATTATATTGCTACCGGCGAACCCATGGATAAGGCCGGTGCTTACGGAATACAGGGCGGTGCAGGCAAATTTGTGACCGGCCTGGATGGTACGTTTGAAAATGTAATGGGCTTCCCGACCGATGTGGTTGAAGAGATGCTCAGAAGTTTCCTTTGATAAACAGACCTACATTTTGCTGGAGGTATTACAATGGCAGTTTTTTCATCCGGAGGCATCGGATTTGACCTCGGATCGAGTAATGTGACCATATTCCTTGAAAACGAAGGTATCGTGCTGCGTGAACCCAGCTATATTCTTACCAACGCGGACAACAGCCTTGATATACTTGCTGTCGGCAGAGAAGCGCGCCAGCTTATGGGACGCACTCCCCGCGAGGTGGATCTTTCCACTCCTGTTGTTTCCGGCGCTATTGCTGATGTGGAACAGACCACTGCAATGATCCAGACGTTCTGTGACCGCGTTATAGGCAAGCGCCGCGGCATAGAGAAATCCCGCATTGTTGTGGCAATGCCTCAGGGACTTACCCGTGTTGAGCTTGAAGCGCTGAAGCAGGCCGTACGCGCTGCCGGTGCAAAGCGCGCAGCACTTGTATATTCTCCCATTGCGGCTGCGGTAGGCGGCGGTGTTTCCATAAATGAACCCCGCGGAATCATGGAAGTGGTAATAGGAGGCGGCACCACAGAGATAGCCGTTATCTCAATGAACGGAGTAGTTGCCGCGCGCAGCGTGCGCACAGGCGCGAGCGCTTTTGATCAGGCGATTGTCCGTTACATACGCCGTGAAAAGGGTCTTATTATCGGCCAGCGCACCGCCGAAGACCTGAAGATAGATGTCGGTACCGCTATCGAATCCAAGGTACATGACGGTCTTGAAGTACTGCTGCGCGGTCGTGACGCGCATACCGGTAAGCCTGCCACCGTTACCGTTACTGCAGGTGATGTGTGCAAGGCGCTGCAGCGTCCTATCGATGATATCGTGGAATCTATCCGCGAAGCATTTGAAAACACACCGCCTGAGCTGGCAGCGGATATTCTTGAACGCGGCATTCAGCTCTCCGGCGGAGGCTGTCAGCTTGAAGGTCTGGAAAGACGCATAGGAGAAGCTATAAAGCTGCCCGTGCGCATGGGCGATACTCCTCAGGATGATGTCGCTGCGGGTGCAGGTATGATCGCAGCCGATGACAGACTGCTGCACAGGTTTGCACAGACCGGCTGTGTGATTGAGATCTAAAGGAGAATCTCCATGGCAAATATGAGACGGCCCCAAAAGGGTAAAAGGAAGACCGGTCGCGGATATTCGAGCGCTCATGTGTCCAGAAGCCGAAAGGCGAGAGGAAATACAATAAGGCGCGTGCTGTTTACCATACTGGTTCTGGCAGCAATATTCGTATCTGCTTCTTTCCTTGTATTCAGATCTGAAAACGGCGCATCTATATTTGAAAACGCCGTTGGTACTATTCTGCGTCCCGTGCAGAGCGCCCTTTCTTCCACTGCAGGCTGGGTAAAGGATTTCTTCACAAACTGGCGCAATTATAAAAAGCTCGAGAATGAGTATGAATATCTCCTCATGGAAAATGAGGAACTGAAGATGCGCGTTTCATATGTGGAGGAGCTTGAACAGGAAAACACACGTCTTTCCGCACTTATGGACGCAAAGGATACATACAGCTCCCTTGACCCTGTATACGCCACAGTCATTGCCCGCGATCCCGGTCAGTGGTTTGACACGTTTACCATAAACCGTGGTACCTCAGACGGCGTCAGGGTAGGCATGAGCGTTGTTACCGGCGATGGCCTTGTAGGTTATGTATACGAGGCAAAGCTGAATTCCTCTAAGGTAATGACAATAATCGATACCCGTTCCGCAGTTGCATGTCTTGTGCAGCGTACCCGCGACAATGGTATCATGCGCGGTGAAGTTACCAAGGATTCTTCTTCTGCGCAGTGCTTTGTATATTATCTTCCCAATGTAAACAATATTTCCCCCGGTGATGTCATCGTAACATCCGGTACCGATGCGCTCTATCCCAAGGGAATTGTAATTGGCGAGGTTACCGCTGTAAGCCAGGAAACCTCTTCCGACGGCAGCTATGTTATCGTTACTCCTTATGTTGATTTCAGACATATAGAAGACGTACTGGTTCTGCGTACCGTTATAGAAACAGACGGCCAGCTCTCCAGCGTGCCCACGCCTACACCTGTGCCGTTTGTAACCCCCAAGCCTACTGCAATTCCGGTAAATTTCGACGGTACCACTGTAGAACCTGAGGTAAGCGATGGTAACTGGTATCCGCCTACTATCGAACCTACCCAGGCTCCCGTCACTCCCGAACCCACTATATATGAACTGCTGCCCGAGGATAACTGGGCTGACAGCTGATAGATATCAGGAGGTAACAAATGCTCAGAAGGATTCTGCCATATCTGCTTATAGTTTTGCTGGCACTTATTGATGTTTCCGTGGTGCCTGTGTTTACTGCAAGCGTTTATGTGCTGCCGCTTACGCTGCTGTTTGTAGTGTGCGTAAGTATGGTAATGGGTCGTCTGCACGGAGTTCTCGGTGCGCTTCTGGGCGGAATGCTTATTGATATTCTTACGGGATATCCTGTCGGTTTTATGATGATCGCATATCCGGCCTGCTGTTTCATCACCGGTCTTTTTGGATATGATACCGATGAAATGCGTGCACAGGAAGATTATTCCCGTAAAAAGGCGCTGGTTCGCAGAGCATTCTGCACCTTTGTGGTTATGATGCTGCTTGAAACGGTAATTATCGTTTATCAGTATTTCCATACCGCACTTATGTATGGCTGGTATTTCTCGAATGCATTGGTGCGTTCGGTTCTTGCGGCTTTGCTGGTTTCGGCAATGTACTATGCAGCCGCTCCTGTGCTGCTTGGTAAAGAAGCAGCCAGAGTACGCATCGGCAGTAAGAGGGAGGTGAGGAACCTGTGATGAAGTCAAAGCGGCGTACGGAAGATCAGAAGAACAGGCCCAGCGGTTTAAGAGTACTCATTATGCTTGTTCTGCTGCTTCTGGTCGGAGCTGCGATGTTTTTCAGAATGCAGAGCATGATTTTCAACAAAGGCGATGAATATACGGAGACCGCCAGCGAAAAAACCACCAAAGACCTTACTGTATATGGCATGCGAGGAACCATTTACGATGCAAACATGGTTCCGCTGGCCTACGACAGGCGAAGTTTTGATGTAGCGTTTTACCGCGATCCTTCCAAATCCAGCGATGCTTACCGCGCGAATTATACTCAGGTAATAATCCGCGTTATAGAGATCGTTGAATCCATGGGTAAGACAACGACCGATGAATTCTGGCTCAAGAAGGGTGAAGACGGAGTTTGGTATTTTGATAGCGGATCCACCAGCGAATACGTTGAAAATGAACGTAAGCGTCAGTGGAGTCAGAATTTCTATCTTACTTCTACACCCGAAGAAGAGTGGTATCCTGCGCTTCTTGAGAAGTATGCTATTCCGGAAGATCTCGGTGAAGAAATGACGGTCAAGGTTCTTGCAATATGGCAGGCTTCACGAATGAATGCTTTCAATTCACAGCCTGTTGTCATTGCTGAGGACGTGGGTTTTGAGTGTGTTTCGCTGATAGAAGCAGAGTCGGTAAATCTTGACGGTGTTTCTATTCAGATCAGCTCGGAACGTGTATATCCCCATGGTTATACCGCTTGTCATGTTATCGGCTATGTATCCAAAATAAACAGTGATGACGCCATGGAAACTTATATGGAAAAAGGATATCCCAACGATGCGGTTGTAGGCGTTGCCGGTATCGAATATTCCATGGAAGATCAGCTTTCTCCCTATGTTGAGTACCGTCAGGGAAAGCGTACTGTTGAACGAGATACCCGAGGCAAGGTAATCCGAGAATTGAGTTATACCGAGCCTCAGGATGGCAATTCTGTCGTGCTTACTGTGAATAAGGAAATGCAGGATGTAATGGCGGATGCGCTGTTTAATGTAATCCAGAGTATAAACGTACAGCAGCATCAGGTAATGGAACGTGATTCCTGGCAGCGCAATAACCGTGAGATCCTGGATGAATATGCTGCTACCGGCAGGGAGATAAAGCTTGCCGAAACCGGCGCCATAGTGGCAATGGATCCCAATACCGGCAGAATAATCGGCATGGTAAGTTATCCGGATTATAATCTGACCATGTTTGAAGGCGGAATTTCTGCAAGTGAATGGTCTATTATCGTAAATGACGATAACAACCCTCTTTACAACAGAGCTATTTCCGCAAAGGATACGCCCGGATCTATCTTCAAACTGTGTACTGCGCTCGCAGGTCTTGTAGAAGGCAAGCTTGGTCTTACAGAGCAGATAGACGATCTTGGCGGTTACATGAAGACCGACCCCACGAACCCTGCAAAGTGCTGGCAGACTGATATCAGAAAGCATGCAGATCAGACCATCGTCGAAGGCATAAAGAATTCCTGCAACTATTTCTTCTATGAAGTAGGCTACAGGCTCGGTTCTGAAAAGATAAACGAATGGGCAGCTGCTCTGGGTCTGACATCGCGTACAAATATTGAATTGCCCAGCGAATCTACCAGCTTTGTTGGCAACACCACTACGCTGTATGATCCTTCAAGGGCAATAAACGATCAGTACACGGCAAAGCCTATCTACATAGCCAATGCAATCCGTCGTGAGCTTATTGCAGTAGGCGAGGATCGCGGCATCGAGTACGACGATGAGCGCCTTGATATGGCGGTAAAGACTTTGCTGGATATAACCACCATGTACGATCAGAAGTCCGACTGGTATCAGCCTATCCGCGAAGTTCTGTTGTATGATATGAACATACCGGCGGAATATATATCCTCGCATTTTATGGTAAATACGTTCGTTACCTATCTGCAGGATATATACTGGACTCCCAACGAAACCATCATGCTGGCAATAGGTCAGTCTATCACGCAGGTAACCCCAGTTGCGGTTGCGCGATATGTATGTGCAATAGTAAACAACGGCACTGTATACGATGCACAGATAGTTGACAAGATCATATCTGCTGATGGTGAGGTAATTCTTGATAAGGAACCCGTCGTGGCTAACCAGATAGATGCTGACCCGGCGTATTTCGAAGCTATACGTGAAGGCATGAGGCAGGTTACTTCGGGTGAAAACGAAGGTACCGCGGCGGATCAGTTTGCCAATGCAAAATATCCCATTGCAGCAAAGACCGGTACTTCGGAGCGTACCGAGCTGGATGTAGAGAATAACGCTTGGCTGGTATGCTTTGCACCGGTTGATAATCCGCAGATAGTCGTTGTCGTATATATCCAGAATGGATATGCGGGCGCTCGTGCGGGTCAGGCTGCGATAGACGTTATCGAATATTATCTGGATAACCTCGATGGCTTTGAAAACACTACCGCGTATGAAGATAACACACTGGGTTATTGATGGAGCAGTAAAATGCGTAAATGGTTACAGGCATTAATCCAATACTTTAAGACGCGAAGGGTCAACCGTCAGTTGATGAAACATTTTGACTGGCTGCTGTTCCTGAACGTACTTGCTATATCGATCTTCAGTATTGTTGCTATATTTTCGGCTACGACCACTTCGGTAACCGATGAACCCGCTACAATAATGGAGATGCTGGAAACCCAGCCGATCACATATGCCAGACTTCAGTTTTTCTGGGTGTTGGCTGGTATAGTGGTAATGTCGGCTGTGATATACTTCAGCTATGATGTATACGGAAGATATGCGAGAATTATATTTATCGTAATGCTTGCGGTACTGGTTGTGGTTCTCGGTATGGAAGCAGGTCGAGGCAACATGACTGCGTTCTTCCAGTGGGGCACCAACCGTACATTCCAGCCTTCGGAATTCGGTAAGATAGCAATTATTATCTCTCTTGCGCGTCTGCTTGCCGGCCGTAAGGGACCGATAAATACCGTGCGCGAACTCATCGTTTTCGGTATGCACGTTGCAATTCCGCTTATTCTGGTTCTTGCACAGCCTGACTTTGGCACGGCAATGGTTTATCTTTCTATATTCTGCGTGCTGGTATTTGCATCCGGTACGAATTATAAGTTGATACTCGGTGCTATTGCTATAGTCGTTCTGATCGCTATTCCCGGCTGGTATCTGCTTAATTCCATGGGTGAAAACTTCCGACTCGATCGAATCCTTATGTGGCTCAATCCTGAGGAATTTGAAGACGAGGCGCGTCAGATCATCAACGGACAGATAGCAATAGGTTCCGGAGGCATGTGGGGTAAAGGTATAGTTTCCGTTGGCAGCTTTGCATCCCTGGGTTATATTTCGGATGACCATACCGACTTTATCTTCGCAGTTGTGTGCGAATCGTTCGGCTTTGCCGGCGGTATTGCGCTCATATTTGCTTATCTGCTGATGCTTTGCCGCCTGCTGCAGCAGGCGATGCGAGTCTCCGACCCGCTTGGATGCTATATGATATTGGGCGTGTTCGGAATGTACCTGTTCCATTTTGTGGAAAATATCGGAATGGTTATAGGTCTGCTGCCGGTTACGGGCATACCGCTTCCGTTCATGAGTTACGGCGGTTCCAGTATGCTTGCGAACTTCATGGGCATCGGTCTCGTTGAAAATGTTGTAATGCGCGATAAGGCAAAGAAGACAGAAAAGCGAGAGACGCCGAAACGAGCGTTGAATATCTGAAAAAAGTTCATAGAAAGATCCCTCCCGCATACGCTAAAGCGACGGGAGGGATTTTCTATGCAAAGCGGCGTAAAAAGCACGGTAATACATACTACAATAAGGCCTGATAAGAACGATAAGAAGACAAGCATTCCGATAATCAAGCAGAAAAAGATGCCTGAAAAGGCAGGGTTCAGCGAACGGCTGCTCAGAAATACTGCTATAGCATGTGCACTGTTGTTTGGCGTACTGACACTAAAAAATATTGACGAGCCATGGTCGCAAAAAGCCGTTTCCGGTATAGAAACAGCTCTAACTATGCGCATAGACCCTGATGATACACTTGGTGATCTCAGTTTTGTGCGCAGTTTTATTCCTGAATCCACACTGGTATTTTTCAATATGTCGTCCTCGGGTATACTTGCACCTGTCGAGGGCACAGTGACACATGAATATCTTGAGGGGCAGCCATGGACGATGTATTCATGCGGGGAATCGTCATCTGTGCGCAGTGCACTTGCGGGAACTGTTAGTGCAGTGAGCTGTATGGAGAGCGGAGACTGGTGTATATTGATAGATCATGGCGAAGGCATCGAAACTATGTATGCTTATATGGATAAGCCGAAATACGATGCGGGAGATAAGGTGGTCAGAGGAGAGGAGATCGGCAAGGTGCGTGGAAACAGCCTGTATTTTGAATACAGGATAAACGGAAAAAGCGTATCTCCGTTTGAGGATAACAGGCGATGATACGCTTTCGTGCGCTGGGTACAGAATTCAGAACGCATGTGCTTACTTTGCTTGCAGGTTCGGTAGCGCTTGCTTTGGGGATAAAAACAGAATTGCCATTCCTCGCTGCAGCGGTGTTTTTTCATGAACTTATGCATATACTGGCTGCGCTTGTCGTGGGTATAAAAATAGATTACATTGAGCTTATGTGGTTTGGCGGCGCTGCACACGTGCGGGATATATACTCAGCAAAAGCCGGGCATATAATTATAACGGCCTTGGCAGGTCCGTTTGGAAATCTTTTGCTTGCGTTGATTGCTGCATCATTGGCATGGTGGGGCATATTGCCGTATCATCCGGCGGCAATGATGATCAGAATAAATATCCTGCTCATGCTTTTCAATCTTATGCCGGCTCTTCCTCTCGATGGCGGAAGGGTTTTTTATGCAGTCACAGCAGCGCGGCTCGGGAAGATAAGGGCGATGAAAGTAGTTGTGGCAATGGCGCATGTGCTTGCTGCTGCGGGCGCAGCCGCTGCGGTAGTTGTATGGCTGAGACACAGAGTTGTGAATGTTACTTTCATACTGATGGCGGTGTTTTTATTGGCGTCATCGCTTTCGGAATTGAAAAACTTCAATGAGACAAGCCCGCTTCGGATATTTTCGGCGATTTACAATCGTACGCAGCTGCCTTCAAAAGCCGGATTGATCGCAGTCGGTTCAGATATGTTGCCGGAGGACATGGCTGCATATATACAGAATGATTCATATACGATTTTTGCTGTTGTCGAAAACGATCGTATCCGGTCTTTGATGACCGGAAAAGAGGTTGCTTGCAAGCTAATGAACGGCAGCGGTACATGCTCTCCTCAAATATAACCATTGTATTCTTGCAGTGGAAACAGAAGAAGGAGTATAATCTTAAATGAATTACAGAAAGAGGAAATACTCATGATAAAGAATATAGTTCGTGATGTTATGTTTCTTGCCGCTCCTTCTCAGGAGGCAGATTTGAATGATGCGTCTGTTGCGCGTGACCTTGAAGATACACTGCGTTTCAATGCGGAGAGATGTGTGGGTCTTGCTGCAAACATGATAGGTGCCCGTAAACGTGTGATTGCTGTCAGTCTCGGTTTTTCTGTTCTGATAATGTATAACCCTGTAATCACTGCCAAATCCGAGCCGTATGATACGATGGAAGGCTGCCTGTCCCTTGATGGAGAGCGTCCTGTAAGGAGATACGGTAAGATAACCGTTGAATACAGAGACAAGTCCTTCAAAAAGCAGAAGGCTGAATTCAATGGATATACTGCACAGATAATTCAGCATGAAACAGATCATTGCAACGGAATAATCATCTGACCGGGAGGTTTTTGATATGTATGACGAGCTCACCGAGGTCGATATACGCAAAATGCAGGAAGAAATACGCTATAGGCTGCACGAAGTGCGCCCTAAGCTGATTGCCGATCTTCAGGCAGCGCGTGCATTCGGCGATCTCAGCGAAAATTACGAGTATAAGGCTGCAAAGCAGGAGCTTCGCAAATGCGACAGCCGTTTGAGATATCTCAAGCGAATGATCGCTACTGCTAAGGTGATAAAGATATCCTGCGATGCGGATAAGGTCGGACTTTTCGACAGAGTAGAGATCTACTATGAGGAAGATGACGAGACCGAAACCGTTGAACTTGTGACTACGCTCAGGCAGGATTCCATGAAGAGCTACATCAGCAAGGAATCCCCGCTCGGCAGAGCGCTCATGGGCAAAAAGGTGGGGGATCGTGCGCTTGTAAAAGCCAGCGATACTTATAGCTATTATGTACAGATACGCTCGATATCAAAGGGCGAAGATAATGAAAGCCTGCCGATAAGCAGTTTTTGATATACTAAAGTGATTCGGAAGTGATAGTATGACGTTGGATATGACGACCGGCAGCCCTCTGGGTAAGATAATGCGTTTCTTTGTGCCGGTATTGCTGGGCAATCTGCTGCAGCAGCTCTACAGTACTGTTGACAGTATTGTTATTTCGCGATTTGTAGGCGTAGAAGCTTTCGCAGGCGTAAGCGCTACGGGTGCACTGAATTTCCTTATACTCGGCCTGGCGCTCGGCATGTGTTCCGGATTCGCCATCCCGGTATCGCAGGAATTCGGCGCGGGTGACTATTCCAAAATGCGCCGTTGTTTTGCCAATGGTCTTTATGCAAGCGGAGCAATAGCTGTCATAATGGCTGTCATTACTGCGATACTTACTCCGACGATATTGCGCCTTATCGGAACTCCTGATGATATTTTCATCCATTCCTGTACTTACATAAGGCTGATATTCATTGGTATCCCCGCCACCGTGATGTATAACCTGCTTTCCGGCGTCATGCGCGCGGTTGGTGATGGCCGCACTCCGCTCATAATGCTGATGGTGAGCACCGTACTCAATCTGCTGCTGGATCTTTTGTTTGTGCCTGTGCTGAATATTGGTGTTGCGGGCGCGGCAATAGCCACTATCGTGGCGCAGCTCTTCTCCGGTATGCTCTGCCTGTATGTGATATTCATAAAGACTGACATACTCAAGATACGCAAAGACGAATGGTCTTACGACGGAAAAATCGTCCGCAGACTGCTTTCCATCGGTATGCCCATGGGTCTGCAGTTTTCCATTACGGCCATCGGTTCCACTGTGCTGCAGGCATCCGTAAATACCCTTGGTTCTTCTGCGGTTGCTGCCATAGGTGCGGGCAGCCGTGCTCAGTTTATATTCACCACGCCTCTCGAGGCTATCGGTGTTACAATGGCGACCTATGCGGGACAGAATCTGGGTGCACGCAAGATAGACCGCGTTCGTAAGGGCGTGAAGGATATAACCATTGTGATGGCTGTCTATTGTGTTGTGGCGCTTGCTGTACAGCTGATTGCCGGAAAATATGTCGTTATGCTCTTTACCGGTGCAGATGCAGGAATAATACTTGATAATGCATATACATATCTTACTGTGGTTACGGCCGCTTCCTTCCTGCTGGCAATAGTGCTGATTTACCGCAATGCCATACAGGGTCTCGGTTATTCCAAGGCTGCTATGTTTGCAGGACTCATGGAGCTTATCGGACGCGTATTTGTTGCGCTGGTGCTTGTAAGGTATTTCGGTTTCCATGGTGCAAGCTTTGCTAACCCGGTTGCCTGGATATTCGCAGACGTGCTGCTGCTGCCGCTGTATTTCAATGTGGTAAAGCGTTACGAAACAGAATTCGGCATAAAATGAAACAGATCACCCGACCGTCTTTTGAACGGCGGGTGATTTTGTATTTCAATTCGATATGAAATATGTTATAATTGATAAAACATTTCGGAGGTGCAGGTATGAGCGAAATCAGGATGTTCCTTGAAGCTGCGGGAAAGGTAAAACCCTCTCAGCGACAGCTTGATTGGATGGATATCGGCTTCTATGGCTTTGTGCATTTCGGAGTAAATACATTTACTGACAGAGAATGGGGTACCGGAACTGAAGATCCCGCTGTATTTGACCCCAAAGGTCTGGATTGCGATCAGTGGGTAGCTGCAGCAAAATCCGCAGGAATGAAGGGACTTATACTCACCGCAAAACATCACGACGGATTCTGCCTTTGGCCCAGCAAATATACCGAGCATTCGGTAAAGAATTCTCCCTTCAGGGGCGGAAATGGCGATGTAGTGCGCGAACTTTCCGAAGCATGCAAACGCGGCGGCATCAAGTTCGGTTTCTATCTGTCTCCGTGGGACAGGAATTCCAAGCTTTACGGCACGGATGCTTATAATGATTATTACAAGGCGCAGCTTACCGAATTGCTGACGGAATACGGCGATATTTTTATGGTATGGTTTGACGGCGCCTGCGGTGAAGGTCCCAACGGCCGCAAGCAGGAGTACGATTTCGAAGGTTATATCGAACTTGTTCGCAAATATCAGCCCAATGCTTGTATGTTCAATGATTTCGGACCTGATGTACGCTGGATAGGCAACGAAAGCGGTACGGCAAGGTTTGCGGAATGGGCGGTCATGCCTGTCGAACTGACTTATCGTGCAGAAGTGCAGACAGGTCCCGGTCCCATGTATGATGAAGATGCATTGGATCATGTTTATAATACACATCCGGAACTGGGCGCTATTTCCAATATACTGCCCTCTGCAGGTCTTTGCTTCTGCCCTGCCGAAACCGACATGTCGATACGTAAGGGCTGGTTCTGGCATGCCGAAGAAGATCCTCATTCGCTGGAGAGACTCAAGCATACCTACATAACCTCCACAGGAGGAAACAGTGCACTCAATTTGAATATTCCTCCGGACAGGAACGGTTTGATTGATGACCGCGATGTGAAACGACTCAAGGAGTTCGGTGATTGGCTGAGAAATGCTTTCGGCACAGAGTTAAAGGCCGATATAACCACCGAAGGTCCTGCCAACCGGCCTGAGTTTGTGATTCGGTTGCCGGAGAAGACCAAGCTTGGTTATATGCTCCTGCGCGAAAACATCTCAGAAGGACAGCGCGTAGAGACTTTCCTTGTGGATTACAGGAATGAAGACGGATTATGGACCGGTTGCTACTGTGGAACCACAATAGGCAACAGACGTATTGTGGAAATAGGCAGGGAAACGGATGCGCTCAGGCTCAGGATAACCTTTGCCCGAGGTGATGTGGATTTCAGACAGATATCTGTATACGAAGAAGTATAAACACTATCGGAGGAAATATATGAATTACAGAACTCTCGGAAGGACCGGCATGCGCGTCAGTGAGATATCACTTGGCTGCGAGCACATGCAGGGCAAGGATTATGAGCTTATCAGGACTGTCATAGACGCAGCTCTTGAAAAGGGGATAAACTTCCTTGATGTATTCATGAGCGAGCCCAATGTGCGCACAGACATCGGCAAAGCTCTCGCGGGCAGGCGTGAATCTGTAATTATTCAGGGACACATTGGTTCCTGCTGGGTAGACGGTCAGTATAAGGTCAGCCGTGATATAGATGAATGCGTCACCTATTTTGAAGACCTGCTTGAACGTCTGCAGACCGATTATATCGACGTTGGTATGCTTCATTTCGTTGACAAGGAGACAGATTGGGATGATCTCGTAAACAGCGAAATGATGCAGTATGCGCTGGAACTCAAGAAAAAGGGAGTCATCCGCTGCATTGGCATGAGCTCGCATAATCCCGTGACTGCCAAAAAGGCAGTAGAGACGGGCCTCATCGATGTGCTGATGTTCTCTACCAATCCTGCTTATGACCTCGTGCCCAAAGAGAGAGACCTTTGTGAAGTATTCACCGAAGTTATCAACGGTCAGAAGCAGAACTTCACCGGACTTACCCTTGAGCCCGCCCGCGCTGAGCTTTATCGCACATGCGAGGAAAAGGGAACTGCTATAACAGTAATGAAGACCCTTGCAATGGGAACGCTTCTTTCCAAGGAACGTTCGCCGCTTGGTGTTGCGCTTACCGAGGCCCAGTGCATCCATTACGCGCTCAGCAGACCTGCGGTTGCGGCTGTTATGGTTGGCATGCAGCGCATCAGTGATGTTGAAGCTGCACTGGAATATTACGATCTGCCCGAAGAACAGCGCGACAGCAGCGAGATTCTGGGTTCTCTTGGTATGTTCAATGCAGACGGACGCTGCATGTACTGCAATCATTGTCTGCCGTGTCCTGCCGAGATAAATATTGCGGCAGTAAACAAGTATCTTGATCTTGTTGAACTTGACGGAAAGCCTGCCGACAGTGTAAAGCAGCATTATGTATCGCTCGGCTGTACCGCACAAAACTGTCTTCAGTGCGGCGCCTGTGAAAGCCGCTGCCCCTTCAATGTGGCGGTAATTGCACGTATGGAAAAGGCAGTACAGATTTTCGGCGAATAAACGGCAAGATAAAAAAAACAGGAGCAGTCTGCTTAGGGCTGCTCCTGTTTTTTGATTGATTATTCGGTTCTGAGCGCGACCACGGGATCCTTGCGGGAAGCGATCTTGGAGGGGATAAGACCGGCGATGAATGTGAGAATCATGGATATGATAACCAGTATTATCGCACCGGCAACCGGCAGATTTGCCACACCGGAAATATCGGTAAGGTGCTTGATGAGGATGTTGATGGGCACGGTAAGGGCTGCGGAGATACCGATACCCAGCGCACCTGCAACAAAGCCTACGATAAGGGTTTCGGCATTGAATACGCGGCTGATGTCCTTCTTGGATGCGCCCATTGCACGCAGGATACCGATCTCCTTGGTACGCTCCAGTACGGAGATGTAGGTGATAATGCCTATCATAATGGAGGATACCACCAGAGATACCGCTACGAATGCGATAAGCACGTAGCTTATGGCGTTAATGATGGTATTTACGGAGGACATTATTATCTCAACATAATCCGTATACTGGATGACGGATTCGGGACGACCCTCGGCTATCATGCGATCATTATACTCATCGATTATGGTGGTGAGCTTTTCCTTGGCCTCAAAATCCTTGGGATATATGTTGATGATATAAGGAGAACCGGGATCGGCAACGCCGAGAGTCTTCATGTTGCTTTCGTAAGTGTTTACGGAAAGAACGACGGAAGTTTCGGGCATGTATGCAGCCATGATGGCCTGCTGCTCTTCAGGGGTGAGGCTGTTGAAATATTCCATCTGCTGCTCGTTCATCTCAGGAATGCCGGAGCTGTTTGCAGCGGAAGCATCCGCAGATGCGGAGAAGGGAAGTCCGGTGAATACGTCCACATCAGGGTTTTCCTTCTGGGCAATTACGATATCGGAAGAATTGATCTCACCCAGCAGATATTCGGTCAACTCGGGGGTGTAGCCGATCACGCTGCCCATGGAGGCGTTTACTGCCTCTTCGTTGGGACGCAGAATGCCGACAACATGCAGAGTGGTAGAGGAACCGATGAGCTCATTCATGTAAGCACTGTCGCCGCGCATGTCCACCCAAACTCCATCCTGCAGCTGATAGAAATCGGTGTTTACTACAAGAGTGAACTCAAGGTCGAGCAGTTCTTCATAAGTGTATACGGAAGTTTCGGTTGGCATAGCGGAACCCTGCATAGCAGAAGTAAGTATGCCGGAAAGTTCAGACTGATCTTTCAGACCCAAAGAATACAGAGAAAAATCATCGATGGTATTACTGGGGCCAACGAATATGACTACTTCGTTATAAGCCTCGGGCATTCTGCCTGCGATGACATCGTACTGAGAAGCGAGCAGTTCGTCGTTATCGATCAGCTGGCTCCAGGTCTGCATACTGCTGCCGGACATCGAACTGGATGCGTTCATCATATCGTTGACGCCGCCGCTCATGCCTACGGATTCGAACATGGTGGTGGGGTTGACCTGCAGATAATTCCCGTTTATATCGGTGCCGTAAATGTACATGGTGGTATTGTAATCGCACTTGATGTCATTTACCAGTTCGGGAACGCCGCTTTCGTCACTTTCGATATATTGGATGAAACTTGCGGTATCATTGTAGGTCACCTGAGAGAGCATGGAATTGAACAATTCACCCATGATGTTGACGGAATATACCTTGCCCTCTTCGAATTCGTGATCGCTTTCATGGTTGCCCATCATGGCGTTCAGCATGCCGGACATATCGATGGTTTCCTGCTGTATGGTGATGGGATAACTTGAAAGGGTATCCTGTTCAACGCGGTTTATATAATTGGAGATACCGTTGGAAAGAGAGAGTATCAGCGCGATACCGATGATGCCGATCGAACCCGCGAATGCGGTAAGCAGGGTACGGGTCTTCTTGGTCATCAGGTTATTGAGGCTGAGACTGAGCGCGGTGGCAAACTTCATGGAAGTGCGGCGCTTCTCGTAAGCCTTGTCGGCTGCGTTATTGGGCTCGAAAGGTGCGGTATCGTCGATAACTTTGCCGTCGAGCAGTTTTATTATGCGGGTGGAGTATTTTTCGGCAAGCTCAGGGTTGTGGGTGACCATGATGACCAGTCGGTCCTTTGCTATCTCCTTCATGAGATCCATAACCTGTACGCTGGTCTCAGTATCGAGTGCGCCGGTAGGTTCATCGGCAAGCAGGACTTCGGGATCGTTTACCAAAGCGCGGGCGATGGCAACACGCTGCATCTGACCGCCGGACATCTGATTGGGCTTTTTGTTCAGCTGATCTCCCAGACCAACCCGCTCAAGTGCCTTGATGGCGCGTTCGCGGCGTTCAGCTTTGGAGACTCCGGACAGAGTGAGCGCCAGCTCTACATTGGAGAGTACGGTCTGATGCGGAATGAGGTTGTAATTCTGGAAAACGAAGCCTACGGAATGGTTGCGGTAAGCGTCCCAATCGGCATCGTTATACTGCTTGGTGGAAACAGCGTTGATGGACATGTCGCCGTCGGAATAACGGTCGAGACCGCCGATGATGTTCAGCAAAGTGGTCTTACCGCAGCCGGAGGGGCCGAGGATGGAAACGAATTCATTTCTGCGGAACGAGAGATCAACGCCGCGCAGCGCTTCGATGGTCTGATCGCCTACGACGTAATTTTTCTTAATGCCTTTTAACCTGAGCAATGTCCGGGCCTCCTTAATGTTGATACTACTATCATAAGCGTATAATGTGAAAATAATATAAATTAGATGCCTA
The DNA here is from genome assembly GCA_045649485.1 of Clostridia bacterium. Taxonomy (GTDB): domain Bacteria; phylum Bacillota; class Clostridia; order Christensenellales; family Aristaeellaceae; genus RUG11247. The sequence goes on from JAZRPZ010000053.1 coordinate 28,333, forward strand.
AGTTTTGCGATTTAACCCAGTATTCACTTATCAAAGCACGCTTCGGAAAGCTATCAGCCTTTCGTATACGGAAGGAACAAATTCGCCGCTGTCGAGCATGGACTTCAATTCATCCCAGGTAACGTATCGTGCGTCGATTACCTCAGTGGGCTGCAGAATAAGGCTCTCAATGGTACGGTCAGTAACAGCCGTGAACACATCAAGATATTCGCGTCCGCACAGTTTTGTGCCCACTTTGCGTATCTGATGAGGCTCGAAGCGGATGCCTATCTCTTCTTCGGCTTCCCTGAGTATTGTGGTAAAAGTGCTCTCACCTGTGGTCACAAGACCTGCGGTGCATTCCCATTTGCCGGGATTGCCTTCTTTTTTCAGATGCCTGCGGGTAATCATGAGTCTGCCGTCATTATGGAATATCCATATCTCTGCGCCGTGACGGTATTCGCCTTCTTCCAGAGCCTCGCCGCGTGCGCGTACACGCCGCGTGGGATATCTGTAAACGGTAAGTACGTCATAGTATTCTTTCATATTATATACACCTCTTTTTGTGAATTTTCATTATACGATTAATGTCATATTCTGTCAATATATATTTACTTGACATAAACATAAGGTTCTGATAAAATCAAAATCCATTTAAGCAACTACACATAAGGGGAGTGAGATGTATGATTGCGATATCGGCCCGCGGACTTGAAAAGACCTATACCATAAAGACAAAAAAGGGTCTTTTTACCCGTAATACCAAAAAGATAGAAGCGCTTAAAGGTGTTTCATTTGATATTGATGAGGGTGAACTGGTCGGCTATATTGGTCCAAACGGGGCCGGAAAGAGCACGACGGTGAAGATACTTTCCGGTATACTTGTGCCCGATGGCGGCGAATGCAGCGTCATAGGTCTCTGCCCGTGGAAGCAGCGCATAAAGCATGCGGCTAATATAGGCGTTGTTTTTGGACAGCGCAGTCAGCTGTGGTGGGATTTGCCTGTGCGCGATTCTTTTGCACTACTGCGTGATATATACAGAATCAATGAAGCTGACTACAGGAAAAGTGTGGACGAACTCGTAGGCAGTCTTGAACTTGAGCCACTGCTTGATTCTCCTGTAAGACAGCTTTCTCTCGGCCAGAGAATGCGCTGCGAACTTGCGGCGTCTCTGCTGCATAGCCCGAAGGTGCTTTTCCTTGACGAGCCTACAATAGGACTTGATGCAGCAACAAAGATAGCTGTCCGCAGCTTCATAAAGAAGATAAACAAGGAACGCGGCGTTACCGCGATACTGACTACTCACGATATGGATGATATCGAATCTCTGTGCAGCAGGGTAATGCTCATTGGCAACGGCGAAAAGCTGATGGATGGCGATGTATCAATGCTGCGCAGGGGTTATGACAGGCGCGTAATGAATTGCCGCGTAAACGGCGATGCCGAGGCGCTGAATCTTAAGGCTCCCGTGATTTCGTGTGAGACTGAGGGAAACAAGATCAAAATAGAATTTGATCATGATGTTGTTACAGCGGCTGTGCTTATCCGCGAAATAAACGAGGTCTGCGAAATAGCCGATATTTCGGTTACCGATACTCCGATTGAACAGGTGGTAGCGAAGGTTTACGCCGAGATGGCGGGAAAGGCATAAGTATGGTGCGTACATATTTTTCCTTTTTCCGCATGCGCTTTCTGGTGCTTTTACAGTATCGGGCGGCGGCTTTTGCCGGAATGGTGACGAACTGGGTATTCGGCTTGATGCGCGTTATGGTAATGACGGCATTTTACGCTTCTGCCAACAGGGGTCAGCCTATCAGTATGGAACAGGCGATTTCTTACATATGGCTCGGTCAGATGCTTATAGGTATTCTTCCGTGGCGGCTTGAAGACGGTGTAAGTGAATCCGTGCTGACAGGACAGGTGGCGTATGAGCTTACCCGCCCTGTGGATATCTATACCATGTGGTTTATGCGCACGCTTGCTTTCCGTACGGCGCCCACTCTGATGCGCGCTGTGCCTATGTACTTTATATACAGATTCCTTATGCCCGATGCATATGCTTTGATGAAGCCCTCTGCGGCTGCCTTTGGGGCGTGGCTGTTGGCGCTTGTCGGGGCGGTGCTGCTGTCGGTATCCATCACAAGCCTTGTTCATTCGTATGTACTGCTTATGCAGCGTTCGGATGGCGTTGTAAGAATGACAAATGCATTGGCGGAACTTTTGACAGGTATGATAATTCCGCTGGCGCTTATGCCGGCTTTCCTTGAGAAATTTCTCAGATTCCAGCCTTTTGCCGGAGTTATAGATTTACCTGTGCAGATCTATTGCGGAATATTGCAGCCATCGGCTGTGGGCTGGGTGCTTGCACTGCAGGTTGGCTGGTCGGTGCTTCTGATACTTGCCGGTAAAGCGGTTACAAATAAGGGACTCAAGAATATTGTACTTGCGGGAGGCTGACATGTCGGGAATAAGATTGTATTTCAGATACGTGGGCATTGCCTTCCGTTCACAGATGCAGTATCCTATGTCTTTTATATTGCAGGTTTTAGGCTCTTTGGCGCTGCAGGTAACGCATCTTATTGCCCTTGTGATGCTTTTTGACCGTTTTGACACGCTGGGCAGCTGGACTCTGTATGAAGCACTGATCTTCGACGGAATGGCGCATATGGCATCTGCGTTTGCCATGATATACATGCGTGGACTAATGCGAGTCGGTACTATGGTCCGTAGCGGTGAATTTGACAGGATTCTCCTCAGACCACGCAGCACTGTGCTGCAGGCAATGGGGGCGGATCTTCAGTTTATGCGATTGGGCGAATTCATAAACGGACTTGTACCGTTCGTTATAGGCGTTGCGATGGTAGCGCCGGGCTGGAATGTATTGGATTGGCTGCTGGTAATAGCGGCAGTAAGTCTCGGTTCGCTTACATATGCAGGAATTGCGCTGCTGCGTGCAGTTGTCAGCTTCTTCACGGTAGAATCTCTGGAGCTTTTCAACATATTCATTTACGGCGGCAGGGAAGCAAATTCGAAGCCTATGAATATATATACGGGATGGTTCAAAAATCTTTTTATGTATGTCATTCCGTTGGGAGCAATAAACTATCTGCCGATTTCAGTGCTGCTGGATATGCATTATGTACCCGATTGGCTGGCCTATATCTCGCCGCTGATGGGGCTGATATTCTTCATAATATGTCTGCAGGCATGGCGTATCGGTGTAAGACATTACAGATCAACAGGGTCGTGACAATATGATTTTGAAGGCAATTATTTCTGAAGCAGATGCCGGACGCAAGATAAAGCATTTCGTGCGCGGAAGCATGGGTGTTTCCTATGGTCAGTTTAATTCGCTCAAGATGCGAGAAGGGCTGCGTGTAAATGGATGCGTAGTACATGCTAACCATGTGCTGGCGGCAGGGGAGACGGTTGAAGTAATACTGGAAGAACAGAGTTCAACCGGAGTACTGCCCGCGGAAGGACCTGTGGATATCCTGTATGAAGACGATGATATCCTTATAATAAATAAGCCTGCTCCGCTGGCCTGTCAGGCTTCGGCTAAAAATCCTGAACCGGCTCTTGAGAACAGACTTGCAGCAAGGTTTGGCAGTGATTTCGTTTTCCGTCCGCTGAACAGGCTTGATAAGGGTACAAGCGGTCTTCTCTGTGCAGCCAAGCACGCTCACGGTTGCCAGATACTTCAGAAAACTCTGCATACGGACGCGTATCTTCGCGAATACCTAGCTGTTGTTTGCGGCAGACTTGAAGGAGAAGGTACGGTCGATCTGCCTATTGCCAAAATAGATGCCGCTTCGGTGAAGAGAGTAATAGATCACGAAAAAGGACAGTCTGCTGTGACTCATTGGCGCAGCGAAGGTGTTTTCGGTGACTATTCGTTGATAAGACTGCGGCTGGAAACAGGACGTACCCATCAGATAAGAGTACATATGTCTGCGCTGGGTCATCCGATTGCCGGCGATTTTCTTTACGGCACGGAAATCCCGGAACTTCCGCGCAGATTTGCGCTGCATTCTGCGCGAATAAGGCTTATCCACCCGATGAGCGGTGAAACAGTGGATGTTGAATGCCCGCTGCCGGATGAACTGAAAAAGCTGATCGAGAACTGAATAGGAATATGTACAGAGAAGCCCCGGTCTGTGAACGATAGAATCGTTGCAGACCGGGGCGCTGTGTTATGAAATATCATCTGTATATGGTTATTGCATTGTGCAGGTTGGATATCCTTATTTCCTGACCGCCATCGGCTTCTTCGCCATCAAGAGACCAGTTCATATCGGAATCGGAACGCAGCAGTATTTTGGAACCGCGGAAGAAATCGAACATCTTGTTGTTATAATCGGAGTTGGCAAGAGAGATAAGCACCTGACTGAGGTCAGCGGGATTACGTATCTTGCGGATCAGCAGTATCTCAAACATACCGTCTGACAGGTCGACTATATCGCTGTTGAGTTTCACTATACCGCCGATAGAAGTAGAATTTGTGATGGCGCCGAATACATATTCGTCGTCAAATACCTGACCGTCGGATTCGATGTGAAGTTTATAGCTTTTCAGATTTATGATATCCTTTATACTCTTCATACCTTCGAGTATATATGCGAAATGTCCCAGTGTATTTTTGACGGACTGAGATGCGCTGTAGGAAGTGGATGTAAATATTCCGAAGGATGCGATGTAGGTGAATTTGCGAGTACCGTTGAAGTCGCCTATATCTATTTCGCAGGGCGTACCTTCTATTGTTGCCGCTGCAGCTTCCGCAGGATCCTTTGATAGTTTCATAGATACGGCAAAATCATTTGTACTGCCCATAGGTATATAGCCTATGGGTATATTTTCGCCCGATTCGATCATTCCGCATATGACTTCATTCAGCGTGCCGTCGCCGCCTATACAAACCAAACGCTCGTAAACGTCCTTTTTTGCGGAAAGTGCCAATTCCTTGGCATGTCCTCTGTATTGAGTAATACGCACGTTTACATCAAAGCCCGCAGCACTGTATACTTCTACAACATCCATCAGTGCCGAGCGTATCCGCAGCTTGCCCGCTACGGGATTTACTATAAGCAATATCATACCCATGCAGACAACCTCCCGTATAATTGTTCATTATAATTATATCGCGTTTGAACGGCTCATGCAAGATTATCAACAGAATTTTGAAATTCAAATGTGTATTGACAAGCTGATTTATTTTGATTATCATGAATTTGCCGGTTTATGGAACATCCTGCCGAAGTCATCCGTCTTTATAAACATATATTATTCGGGAGGATTGGCTTTGAAACATAAACTGATAAATTTTGTTTTTGGTGCTGCCGGTGCAGTATGCGTTATATATTACCTTTCCTGTGGTCTTTCGTATCGATTTGATCAGTCCATGCTTTGGGTATGGTTGGCTGCCGGAATAATCCTGTTGGCCAGATTTGTGATAGTGCACATATCTATCAGGCGAAATGCACCTCTTCCGTATCCCAAATGGTTTATAAATACGCTGCGTTACATGAGCCTTTTTGCGGCAGCGTGTTTTCTGGTGGTGGAATGCTTTGTATTTTCCGGATTTTTCAATACATGTCCCCAGGGTGTGGATTATGTTATACTGCTTGGTGCAAAAACAGGAAGTATTACCATCGAACGCCGTATAGATATGGCATATGAATATCTTGTGGATAATCCGGAGACTGTGGTAATTTGCACGGGCGGTCAGGGAAGCGATGAAGAGATGCCGGAAGGCGAATATATGAAACGTGGGCTCGTGCAGCGCGGCATATCTGAGGACAGGATATTGGTTGAAGACCGTTCGACCAGTACAGATGAAAACCTCAGATTCAGCCGCAAACTTATAACCGATGAAAATGCAACGATAGCCGTTGTATCCAATAACTACCACATATTCAGAGCGATGGCGATTGCCAGAAAATATTTTGAAGGTGCAGTGTATGGACTGCCTATGGCATCGAACTATCTGTCATTGCCGCATTATATGGTGCGGGAATTTTTTACAGTGGTAGTGGATGGTTTGCGCGGTAATCTTGCATTCTGAAAGATGGGTGTTATATGGAAATAGAGATCATTGCAAGGATACACACAGATTTTGAGAATAAATTCGGAATTCCGCGCCAGAGCGGACTGGTAAGCTCGCTTATGGGCGAGATAGTATTCGAACCCAAATACCGCAATCCCGACGCTGTGCGCGGTATTCAGGATTTCAGTCATCTCTGGCTCATATGGGAATTTTCTAAAGCCAGACGCGATGGATGGACCGCCACAGTACGTCCGCCGAGGCTTGGCGGCAATGAGCGCGTTGGCGTGTTTGCGACCCGTTCGCCTTTCAGACCCAATCCGTTGGGACTTTCCTGTGTGAAGCTTGAAAGGGTGGAATTCGATCCGGTCAGAGGCCCTGTTATCATCGTTTCAGGTATCGATATGCTGGACGGTACGCCCATATACGACATAAAGCCCTATGTGCCCCATGCCGACCTGCGCCCTGAAGCAGTGGGAGGCTTTGCCGATGTTCACAGGGATGACAAGGTGGAAGTGGTATTCTCCGAAGAACTGCTTGAAAAGGTACCGGCAGAAAAACGCGAAGCGCTTGTAGGTGTGCTTGCGGGAGACCCGAGACCTTCTTATCAGGACGACCCTGAGCGCGTCTACGGCTTTGGCTTTGCCGGACTTGAGGTGAAGTTCACAGTGGCGGACGGAGTGCTTACCGTGCGTGCAGTAGAATGAGATAAGGATACTTAGGAGATAAAGATATGGCAAATAATTTTTGCACAAGCTGCGGAGCAAAGATTGTTGGAGAAGGAAAGTTCTGTGCAAGCTGCGGAGCGACTGTAATTGAAGAAGAAGCAAAGAAACAGGCCAGTGATGAAATACCTGCTGTCACAACAGATAAATCCGTAGAAAAGAGAAGAAATTCTGTCGGGCTGTCGGATGCAGATGTGAAAGACCGCAAGAAAAAGAAACTAAAGCTGTCTATTTTCGTCGCTATCGGTGTGTTGCTGATAGCGGTTATCGCAGTCATTCTTATACGTACCTCTACAGAACCTATAAAATTGCCCTATGGATTAACTCCCGAAATGGAAATCAGCGAAACTCAGGAGCAGATGCTACGATCTGGATTTGTTGAAATTGGTGCCGACAATATGCGGGAGTATAAATTTGTTATGTATGACGGCAGCATGATATTTGGCTACATGACTAAATACACAACTCTGGAACATGCTTACGATGGAAGATATATTGTAGTAAAGCATTGTTATTTTGATCCTGGATATGGAGCCGGCAATGAGAGCAGGCAATTTTATGATATCAGAGACCGATTAACTGATATGTACGGAGAGCCGGAGTTCAATGGACAGTATGAATGGAATGATGGAGAATATACTGTTACGCTGAGTTACAGCAGCGCATCTTTGATAATTCTAAGATATAACTATATGGAAGATACTGATAAATGAATATAAAATAAAGAGGCAAGTCG
>JAZRPZ010000054.1:0-8893 GCA_045649485.1 Clostridia bacterium
ATGGACGTTGTAGATGCCATCGCCAAGACCCGTACCGGCCGCAATGACCGTCCCGTGGAGGAGCAGAAGATTGCTTCCATCACCGTGGATACCAAGGGCGAAACCTATCCCGAGCCCAACAAACTGCCTGATCCGTCAAGCTCGAGGGCGGCCTGATGGCCATCAAGGCCTCGGGCTACTGCCTGAAGGACATCCGTCCCGACACCGCTTACGCAGTTCTGAACTACGAGAACCTGCGCAACTTCTACATGAATTCCAATCCCGCAGACTTCGCAGACGTTGAGAAGTCCGGTTCCGAGCAGGCAAAGGCCAACACCCTGACCATCGAAGGTCTGGCAGCTCTGCGTCCCTCCGTTGAGGCAGGCTTCCACTCCATCCTGGACAAGTACGTTGCCCACAGCCACTCCGTATACGCCAACCTGGCTACCTGCGCTATCGAGCTGAAGGACATCGTTGCCAAGGCTCTGGAAGGTGCAGATTACTCCTGGGGCTGGGTAGAGTACACCGATCCCGGCGCATGCCTGACCTTCTCCATCCGTGATGAGCTGAAGCGCGTAGAAGCCGAGACCGGCAAGAAGCCCGCTGCCATCTTCATGCAGAACCACGGCCTGATCGCTCACAGCGATTGCCCCGATGAGTGCCTGCGCATCCACACCGATGTCAACGATCGCATCGCAAAGGCTTTCGGCCTGAACAACGGCGATTTCCCCGCAGTTTCCGTTAAGGAAGTTGAGGGCGGCATGGTTGAGGCAGTTTGCCCCTACCTGACCGAGCAGCTGAAGTCCGGCAAGTTCACCGAGAAGTTCCTGCTTGAGTCTCCCCTGTATCCCGACCAGATGGTATTCCTCATCGGCACCTTCGGCTTCGGCACCGAGCTGCCCGCAGAAGGCATGGCTATCGCCAACCCCGAGACCGGCGTTATGACCTTCAACATGGCCGCCTCCAAGGCTCAGGTCATTGCTGAGACCATCACCGCTGTTATCTACATCTGCAACACCATCGAGAAGAACGGCTACACCCTGTCCACCATGGGCGAGGCTGCCAAGAACTTCATCGCAAACTGGGAATCCGAAAAGTACCGCAAGTCCCTCGCTGGCAAGTAAGCAGGCACGCGCCTGCAGGCGACTGCTTTCGCGCGTATGTTACCGTACCCCGCGCCCGTACAGAATGGGCGCGGGGTACATTCTTTTCGTTTCTGTTGCTGCTTTTTTCGGAAACGGTACGGTTTCTGCGCCGGGTGGCGGCTTGAAACCTATGCTATCGCGCTTGGTATGATTGACACGACGGGTCATTTACAATTATAATAGGTTTACATTCTTTTGTTCGAGGTTGATTTATGCACGTTGTTATCGATGCCGACGGATGTCCTGTGGTACACATTGCGGTGGATTGTGCTTTGAATCATGGCGCTGAAGCTGTTATAGTCTGCGACAGTGCGCATTATTTTGATATTGATGGCGCCGAAACCATTACCGTTACAAAAGGCGCTGACAGTGCGGATTTCCGCATAGTGAACATGCTGCATGCGGGAGATATCGTCGTTACTCAGGATTACGGGCTTGCAGCCATGGCGCTTGCACGCAGGGCACGCGTCGTAAATCAGAACGGCATGATCTACCATGACGGAAACATCGATTCGCTTCTGCTTGCCAGGCATACCGCGCGCAAGATACGAAATGCAGGCGGCAGGCTGAAAGGTCCCGCAAAACGTACCTCTGAACAGGATGCAGCGTTTCTCAGGACGCTGACAGAAATGCTCACCGGAACAAAGTAACGCTTACTCAGGAGACATTATGCCAAATATTATTGAAATAAAAGATTATTCCGACCCGCAGCTGGATGTATTTTCCCGTCTGACCGAAGGACAGCTGCGCAGCAAGCAGAATCCCGAAAAAGCTATGTTCATAGCCGAAAGCCCCAAGGTGATCGGCCACGCTTTGGATGCAGGCTACGAACCCGTTTCTCTGCTTATGGAAAAGCGGCATATTGACGGACAGGGCGCCGAAATAATTGCGCGCTGCGGCGATATACCCGTTTTCACCGGCGAAAGCGATGTTCTGGCTTCTCTTACCGGTTATCAGCTTACCCGAGGCATACTTTGCGCAATGAAAAGACCTGCGCCGCTCGACGCAGGTGAAATATGTGCCGCATCCAAAAGGATAGCCATTTTGGAAGGCATTGTTGACCAGACCAATGTGGGCGCAATCTTCCGCGCCGCTGCTGCGCTTAATATGGACGGAATACTGCTCACCCCCACCTGCTGCGATCCCCTCACCCGCCGCGCCGTGCGAGTCAGCATGGGTACTGTATTTCAGATTCCGTGGGCATACATAGGAGAAAATGTTTCCGACTGGCCCGAAAACGGCATGGCTATGCTCAAACAGCACGGCTTCAAGACAGCGGCTATGGCACTCGGCAACAGAGCAATCTCCATTGATGACGAAGCGCTGACCCGCGAAGACAAACTCGCCATCGTACTCGGTACCGAAGGCGACGGACTTTCCGCGAAGACAATAGCCGACTGCGATTACACCGTAATGATTCCCATGGCGCACGGCGTTGACTCTCTCAACGTAGCCGCCGCAAGTGCCGTTGCCTTCTGGCAGCTTGGCAAGCGCTGAATATAAAACAAAATGCCCCGACCTGTGAAACAGCATCACAGATCGGGGCATTTTTCATGCATGTTGCGTCAATTTACTTTCATTACGACCTTGCCGATATTCCTGCCTTTGTACAGCACATCCTGTGCCGCTTCAGCCTCGGTTATATCAAATACGGAATGAATTACGGGATGCACTTCACCCGCCGCTACCTTAGGCCACACTTTTTCAACAAGCTCGGCCAGCAGCTTAGCCTTGAATTCAGGAGTGCGCGAACGCAGAGTCGAACCGATTATTCTCACATTGCGCACATAAATATTTTTCAGATCGATGGACGTAAACTGCCCTGCAAGAGCCGCTATCATTATCCAGCGCGCACCTCTGTCGAGACAATGCAGACATTTGCCCATAGTCTCGCCGCCAAGGCAGTCTATTGCAACATCCACTCCCCTGCCGGCCTCAAGTTCTCTCTGCAAAACAGCAGGCAATTCTTCCACAGTAGTATCAACGACCACATCCGCACCGAAGTTCTTTACCGCTTCGGTCTTTTCACTGCCGCGCGCTGTGGAGATGACTCTTATGCCGAATGATTTTGCCAAAGGTATCATTACGCTTGTAAGACCGCTGTTGCCACCGGTAACAAGCAGCGTATCGCCGCTTTTCAAACCGCCTTCAATAAACATAATCAGATATGCCGTAGCAAAAGCCTCGGGCATTGTCGCAGCTTCCACCATAGTGCAGTTATCCGGCACAGGCATGAGCATATCGTATTTTACACTCACGTATTCGGCGTAACCGCCGCCGCCAAGCAGTGCACACACTTTGTCTCCCACTTTCCATTTGGATACAGCCGCTGCTCCCGCGCCTACTTCTACGATAGTTCCGGACACCTCAAGTCCCATCCATTCGGGACATCCGGGAGGCGGCGGATAATCGCCCTCTCTCTGCATGAGGTCGGCTCGATTGAGCGCGGCTGCTTCTATCTTTACAAGGCATTCATCCTGCTTTATTATCGGGTCGGGTACATTATCCCACCTAAGTGAACGGTCTTCATTTACAAGTATTGCTTTCAAATAAATCACCCCGTCAGACATTTATTCCACAACAGCGAAGTACGTTTTTATACAGACTCAATTCATAATCGGGCGTATAGGGATTGGCATATTCGCCGCGCACCATTGCAGCGAATGAAGCCATCATCGTATAATACCTGTCAAAAGGCTCAGTCGCGCAGTGTTCGCCCTTGTTGCCCCACGCTTCATCTGTATATAGCGTGCTTTCGGTATACAGCTTAGGTTCCGAAACCTGCTCAATGAGCTTTATCTCAATAGTGCCTTTTGTTCCCGTTACCACCAGCTGTCTGCGCTGAAATCCGCCTATCTCCACATCGGTAGTCTTTATAAAAGATACTGCGTTTCCGTAATCAAGGACTGCCATTCCGAAATCGGGCGCATCCACTCCATCCATACCTGTACGGCGATTGAATGGAATTATGTTCATCGGTTCGCCCTGAATCTGCATTACGAGATCAACAAGATGGCAGCCGAGGAAGAACATCATTCCCGCAGGCAGTTCATTCAGCCAGCTGCGCACATCTGCCGTATGATTGCAGTTCATCTGCGCCTCTACGCTGATTATCTCACCCAGTTCGCCTGCGCGCACCTTATAAAGCAGTTCACGCACTTTCGGATTGTAACGGTACATATATCCCGTATGAAAACGGTGCCCTGCTCCTTCACCACGGAAATAAGCTTTTCAAAATCCGAAAGTTCGCGTCCGCCGGGCTTTTCCATATGTACATGCTTACCGTGCTCGGCTGCCATTATCGCATATTTCGTGGTGTATATCTCGTCCGTCTCTATCGCAACAGCTTCAATAGTCGGGTCATTCAGTATTTCGTCAAGCGTGAGCTCCGGATAGCCTTCAAGACTCGCAGCCCTTTCCGGGAGGCGTTCCTTTTCATTTTCGGGAAGACACCAGCCCGCGAATTCAAATATATCGCTGTTTTTGGTAATACACGAGAAAATATCGGTGCCGTGGCTATAGAAATTCACGCCTATCTGCGCTATTTTTATTTTGCGCATGATACTTTCCCTCAATCGAACTGCACAAGCGGGAACGTCTTTTCGTTTGCCAGCCTTGCATAGACTTCCGCACATTCTTCCGGCGCATGTGTCTCCGCACCATGCCTGCAAACTCGATTCTGCCGTATTTATACAGCCTCTTTACCGCAAATATATCGTCCATTGTGGTCCACCAGCCGGGATGGGATTCATACTTGGGGCGTGCGTTTGTATGTGCTCCAACCAGCGTGATTCCGGGACCATGCACCTTGCGGTAATAATCGATCGTGAAATCAGAATTGCGGGTACAGCCCAAAAGTGCGACTCTGCAAAATGCGCCATACAATCGAGCACTCCGTCAAGTGCGCCGCCGTTGCCCGTAACTTCAATGGCTACGTTTGCGCCGCCATCGGTAAGCTTCTTAGCTGTTTCGGCAAAATCGGGCGCAAACGGATCGATGGCATAATCCGCACCGATCTCAATGGCGTATTTTCTCTTTTCGGCATCAGGGTCGACGGCAATTATGGGAGCAGCGCCCGCAGCATGCAGCAGTTTTACAGCAAACATTCCGAGCACTCCCATGCCCATGACTATGGCGCTTACACCTGTTTCAAGCCCACATTTGCGGATGGCTGCCAGAGGGAAAGTGGTGATATGCCAGAGCGCAGCCTCCTCAAATGATACATCGTCCAGTTTGAATATATTTTTTGCTTTTATACTCTGATATTCGCTGTGTGTGCTCCATGCAAGCCCGACTCTGTCGCCCACGGAATAACCCTGTACATTTTCGCCCACAGCGGTTATAGTTCCGGCAGAGCTGTAACCCAGCACGCAAGGAAAACTCACAGCACCGGGAAGTGCGTAGGATATATTGGGATCGCCTATAAGATTAGCGCGTTCTGTACCGCTGCTGATAGTGGAAACAGCAAGCTTCACCGTTACCTCATCTGCTGCCGGTGCAGGAATATCCACATAAACAAGATCCGCCTTATCGGGCGCAACAAACTGTATCTGTCTTGTTTTCATAACCGATCACATCGGAATGATCATATCATTTTTTTCATACGGTATGAAATAAAATGTTTATTTTCCACAACAAAAATGACCGACACGCGGAAGCGTGTCGGGCATTCCGATAATTACTTCTTGAAGTAATCGGTAGCGGCTTCGAACATACGGTTGTCATACTGGGCATCAACGTTGACGTACAGCTGCCTGCGGTAGCCGATACGCTCGGAGTGGCCCATCTTACCGAATACGCGGCCATCGGGAGAAGTGATACCCTCGATAGCGTCTACGGAGCCGTTGGGATTGAACAGGATATCCATGGTGGGTTCGCCGTTCATATCTGCATACTGGGTAGCGATCTGACCGTTTTCAGCCAGCTGCTTTACCAGCTCCATGGGAGCAATGAACTTGCCTTCGCCGTGGGAGATGGGGCAGGTATAAACGTCGCCGGGCTGGGTGTACATCAGCCAGGGAGACTTATTGGAAGCGATACGGGTGTGAACCAGACGGGACTGATGGCGGCCGATGTCGTTGAAGGACAGGGTGGCTTCGCACTTATCAGCCTCGCGGATCTCGCCGTAGGGTACCAGACCCAGCTTTACCAGAGCCTGGAAGCCGTTGCAGATACCGCCGATGAGACCATCGCGGTTCTTCAGCAACTCATGCACCTTTTCGGTGATGCGGGGGTTGCGGAAGAATGCGGTGATGAACTTACCGGATCCATCGGGCTCGTCGCCGCCGGAGAAGCCGCCGGGGATGAAGATCATCTGGCTGCGCTCGATTGCCTCGGCAAATGCCTCAACGGACTGAGCAACTGCATCTGCGGTCAGGTTGCGTACAACCATGATCTCGGGAGTTGCGCCGGCTGCCAGGAATGCGCGCTCGGTATCGAATTCGCAGTTGGTGCCGGGGAATACGGGGATCAGTACGCGGGGAGAAGCAAACTTGCTTGCGGAAGCAACACGGGTCTCAGCCTTGTAGGTGTAAACAGTGGGCTTATCCTGCTTGGTCTTCTTTGCCTTGGTGGGGAATACATCCTCCAGCTTGCCTTCCCAGAGGCCTTCCAGTTCGCACATGCAAACGGAGGTCTCGCCGAAGGTGAAGGAACGCTCTTCGGTAACTTCGCCGATTACGTTCTCGCCGCAGTCTGCGTACTCAACCAACATTGCGCCGTACAGAGCCTTGAATACATCCTTGGCGTTCTCGTTGAACTTGAAGCCGAAGCCGTTGCCGATAGCCATGCGGAATGCTGCGGAAGCAACGCCGCCTGCGCCGACAGCGAAAGCTGCGACTGCCTTGCCGCTCTTCAGCAGGCCGTGAACCTTTTCGAACACTGCCTTCTGACTCTCGGGAGTGGGCAGACCGTTCTCACGATACTCGGGAACGATCAGACCGACCTTATGACCGGCTGCCTTGAACTCGCCGGACTTGACGTCTGCAGCGGGGCATACGCCAACAGCGAAGGAAACCAGGGTCGGAGGAACGTGGATATCTTCGAAGGTACCGGACATGGAGTCCTTACCGCCGATAGCAGCAGCGCCGAAATCAACCTGTGCTTCCAGAGCGCCCAGCAGAGCAGCCATGGGCTTGCCCCAGGTCTCGGGAGCTTCGGTCATGCGCTGGAAGTACTCCTGGAAGGTGAGATGTACGTTCTCGGAGCTTGCGCCGGCAGCAACCAGCTTGGCAATGGAATGTACAACTGCGATATATGCGCCGCGATAGGGGCTCATTTCGCTGACGAAGGGATCGAAACCGTAGGACATTACGGAAGCGGTATCGCTCTCTGCGCCGCGAACGGAAATGCGGGAAGCCATAGCCTGAACAGGGGTCAGCTGACGCTTGCCGCCGAAGGGCATCAGCAGGCTGCCGGCGCCGTT
Source organism: Clostridia bacterium (assembly GCA_045649485.1). GTDB lineage: Bacteria > Bacillota > Clostridia > Christensenellales > Aristaeellaceae > RUG11247. The sequence continues at coordinate 7,549 of JAZRPZ010000054.1, forward strand.
GGTAGAGTCGAAACGCTCTGCCAGACCGCGCTGAGAGCACTGGTTGAGGTCGGATACCAGCTCGCGCATCGCCTGAGCGAAGTCTGCGGGATATTCCTTCTCAAATGCCTTCTGGGGCTGTACATTTGCCTTGGCGCTCTTGGGTGCACCGTTGGAGTTCAGGAAGTCACGCTTGATGTTTACGATGGTCTTGCCGTTCCAGTGCATTACCAGGCTGGGCTCTTCGGTAACCTTGGCTACCAGAGTGCACTCGATGTTCTCTTCGGCCGCCAGTGCCATGAATGCATCTGCATCTTCGGGAGCGAGAACAACAGCCATACGCTCCTGGGATTCGGAAATGGCCAGCTCGGTGCCGTCCAGACCCTCGTACTTCTTGCGCACGGCATCCAGATCTACCGTTATTGAAAAGGAAGGTATCAAGGTTGCTTTCTTGAACTATACATACGGCACAAACGGTATTCCCCTGCCGGCTGATATGCCTTACTGCGTTGAATTGCTCACAAGGGACCGCCTTAGCATAATAAAAGCCGAGATAGCGGCGGCAAAAGAAGCGGCTGATATAGTTTGCGTATTGCCGCACTGGGGCACCGAATACGTATACGAGCCCGATTCCACACAAGAATACTGGACCGACGTTTTCTTCCAAAGCGGCGTTGATATCGTTATAGGTGCACACCCGCACGTTATTGAACCCGTAAAGGTTATAGAGGACGAAAACCATTCGATGCTGGTTTATTATTCTATCGGCAATTACGTTAACGCCACTAATGAGTGGGATATGAAAAACGTTGGAAACCGTATGCTCGGCGCTCTTGCAGATATCGAGATAACCCGCGATGAGAGTGGCGTTTCGGTTTCCCGCTACGGCGTTATTCCTATAGTGGCACACATAGAAACCGAAAAGCCCGAACAATTCACGGTTTACCGCCTTGATGAATATTCCGAAGCACTCGCCGCCGAAAATGAAATAGTGGCACAGGACAGCACCTTTAGTTTATCTAAGTTGCAATCCCTCTGCTCCCAAGTATTCGGCGAATTATATGCAAAATAAAAACCCGAGGGGTTTTCCCTCGGCTTTTTTTATTTAGCTAGTGCGAAATAGAGAATAACGATAATACCTAAAACTATGCGGTAGTATCCGAAAGCCTTGAAATCGTGTTTGCGGATATAAGACATTAAGAATTTAATCGCCAACACCGAAACTATGAAGGCAACCGCCATACCAACGGCTAAAATTAAAAGCTGAGATGAGCTGAAGGTATTGCCGTCACCTAAGTATTTCAAAAGTTTGATGCCGCTTCCACCTGCCATTGCGGGAATTGAGAGGAAGAAGGAGAATTCCGCC
>JAZRPZ010000055.1:0-3932 GCA_045649485.1 Clostridia bacterium
TATGTTGGCTGCATCTGTAAGATATCTGAAGAAAGCCAGCGCGCCCAGTACGGACTGAGAGGAGAGTGAGTCGTCTCTGCCTGTAACGGCGCAGGGGATGCCTTCCTGCGCGAGGCAGTTTTCTATGCGTGCAAGCTGATGCCTTGTGCGGCAGATTACAGCGATATCTGAAAAAGCCCGCGTCTCTTCCATACCGGAGGAGCTGTTTATATCGATGCCGCCGGCCATGCGCTTGATCTCACGGGCGATCAAGTGCCCTTCGGTTGCGGAGTCGGGACAAGAAACGAGCCGAACCTTGCGGCCTGCAGGTCTGACCGGCGAAAGCCTGCGGGGAGTGCCGGGGTTTTTATCTATCACATGCAGGGCAGAGGAAATAACTTCGGGTGTGGAACGGTAGTTTTTAAGAAGTGTGATGGTGCGCATTTCGGGAATAAGAGAGTTCAATTCGCCGAAACATTCCGCACTGGCGCCGCGGAAGCCGTAAATCGACTGGTCGGGGTCGCCTATAACGAAAAGCGAGCCGCCGCCGGAGAGCCAGTGGGCAACCAGTCTGCGCTGTATGGCATTGACATCCTGATATTCATCAACCAGCAGGTTTTTGAACATGTCCATGCCGCTTATATCTACATTAAGCGCTTCTTCAAGGATATCGTCCAGATCGCGTACGCCTGTCTCGTGCAGCCTGCGGAGATATTCATCCATCAGACCTTCCGGCAGCGTGCCGGTCTCTGCGCCGTTGCGCAGGGCAGAGATACGGTTGAGACATTCCGCCGGTGAGATGCGGTCACCGCGTTCATTCAACAGATTGGAGATTATACCCAAAGCAAGGGTACGGCCTACGATTGGTTTTTTAGGAATAAGCGAAAGACATACGGAGTGAAAAGTGCCGACGGTAAGTCCCTTCACTGCCTTTTTGCCAAGCTTGCTTTCGAGACGTGTCCTGAGCTCGGCGGCAGCCTGATTCGTGAATGTGACAGCGGTTATTTCGGATGGCTTTATGCCCATGTCGGTCATCATGTGGGCGATGCGCTCCACAAGCGTGTATGTTTTGCCCGTGCCGGGACCTGCGATTACTGCGACAGCTCGTTCCTGTGCATTTATTGCACTGACCTGCTCGGGATTATCCGCTATAGCGGTTTCGCAGACAGGTTCGGGCACTGAAACAGCGGTAATTTCCCGCTGCTTTTTTGCGATGGTGGCTGAAGGAATGATGAACGATGTCTGTCCGGCAAAGATCTCGCGCTCGCCGGGGGCAAAGAGGGATATATGGCCGTATTCTCCGTCGTAGCCGGCTTCGCGGGTTACTTCTCCTGCGCGCAGACGGCGCAGACCTTCTGCGGCAAGCTCGCCGCAGGCTGCGGATATGTCGGAAAGAGAAGCCTCACGGAGAATGAAAAGCTCACTGCCGAGGGAATCCAGCGCGTTTTTGTAGGCTGCCTGTACTTTTTTGGATGCCGGCGTAGCGCCGATGCAATCCGCAAGAACTTCTTCCAGGGGCATAAGATATTCAAAATGCTTCAAAGCGGATGATTCGGCTGCAGAACGGTCGGCAAGGTCGTCAACACGGTGCTGAACGCCTACGGTTACCTTTCGCCCGCATACGGGACATCTTCCGCCGAGGCTGAGAGTCTCGGAAGGTTCGAGTCTGCATTTGCAGGCACGGTGTCCGTCCAGATGATATTTGCCTTCCTCGGGGAAAAACTCTATGGTGCCGACAAGTCCGTTTCCGGTTTCAAGCGCGCGCTGAATACCGGTGTAGCTCAATTCAGTATCCAGTATGTTGGCTTCGCGGGCAAGTTTTGCGGGGGAATGTGCGTCGGAATTTGAGACCAGCTGGTATTTGTCCAGTGCGGAAAGCTGGCGGTTCATCGGCGGGTCAGAGGAAAGACCCGTCTCAAGGGCATGAATATGACGTGTCATATCGCCATAGCATTCCTCGATCGTGGAAAAATCAGAGAATGCACCGAACAGCGAAAAGTGAGGAGTCCATATATGGGCGGGGATAAAGATGGCATTTTCGCAGGTATCGAAAGTTATTTCAGCAAGATCGCGGCTGTCGAGGCCCAGAATAGGGCGGCCGTCGCTGCGGATATTGCCGATGATTTCCAGTTTGCGGGAAAGTTCTTCCGCCGCTTCAAGAGATGGCAGAAGTATAAGATGATGCACCTTTCGGGTCTTGCCGTCCTTTTTGTAGATGGTGCTTATTTCCCCCGAGATGAGAAAACGCGGGTCGGGCACATTTTTGCGGGCATCGGAAAGCAGATTATCGGCTCTCAGACGGTAGAGACCTTCTTCGGCGGGCTCAAGGGCAGTATGCATCTCGCTGCGCCATGCGGGATGGGTGAAATCGCCTGTGCCCAGAAGCTGCACGCCTTTGAGACGCATGCCTGCGTCAAGGTGCGCAAGGTCGCAGTCGCGGCTTGTGGCGCGGGAGTATTTGGAATGTATATGCAGGTCGGCTATGTACATAGGAAGCCTCCGGAACAGTTAGTGTATTTATTATATAACATAATCTGAATTATGCGCAAGGCGCTATTGCAAGGCGGGATATTTGGGGATATAATGATTCCATGATCACAGGCGCGGATGCGCGGAACGGAGGCTGTTTATGCTGTTTGACGTAGGCGACAAGGTGCTGTTTATCGGCGATTCCATTACTGATTATAACCGTGCAAGGCCCATAGGCGAGGGCAGACCCGACGCATGGGGCACCAGCTATATGTCCGATGTGGCGGCGCAGTTTACCTGCATGAGACCCGATATGAAGATCAGATTTGCCAACACAGGCATTAGCGGCAACAAAGTGCGCGACCTGAAAGCCCGCTGGCAGACCGATGTTCTCGACCTTAAGCCCGATTGGGTAAGCGTGCTGATAGGCATCAACGATGTCTGGAGACAGTTTGACAGGCCCCTTGATACCGAGGTGCATGTTTATCCCGATGAGTTTGAAAGCACCTATGAGGAGCTTATACAGAATACGCTGCCTCATGTGAAGGGCATGATACTTATGACTCCCTATTTCATGGAGCCCAATAAGGCCGATACCATGAGAATGCGTATGGATGAATACGGAGATATAGTGAAAAAGCTGGCGGCCAAGTACGGCCAGACCTGTGTTGACCTGCAGGCGGCATGGGACGAACTTTTCAAGCACATGCATCCCTGTAATATTGCATGGGACAGGATACATCCCAATCATACGGGCTGCGTGTATATCGCAAATCAGTTCCTTAAGGCTGTTGGATTCATGTGAAAAAAAGCCCCCTCGTCAGGGGCGTCCTTTTGTTAAGCGAAGGGATTATCAAGGAAGGTCAACGGTGGTGGACAGTGCCTGCAGACATTTAATTCCCCGCTGCACATACACTTCAACCTGTACGGAAGTCTCCTGCACGGCATCCTTTTTCAGATACAGGCAGAAGTCAGTACCGCTGCCGGTGTGGTAAGCTTGATAGACAGTGCCGCCCACAGAAACAAGAATCTGGGAATCCAGCTGCATTCTGTACGGATCCACGGTGCCAGTGAACTTATAGTAGTTGATATCATTCATACATTCCTCAACCTTAAGGGTGGTCTCGGTATTGGCAATGGTCAGAATGTTGGGCAGCTCTGTCGTGGGAGCAGTCAGAATGGGCGGATTGTTCAGGTAGTTGGCGATGTTGCGCTCAACCTTTTCCATCACGACGCAGTCCACAGGATTGGTTTCCAGATAACGCTCCAGTGCGTTGGGTTCGCCCTTGGAATAGTAAGCGGTCTGGAAGTGGCTGGAGAAGAAGGGGATCAAAGTGTTACTGAAGGAGTCACGGAACATCAGAACAGAACCCTGACCGGCTGCGTTTTCGGTGACGATCCAGCCGTCCTCTACGTTGGTGCCGGTGGTATAAGTATAGTCACTGACAAGATCATAGGCATAATCCGTATCTTCCTTACCATAG
>JAZRPZ010000056.1:0-29012 GCA_045649485.1 Clostridia bacterium
CCGGACCCCCTTGATGGTGTTTGCCTGCCAGCAGGTGTAACCCTCGGAGGAGTCGATGCACAGTACGTCAACGCCGGCGTTCAGCAGAGCGGGGATACGCTCGGCGTAGTCGCGGGTGTTGATGCCGGCGCCTACCAGATAACGCTTCTCGGCATCCAGCAGCTCAAGGGGATTTTCCTTATGAGAGGAATAGTCCTTGCGGAATACGAAGTACATCAGCTTGCCTTCGTCATCAACGATGGGCAGGGAATTCAGCTTGTGATCCCAGATGATGTCGTTTGCTTCCTTCAGAGTGGTCTTTGCAGGTGCGGTGACCAGCTTCTCAAGGGGAGTCATGAAGTTAGCGACCTTCTCTTCACCGGTCATGCGGGAAACGCGGTAGTCACGGCTGGAAACGATGCCCAGCAGCTTGCCGGTTGCGGTGCCGTCATCGGTAATGGCAACGGTGGAGAAGCCCTTCTCTTCCTTCAGGGCGATAACGTCCTTCAGGGTGTGCTCGGGGGTGAGGTTGGAGGCAGATACAACGAAGCCGGCCTTGTAGTTCTTTACGCGGGCTACCATGGCTGCCTGATTTTCGATGGTCTGGGCGCCATAGATAAAGGAAATGCCGCCTTCCCTTGCAAGTGCGATAGCCAGCTTGTCATCGGAAACAGACTGCATGATCGCAGATACGAGAGGGATGTTCAGAGTGATGGGGCTCTCTTCCTGACCCTTGCGATATTTCACCAGAGGGGTCTTCAGGGATACATTACCGGGAATGCATTCCTCACCGGTGTAGCCGGGGATGAGCAGATACTCGCTGAAGGTGTGGCTGGGCTCCTGATAGTAATAAGCCATTGCTGTATGCCTCCTCAAATTATATTGAATGAATTTTATACCTACAGACCGCATAAGTCAAGCAAGATTCGGTAACTTGACGAACAATTAAACTGCTTTGTACATTCGCGTTCGCTTTTTAGCTGTATGTTAAAAATAGAGTATTTTGGTCGGAATTGATTGACAACAGTGTCGCAGTGGTTATAATAAAACTGTAAGTAAACCTACTAAATAACTCGGAATTGGGGATGAGCAAATGAAGCTTTCCACCCGCGGTCGTTATGGCATCCATGCCATGTACGAGCTGGCGGCAAATCACGGCGGCGCCCCCGTAAGCATCAAGGCGCTTTCCGAAAAGCACAATATCCCCGAAGCCTATCTGGAACAGCTTATCGCAGTTTTGCGCAGGGATGAACTGGTCGTCAGCATCCGCGGCGCGCAGGGCGGCTACCGCCTCTCCCGCAGCCCGGAAGAAATCACCGTTGGCGATGTGCTGCGTTCCCTCGAGGGCGGTCTCAAACTTATCGACTGCCTTGAAGAGGACGATGCGTGCGGCAAAAGCTGCGCCTGCCCTTCCCGGATAGTCTGGAAAAAGCTTTCGGACGGACTCAATCAGATAGTTGATTCCATAACCCTTAAAGATATGTTGGAAGAATACGCGCAATTCAGAACGCAGGGAGAATGAATATGAACAGGATTTACATGGATAACGCCGCCACCACGAGGGTGACCCAGCCGGTACTGGAGGCAATGCTGCCCTACCTCACCGACATATTCGGAAACCCCTCCTCCGTGCACGGCTTCGGCCGCGACGCACGCAAGGCGCTGGACGCTGCCCGCGAGCAGGTAGCAAACGCGCTGGGCGCAAAGACTAACGAGATCTATTTCACCGGCTGCGGCACCGAGTCCGACAACTGGGCCATCCGCGGCGCGGCTTATGCCCGCAAGAACAAGGGCAACCATATTATCACCAGCGCCATCGAGCATCATGCAGTGCTCCACACCTGTGAGCAGCTGGCAAAGGAAGGCTTCGACGTTACCTTCTTGGAAGTTGACGAATTCGGTCTGGTAAGCCCCGAATCTCTGGAAAAGGCCATGCGTGAGGACACCATTCTGGTCACCGTCATGACCGCAAACAACGAGATCGGCACCATCCAGCCCATCGAAAAGCTTGCAAAGATCGCCCATGACCACGGCGCACTGTTCCACACCGACGCCGTACAGGCCATCGGCTCCATCGAATTCAACGTGAAGGAAATGGGCATCGATATGCTGTCTCTTTCCGGCCACAAGTTCCACGCACCCAAGGGCATCGGCGCTCTGTACATCCGCTCCGGTCTCAAGATCGACCGCCTCATTCAGGGCGGCGCACAGGAGCGCACCCAGCGCGCAGGCACCGAGAACCTCGCTTCCATCGTAGGCATGGGCAAGGCCATCGAGATCGCCGCCGCAAAGGTCAACGAGCACAACGAGTATCTCACGAAGCTGCGCGATCACATGATCAGCCGCATCCTCACCGAGATCCCCGCCACCCGCCTGAACGGTCACGCCACCGAGCGCCTGCCCGGCAACGTGAACGTATCCATCCGCTATATCGAGGGCGAAGCACTGCTGCTCTCCCTTGACATAAAGGGCATCGCCGCTTCTTCCGGTTCTGCCTGCACCTCCGGATCTCTGGATCCCTCTCATGTACTGCTGGCCATCGGCCTGCCCCATGAGATCGCCCACGGTTCCCTGCGTCTCTCCCTCTCCGAGGATAACACCATGGAAGAGGTCGATTTCGCAGTAGATACCCTGAAGGATATCGTAAACCGCCTGCGCGAAATGTCCCCCCTGTACGCCGACGCCGTAGCAAACGGTGAGATCTGATAAACACACTACTACCTGCATAAAGGAGATAAGAATATGTACACCGAAAAAGTTATGGATCATTTCATGAATCCCCGCAACGTGGGTGAGATCGAAGACGCCAGCGGCGTAGGCACCGTAGGCAACGCCAAGTGCGGCGACATCATGAAGATCTTCATCAAGGTCGAAAACGACGTTATCGTTGATGTAAAGTTCAAGACCTTCGGCTGCGGCGCCGCAATCGCCACCTCCAGCCGCGCTACCGAAATGGTAATGGGCAAGACCATCGAAGAGGCTCTCTCCATCACCAACAAGATGGTTGCCGAATCTCTGGGCGGTCTCCCCGCAGAGAAGATCCACTGCTCCGTGCTGGCCGAGGAAGCCCTGCACGCCGCAATCCAGGATTACAGGGACAAGCTGGCAAACGCCTGATATCCCGCGCAAAAAGGACGCTGTTGAAAAACAGCGTCCTTTTTTCATATGATCACCGGCTCTTTTACCGCATCGGCACTTTCTTCATCCACAGGCTCTTCCATAAACGCATGGATAGTGGGCGTGAATTCGCGGGAATGCTCCGCTCCGTCGTCCACCTCAAGGGTAAATGCGGATATCTCATAGGCCATGCGCTGTATATATTCGCCGTTTTCGGTGAGCTTCTGATATTCACGTGACTGCAGTCTGCCCGTCAGCTTCAGCCTGTCGCCCACATTGAAACGGGAAGCATACTGGGCATTCCGGCCCCACGCAATACAGGGAATGTAATCGCTCTTACCGAAAGCTCTGCCCACCGCCAGCATCATGTCGCAGATCTCCCTGCCGAACGGCGTGGAACGATACACCGGCGGTCGGCACAGCGCACCGGTTATGGTCACCTTGTTGAGGGTATCGTTCTCCTCGCATTCGGTTATTGACTGGGCAAACAGCGTAACCATCAGCCTGCCCGAACCGTCCACCACCTTGTTGTAGGACCTCACCTGACCCTGCACCAGCATAAGCCTGTCTGTCGGCAGTTCATCGGATACAAGCAGCTTGCCCGGAATAGTTACGGGCAGCCTGTCCAGCGCTCCCGAAAGCCGCTTGACCAGCAAAGTCGCGGTATAAAAGGGCTCGTTCATTACCTCGTGACTTTTTTCCAGCCCGCCTTCAAAGCAGCCTACCGCCACGATACGATTGTTGGGATTCTCCATAGTACCATCACCTCTGTCAGCATTCATGTATTTCACGGGTAATACATATGCAGGCGGATGATCTCCTATTCCCTATATCACAAAAACACGCCCTCATTTTCTGTGAAAATAAGGACGTGCAGGTATTTTCCAAAGTCTATTCTGTATGTATACTACTTAGGCTGTTCATTTTTATAATCCTCATAGGATTTATAAAAATTATAGCAGCTTTTGCAAAGGTTTGTGCGGGTTATGCTCTTTCCATTTGAGGAAGTCAGGTTGTATTCATCTCCGCAATACCCGCATGTAACGGTTCTTTCACCTGTTGAACTTCTGCCTGTATCAGTGCGCAGTGCCTCAACATTATAGGAAATCGTATTAAACCATCCCGAAGATGCTCCGAACCATAATATAGCAAAAACAGCCAGTACAGAGCAGGCGGCAGCAAAACTCACCTTGCCCGAAACATTGAGTTCATTATCTTCGTTTTCCAGCTTAATTCTTTTAATCGCATTATTTGCCTTCACCATTGCAAAACTGCTTACAGCTAAAAGCAGTGCCCAGGCAAAAAGCATGGTCAAGTTAATACTTTTACCCAAAAGCAGCCTGACAAAATTCAGCATAAACACCACAAATGAAACTATCATGATCAATGAAAATGCCGTTTCCAGTCCGGTAACAATACTGAGCTTTCGTTCTGTTTTCTTCATCACTGCAACACCTTCAACAATTATTCCTGACAACTGCATTTGCATTTGATACTGTCAGTTTTCCTTCAGCAAAAGCTTAAATTGAAAACATCAGTGAATCGGCAGCAAGGATAAAAACATCTATTTCATATCGATATCCTCTGCTCAACATCGAAATGCGCTCTACAACGGTCCCGAATATAGATTTATATTCTATATTATAGCACTTTATGTTTTGTTTGATTATAGCACTTTATGTTTTGTTTGTCTACTTTTGAATGTGATATTGATTTTTCCTCTATAATAATTACCATCAAATACAGGGAGTATCAATATGATTGGTGAAAGGCTTTACGAGCTGCGAAAGGATGCAGACCTGACGCAGGATGATCTCGCTGCCATTCTGAATATAAACAAGCATTCCATATCCTCATATGAACGCGATAAGAGCGAACCTCCGGATTCGATCAAGGACGCCATTGCAAAATACTTCGACGTATCTGTTCACTATCTTTTAGGACTTACCGATATACCAACACCACTCAATAAACAGACCGCTTCCGTTCGTTTACCGGTAAATTTTCCTAAGGAAAGCATAACTGAGCTTGAGAAGTTCATTGATTACCTTATATATAAAAACAAGCATTAACAAAAAAATGCCTGAAGTTCATTCTTCGGGCATTTTCCGTATTTATTCACCCGCCGCGGTCAGGAAAAGCTGTTCGAACATTATCCTGTGGGAGCGGTAGACCTGTTCGTGATTCAGTTTGGGGCCGGGCTCGTCTATCAGGCATTCGTTGCTTTCGAATACCGCGCTCACGCCGCCGCAGATGTGATGCATGGCGCTGGTGAGGTTGAAAGAGGGCGGATTTGCGCCGCACTCCTTTTCGGGTATCTTACGCACGGCAAACCATATATCATCGTAGTTTGCCTTGCAGTATTCGTCACAGCGCTTTGCAAGGTCCTGTATGGCCTGCTGAGATTCCAGCGTGACATAATTGGTCTGAAGGAAGTCGTTCATGGAATTGCTGCCGCCGTGGAGGTGGATTATCCAGTCCGCGTGCTCGGCATCACACAGGTCCATCAGTGCCTGCGTCTCCTTCGCCATGGGGTGGAAGAAGTTGTCATGCATGATATTTGTGCCGTCATCATTGAAATAACCGCCCAGGAATTCAACGTGGTCCTTTATGGGATGCACCTTCTTGCAATCGGGCCAGCGGCAGAGTGTGCCGTCCTTCCAGGTGCCCTGCATCCAGTAGCGCAGCTCGTCGCCGGTGCAGCCAATCATTCCATCGGGCACTACACGAGCGCGGCCGTCGGGATTGCACAGAGGTATCATCACAAGGCGAACCTTGCTTGCCGCCTCCACAAGCGAATCATAGCTGTCTCCGTTTAAGTCTTTGCCTGTCTCAAGCAGGGATATCATATTCATAATCGCAGCCGTGCCCTCGGTCTCGCCGCCATGCACCGCGCCGAGGAGTATAACCACGGGCTTTTTCTTATCAACAGGATTATAACAGCGCACCTCGTGTGCACCGCAGGCAGAGCTGTAATTTGCGGCAGGCATTATCTCCTGCTTTTCGCCGTAGGAAAAGGCAATAACGGGTCTTCCGCCCGCTGACAAGCAAAGCTCTGTCACCTGTGCCTTTTTCGCCTGCGCTGCCATGCGTTTAACGGATTCAAGGTCTGTTTTCCAGTAAGAAGGAACTTCCATCACAGTAAACACCTCCTGCGTGGATTATAACAAAAACAAAGCCCGAAATCAAATCAGGCTGTTCCTTGACGCTGTCAAAACACGATGCTATAATGTTGAAAATATAAATACCGATATTACGGAGGTCCCCGAGATGCGTATTGCGCTGAATGACAACTGCATAACCCCAAGGCACATACTTCCCCGCCGCACTCAGAAGGAGGCTATTAGCCTGATGCATGAGGCGGGTATCGACACCGTAAACTTCAGCCTGCTGGATTATGACCCCGCGATAAACATCGCCCTTCATGAAAATTACAGCGCCGCAGCAAGCGAAATGCGCGAATACGTTGAAAAACTCGGAATTAAGATAAACCAGACTCACGTACCCTTTTTCGAAAACAGGCCTATGCCGGAGGGATATCAGGATATCCTCAAGCGCTGCGTGGAGACCAGCGCGATCCTCGGCGCAGACTGCGTTGTCGTACATGCCGATACATGGTACGATACCGACTATGTGCAGTGGGATTACGACAAGGTGCTTGCCTCCATATACGAAGTCTTCGCACCTGTGGTAGATGTGGCGGCAAAGAGCGGCATAAAAATCGCCATGGAAACCCTGTTTGAATGGTGCGGCACTGCCGAGCACAGAGTGCGCTTCTGCTCCTACATAGAAGAGCTTGATGCAATCGCCGGCAAATTCAGCACCGACATCGTGGGGGCATGCTGGGATTTCGGTCACGGGCGCATGTCTTACGGCACAAAGCAGTTTGAAATGATGAAAAAGCTCAAAACCAAAATAATCGCCATGCATATGCACGACAATATCGGCAGGATGGATGCCCATACCCTACCCTTCATCGGCAATACCGATTGGTACGAGGGGCTGAAGACTCTTGCTGATATCGGCTACAGCGGTGACCTTACCTTTGAACTGAATTATCTGAACCTGCCTGATGAGCTTGCGGTGGACTTTATGAAATATGTCCGCAAAACGGGAAAGTACCTTATATCTCAATTGGCAGAATACCAAAAGCAAACTCCCCGCTGATATTTATCCAAATGAATGCAACTTTTCACAGTCTGTATTCGTCTGAAAACATATTGCTTGAAAGAAGGTATCTACCGATGAAAAAAATGCTTTCCATTATAATGATCGCGATGCTCTTCTGCTTCTCCTTCACCTTTGCTGAGGGCGCCGAAGAAGCAGCCGCAACCGAAGAAATCTGGTACGAACTCAGCGAAGACAAAACTGTTCTGACCGTTCGCCTGCCCGGCAACAACAAGGACGGCATGGATTGGGAATTTGAAATATCCGATCCCACCGCATTCGAACTGCTCACCCACGAAGTTATCGAAGGTGAAAGCGAAGGCATGGCGGGTTCCCCCACCACTTACATAGCAAGCTTCAGAAGCTTCTCCGACACCGCTTCCTCCGTCAGCCTGATACTGCGCTATGTGACCGATGACCCCAACGAACCTGCATTTGCCACCCGCGTACTGCAGCTGGACATAGCCGCGGACAATACCGTTTCCGTGGCATCCGTGCTTGAGCGCAATCAGAGTGCCGAGTGGATAGAATATGACATGGACAACTTCATCCTTACCCTGCGCCTTCCCGCCCCCGAAAGCGGCTCTCAGGATTGGGGAATGGCAATTCTCAACCCCGAATTCTTCGAGTTGATCACCTGCGATACCGAAAACGGCTACGTCGGCAGCTTCATGTCCAACCTTGAAGGTGCAGGCTTTACCGAGGTGACCATAACCAATGAAAACGTCTACTACACCGTAAACCTGTTCGCAAGCGAAGCCGGCGACCTGTTCGTTGAATGGGCAGAAGTATTCACCGTTCTTATTCCCGCCGAAGTCCTCGAATAAAAAATCAAGCCCGCCGCAGAAGCAAACTGCGGCGGGTTTTTTTCATTCACAATAAATACCATTGAGAAAAAGATATCTCTGTTTATTACAATACCGTCATCTTAGATCAATGATTCAATATGAATTCCTTTATCCGTGGATGGAAGAACGTATATACCATGGGAATCAGGGAGAGCACGCTGCCCGCAACAAAAACGATGTAAATCGGAAATATATCGCCAAGTACACCGTATATTACAGAAGACAATGCGCTCCCCGCAACGGACGCCGACTGTAAAAAGCCCAGTATTGCTCCTCGGTTTTCTTCGGGCAACGCCATCATCAGCGCTGCATTGAACACTGTGTTTCCCGCGCACATTCCGACAGAAGTCAAAAACATATAAATGCACATTGGAATAAATCTAACGGATGTAAACGTCAGTATCATGAATGCCGCGCAGCTAAGGAAGCCCAGTGTCATTACAATATAGCGTACCTTGGGCTTCATCTTTATTATGCCAAGAACCAGTACACACCCCAACGAAGCCGCAGTAAAGACCGACATCAGGTATCCGTACATATCTACCGTGAAACCTTTTTCAAGGCAAAACGGCAGCATCAGCGAGAACGGCCCTGCGGCAAGCAGATTGACAAGCAGCGAGCACGGCACGTACAGCCGCAGATGCTTATCTGCAAATATCAGCTTCACCGCCCGCCACATATCGCTCAGCAGACCACTTACAGTTATCCGAGCGCCCTGTTGTACAGTCCTGGGCACATTTATGAAGCATTCCGTAACAGCAGAATACAGGTTACTAAGTCCATTTATAATTACAATAAGCGGTACGCCGAAGAATGCGACCATCACTCCGCTGAAGGCGCTGCCCGTCATACTGATAATCGATTCCATACCGGAGAATATAGACTGACCGCGCACCATGTCATCCCGGGGAATGATATCCAGCCTGACAGTACTCGCAGCAGGAGTATAAAATACACTTCCAAGCGCAGCCATAATTGCCGCTATCAGCACCACCGGCACACTCAAAGTGTCCATATATGCCAGCAGACCCACGCCCAGCATTATCAGACCCTGCACTATATCTATAGCGACAAGCAGCCATTTCCTGTTGCATTTATCCGCAATACTGCCGCTGAACGGTGATAAAAATACCCTGACAAACAATGATATCGATGACATGATCCCCATCAGGGCGCTCGATCCCGTCTTTTCATATACCCAATAGCCTATTGCAATCGAGTACATCATATCGCCGATTGTACTTACGGCATTACCCTGTAAAAGCAGCACAAAATCTTTGTTCCACAGTTTCTTCATTACGATATTGCCCCCCTCTTTCTTGGGGTAAGTATATCTTAACATCCCATCAGCATCAAGCAACCATCTTTAGAAAGTGACATCATACCACAACCATGCGTTGTATTTTCAGTCAACCATTTGTTGTGTAATCTCAGAAATAAAAAAAAAAAAATACCGTGAAACATAAACTTCACGGTATATGGTCTGGGTGAGAGGATTCGAACCTCCGGCCTCTTGAACCCCATTCAAGCACGCTACCAAACTGCGCCACACCCAGGCATTCTTCCGAACAGCAATTATTATATCACTACTCACCTGTTTTGTCAACAGATTTATACCAATCACATAAAAATATTTTTCACTGAACGGAAAAAGTGTTCATTAATACCTTTCGGCGAAATCGTCCGCATCAGAATATCGCAGAGGCTTGATGCCCGCCTTTTTGTATTCCTCCAGATATTCCGCGAGAGCTTTTTCGAATGCCTCAACATTATGCTGCAAATCCGAAGGAGTAAAGCCTGCCATCACATCGGGCGCTTTGATATCATATTCATCACCGATGTCACTCAGCATAAACTTCAGCGAAGACATAGCCATAAACGAGGAGAAAACATCTCCTCTTGCCGCAGATTCATACATCTTTCCGCGCCAGTTTGAGTACATCTCCTCATATGTGCCTCTGAGGTTGTCGGCAGTGGGTACGGGCTTTGCGGTTTCGACCGCCATGTCAGCCTGCGCGCATCGCATAAGGTCGGTAAGTGCCGCCTGCACACCCTCGGATGTTTCGGCGCATATAACTGCCATTATTTTTGCCTCGGCATCAAATTGCAGCCCGACAGTGCGCATCTCTTCGAATGTGTATTTCACGCCTCTTTTGAAATAGCTGCCGTGATGTATCATCAGCGCATCCATCAGATAGTACAGCGCAGCGGAGGCGTATGTGCGCACGGACGCGAGCCTTTCGGCGAGCATGCATCCGGCATACATGGATTTGGCAGTATCGAATATCCCACGGGCTTTTGCGAAACGGGCTTCGGAGGTCAGTATTCCCCTCGCCCTTTCCTTAAGCGCCTCGATCTTCGCAAGCGCGGACTCATCTTTTATATAAACTATCTTGGAATCAAAAAGCTTTGCCAGATGAGCCTGTCCGCATTCCGCCTGTTCTTCAAGCATCTGCCAGGTAGTGCAGTAGATATCGTAGCCGATATCTGTATCGTCCAGAATGAACGCCTGCGCAAGCTGCCGGCCTTTATCATCATTTATGAGTATCATCAGATCAAGATCCGACCTTGCGTGCACATCGCCGGTGGATACCGAACCGCACAAGCCGATCAGCGCCAGCGAATCGGGGCATACCTTCTCCGCTTTACGGATGATCGCGTCAATTATCTTTCTGTCGGAATCTCTCATAAACATATGCCTCTTCCGTAGTTATTTGTCCGGGGTATCGGTGCCGCGCACGTGAGCTATCTGCTGCCAGCCGGGTGCGGGAGTTACCAGCGCCCAGAGGTTAGCAATTCCCCAGGTCACAAGGAACACGGGGAACATAATGATTGCGGAGGCCTTCACGCGCTTTTTTTCCACCCTGCACACGGCATATGCCGCCAGCGAGCAAAGCAGCCACACCGCAGCAAGCGCCGCAGCGCCCATGCCGAGCAGCACAGTCAGATCAATATTGCGTACCCATGCAAGCACCAGCGTCTTTCCGGTGCTTATAATGCCGGAGACCATGCCCGTTATCATCATTATCCAGCCGCCGAAAACGGTAAGCATATCCACGCAGTGAAGCGAATGGCGCTTCACCAGCGCCTTTGCGTGTACGCGGAAGCACTGCATGCCGCCCTTGAACCAGCGGCGGCGCTGTACGATGGAATCCCATATGCCCACGGGCTGTTCATCGTAGACCACCGCATCCTGCAGGAAGCCTATCTTTATACCCTCCGCAGCACACAGACCGGTGTACTCAAGGTCCTCGGTCAGGGTGACCATATTCCATCCAAGCCTGTCCACAAGTTTTTGGGATATGACGATACCCGTGCCGTTGAGCGCTGCGGACATACCCAGCGCCACGCGAACTCTGTAGTAGAACCGGTTCATCGCCCAGAAGAAAATGGATGTATCGCCCGCTACCCAGCCGTCGAGAGGATTCTTGCTGTCGCGGTAGCCCTGCGCTATATCCATGCCGGACACCATTGCATCGTTTGCGGCGCTGAGGAAGCCCTCAGATGCCAGATTGTCCGCATCCAGTATGCAGTAAGCATCGTAGCCCTCATCCTTAAGCGCATCGAAAGTGAAGCGCAGCACATCGCCCTTTGATTTCACGGGCACGGTGCATTCGAGCACCTTTGCGCCTGCGGCACGTGCGACATCGGCAGTATCATCGGCACAATTATTGGGGATCACGATGATATCGAAAAGCTGACGGGGGTATTTCTGCCTGAGCATATTTTTCACCAGATGACCCACAACATTGCGCTCGTTTCGCGCCGGAATCAGTATGGCAAACCGTGTCTTTTCCTCCGCCTTTGCGGGAGATTCGTATTTTTTAAGGCTGCCAAGCACAGCGATCGCAACATACCAAAGACCGTACGCCATACCCAGCAGACTGAACAAAATCAAAAGTATATTCATCGGACAAAACATCCGCCTTTCTTCGCAGCATAAAGAAAACGTACACATGCAGATACAGTTGAATTTTATCACATAAACGCCTGCTTGACAACACAGGCCTGCGCTACTAAAATATAATAAATCGGAAGGTGATTTTTTGGCAAGTTCACTCAGAGCAAGGCTCAACGCAATAAAACAGAGTTCTTCGCAGCCGTCCGCCCCCAACAGAGTGGGCGGGCTTGAACGTTATGCCAACAGATCGCCCATGCCCGAAGGACTTTACTCCCCCGCCTCGGAAGCGCTGCGCAGAATAGGCTGGAACGGCAGGAAATTCGACATTGAAAAATGCCTGTTTCTCGATACCGAGACCACCGGACTTTCCGGCGGCGCCGGCACGGTGGCTTTCCTCGTGGGCGCGGGATATATATCAAGGGGCTTCATGACCGTTGAACAGTTCTTCATGAAGGATTATTCCGATGAACCGGAACTTCTCTACCGGCTGAAAGAGCTCATGGAACGCTTCGAATGCGTGGTTTCCTTCAACGGAAAGACATTCGATATGCCGCTTCTGAGGTCGCGTTTCACCATGAACCGCCTGAAGGATTATCCCGAGCTTTTCGATCTTGACCTGCTGCCCCCATCCCGCAGGGTATGGAAGCTGCGGCTTTCAAGCTGCAGGCTTGCGAATCTTGAAGAGCGCGTGCTGGGGCTTGCCCGCGAAGGCGACCTGCCCGGCAGCGAAGTACCGCAGCGGTATTTCCAGTATCTGAAAAGCGGCGATATGTCCCTTGTTGAGGACATAATAAAGCATAATTATCAGGACATAGTGTCCCTCGGACTTCTGATGGACAAGCTGCTGACGGTATACCGCGATCCCGAAAAGCAAGGCTATGTGCAGGACCTTTTCAGTCTGGGCAAGGCTCTTGAAAAGCAGGGCGAATCCACTCAGGCAAAAGAGCTCTACCGACTCTCAGCCGTGCCCGGAAGAGCCCATTCCATCTCTGCACTGCGTGACGGCGGCGTGGCCGGGCAGGCGAATATGAGGCTTTACAGGCTGTGTCTGCGCTCCGGAGATACCGAAGGCGCAATATCCACCCTCGAGCAGATGATAAGCCGCCGGCAGATGGGAATACTGCCGCATGTTGAGCTTGCGAAAATATACGAGCATCGCACGAAAAATCTTCGTAAGGCACTTGAGCACACCCGTATCGCGCTTATGAAATGCGAAGATTCCGAAACCGAACTGCTTAAAAAGCGTGAAGCGAGGCTGCGCACCAAAATAGAAAAGACGAAGACCGCAGGAAAAAACAGCTGCGAATGATGAAAGGATATAACGACTATGGCTATAATGGATATGTTCAAGCAGGATCCCGGCAATAAGGCATACCGCGCACACGTGCAGGCAAACCGCCTGAACGATTCCGGTAAGCTTAAGGAAGCTGACGAAAAATACGCAAAGGCACTGGAGCTTTATGAAGAAGCCGAAAAGAATGGTTTTGAGACGCCCAAGATCGTAACCGGCTACTGCATCCTGCTGATGCGCAACGGCAAATTCGAAAAGGCCCGCGCTATACTTGAACAGCTCACAAACAGCGGCGCCACCTCCACCGAGGATAATTATCTGCTGCAGATAGACTGTGCCGTATGCGATTGGAAAATGGGCAAGCTGGACGAAGCAATGGCTATGATGGAACTGCTGGGGCAGAGCCGCAAGATAGGCATCTACTATACCGTACTGGGTGCTATGCATGTGGAAAAAGCCATGCAGACCGGCGATCACTCTGCCGCAGCAGAATTCATGAAGACCGCCATCGATTATGATGACGACGACATCAGCAACATCAACAACATGGGCTGGCTGCTGTACAACTGCGGAAAGCAGGAGGATGCTCTCAAATACTTCAAGCAGGCAGTCGGCAAGAATGCCCGCTACTCCCCTGCACTCACCGGACTTGCCGCCATCTGTGCCGACAAGGGCAATACCGAAAAGGCAAAGGATTTCATCGACCGTGCGCTGGCAGTGCATTTCCCCACCACCAGCCCCATTACCCGCAATTACGCCGAAGAACTCAAGGCCCGAATCGGCTGATATATGCCGCTCAACCGTCAGTTGAGCGGTTTTTCTCAATATGGTTGAGTCGAAACAACCGTTGTTCCCTTCATTTTGGCTTTCACCGATGGTATCCTTAAGCCATCAAATCAAAGGAGCTGAACGAAATGAATTTCACCCTCGGACAGAGAATAAGCACACTGCGCAAACAGAATGAACTGACTCAGGACGCACTTGCCGAAAAGCTTGGAATAAGCCCACAGGCGGTGAGCAAATGGGAAAACGACCAGACCTGTCCCGACATAACCTTGCTGCCAAAGCTTTCCAAAGTCCTGGGCGTAACCGTGGACGAGCTGCTCACCGGCGAAAACACCGAAACGATGCCCGAGACCCGCCTCGTGCCATTGGAAGAACGCAAGGACATAAACGACATGATGTTCCGCATCGTCATGGAATCATCTGACGGTACAACTGTGCGTGTAAACTTCCCCGTGAAGCTTATGCAGATAGCGGTGGATACCGGTATCGCCATCGCTCAGGTCTCCGGCAACGATTCTCTCAAAAACATCGATGTCGGCAAGCTGCTGGAAATGGTGCAGCAGGGCGTAGTCGGCAACCTGATGGAAGTGGAGACGTCCGAAGGCGACACGATTCGCATATTCGTGGAGTAATATCATATGAAGATAAACATAAATCCCGGCGAACGCAGCAAGCTGAACATTCGAATCCCCACAGCGATAGCCTTCAACCCACTGACAGCTCTTTTCCTGTGCATAAAAAGCCGTAAAAACGGTACACCCGTAAATTATTTTAAGGCAGTCGCGTTCATGCGTGAATTAAGACGCTACCGCAGGAAACATCCCGAATGGGGGCTGCTGGAAATTACCGAAAACGACGAAAAAATACTCGAAATACGCATGTAAAAAACAGCACTGCCCTGCTGCCTTGAATCTTACAAGAAAAAGCAGACACTCACATTTTTGTGAGTGTCTGCTTTTATCTTACCGGATGCTCCGTCCATCGGACAGGTTCTTTTTTTACTTCAGTTCGCTGAAAGGTCTAACCGTGGTCTGAAGTTCGCCCTGAAAGGACGCTTCGTCCAGCATGATTATTTCCGTGGTACGTGCGTCGTTATCGTAATCCACAACGGTAACGGATGCGTTGCTGAGCCACGGTACCTCCTGCATACGCTCATAGGGGATTCCCCGCCATCTGCAGCACAGCGTGCGGAAAATCATTGCATGACCGGTAACGAGCACAGTTTTGCCCGCCTGTTCATCCGCAATGCGCCATACATTTTCCCACATGCGGCGTGCGCATTCCTTCACGCTTTCGCCGCCGGGAGGACAGGCATTCCAGATATCCTCCGCCCATGTACGGAATTCATCGGGATATTTCTCCACTGCCTCGGCGCGGGACATATTTTCCCATTTGCCTATGTAAGTTTCCCTTATGCCGGAATCCTTTATTATCTCTACCCCGGGATGATGCTTCAGTATCACCCTGCAGGTGTCGTAGGCACGGGTCAGGTCGCTTGAAACGGCAATATCAAAATGCCAGTCCTTCAGATATTCGGCGGTCAATTCCGCCTGCTTAATACCCTTTTCGGTCAGCATGCCGTCGTGATGCCCGTACATGCGCTTATTCAGATTTCCCGTGCTTTCGCCGTGACGCACAAACACAAGCCTTGTCTTCATACTTTTTTCTCCTCAGTATCTGTTGCCCTGTGAGGCGGCAGTAATGCCCTCCAGAAAGCCTGTTTCGCCCATTATAAGCCTTTCCACGGTATGTGCCGCAATATCATATTCCAGCACATAAACGCCCACGTTTTTGGTGTGCGCCGCTTCATTCACCCTTTCATAGGGAATCCCCAGCCAATCGCACTGCAGCATGCGCATAGGACCGTTATGGGTCACGATAAGCACCGTGCCGCCGGCGTACTTTTCCGCTATCTGCCAAACTGCGGGGCATACCCTCTCCGCAACCTCCGCAAGCGTCTCGCCGCAGGTTGGACGCATTCCCCATCTGCCGGATTTCCACAGAGCATAGTCTTCGGCAAACTTCACGGCAATATCCGCAGGCAGCATATTCTGCCATTTGCCGAAATATATCTCACGGAGTGCAGCGTCCTTCTCTACGCTTATGCCCTCATGCTTTGCCGCTATTATGCAGGCAGTATCATAGGCGCGCGAAAGGTCGCTGGAATAAGCGGCGTCGAAATCCCATGTGCTCAGATAATCCGCACAGGCCTGCGCCTGACGGATTCCCAAAGGACTCAGCGGCGAATCGTACTGACCCTGCAGCTTTCCTTCCAGATTGCACATGCTTTCGCCGTGACGCACCACAACAAGCTTCGTCTTCATATCATTGTCCTCTGTACCATTCAAGCACTTGCTGCAGATTTTCCGCGTCCACATAATCTCCGGGTGTGGTCAGAAGCCGCAGCATCTCAATATCATCATCCGAAGGATTTTTCTTCTTCGCCATGAATCGGGTAAGCGTATCTATCATCTTGCGGTATATTCCCGTAAGCTTATCTGTGTCCATGCCGCCCTGCAGCGTGAACAGCGCGGTTTCCGCGGGCACTCTTGCGGCGCGCCGCACTTCTTTCAGCAGCGCTCCTGTGGTACACAGCCCCACTCCGCACACGGCCTTCACATCGAATCGACGCCTGGCCTTGCCGAAATCCTTCACCGTTGAAGCCATAAGCCAGCCCATGTATATAACAGGCATATTCTTATCGGGCTTTGCTTCCTTGATATCATACGCAGGGATCCCTGTTTCACGGCTCAAAAGTTCGGCATATCTTCGGGTGTGACCGGTATTTGATGAATAGATTACAGCAACGGGCTTCATAAAGCCTTCTCCTTTATGAAACAAGGGCAGACAAACGTCTGCCCTTGAATATATTCTTCTTAGAATTCGGCGTTCTGAGTGGTACGGGGGAAGGGAAGAACATCGCGGATATTTGCGATACCGGTAAGATACATGATCATGCGCTCGAAGCCCATGCCGAAACCGGCGTGGGGAGCGGTGCCGTACTTACGCAGTTCCAGATACCACCAGTAATCCTGGGGATTCATGCCCAGCTCTTCGATGCGCTCCTTCAGCACGTCGTAGCGCTCTTCACGCTGGCTGCCGCCGCAGAGCTCGCCGACAACAGGCACCAGCAGGTCGGCAGCCGCAACGGTCTTGCCGTCCTCATTGAGGCGCATGTAGAAGGCCTTGATCTCCTTGGGCCAGTCGGTGACGAATACGGGCTTCTTGAAGTGCTTCTCGGTAAGATAGCGCTCATGCTCGGTCTGCAGGTCGCTGCCCCAGAAGATGGGATATTCGAACTGCTCGCCGCAATTCTCCAGAATGGAGATAGCCTCGGTGTAGCTGCAGCGGACGAACTCGCTGTCGCGTACGAAGGTCAGGCGCTCGATGAGTCCCTTATCAACAAAGCTGTTCAGGAAGTTCATTTCCTCGGTGCACTCTTCCAGCACGGCAGTGATGATGTACTTCACCATCTGCTCCTGCAGGTCCATATCTTCCTTCAGGGTAGCGAAGGCGATCTCGGGCTCGATCATCCAGAACTCAGCCGCATGACGGGGAGTGTAGGAGATCTCTGCGCGGAAGGTGGGACCGAAGGTGTAGATGTTACGGAAAGCCATCGCGAAGATCTCAGCGTTCAGCTGGCCGGAAACAGTCAGAGAAACGGGCTTGCCGAAGAAATCCTTGGAATAATCCACTGCGCCGTCCTCGGTGCGGGGGGGATTTGCGGGATCCAGAGTGGTTACCTGGAACATCTCGCCTGCGCCCTCACAGTCGGAACCGGTGATCAGAGGAGTGTGGACATACAGATAGCCCATGTCATGGAAGAAACGATGGATAGCCTGAGCCGCAACGCTGCGGATGCGGAATGCGCACTGGAACAGATTTGCGCGGGGGCGCAGATGCTGGATGGTACGCAGGTACTCAAGGGTGTGACGCTTCTTCTGCAGCGGATAATCGCTGGGGCTTTCGCCAACTATAGTGGCAGAGGTGGCCTTGAGCTCAAAGGGCTGCTTCATCTCGGGGGTCAGCTCCAGATCGCCCGTGAATTCCACCGCTGCGCCAACGGAGATGCCCTTGACGATCTCGCGGTAATTATTCAGTTTGCCCTCCTCGAGCACGACCTGCAGATTGCGGAAATAGCTGCCGTCGTTCAGTTCCACGAAAGCGAAAGTCTTGGACTCACGCATGGTGCGCACCCAACCGCTTACAGTAATGCCGCATGCATTCTGTGCGGGGGTATTGGTGAACAGTTCCTTTACCAAAGTAACCGCCATAAAGCATCCTCCTTCTTTAAATAATCATAAGCAGTATTATATTCTTTCCCACTGCTTCTGTAAAGAGTGCGTTTGTTAAAGAAATACCGTTTTTTAACATAAACAACTCATAAAAAAGAACTGCCGCTTAAAAACGACAGTTCTTGCAATTACTTCTTTGCTGCCTTGTAGATCTCGGTAAGAACGTTCTCAACACCGTTGCCGGCTGCTTCGTTCGCCATTGCGTCATACAGCTCGCCGCGCTGTGCATACAGCCTGATGACTGCTTCATACAGCACTTCGGAATTCATATTTTCCTGCAGCAGCTGATGGGCCAGACCGCGGTCCACGAAAGACTGGGCATTGATGATCTGGTCGCCGCGGCTTGCTCCCTTGGGATAGGGAATGAGCAGTGCGGGCTTGCGCAGGGCAACGATCTCGCACAGGGTATTGGAACCGGCGCGGGAGATGAGGATATCGGCGCAGGCATATGCATCTGCCATTTCCGCATCAAGATATTCGCACTGGGTATAATTCCTGGTGCCCTCCAGAGAAGCATTGAAGTTTCCGGGACCGCACAGGTGCAGCACCTGGAAGCACTGGGTCAGCTTGGGCAGTGCGCCGCGTACCGCTTCGTTGATGGCTACTGCGCCGCTGGAACCGCCGGTGATCATGATTACCGGTATGCCATCCTTGAAGCCGAACCTCTTGAGACCGTTCTCACGGTTGCCCTTCAGTATTTCGGGACGGATGGGAGTGCCGGTATACAGACCCTTGGAACCTGCCAGCTTAGCAGCTTCGGGGAAAGTGCAGCACATAACGTTTGCAAAGGGAGCGGTGAGCTTATTTGCAAGACCGGGAGTCATATCGGACTCGTGGCACACGATGGGCACGCCGTTCAGCTTTGCGCCGTAAACTACGGGAACGGAAACGAAACCGCCCTTGGAGAATACAACATCGGGCTTTATCTTGCGGATAAGATTGGTTGCCTGAGCGATGCCCTTGAGTACCTTGAAGGGATCGGAGAAATTCTTCAGATCGAAATATCTGCGAAGTTTGCCGCAGGCTACTGCATGATAAGTGACGCCTTCAATGGAGGAGGTGAGCCTTTCCTCTACGGAATTGGCTTCGCCAACGTAATGTACCTCCCAGCCGTCCTTCAGAAGGCGGGGAATCAGCGCCAGATTAGGGGTTACGTGACCGGCAGTACCGCCGCCGGTGAGAATGATCTTTTTCATATATTTTTACCTCAACGCATAAAACACCATTTTCAATAGCATTATATCATGCTCAGTTGGAAGATGTTCAGTATTTGCTGTAAAACTTCGATATCTTATGCTAATTTTGCTTTACGAATCGGTGCTGTCTGTCATATTGAGTTTGGGGCTCTTCGAATTATTACAGATTGACTTTGCGTATCTTCTCCATTATTATATATAGAGAGACTTTCGGAGGTACACACAAATGGCTTATCAGGCGCTTTACCGCCAGTGGCGACCCAGACAATTTTCGGAAATATTCGGACAGGACGCTGTCGTGACTACGCTTATGAGGCAGGTCACCTCAGGTCGTATTGCCCATGCCTATCTGTTCTGCGGCACCCGCGGCACCGGTAAGACCACCGCTTCCAAGGTGTTCTCCCGTGCGATAAACTGCCTTGACAAGACCTCTGCCGAGCCATGCGGCGAATGCGAAGTCTGCAAAGCCATACTCGCCGAAAGCTGCATGGATGTTGTGGAGATCGACGCCGCATCCAACAACGGCGTTGACGAGATACGCGACCTGCGTGAAAAGGTCAAGTATCCCCCCACCATGGCAAAGCACAAGGTCTATATCATCGACGAAGTACACATGCTCTCCACAGGCGCTTTCAACGCCCTGCTGAAGACCCTCGAAGAACCTCCGGCACACGCCGTTTTCATCCTTGCGACCACCGAGCCTCAGCGTCTGCCGGCAACCATACTCTCACGCTGCCAGAGATTCGATTTCCACCGCATATCAGCAGATACAATAATCGATAAGCTGATGATAGTCCTCGGCGGCATAGGACGCACCGCAGATGACGGCGCGCTCTATGAAGTAGCCCGCGCAGCGGAAGGCTCCATGCGCGATGCCATGTCCCTTATGGACGTGTGCCTTGCATATACCGACGGCGAAGTGACATCTCAGCTTGCCCGCGATGTACTGGGTACTTCAGGCCGCGAGTTCATGTTCGATTTCATGGACGCGCTCATTATGAATGATGCCAAGCGCTGTCTCGAGCTCATCGCCGCCACCATGGACCTGGGCCGCGACCCGCAGGTATTCGCCCGCGATACGGTAAGCCATGCCCGCACAGCGCTGCTTGCCGGCATTTTGGGCAGTGAGCTTGCAGACATTACCGAAATAACCGAAGAAGACGCTCAGCGTTACCGTGAACAGGCTTCCAAGGCCCCCCGCGAAAAGTTCATGCGCATAATGGAGCTTTTCATGAAGGCCGAGCCTGATATGAAATGGGCTCTGCAGCCCCGCACCGTGTTGGAGCTCTGCGCAGTACGCGCCTGCCATCCCGAAGTTGAGAAGGACGCTTCCCTCGAAGAGCGCGTTGCAAAGGTGGAAAACGCTGTAAAGAACGGCATAGCCATCGCCGTGCCCGCAGCCGGCGCAGCACCTGCCGAAACCGCCGCACCTGCAGCGGAAGCCGCCGCAACTGCGGCAGCACCTGTGCAGCAGGCCGCCGCAAATTCTGCCGCCGACGCGCCGCAGGAATATCTCAGCGCCGTAGCCGCGTTGATGGATGCAAATCCCTCTCTGAAGGCCGCCCTTTCTGCTATGATATTCGTAAGCGTGAACGACAGCATAGTTACCGTTGAATTTCCGAAAAAGAATCTCATGTTCCAGAAGATACTGGAACGCAAGGTCTCCATACTGAACGAAGCTTTCACCGCCAAATTCGGAAGGAACATGACTGTCGCCATGCGTGCGGAAGGCATAAACGCCGCTGCCGCGAAGACATCCTCCCCCGCCAAAAAGATAATCGAGCAATCGTATGACATCTTCGGCAGGGAGAACATAGAAATCAGAGATTAAAAAAATCACTGTACCATTCATATGGTACAGTGATTTTTTGCATCCTCAGGCTTCTATCAGTGCGCGGATGCCCTGTGCGGCCTCCTGTTCGTCTGCTCCATCGGCAACTATGGTCACCGGGCAGCCCTGCCGCAATTCAAGGGAAAGTATTCCAATGAGTGAACCCAGAACGACTCGGGTGGTACCCATCTCAAGCTCAGTCTTCGCCTCGTATCTGGATGCCCGCTGGATTATTTCAGCGGCCAGATCAGGCGTGATTCCGTCGGCGGCACGGAAAGTTGCCGCAAGCTTTACCATTCCCACAACACCTCACATCAAAGATCTATCTCTTCTCCCGAGCGAAGCTTATTCGCTATGTCAGTGAGCTTCCGCAGCCGGGAGTTGACTCCTGATTTGCCCAAAGGGGGCATCATCAGTTCTCCTATACCGCTCAGAGAAGTTTCCGGATTCGCGATGCGCGCTTCGGCTACATCCCTCAGACTCTTGGGCAATTTGTCAAGCCCGAGTTCCTCTTCTATAAAGCGTATATCGGCAATCTGACGTTCTGCAGTGAGCATGGATCTTGTGATGTTGGAACTGTCGCAGTTCATCTGTCTGTTGACCTGATTGCGCAAGCCTTTGGTAATCTTGATATTTTCCAGCGTAAGCATGGAATTGTGGGCTCCTAAAAGGGTCAATACATCCGATATCCCCTCACTGCCCTTCAAGTATACCACTTCTTTTGCTTTTCTGCAAGCTTTTTTAGCATGAACTTCAAATTTATTCAGCAATTCCATAACAATCTGTGCAAATTGTTCATTCGGAGCCGAGAACTCTATATGATATGACTTCTCCGGATTTGTTATGGTGCCGCAGAAAAGGAACGCCGCCCTGAGGAATGCCAGGGAACAGCATTCGTTTTCAACTATTTCATCTGCACACTTTTCTCTGAGTCCGAACAGACCATCAGGGTCAAGCAGCATTATCTCTTCCAGCAGATCAAGCGAAGATTCCTCCGGCAGCACCAGCTGATATCTGGTCATTCCCGAAAACTGGTCTGTCTTAAGAACACGCAGTTCGCCGGTAACATCAAAAAACTTCTTCGCTATGGTAAAATACCTGCGCACTATGGTAGCATCGGAAGCCACCAGCGAAAGCCTGTACTTTCCCCTGCCGTGATAAGAAATGCCGCCCGAAGCCAGCAGCGCCGCGCACAGCTCACTGCGTGCACAGCAGATATTCTCGCATTCGATATGCGCGATCTCTCCACGGGCGTCAGCGGCAAATGACATTCAAATTCCTCCGTTCGGTTTACAGGGCGTCCTCGCCCACTATCCTTACTTCACATTCAAGTTCCACGCCGAAATTCTCCATTACGACCTTCTGCACATGGGCAATAAGTCCGAGTATATCGGCAGCAGTAGCGTTACCGGTATTGATAATGAATCCTGCATGCTTTTCGCTTACCTGTGCGCCGCCTACGGAGCAGCCCTTAAGACCGCTCTGTTCGATGAGCGCGCCTGCGAAATAACCTTCAGGACGTTTGAAGGTAGAACCGGCGCTGGGGAAATTAAGCGGCTGCTTATCCCTGCGGCGGCCGTTCAGATCGCGCATCGTCGCAGAAATGGTTTCCTTATCGCCCTTCTGCAGTTCGAATTCTGCGGAAAGCACAATGGCGCCTTCCCTGAGCGGACGGGTGGTTCGGTAACCCATATCCATCTGTTCAAGGGTATAGGTCTCAACATGGCCATCCACCAGCACCTTTGCGGATACCAGCACATCGGAAAGCTGTCCACCGTAAGCACCGGCATTCATCACTGCGCCGCCGCCCAGCGTACCGGGGATACCGGAAGCAAACTCCAGACCGGTGAGCGAATTTTCCAGCGCAGCAGCGGCGAGCTTCGAAAGCATTGCGCCTGCCTGACAGCTTATGCGGGTACCGCACACACTTATTCCGGCAAATCTGTCGCCCAGTATTATTACCAGACCGCGGATGCCGCCATCGCGCACGACCATATTGGAGCCGTTTCCCATTACCATGCAGGGCACGTTCATTTCGCGTGCAGCGTTCATGGCATTGATGAGTTCATCGGCATCGGAAGGAAAAAAGCATATATCGGCAGGGCCGCCCACACGGAATGTCGTGTGGTTTTTCATGGGTTCGTCAATGAGTATCTGTGCCTCATCCGCAAAGGAAGCGAGGACTTTTGCCAGATTCTGCATGGCTCCTCCTTAGAAATTGAAATAAATGAAGGGATTGTAGCTGTCGGTAGCTATATAGGAAATGGAAACGATCGTCATCACGATGATGGCAGCGGTGCTCACGATGCGGATAACGCTCTCGGGCACGCGCAGCTTATCCTTGAAGAATCCCATCCAGGGCATCGCACAGATGCAGCCCGCAATGAAGAATATGCCGTATTCCTTCGCGAGCATGGTAGTCACACTGTTCCAGAGACCGGCGCATTCAATGCCGAACATCGCCCTCCAAACGCGCAGCGCATGGGGCATATCGATACAGGGCACCAGAATAGTGGTGGCAACAACATAAGTAATGGTAAACGCCTGACCCAAATGATGCTTTTCCATCCACCTGCCGATGGGGGTAAATCTGTCAAGCACTATACCCAGATAGCACAACACGCCCCAGAGTACGTAAGTCTCGTCGGCACCGTGCCACATGCCGGTAGCAAACCAAACCACAAACAGATTGAACGCCAGCCTCCACTTGGTCTTTACGCGGCTGCCGCCCAGGGGGAAATACAGGTAATCCTGGAACCAGGTAACCAGCGAAATATGCCACCTGCGCCAGAATTCTCCGATGCTCTTGGAAATGAAGGGATAATTGAAGTTCTCAAGGAAGTGGAAACCGAACATGCGACCAAGACCGATCGCCATATCGGAATAACCCGAGAAGTCAAAATATACCTGCAGCATGAAGCAGAAAGCACCTATCCACGCAGTGACCACAGACATCTCGGAAGCTGCAAGCCCGTGCGCAGTCTCCAGCATTATGCCGATATTATTTGCAAGAATTACCTTCTTGCAAAGACCGATAAGGAACTTACGGCAGCCGGAAGCGAAATCCGTAAAATTCTCTCTGCGTCCGTCTATCTCTTCGGCGACGGTCTGATAACGTACGATGGGACCCGCAATAAGCTGCGGGAAGAATGCTATATACATAGCAACGTTCAGAAGGCTCTTCTGTACCTGACCCTTGCCGCGCTTTACATCCATTACATAGCTTATGGACTGGAAAGTGAAGAAGGATATACCGATGGGCAGCGCAATCTCAGGTATAGGCATATTGGCAGAGAACAAGAAATTCACAGTCCTCAAAAGGAACATGAGATACTTGAACACGCCAAGGAGTCCCAGATTGAACACCAGCATAACCGTAATAGCTATGCGCTGCTGAACATTTTTATCCTTGGTCTTATCTACCCACAGACCGAACAGCCAGTTTGCCACGATGGACGTCATCATGACAAGCACAAAGGTAGGTTCACCCCATGCATAGAAACCGAGGCTGGCTACAGTCAATACTATATTGCTGAGCTTACGGTTGAATTTGCAGAGATAATAAATTATAAGAATGCAAGGCAAAAAAGCAAACAGAAATATGTTGCTTGAGAATACCATTTATTTTTTCCTCCCGGCTTTCTTTGCGACCTTTTCAGGATCGATAACGGGCTGAGGCTTCTTTGTTTCACCGGCTGCGCTGCTGAGAATAGCCATAAACAATTTCAGCATCAACGGTCCGATAAGCAGACCTATATAGCCCATGAACACATAGCCGGCATACATGGAAACCATGGTCGCCAACTGATTAAGACTCATCTGCTTGCCCAGCAGTTTGGGTTCCATAAAGCGCTTTACCACCTGAACGATGAAGTACAGCGCCACAGTACCCGCCAGCATCACAAAATCGCCCACAACAAGGTAATATCCCATCATTGGGAACATGATCAGACCTGCGCCGATAACAGGCAGTGCATCGAGCACAGATATAATTATCGCAAGCATCAGCGCATAATTGATATCCAGAACAGTAAATCCAAACGCCAGTATAACTGCAGCCGCTACCATCTGAACTATCGCAGTAACAACCTGTGCCTTTACACCGCTTATCATTACGTCCTTTATTTCAGCGCCGCCGTCAGCTACTTTTTCGGGCAGATGCCTTCTGAAGAAGTTTCCGATATCGTGTCTGTCGGCCACCACATAATAAGTCTCCATTATCATGAACAGCACAAACAGAATAACATCGGGCATTTTGGCCACCAGGCCGATCGTAAGGGAAACGATGGAGGCGGCGATGGAGGAAGCCATCTCGGCAGTCTTGCCAAGGGCCGTCATCAGCAGCTCATAGACTACGGCCAGCGCTTCATCGCCTATGGAATCCTGTATGTGATCGGTAGCCAGACCATAGACTTTGGTTATGTAATCATACAGCGAATCAATATAGCTCGGCAGATGAGAGAGGAATTCCTTCGCCTCTCCGGTTAGCGCCATTATGAGCCATGTAAGCATTGCGCCCAGTGCACCGAATACAGCCAGCGTTGCAATAAGCGCACCTATCTTCTTCGGTATCTTTATTTTCGAAAACAGCTTTTCCAGCGGCTTTGCGATCGGCTTTACCAGCCACGAGAAAACCACCGCTACAACAAGAGGAGCAAGATATCTGAAAGAAGCCCACACCAGCATGAGAGCGGTGAAAGTCAGCACAACTATCATCGCGCGGCGAGGGATATCATTCATATTTTTATTGAATTCCTTGAGCTTAGCCAGGAAAACTTCCATATATACACCTCCGATACCGGATATATTATAACTCACCGAAGGCTTGTTTGTCTATAATGCCTTTTTCAACCAATACAAATAAAACCGGTCCTTAGCAATGCCGAGGACCGGAATACCATAATTTATCAAAAAAGATCGATCTTATCTGCACCGCGGGCGACAAGCGCACAGGAAGGCTTCGCGCCCAGCAGCCTGCGCATGAGTTCATTGGTCTTATCGAAATCCATAGAATTCACGCGGGCGATAACTTCATCTTCGGTGCGGGTGGTGCCCAGCAGCAGCATGCGTCTGCCGGCTGCATGCATGCGGGAGGAAGTGGATTCCTGACCCAGAATATATCCGGATTTCAGCTGCTCACGCGCCTTGTTGAATTCATCGCGGGTAAGACCGCCTTCTACGAGACGGCGGGTCTCTTCCATTATCATGTCGCACACCGTTCTGGCGTTATCCGGACCGGTGGCCGCATATACTGAAAGCATGCCGCAATCGCTGTAGGAGTTGGGATAGCTGTAAACGGAATATGCCAATCCGCTCTCTTCACGGATCTTCTGGAAAAGTCTGGAAGACATTGCTCCGCCGTATACGCTGGAAAACAGCGAAAGCTCATAGCCCATATCGGAACCGGTGGCAAGACCCGGGAAACCGAGGCAGATATTGGCCTGCTCGATATCCTTATCCCTTCTGAGATAGCAGGGTTCGACGATATCGGTGTGGAATTCGGGGCAAATGAATACGCTCTTTTCCCAATCGCCCAGGAATTCCCTGGCCATTGCCAGAATATCGTCCCACTTATAGTTTCCGGCTACTGCAAGCACTGCGTTTTCGGGACGGTACATCTGCTTCCAGTAATCCATTACCTGTTCGCGGGTAAAAGAGGTAACGGAGTCGGCGGTGCCGAGAATGGGGCGCGATACAGGCTGATCTCCGAAATGGGCCAGCATCAGCAGTTCATGCACCAGATCCTCGGGAGTATCCTCGGACATATCGATCTCTTCGAGTACAACGCCCTTTTCCTTCTCCATCTCGTCCGCATCAAACACGGGACGCACAACAAGATCGGATATGATATCCATGGCAAGGCGCACATGCTCGTCTACGACCTTTGCATAGAAGCAGGTGCATTCCTTGGATGTGAAAGCGTTAAGGTGTCCGCCTACCTCATCCATCTGTTCGGCGATATCCCTGGCAGTACGTGTGGTAGTGCCTTTGAACACCATGTGCTCGATATAATGGCTCATTCCAGCCTGTGCACGGGTCTCATACTGGGAGCCCGCGCCGATCCACAGACCAACGGATACCGAACGGAAATGAGGAATATACTCACCGATTATTCTGAGGCCGTTGGGCAGGGTGATCCGGTCGAAATGCATATTGTTCCTCCGATATACCAAAAGCCGCCGCTGATCGCGGCAGCTTTTGTATTGGTAATTTATTTCAGGTGCTTATCAGTTGCCCCTGCGGAATCCGCCGCGGCCGCCACGGTCGTTCCTGTCGCCATCGCGACGGGGAGCGGGCCTGCGTACGGGCATGGACTCGTCATCATACTTGATGTCGTTGCGGACAAGGTTGATACGGCCCTGACCGTCGATCTCAGCAACACGGCACTCGAGGGTATCGCCGATCTTTACGACGTCCTCAACCTTCTCCACGCGCTCATTCTTCAGCTTGGAGATGTGGATCATGCCGTCCTTGCCGGGAGCATACTCAACGAATGCGCCGAAGGGCATGATGCGGGCAACGGTGCCGATGAATACGTCGCCGACCTGCATCTCCTTGGCGATGCCTTCGATGATGGACTTGGCCTTCTTTGCAGCGGCCTCGTCATTGGTGGAGATATATACGCTGCCGTCATCCTCGATATCGATCTTAACGCCGGTCTCTTCAATGATCTTGTTGATCATCTTGCCGCGGGGGCCAACGACCTCGCCGATCTTCTCGGGATTGATCTTGAACTGGATGATCTTGGGAGCATACTCGCTCAGATGTTCACGGGGTTCGGGCAGAACTTCCAGCATCTTGCCCAGGATGTGCATACGTCCGTCATATGCCTGAGCCAGAGCCTGACGCAGGATAGCCTCGTCGATGCCCTTGATCTTGATGTCCATCTGGATAGCGGTGATACCCTCGGAGGTACCTGCTACCTTGAAGTCCATATCGCCCAGGAAGTCTTCCAGACCCTGGATATCGGTCAGAACTGCAACCTTACCGGTGTTCTCAACGTCCTTGATCAGACCCATGGCAACACCTGCAACGGGGCGCTTGATCGGTACGCCGGCGTCCATCAGAGCCAGAGTGGAACCGCAAACGGAAGCCTGAGGATACATTAACAATCCCGAACAGACCCAAAAAGTGTTCATGACTATAAATGGAATTCCATATTACAATACCGGAGATCTGTGTAAAAAGGATGAACATGGTGAATTATATGTTATGGGCCGTAACGATGGTCAAATTAAACTTAGAGGATTAAGAATCGAACCATCAGAAATTGAAACATTAATTGCGAGATTTGACAATGTTCTAATTACAAAGGTATTGATTAAAAAAGTCAACAATACAGATTATCTCTGCGCTTATTTCACCGCAACCGAACAGATCAATATTGAAGATTTAAAACAACATTTGCTGGATAGTCTGCCGGCATATATGCTTCCGTCATTCTTTATACAAATGGATGAATTTCCAAAGACGCCAAACGGAAAGACTGACTTTAAGAATTTGCCTGATCCTCATATTGATTTAGATGCATTCAATGAACCTTCAAATGATATTGAACAAGGACTATTTGATATAGTTTCTGAATTGTTTGGTACAAGTGA